>CAKUWP010000005.1:0-96566 GCA_934699525.1 uncultured Bacilli bacterium
CCAAGTCCAACTTGTTTGGCTGACCGGAATTATAACACGAATCTACAATCCCTTATTTGCTCCTATATCTAGCAAAATTTTCTTTTTTTGTGGCCTTATCCTCGTTTTATAATTAAAGGGAAATGAAACAACAAAAAGATCAATTCAACCCACTTAAAGCCAACAACATCTGGAAAAAAGTCTCTTGGATCGCCATGATTCCGATCATGATTTGTTTTATCCTCATGCCAATTCTAATTTTCACCGGGCACGGGGAGTGGTCCTTCCTTGTATTTTGGATTGCCTTTGGCTTTACGGTCGTCTTCATTGTCATTTCTTGGATATTCCGTTTTAAAATGGCCGTCAAAATGAAGGATGCTACGCCTCCTGTTAACCCCGTCTCAACCCCCGACCACACGATGGCAACTTATCAAAATCAAGAGCGGAAGTCCCTTCGCGAACAGCAAAACGACTATCTCGCTCGACAAGAAAAATACCACGATGCCGACGAGCACCGTAATGCGGAAAAACCAATGGAAACCATTGTCTGCCGTCGGTGTGGTTACATCAACCAACCGAATGCTTCTTTCTGCAGTCAGTGTGGTGAAAAGTTAGACCCAACAAAGCACTAAATTGCTTCTTCAAATTGGATTTTGAATTCTTCTGATCCTTCTATAGCGACAGAAATCGTCCATTTTTCATAATGACCGGTCACAACAAAATAATCGCGATCTTTATAGTTGGACAGCCCTTTTTTAAACGGTATATCCAGCAAGGGCGCACCTGACAAACCCATTCCTTCCGCTTTGCTAAGCGCTTCTTTTCTCGTCCAGCAAGCAACGGGGTCCGTGTTTGTAATCACCTCGCCAAAAACGCTTTGTTGGAAACTGGGGGTCATATTTCTTTCTCCCTCGATATCTACACCGCATTCTCGGTCCGCAACAACAATCACGGAAGCGTCTTTCGTGTTGGATAAATTAAAGAAACAGTCGTCTTGGTAAGGCTTTCCGTTTGGACCATAAAACAGAGGGTTGTTCGGCGTAAATTTCTTAAGCAAATAAGCTTTTGCAACGGAGGGCAGGAACGTTGCTTTGTCTCCATACGATTCCTTCAACGCCGAATATTGTTCCTTCCCGATGAAAGTGGCAATTTTTAACTGGGAGGCCGCTAGATTTTCATGAGGCAAAACATAAACCGTGATTGTTTTCATTGTGCTTCTTCTTTCGGATGACGCACGCAAGAGGTTTCTCCATTTTGTTTCACGATAGTTTCACTGGGGTAAGTCCCACGAATGGAAGCAAGGGGGTAAACTCGGCAATTTTTCCCGAGCAGGGTTCCGGGATTTAAAACAGCATTGCAACCAACTTCTGTGAAATCGCCGACGACTGCGCCCATTTTATTGAAGGGTAAAATCCTTGCATTTTCGCTACATTTAATTTTGATTGGGCCGTGATCTGCGCGGAAATTGCTAGTGATTGCACCCGCGCCAAAATGAACGTGATACCCTAAAATAGAATCCCCGACGTAGTTAAAATGCGGAACCTGAGCTTCGTCAAAAAGGATGGAATTTTTAATCTCGGTGCAATGGCCAATGACAACGTTTTTTCCCGCAAGAACGTTGCCTCGAATATATGCGCCGGGTCGAACCTCGCACCCGGGGCCAAGAAGCAAAGGGCCAATTAAAACCGCGCTCTTATCGACAATTGTATTTTGATGAATCCAACACTGAGGTGCAATTTCTTGGTATTGAGAAAGGTCAAGATTTTGAATTTGTTGGAGCAAAAAGTCGTGAATATTCGGAATGGCTTTGAGTAGAGGTTGAGAAGAAAGAAAATCCTCCGCCAAGGTATGACCTGTCGCAAAGAATTTTTCGAAGGAAACGAAGCTGACGCCCCAATCATCCATAATTCAATTTCTCGCCTTTGTATTAATTTTGCGTGGTTTTTTATTGGGCAGTGAAGTCATAAAGGTATCGATAAACGCCCTTTAAAGAGGGGTAGAGTTTTTTATAGGCGTTTTGATATAGGTCCTCATAGATTTCGACGTTCTCCGGGTTAGGGACGAAGGTCTTTTCCTCATGAACCATCGCCTTGACCGCTTCGTCAGGGTCTTTAAATTCCCCCGCAGCCAAGAATCCGGCAACCGCCGCACCAAGGCTAGAGGTTTCGTGGGTTTGCACTCGGGAAACGGGGAGACTGAAAATATCCGCCATAATCTGACAGATTTCATCGCTTTGGGCACCGCCACCAGAAATACGAATTTTGCGAATGTGATCGCGACGTTTCAGCTGTTTGCGGATGCCATCCAAGGAATAGCGAAGTTCGTATCCAATCCCTTCAATAATGGCCCGGTAAACATGATCCCTAGTCGTGTAATCGGAAAACCCAATAATTGCCCCTTTGACTTGAGGACGGTCCAAAAGCGGTCCCCAAAAAGGTTGAACAATCAAACCATCGCTTCCAACGGGAATGTTCTTTAAACGGCTGTTATACGTCTCGGGATTCGTCTCGATAAAATAGTCTTCGATTTTTTCGCGCCCAAATTCTTTTAAATACCAATTCACCATCCAAAACCCACGATAAATTTGAATATCCACGTTATAGGAGTTTGGAATTACGTTCGCGTAGCCAGGTAAAAACCGAATAGGCTCGGTGTAATGGGGGGTCGTTGTTTCAATAGAGCAAGCCGTTCCAAGCGAAACGGCCGCCATAGTGGTATCCACAACTCCGGCTCCTAACGTTTCGCAGCTCTTATCCGATCCGCCGGCAAATACTTTCAGCCCGACGGGCAGCCCCGTTTCCTTCGCGGCTTGTTCGCTAATTTGGCCCAAAACCCCTCCGGGCGGGACCAAATCGCACAACTGGGACTTTTTAACGGAAAACACCATGCCTTTAAAGTGCTTGGTTGGATTTTTGTACCAAGCGCCTTTTTTAGTATCAATGGGATAATGACCGGTATAGGAGCAGGCGGTATCTTTTAATTCGCCCGTCAAACGATAAATAAAGAAGGTGGATGCCGAGACGTATTTATCGCACTTCTCGAAATTCTCTGGTTCGTTCTCTTTAATCCAGTTCATCACAGAACGGCGGCGATTCATTTTGATGACGTAATCCATTCCAACCAGTTTAAAGGCAAAACGGTTGAATAACGGAAGGGGGTCTTCGCATTTGGCCATGCGAGAATCGAGCCATAGAATCATGGGACGAATCACCTTACGTTCTTTATCCAAAAGGACCGCGGAATCACGGAAGCAATCCACTACAATGCCTTGCACGCGTTTTATTTCTTCTTGATGGCTTTCCACCAAACGTCTACAGGCAACGCATAAATAATCGTAATAATCATTCGGGTCCATTTCGGCATAGCCAGGTTTCGGGGAAAAATAGGCAGGTTGATAGGCTTCTTTTTCCATTCCTACACACTCCCCCTTTTTGTTGAAAAGGGAGGCTCGGACGGACTGGGTTCCGAAATCGAAAGTAAGAATCAAGGGATCGTTTTGCTTCATAACGTTTCTCATTCTACTCTTTTTACCAAAATGTCGGAAACAGCGATGTGTTCCCTACTCATTTTGAGCCCGTTTTAAGGTATGATGAGGACATGAAAGCCTTACTTTACTGCGCCGCCTACAAAAAAGACTTCGCCACACCGGGATATGGTGTCGCGAAATGGGATACCCCAATTCTTGGAAAGCCTCTTTTAAAATGGCAAACCGAATCTTTGTTGCATAACGGTGTCGACCATCTTTTTATCGCGTGGCCAAAGAAGGCTGATGTCCCTAATTTTTTAGCAGGAAACGCACAGGTCTCGCTTCTTTTGCTCGATAAGCCAAAGGGAAATGCCGGTGCAATCGCGTCTTTGGCTGAACTAGGCGAAGACCTCCTCTACGTCCCAGGGGATTTGTTTTTAGACGTCGATCTTCAGCGTTTTCTTAAATTTCATGAAGAAAAGGGCGCGATGATTTCCGCGTTCGTTCACCCTGAACCTCACCCAGAACAAAAGGACGTTCTTATCGTCAAACCAAATAGCCGGGGATTCGTCGTTTTGCCCAAAGAAACCTCTGCAGCCAGAGATTTTGCCTATAGAAACATCATTCCCACCGATTTAGCGATTGTGTCGGGAGACTTTTTATCGACTTATGACCCTGGCGACATTTGTCCATTGAACTTTCGGGACGATGTTTTTGCCCCTACGTTGGCCATTGAGGGCCTATATGCATATAGCTCAAGCGAATACGTTATCAAAATTGAAGATCGACTAAGTCTAGAAAAAGTAACACACGACGTTTCCAAAGGAATTCCAGAACGCAAAAATCTTAAAAATCTTCAAACCGCCTTTTTCTTAGACCGTGACGGCACCCTCAACGTCTTCGGCGATTTTGTCGTGAAAGCCGAGATGCTCCACCTGATTCCCGGAGCAGCGGAGGCCGTTAAGAAAATTAACGACTCTGGTTATCTAGCCATTTGCATCACCAATCAGCCAATTGTTGCTCGCGGCGAGACCACCATGGGGGAATTGCAACGCATTATGGCCACGCTAGAAATGGAGTTAGGCAAGGAAGGGGCTTATTTGGATGGCATTTACTTCTGCCCTCACTTTCCCATCAAGAAAGAGCATTCTGTCGCGAAATATACCAAGGAATGCGATTGCAGAAAGCCGAAAATTGGCATGTTGTTAAAAGCCAAAAAAGACCACAACATTGACTTTGAAACCTCATGGTTTATTGGAGACACCACTCAAGATGTCCAAACGGCCAAAAATGCCGGAACCCACTCCGTCTTGCTTTTAGGTGGCGACCCTCACCCCTACGCAAAATATCCAGACGCGAAACCCGATTTTATCGTGGGCAACCTCGCGGAAGCTGTAGAAAAAATCGATATCCTTCGTTAACGAAGGCCATATAACACAAAAATTACCGATAAAGGGAATCTTTTCTATATTAAGAACCCTTTTACCTATGGTAAGATACTACCCGTCGGGGCTAGTGCCCCACTAATTGTCATTAGGAGGAAAAAATGGCAGAGAAAAAGTACGTATATTCCTTCAAAGAAGCTCACGCCGCTAAAATCGGCAAAGAGATCCTTGGTGGAAAAGGCTTTGGTCTTGCCGAGATGACTGCCGCAGGGATCAACATCCCCGCTGGTTTCACCATCTCCACCGAAGCTTGCACCCTCTACTACGATTCGGGTAAGAAGATCCCCGATTTCGTTTGGGAGGACATCGTGAAACATGTTCACGAAATGGAAGAAGTCAACGGAAAGAAATTCGGTGGCGGAGAGGGCATGCCTCTTCTCGTCTCGGTTCGTTCTGGCGCTCGTCAATCCATGCCGGGTATGATGGACACGATCCTCAACCTCGGAACCAACGATACCACCGTTGAAGAACTCGCGAAGGCTTCCGGCAACGAACGTTTTGCTTGGGACTCCTATCGTCGTTTCCTTTTGATGTATACCAACATCGCCAAAGGACATCCGCGCACCGAAATGGACGCGATGCTCGACAAGATCAAGGAAGAAAACGGTTATAAGCTCGACACCGAAGTCACTCCGGATCAACTCAAGACCCTCGTCGGCGAATACAAAGCCTACTACAAGAAGACCTTCGGGGAAGATTTCCCTCAAGATCCGTATGTCCAACTCAAGGAAGCGGTTGCCGCCGTTTTCCGCAGCTGGGACAACCCCCGTGCCAACATCTATCGTCAAATGAACGGCATCCCCTATGAATGGGGCACCGCCGTCAACGTCCAAACGATGGTCTTCGGCAACATGGGCGAAGATTGCGGCACTGGTGTCGCGTTCTCCCGTGACCCGTCCACCGGTGAAAAGAAAGTCTACGCCGAGTTCCTTCCGAACGCCCAAGGCGAAGACGTCGTCGCTGGTATCCGCACTCCGCTTCACATCGACGAACTCGCAAAGCGCATGCCGGAAGTCTACAAACAGTTCATGGAAACCATCAAGCGCATGGAAACCTATTTCCACGATATGCAAGACATGGAATACACCATCGAACACGGCAAGCTCTTCTTCTTACAAACCCGTAACGGCAAGCGCACGGCCCACGCCGCGTTGAAGATCGCTTGCGACCTCGTCGACGAAGGACTCATCGACGAAAAGACCGCGGTCTGCCGCGTCGAGCCGAAGCAGCTCAATGACTTGCTCCACCCGACCTTCGACGAAAAAGACCTCAAGGCTCACGACCCTGTCATCAAAGGCCTCCCCGCTTCCCCGGGTGCTGGTACTGGTGCGATTGTCTTCACCGCTGAAGAATGCAAAGCCTGGCACGACGCTGGAAAGAAAGTCGTCCTTGTCCGCGCTGAAACTTCTCCGGAAGACATCATCGGTATGGTCAATTCCGAAGCCATCCTCACCGCTCGTGGCGGTATGACCTCCCACGCTGCGGTCGTTGCCCGTTCCATGGGCAAATGCTGCGTCGCTGGTGCGACCGAAATCGTTGTCAACGAAGAGGAAAAGACCCTCAAAGTTGGTGACAAGGTCTACCACGAAGGCGACGTCCTCTCCGTGAACGGTTCCACTGGTCTCGTCTATGAAGGCGAAATCAAGATGGTTCCCGCCAACCTCGGTGGCGACTTTGGCCGCTTGATGGCTTGGGCCGACAAATATCGTCGTCTCAAAGTCCGCGTCAACGCCAATACCCCCGACGATGCCCACAATGGCCGCAACTTCGGCGCTGAAGGTATCGGTCTCTGCCGTACCGAACGTATGTTCTTCGCTCCGGAACGCATCATCAATATGCGTGGCATGATCCTCTCCGACACGACCGAAGAGCGTGAAGCCGCTTTGGAACGCATCCGTCCGTTCCTCATGGGCGACTTCTACGAAATGTATATGGCAAACCCCGATTCGATGGTTAACATCCGTCTTCTCGACCCGCCTCTACACGAATTCCTCCCGGAAATCGGCGATGAAGCGACCATCAACGATCTCGCCAAATCTCTTGGCGTCACCGTCCAAAAGGTCAAAGATCGTATCAACCAACTCCATCAGGCCAACCCGATGATGGGCTTCCGTGGCGTCCGCCTCTGCGTTGCCTATCCGGAAATCTACGCCGTTCTTGCCCGTGCTATCATCGAAGCCGCTATCAAGGCTACAAAGGAACTCGGACACGAAGTCGAACCCGAAATCATGATTCCTCTTTGCGGCGAATTGAAGGAATACCTCTGGGCCAAGAACACCGTTATCAAAGCGGTCGAAGATGAAATGGCCAAAGAGGGCGTCAAACTCGTCTACCACGTCGGTATGATGATTGAAATCCCGCGCGCCTGCCTCCGTGCCGGCGAACTCGCCAAACACGCGGAATTCTTCAGCTTCGGTACCAACGACCTTACCCAGCTCACCATGGGCTTCTCCCGTGATGACTCCGGCCAATTCCTCCCTTTCTACTACGATCACAAGATCTATGAATTCGATCCGTTCCAAACGATCGATGTCGAAGGTGTTGGCGAACTCGTCAAGATCGCTGTCGAACGTGGCCGTGCCACCAACAAGAACCTCCTCATCGGGGTTTGCGGTGAAACCGGTGGCGACCCCGCGTCCATCATGTTCTATGATCGCGTCGGCCTCGACTACGTCTCTTGCTCTCCGTTCCGTGTCCCGCTAGCCCGCCTTGCCGCGGCTCAAGCGAACATCTTGAACGGCGAAGAGAAGTAAGACTTCACTTAACGGAAAAGGCATCGGGGGTTCCGATGCCTTTTCTTTTGCTATAAAAAATGCGCCTATTGGCGCAAAGGATGACGGGAGTCTACAAATCAACGAAGGATTTCGCAAACAAGGGATACGTGCCCTTGTTTTGTGTATTTCTTCGCCGCTTTCGCTGCTTTCTTTTGATCGCAGGTCAAAGCATAGCAGCAAGATCCCGATCCGGACATGGAGGCGATTTCAAAACCATCCTCGTGAAGGGATTCAACAATTGTCTTGATTTCCGGAAGCAAAGATTCCGCGGCTAAATAGAGGTCGTTTCCGCGATGAGAAGCAATCAAAGAATCGTCGCCTTCCTTCAATCCTTTTAGTACAAGGCTCGTATTGATAATTTGACGGGGGAATTCATCGCATTTTGCATACACGTCCTTCGTGGATAGCCCTTTTTCCGGCTTAACAAGAAGGCAAAAATATCTCTTTTTCACCTCAATTGGCGTGAATTTTTCTCCAATCCCCTCCACAAGGGCGGGGTGAGGATCCAAAAAATAGGGAACATCCGCGCCTAATCCTTTTCCGATTTGGATTAAGTCTTCCTTTTTCGCATGGAGTTTTAACATCTTGTCTAGGCCAAGCATCACGCAGGCAGCATTTGAGCTTCCTCCGCCTAGTCCCGCGGCAAAAGGAATTTCCTTATGAATATGGATCATGAAGTTGTCTTTGAACCCATAATGCGCGCGCATGGCGTCGACCGCCTTTGTGCATAAGTTGGATTTCATGCTCATCAAAGCAAGATCATCACAGACAATATAGGTGTTGGCATAACGAGGGGAGGCATCGATTTCAATGACGTCATGCAAACTCAAAGGGAGGTTAACCATTTCTAATTCATGGTACCCATCGGAGCGAACACCTTTGATTTGCAGCGACAAATTGATTTTAGCGAAGGATTTTATGAGCATATCATTCTCCGTAAACGCGAGATTTATTGTACTCGCTTCGTGGCGCGGTAGAGAGATAAATATTCAAGGGGCGATATAGCGTCGGGACGTCTCGTTAGTTCAATTCCGCAGGAAGTGAGAACTTCCCTAGCTTTTGTATCGTCGCGTAGATAGGATTTCAGGTTATTGAAGATGGTTTTTCGACGCTGAAGGAACATGCTTTGGGCAAATTTATATGTTTCCTTTGTTTCTTCGTTATGGGATTCAGGAATCACGTCAAATCGAAGAACAGAAGAGTCTACATGGGGAATTGGGGTAAAGGAATTACGACCAACATTAAAAAGTTTTTTGGAATTTGCAACCAAGGAAAGGTAAATGGGGAGAGGGCCGTAATCTTTGGATCCCGGGCGAGATAGCAAACGAGCGGCGGCTTCTTTTTGAACCATGAAAACCATACGCTTCGCCTTCTTCCCTTCCGTCAATGCTCTTTCTACAAGCAAGGAAGTGATGTAATAAGGAAGATTTCCAACGATTTTATCATAGGAAGAATAATCCCATTTCGCCGCATTGCCATAAATAACGTGAAGGTTCTCCGTTTTTTCGAAATCCTTGCCCGTCTTTAGCAACACGGCTTCATCAATATCAATGGCGTCTATATCGTTGGAATAACGGGAAAGGAAATAGGTAAGGGATCCGGCTCCGCAGCCAATTTCCAACACCTTTTCGCCTTCTTGAATATCTAGCGCATTAACAATACTTTCGGCGGCACGCGGATCAATTAGGAAGTTTTGTCCCACTTCTTTTTTTGCCAAAAGTTTTAACGAAGCCACCCCTTCGAAAAATTTGTCTTCATTCATCTTGTTCCAGCGCCTCCTGAAGTTCCTCTTTTGTTAATGCCAATGCATTCACTCTCTTTAGCAACGTCTTAGCATTGGTGTGTCCCAAATGCAAAATCCGTTCCAATTTTGCTCTTTTTGACGAGGAATTATCCTCCCCCATCAAACCTAATTCCACTAAATCCGCCATGGTTAACTTGCCGCGACCGGAGGAGACGCTGGGAACAATATGAGAAAGGGCATCCAGCACATCTTCCCTGGAACTTTCTGCAACGCCAACCTTATGGTGTTTAATCGCGTGTTCTTTAAGAACGAAGGCATGCAAAAGACCTGGGATTTCGCGGTTTAAGATATCCCGTATGCGTTTTCCCGGGCAATCCGGATCCGTTAAAACCACAATGTCCCGTTTCTTTTTGGCTTCTTTCAAATACTCGATTGTTTCACGTGGAACGTCTGAACCGTTTGTAACAACGATATCGGCATCCATGAAAGAACTAATTAAAGCCTCATCTGACGTTCCTTCTACAACAATGATGGCAGGGTATTGGATTTTATTCATGTTTCACGCGGAACAGCCTTTCTAAATTCTCTTTCATCGTTTCCGCTAATTTGTCGACGTTTATACCTTTTAATTCAGCCATGGCTGCAACAATTAAAGGGATGTTTTTCGGTTCATTCACCGTTCCCCTCAAAGGGGTCGGGGCCATATATGGCGAATCGGTTTCTACAAGAAGCCGCTGCAAAGGACACACCTCCACGCATCGTTTTGGTTCCTTCGCGTTTTTAAAGGTCACGGGACCATCAAAGCCAAAGTAGTATCCTAGCTTTTCTAGTTCCATCATGGTTTCAACCGATCCGGAATAACAATGCAAAACTCCCTTTCTTTTTGGGGAATGAACCCGAAGAATATCCAAGGTATCTCCTAAAGCTTCTCTAGCGTGGATAGAAACAGGCAAATCAAGTTTATCTGCGAGCTCTAATTGACGGATAAACCACTTCTTTTGGTTTTCGTGATCTTTAGGATCGTGAAACCAATGGTAATCGAGACCGATTTCTCCGATGCCTACCACTTTCGGATGCTTCGTTAGCTCCTCTATCTTTTGGAGTGTCTCTTCCGAAATCAATTCAAGATTTTCAGGCTGAAACCCAACCAAGGCATACACCCCTTCAAGTTCTTCCGACATTTGAACCGCTTTTAAGGATGATTCGTAATCCCACCCAATAACCAAAAGAGGGGACACATCCATCGATTTAGCCCTTTCATAGACTTCGCGATAAGAGGAATCAAATTCTTTATCGTTCAAATGGCAATGGGAGTCAAAATATTTCATAAAGCTCCTTATTTTCCCACGCAGAATCGGGAAAAGATTTCATCCGTCAAATCATGTGTCGCATCTTCCCCAAGCAATTCGCGGACGTGGTTATAGGCCTCCTGAAGGGATACGGAAAGCAAATCAACAGATAATCCGTTATTCGCACCCTCTTCCGCTTCTTTTAAGTCGGAATCGACTAAGCGCAGAAGCGCCAATTCCCTTGCGGAGGAAAGAGAAGGGGTGTGGTAGGCGCTATCGTGAATGCCTAATTTCTCAACAATCGCCTTTTTGAGAGCGCCGATATCGTTATGAAGCGCAGATACTTCGATTTCGCCGTCTTTCTTTTCCGCAATTAAGTCTGCCTTGTTGTTCACAATTAAATAGAGTTTGTTTTCCACCGATTTTAGCAACCCCCGTTCTTCTTCGTCGTAATCCGCGGAAGCGTCATGCACAAAAAGCACCAAATCCGCCTCTTCGATAGAGGATAGAGACCGCTTAACTCCTAATTGTTCAATCGCATCACTCGATTCACGAATCCCCGCGGTATCCATAAGATGAACAGGGATACCATTAATGGATAAATCTCCCTCCACCACGTCGCGTGTCGTTCCTGGGATATCACTGACAATCGCCTTTTCTTTTTGAAGGAGAGCATTCAGCAAGGAAGACTTTCCAACATTAGGTTTGCCAACTAGAGCCAACTTGACCCCTTCACGTATCATTCTTCCTTCTTCGCCCTGCTTTAACAGGGCGGAAATACGCTCACGAATAGCATGGCATCCTGCAGCAATTCCTTGATCCGTCGCCGCTTCTTCTTCGTCATATTCTGGAAAATCAATGCCAACTTCCACCAAACCAAGCAATGCGCCGATTTCTTCTTTTAACGGCCCGATCGACTTGCTGGTTTGGCCGCTTAAAGACAACAAGGCGACGTTTTTGGATTCTACGGTGGTGGCGTTGATTAGATCCTGAACCGCCTCCGCTTCAATCAAATCCATCTTGCCGTTATAGAAAGCTCGGGCGGAGAATTCCCCTCCCGTTGCATAACGTACTCCGCGAGAAAGATAGGCTTCCACGATTTGATTCACAATAACCATAGAACCGTGGCAGCAAATCTCCACAACATCCTCGCCCGTCATGGTATGGGGCTTGGGATACACCAAAAGAACCACCTCATCCATGGCCTGTCCTTGATCGGACAAAGTTCCATAAAGCAAAGAACGGGTTTTTAAATGGGAGACTGGTTTAGAAAAGAGGGAGTCCGTGATTTCCAGAACGCCTTCGCCAGAAGCACGAATCATAGCGAGGGCGCTTTTTAGGGGTGGAGTTGCAAGGGCGATAATCGGTTCATTCATACGCGCAACTATTATATATAAAAGAAAAGAGCCGTTTGGCCCTTTTCCTTAATTTAATTAAGATTATTCGACGTATTTGATCGAAACGGCACGGTTGGCACCAACACCGGTGGATTCGGTTTTGATGTGTTCCATACCGGATAAGGTGTTGTGCACGATGCGTCTTTCGTCCGGAGTCATCGGATCGAGTTGGACGTCGAAGTGATTGCGGAGAACGCGATTGGCTTCACGCTTAGCGATGTTAGCAATCTTATCGTATTTTTCTTCTTTATATCCCGCGACGTCGAGAAGAATGCGATAGCGACGCTTGAATTTGTTGCTAACCGCAAGCTTGGCGAGTTCATTGAGGGCTTGAAGGGTTTTTCCACTGCGTCCAATGAGAACGGGGTTGCGTTCGGAATTGATCGTGACTTTGATGATTTCGTCTTCGACAACACTTTCAGTCGTGATTTCAATGCCAAGAGCCGCAACGGCGTCGTGGAGGTATTTTTCCACATATCCAGCAGCGTCTTCGTCGGTATAAACCACGATGGTGGCCGTTTTGCGGAAGAGGGATTTCTTTTCCTCTTTCACTTCGTAGACGAGGTGTTTTTCATCCACGGAAAGCTCGTCACAGGCAAGCTTAACCGCTTCTTCAATGGTTTTTGCACTATATTCTTTCATTTTATTTCGCTTTCTTTTTCTTCGACTTCATCATGATGAGTTGAGTAATGCCAGTTTGAAGCATGGACATCAAACCGCCAATAAGCCAGTAAACACCCATGGCAGACGGGAGCATGAAGCCCATGACGATCGTGAAGACCATCATAACCACGCTCATAATCTTCATGGTTTTGTTTTGCTGATTGGCCGCGTTATTCACATTTAATTTGGCAACGTCCTTATTTTGGACCTTGGCAATAATGCGAGGAAGCATCATGGCCATGATCTGAACGCCCGCCATCAAAATGAACAAGACGAGGGCCGTCCACCAACCCTTGGTATTCAAATACCACGTTCCACCGACGTTAAACAGGGTTTGCTGAATGGTATCGGACAAAGACAAATTCAAGAATTCGCCGGTAGCGAGGGCCGAAGATCCCTGCAATCCGCTCCAAACACAGATGAACACCGGGAATTGAACGATGAGCACAAGCATTTGACGGAACGGTTTGACACCATGTCGGCGGTACAAAGCCATTTGCTCTTGGCTAAGACGTTGTTTTTCAGCCGTATTGGTATCAGCGTTCGGATATTTAGCCTGAATCTTAGCGAGTTCAGGTTGAAGCATCTGCATCTTTTGGCTATCCATCGTAGAACGGAAGCTGACAAGAAGCAAAAGCGAACGAACGATTAAAGTCACGAAGACAATAGCCCAAATCTGCCCAATACCGGTCAAAAGAGGATCCATACCGACCGCGAAGGTATCCGTCAACCAAGAAACGGGGTAGACGAGCAGCCCTTCGAGGAAGCCTTTGTGCCAGGCGTAACCCCAGGATTTTTGTTGCATCGGAACTTTCCAATCGGCATTCGGTCCATAGTGGCCGTAATAGCCGTCACGAGTCGCGATACAAGAAGTGATGCGGTTCACGCGTCCGCTGACGGTCGACTTATACAAAGCGGTGAAGTCGGCAGAGGGAAGGGCATAGGAATCAAGTTGAGAGAAGGTCTTTCCATCGACTTCTTTTCCGACAAATTTGGAACGAATGTCTTCATTCCACTTGTCATAGAAGCCCCAGAGATCGCGAACGTCTTCATCTTTTTTGTTTTGATAAAGGTCGCCTGAAAATTTCACACGGCCATTTTCGTAAAGGACGGATTGAGTTTTGCCTTCTTCCGGCTTTCCGTTTTGGATCAATTCGTCGGTTTCGAGGCCATTTTCGGTTTTATTGGCGTTAACGGCCCAGGCGGCGCCGTTTTCACCATTGGCGGTAAGAGCGCTGACGAAAGCCTTGCCGCCATCGGTAGCGGCATATTCAGCCCAGGTATCAACGGTCATGTATTTTCCCCAGCCATAATCACCGGTGGAGTCGGATTCAACGATGGCCGCTTTTAACGCGTAATCATCAAGAATGCCGAAGTAGTAAACACTCGGCACATAGTACCCATTATTTTTAGCGGATAAAATGACCGAATCGAGTAAAGAAGCGGATTTTTTGGAAGTGAAAGCATTAAAGACGAGCGAGCCGTTCACTTTAACGGGCTGCTTGTTTTCGCCTTCGGTTTCCTTGTATTGGAACGGAATGTACTTGTAAACGTTGTCGTTGCCATCCAGGGCAGGACCTGCAATGGCGGGGAGGCCGTAAGCGGCGGCTTCCGTTGACCAGGCCTCTTCTTGCGCGATGATTGCTTTGATTGTTTCATCGCTTCCGTTCTTCAAAGCGTTGTATTCTTCCTTGGAAACATAAACCGTAACCCCTTGGTCGTAAGGATAAGCCATAGCGGCCTGGTCCGTAGACGAGCAGAAGTTAGCGGTGCAGCCAGAAAGAAAAACCGCCCCGAGCGCAAGAGCAACTCCGGTCAACAATTTTTTGTTTGATTTCGGTTTCAATTGAGTATTTCCTTCATGCGGTCGAGCGAAGCGTGTAGCTCCAACTCATTTTGCGTGAATTCGCCCTCGTAGTAGGACGGGCGAACCACGACGATGAGGTTGAACGGCTGCGTCAAATCCATTTTTTTGGAAGCGATGATCGCGCGAACTTGTCGTTTAACGCGAACTCGCATGAACGCTTTGCCGTTGGCCTTCCCGACGGCGATGCCAATCCGAAGAACGGAATTGGCACTTTTTTCGCCGAATACGGTGAAGTGGGCAGACTTGACCCTGGCGCCGGTATGGATGATTCGATCGAACTCCCGATGGGGTTTGATTGTATTTTCCTTTTTCACGGCGCGAAAATCCCAAAAAAATTAAGCAGCGAGGCGTTTGCGGCCTTTGGCGCGGCGGCGGGCGAGGACATTGCGTCCACCATGGGTCGCCATTCTAGCGCGGAAGCCAGCGCGGTGAGCGTGCTTCACTTTCGAGGGTTGGTAGGTTTTTTTGCTTGCCATAACGAGGTTCTCCTTTGCTTAAAAGCAAGTGCAATTATAGGGGGGTAAAATGGGGCTAGCAACTAATTTCGCACGCGCTCACGGGAAGAATAGGTTTTCCGCAAAAGAAGTTTTCCACATTTCATAGGAGCGTTTTTAGGGGATAACTGAAGCGGGTTTCCCTTTCGTTACGCGCGTTTTTACGTTTTCCACATTTTTGGGGAAGTTCCCAAATTGTTTCGACCGCCACGAATCGTTTTTTAAAAATATCTCGGGTAAAACTCCGAAACGCCCCGAGATATCCACGCCCAAAAAGTAGTAAATGGAAACGAATTGAGTTTTCCACAATGTGGATAAGTGCATAACTTTTATCCGATGAAAACGGGACAAAAATTTATTTTTTATGTCGAAAATGTGGAAAAGTAAATTTTTGGAATCCTTTTCTTGGCATTTTGTGGAAAACTTTTATAATAACGCCGTATGTACGCAACGATATCCGAGCGAGAGGAGTTGTGGTCCGCCATTCTCACCGCCATTAAGAAAACCATCGAAGACGACCGAGTATACGAAGCCTTTTTCTCGGGGAGTTCGATTGCAGAAGTAAATGGTGACACGATGGTCATTTCCGCGCCATCGGCTTTGGCAGCGGTTGTTTTTTCCACCAAATTTCTTAAGCAAATCACCGATGCGGTTCACGGATGCACCGGAACCAATTACAAATTGGATTTCAAGTCGAAGGATCAGCTTCTCAGCAATGGAAACTCTGTCTCAAAATCCGATTCCGAAGTTCACTTTTTCAAAAACGCCAGGTTGGACCCTCGATTCACCTTCGATTCCTTCGTTGTTGGCGACAGCGATATGGAAGCGAGGCAGGCCGCGCTTTTAATCGCTTCTAACCCCGGGAACGTCTTCAACCCCTTGATGATTCACGGTAACTCCGGGCTTGGAAAAACCCACCTATTGGAAGCCATCGGGAATTATATCAAAGAGAAGCAGCCGAACTTGAAAGTTCTATACATTTCCACTTCAGATTTCATCGATGAGTTCGTTAATTTCGCTACAAACTATCAGACGGATCAATCCTTTAACGCCTATTTCCGAAACGAGGTGGACGTCCTCTTGCTAGACGATGTGCAATACCTCCGAAAAAAAGCAAAGACTATGGAGATGTTTTTTAACGTTTTCCAAACGCTAGCCAACGCCAAAAAGCAAATCGTTTTAACCAGCGACCAAGACCCCTCCACCATCGATGGAATGGATGAGCGCCTCAAGACCCGTTTCTCCCAAGGCTTATCCGTTAAAATCAAAAAGCCAAATTTGGAAACTAGCAAGCTAATTCTCCGTTCGAAAATCGCGGCAGGGGACCTTAGTTCCAGCATCATTGACGACGAGGTCATCGACCTGCTGGCGAAGAAATTCAACAGCAACGTTCGAGAGCTCGAAGGGGCTTTGAATCGTCTCATCTTCTACACGATTAACATCCGCCCCACCAAACACATCACTGCGGATGTCGCGGCGGAAGCAATATCCAGTCTCATCAAAAGTAAGCAAGAAGCAACCGTCTTATCTCCGGAAAGAATCGTATCTGTGGTTGCCGATTATTACGCGCTGACCCCCTCGCAGATTACTGGAAAGATGCGCGTGGCGCAAATCGCGCTCGCACGTCACATATCCATGTATTTATGTCGCGAATGTCTTGCCCTCAACTACAGCGAGATTGGAAAATTGTTCTCAAAGGACCACACCTCGGTGATGAACGCCGTCGGAAAAGTGGAAAACCTGTTGAAAACTGACATCGAGATGCAAAAGGCAATAAAAGACTTGGAGGACAAGCTGAAACCGTAAGATTATTTATATAATAAATAAATTTCCTTCTTAAATGGTACGTGTTAAAATTTAAGAAGGATGACGGAAACGAGTTTTCCACACAATCCACACAACTCACATCTCTTATTATTGTTATTAATATTTTTAAAGAATGAAATTGGAGGAATATTAGGCGCATGCGTTTCACAATTAATAAAGAAAAATTCCTTAAGGCTCTCAACGCGGCTAGCCATGGTGTCGCCGTTAAATCGCCGAATCCCGTCTTATCCAACGTAAAATTGGATTTGAACGAAAAAGGATTAGAAATAACAGGATCTAACGCAGAGTTAGCGATCCGCGTCACTATCCCCTTCATGGAGGGAGAAACGGAAATCATCCGTAACGCCAGCGTGGGCAAAACGTTAGTCAATGCGAGGAACCTAACCGAATTCATTCGTCGAGTCGACGTTAATGAAGTTAGTATTGAGGTTATCGATGACTCCATCGCTAAAGTTGATGGCGGTCGATCCTCCGTTAAGCTCAACAGCATCAATGCGGATGAATACCCCGACATCGACTTTGATGTGACGGGGCAAGTCTTCGATGCGAGCTGCGCGGACATCGCCTTACTCGTCGACCAAAGCGCTTTCGCGGCTTCCACCAAGGAACAAAGGCCGGTTTTGGCGGCCGTAAAGCTCGAGGCGGCGGGGAATGGTCAATTAGTCGCCATCGCCACGGATTCGGCTCGTTTGGCCTGTAAAACGATTCATATCAGCCAAGACGTTCATTTCTGCGCTAACGTTCCTGCCAGGGTTCTCTCCGACATCGTTCGTCTCTTCGAAAACGAACCGAATGTCCGCGTCGGTATCGATGACCATAAGGCTCTATTCCAGTTTGGTAATACGGTTGTCACCAGCCGCTTAATCCCCGGTGACCACCCGGGCAACAAATCCATCATTCCAACGAGCTTCAATTATTTCTTGGAAGTGAATTCGCAAGAATTCCTTTCCGCAATTGGCCGCGTTTGCTCCATTTTGTCCGCCGACCGCGATTCCGCCGTCAAACTTTTGATGCGCGAAGATGAGGTGGAAGTGCAGGCGAAGAGCGAATCCAACGGGTCCGCCAATGAAAGCATCCAAACCTTCTCCTATTCCGGGGAGCGCTTGGAGGTCTCGTTCAACCCCGTCTTTGTCATGGATGCAATTCGTGCGTTGAAATCCGAAGATGTGACCCTTTGCTTCCAAAGTGAAATGAAACCCTTTGTGGCGAAAAACGTCAAAGATCCCTCAGCGATTGAAATCATCACTCCAATGAGGACTTACTGAGTTTTTAAAGGCAAAAAAATGCTACGAGAGAAGGCGAAAAAAGCCTTCTTTTTTTTACTACGTAGTAGTAAACTATATTTGGACGAAAGGCCACGTTTTCTTTTATGGACAATATCAACGAAATCAAAATCAAAACCGAGTACATTACGCTTGGACAATTTTTGAAATTTGCAGACATCATCCACGAGGGCGGCGAGGCGAAGTCCTACCTCGCCGCCAATGAGGTACTCGTCAATGGCGAAAACGAAAACCGCCGCGGTCGTAAACTTCGGCCCGGTGATCAAATCGCCGTCGACGGGAAGAGATTCCGGATCGCATGATTCTGACTCGTTTGCAGCTTTCTTCTTTCCGCGGATATGAGCGGCTCGACCTTGGCTTCGGCCCTGGCATAACGGCTGTAGTTGGGGAAAACGCGGCTGGCAAAACCAATTTGGTGGAAGCCATCCAATTTCTCTCCTTGGCCCGAAGCTTCCGAACCAATGACGACGCGGTGCTGATTCAAGACGGAAAGAACGTGGCGGTTATTGATGCCACGCTGTCGGAAGGAACGCTAACTCGAAGCATTCGGGTGGAGCTCTCCAAAGACGCAAAGAAAGTCTACGTGAACGGGAAGCCCATCCGACGTCTCAGCGAACTGTCGAGGCTTGTTAACGTCATCGAATTCTCCCCCTCCGACGTATCCCTGTTTTGCGGATCGCCGAGTGAGCGGAGGTCCTTCCTTGATATCAGCCTCTCCAAACAGTCCCTGGACTATTTCCGGCTTATCTCCAACTACGGGCGACTCCTCAAACAAAGGAACGCGGTTTTAAAGCAAGCCGCCCCGGATTTGAATCTTCTTGACGTCCTCACCGATCAAATGATTGAGGCGGAAGAATTCATCATTCGGTACCGCAATCAGTATTGCGATTCCTTGTCTCGCCAACTCCCGGGCCTATTAGGCAGGCTCCGCGGGGCCGAGACGGAAGCGGAACTGGTTTATCGGCCCTTTGTTCGGGGCGATGCCGATTCGTTCGCCAAAAAGGCCAAAAAGGCTTACGAGGTCAGTCGCGAAAGCGATTTGGCCCACAGGACGACGTCCATCGGCGTTCATCGCGAGGATTTCTCTCTCAAGGTCCACGGCGTGGATATTGCCACGCATGGCTCCCAAGGAGAGAATCGTTTGGCGGTTCTCGCGCTAAAGCTTTGTCCTTACTTTTTAATTGAAGACGAAGCTTTGAAACCCATTCTTGTTCTTGACGACGTCACTTCGGAACTGGATGCAGAACGGGTGAAAAACCTGATGGATCTGCTCCGCGAATTTCAACAAGCGTTTGTGACGACGACACAATTATCAATCGAAGGCGCAACCTATGTGGATGTTGCCTCGAATAAAGCCATTAGGAGGAACTAACATGGCAGACGAAGAAAGGAAACTCGACGGTTCCACGTCGGGGAACGAGATCCGAGAGGAAGACCGTTTCCAATACGTGAAGGAAGACGTGTCCAACGAAAAGGAACTCGAAAAAGCGAAAGCGAACTACAACGAAAATGACCTCCAAGTTTTGGAAGGTCTGGAGGCCGTCCGTAAACGTCCAGGCATGTACATTGCTACCACTGCGGCGGCGGGTTTGCACCATTTGGTGTGGGAAATTGTTGATAACTCCATCGACGAAGCCCTTGCTGGGTATTGCAAGACCATCACCGTTATTATTCACAAAGGAGATTCCATCACCGTCAAGGATGATGGACGTGGTGTTCCGGTTGGCATCGTTGCCAAAAGCGGACTCTCCGGTGTGGAAACTGTCTTTACGATTCTTCACGCTGGCGGCAAGTTCGGCGGAGAAGGCGGCTACAAAGTTAGCGGCGGTCTTCACGGCGTTGGCGCCTCGGTCGTTAACGCTCTTTCCACATGGATGGAAGTCCACGTCAATCGCGATGGCGGGGAGTATTTTATCCGCTTCGAAAACGGCGGGCATCCCGTTGGTCATTTGAAGAGAATCGGTGATCAAAATGGTCGAGGAACGACTGTTACTTTTCAACCGGATCCCACCATCTTCACCGAAACTACGGTTTATAATTACGATACCATTCGCAACCATTTGCGTCAGATGGCCTTCCTTAACGGAGGCATCTCGATCGTTTTGATTGACGAACGTGGCGAACTCCCTGTTCAAGAAAGCTTCAAATACGACGGCGGAATCCGTGAATACGTTTCCTACATTGACACAAACAAACTTCCTGTTAACCCCACTCCGATTTATTGCCAAGGGGCGGAAGAGGTGACACTTGCCGATGGAGAGACCAAGGAACGTATTTATGGTGAAATCGCTCTCCAATGGACGGATTCCTATTCGCAAGATGGAATCTATTCCTTCTGCAACAACATCTCCACCAAAGAAGGTGGTACTCACGTTGAGGGCTTGAACCTCGCGCTCGGCCGCGTGCTTAACGACTATGCGCGTTCCTTTAAATTCTTAAAAGAAGGCGATAAGAGCTTCACGGGCGAGGATTGCCGTGAAGGCTTGACGGCCGTTATCTCGGTAAAACATCCCAACCCGCAATACGAAGGACAGACCAAGACGAAACTCGGTAATTCCGAAGTTCGTAAAATCGTCTCAACCATCGTTGGCGATGGACTTTCGCAGTGGCTGCAAGAAAACCCAGCGGAAGCTAAGGCAATCATTGAGAAGATCCAACTCGCCTGCAAGGCTCGCGATGCTGCTCGCGTTGCGCGTGAAAAAATCCGCAAAACCGCTTTGGATATCACCACGCTCCCTGGCAAATTGGCCGACTGCTCGAGCCGCGATCCGGAAAAATGCGAACTCTATATTGTTGAGGGTAACTCCGCAGGCGGTTCCGCCAAAAATGGGCGTGACCGCGAAACGCAGGCCATCCTTCCTTTGCGTGGTAAGATTCTTAACGTCGAAAAGGCGCGCGAAGACCGCATTTGGGCCAACGCCGAAATCGGCAACATGATCACTGCAATCGGTGGCGGCATTCGCGATAACTTCGATGTTTCCAAAATCCGCTATCACAAGATTGTCATCATGACCGATGCTGATGTCGACGGCGACCACATCCGTATTTTGCTTTTGACTTTCTTCTATCGCTTTATGCGCCCGTTAATCGATGGCGGCTATGTTTACATTGCTCAACCGCCGCTATACAAAATCGATTATAAAGGCAGCGCCTATTACGCTTATAACGACGCCCAACTCGAAGTGTTGAAAAAGGAACTCGCCTTAAAGCCGGGCTATCCCTTCCAACGCTATAAAGGTTTGGGCGAAATGGATGATCAACAGCTTTGGGAAACCACCATGGATCCCGCGGCGCGTAAGATGATTCGCATTACCATTGACGATGCCGCTTTGGCGGAAAAGTGCTTCACCGATTTGATGGGTGACGAGGTTGCCCCGCGCCGTAAATACATCGAAGAGCACGCCCAGTTCGTCAAGAACCTCGATATCTAATAGGAGGAACGAAAAATGGAAAACGATGAAATGAAGAAGAACCCGGAAGAAACCGTTGACGAAACTTCGGAACCTTCCGAAACCTCCACCCCCGAAGCAAAAGCTTCCCACGAAGGGCAGCAATCCGCCGACGCGATGTTCGGCGAAGAGGCGGCCCGTTCCGGCATCATCCCCGGCCTCACCGATCGCGATGTTGCCGATGAAGTCCAAACGGCCTTCTTGGATTATTCCATGTCGGTTATCGTCTCTCGCGCGATTCCCGATGTTCGCGATGGCTTGAAACCGGTTCAGCGCCGCATCATCTATGGCATGAACGAATCGGGCATGCTTCCGAACAAACCCTATAAAAAATGCGCCCGTATCGTCGGTGACGTCATGGGCAAATATCACCCCCACGGCGACTCGGCGCTTTATCTTGCCCTCGTCCGTATGGCTCAGCCTTTCTCGCTCCGCTATACCCTTGTGGACGGCCACGGTAACTTCGGTTCCATTGACGGCGATGAACCCGCTGCTATGCGTTACACCGAAGCTCGTATGAACAAGCTTGCCATGGAAATGGTGCGCGACATCGATTGCGACACCGTTAACATGGTTGGCAACTACGATGGCACGGAACTGGAGCCGGAAGTTTTGCCTTCCCGTTTCCCAAACCTCATTGTCAACGGTTCTCAGGGTATTGCCGTTGGCATGGCGACGAACATGCCGCCGCACAACCTCACGGAAACGATCAATGCTATCGTTGCTTTGGCGAAAAACCCGGCTTTGACCGCCGCGGAGATCATGCAGTCCTATTTAACGGGACCGGATTTCCCAAGCGGAGGCATCATCCTTGGCCGTCAAGGCATCTTGGATGCTTATCAAACCGGTATTGGAACGATCACCATCCGTTCCCGCTATCACATTGAGGAAATGGATAACGGCAAGAGTCGCATCATCGTGACGGAAATCCCCTACCAGGTGAACAAAGCCAACATGATCGCCAATATCGCGGATTTGGTACGCTCGAAGGTTATCGATGGCATCACCGATGTTCGCGATGAAACGAACAAAGAGGGCATCCGTGTAGTGATTGAAGTCCGCAAGGACGTCATCCCCGAAGTGGTTGTGAACAACCTTTTGAAGCACACCGCCCTCCAAACCAATTTCGGCATCATTAATCTTTGCCTTGAAAACGGCGCACCGAAAACTCTTGGCATCATCCCCCTTCTTCAAGACTATATCGAATTTCAGGTTGAGGTCATCACTCGCCGTACCCGCTTCTTGCTCCGCCGCGACACCGATCGTCTCAACATCGTGGAAGGCTTGATCCTTGCTCACGATAACATCGATGAAGTGATCCACATCATTCGTTCTTCCAAAGACGACGCCGAATCCACGGCTCGCCTCAATGAACGCTTTGGCTTGAATGACCGTCAATGCGCGGCGATTCTTGCCATGACCCTCCGTCGCTTGCAGGGTATGGAACAAGATAAACTCCAAGCCGAAAAGAAGGAATTGGAAGCCAATATTGCCGAATACAACCGCCTTCTCTCCTCCAGAGACAACATCATCGATCAAATGATTGTTGAACTCGAAGAAGTGAAGCGTCGTTTTGGCGACGACCGCTTAACCGAAATCTCGGATGCGGCTGCCGACATCGAAAACGAAGACCTCATCCCGCAAAAGAACATCATCGTCGCCCTTACCCGCAACGGATACATCAAACGCATGGATGACGATACCTTCGCCGCCCAGCACCGCGGCGGACGCGGCATCACCGGCATGAAGACCACCAATGGGGACCAAGTCATTTTGATGAAGCACACCTTCACCCACACGGATATCCTCTTCTTCACGACGTTAGGCAAGGTCTATCGTCTCCGCGGATATCAAATTCCGGATTCTGGACGTGTTGGAAAAGGCATGCCTGCCCAGAACTTCCTCAACCTTGATAAGGAAGAAAAGGTCGTTTCCATCGTTCCGATCGACGAATACGGCGAGAATAGCTATCTCTTCTTCGTCACGAAACTTGGTGTAGTCAAACGCACGTCTTTGACGGAATTCGCTTCCATCCATGCTAATGGTAAGATCGCCGTCTCCCTCCGCGAAGGCGATGACCTCTTCGATGTGAAGAAAACGGATGGCAATTCCATCATCTCGCTTGCTTCGAGCAACGGAAAACTTTGCTCCTTCAATGAAGAAGACGTCCGTTCGATGGGTCGCACCGCAGCCGGCGTTCGCGGCATGGATTTAAGCGATGGCAGCGAAATCGTCGGTGCCACTGGATCCTTCGAAGGCCGTTTGCTCCTTGTTTTGACCAATAAGGGTTATGGCAAGATGAGCTATGCGGAAGACACGGACATCACCTTGGAAGACGGCAGCACCCGTCACTATGACGGTTACCGTTTGACCAAGCGTGGCGCCAAAGGCGTTGCTACGATTGCTCTTAACTCCAAAATTGGCTCCTTGGTTGCCGTTAAGGCAGTCTCTACGGAAGACGACTTGCTCGTCATCACCAAGAAGGGCATCGTTATCCGTACTCCGCTCAGCGAAATCAAGATTGCTGGACGCAATACCCAAGGCGTGAAGATCATCAACGTGGAAGACAAGGATTCCGTCGCCTCCATTGCCATCTTGCCGCATGAAGATCCTTCGGAAGAAGGAGAAGAAGGCGCGGAAGGCGAAGAAACGTCGGACGAAACCTTAATCGATGAAAATCCGGTTACTCCGGATGCCGTTGAGTGATGAGGGTATTCATTCACTATAAAACAGCATTGAATCGCGAAACCTTTGAGGGCTCCCGTTTACGGAAAGTCCTCAAAGGCGAATGCGAGGAAGCGGGCGTTACGTGGATCGACGACATTTTCGCCGAGCCCGATATCGCCCATTTTCTTACCCCGCGCGACGATGCAATGGCCGTGGATGCCGCCTGGCATTCCATTCCTATTGTCGTCTCCGCTTTCTATGCGGAGAATGACCCTTACGCTTCCTTTTTGGACCCCAAAAAGCCCAAAACCCCGACTATCACTTCGCGAGCGATGCGCTTGCTGAATCGAGCTGACCTCGTTTTGGTTCCTAACGAAGCCATGAAGACCCTTTGCGTGGAGCAAGGGGTGAAAAGTCGAATCGAGATTCATGAGCCGTGCGTCAATTTGCGTCGTTTCGACAATTTAGGCGCCGAAAAAGATATTTTTCCTCGATATTTCTCCATTCGTGACGAGAAGAAAATCGTTCTATCCGCGGGTTGTTATGAAGACCGTTACATTATTAATGCGATGAAGAACATCGCTTCCTGCTGCCCGGAACTCGATTTCTATTTCTTCGGATCGTTTAAGCGGCATAATCCCCGTTGGCTGATTGCCTCCTATTCGAGAAAGTGCCCGCCGAACCTGCATTTTGAATCTCTGGTTCAAGATGATGTGTTCCGCAGCGCTTTGTATCGAGCGGACGGCTTCCTAGCTTTGGACGCGGTTCATCCAGACGGCGCGTTTGTTCTGGATGCGTTTGCAACCAAAACCCAAGTGGTCGCCCTTCACAAAAATCCGTTGAATGATCTTTTGATCCCAGATAAAACGGGTTTTGTCTTCGATAGCATCGCTTCGATTGCACATTATCTTCGTTCCTTATATTCGAAAGAGGCAAAAAGCACTATAATTCCGGCGTATGCGATGGCGGAGCGCCATTCGCTTCAAACGGGCGCAAAGCGATTGAAAGAGCTCTACGCTTCGCTTCTAAACCGTTGAAAAGGAGTATCCCCCATGTTGGATGTCAAATTGATTCTAGAAAAACCCGACGAGGTTGTCGCGGCATTAAAAAAGAAACTTTGGGATTTTGACCCGAAGCCCATTCAGGAATTGAGCGCGAAACGCTTGGAATTGCTCAAGAGCGTCGAAGCGAATAAAGCGGAGCAAAACCGTCTTTCTGCAAGCGTCCCCCAAATCAAGAAAGAGGGCGGCGATGTCAAAACCATCTTTGCGAAAGTCAAAGAACTTGGCGCGGCGAATAAGGAAGGCGAAGCCGAACTTAAGAAAGTCGAAGCGGAAATCACTTCGCTTGTTGAAGTCCTTCCAAACCTCCCGGATCCCGATTTGGTGGGCGGTGGCAAAGAAAACAACCACCCCATCTATCATTTTGGCGAAGAACAAAAGTTTGATTTCACTCCGAAAGATCACGTCGCTTTGGCGGAAAGCCTTGGGCTCATCGATTATAAACGCGCCGCTAAAATCAGCGGAACTGGCACTTGGGTTTATACGAACCTTGGCGCTCGTTTGGAATGGGCGTTGCTCAATTATTTCATTGAAAACCATCTTGCCGATGGCTATGAAATGATCCTTCCTCCTCATATTCTCAATTACGAATCCGGATATACCGCGGGACAATTCCCGAAATTCCAAGAAGACGTATTCTGGCTCGAAGGCATGGAACCGCGCAAGTTCATCCTTCCGACCGCCGAAACGGCTCTTGTGAACCTCCATCGCGATGAAATCCTCCCGCTTAACGAGCTTCCGAGAAAATATTTCGCCTATACTCCCTGCTACCGCAAAGAAGCCGGCTCTTACCGGACCGAAGAACGCGGCATGATTCGCGGATACCAATTCAACAAAGTCGAAATGGTTCAATATACGACCCAAGAAGGCAGCGACGCCGCTTTTGACGAAATGGTCAAGAAAGCCCAAAAACTCGTGGAAGGACTTGGGTTAACCTATCAAATCGACAAGTTGGCAGCAGGAGACTGCTCCCACTCGATGGCTCGTACCTACGACATTGAAGTTTGGATTCCGTCGATGCACATCTACAAAGAGGTCTCCAGTGTCTCCAATGCCCGCGACTACCAAGCCCGTCGTGGCATGATTCGCTATCGTGACGCGGATGGGAAGACCAAATTCTGCCATACGCTTAACGGATCTGGTCTTGCCACCTCCCGTGTTTTCCCGGCCATTTTGGAGCAATATCAACAAGCCGATGGCTCTGTCATTGTTCCGGAGGCTCTCCGCAAATACATGGGTGGCATTGAAGTCTTAAAGCCGATTAAAAAGTAAGAAAAAGGAAAATAACCAAGCACAACAAGGAAGGCTGGGGAAACTTGGCCTTTTTTGTTGGAGTTTTTGCTGATTTCGTTACAATACCCCTCATGAAAAAGATTTTGACGTTCCAAGATTATAGCTGCCTCGGCCGTTGTTCCTTAACCGTGGCTCTTCCTACGATTTCCGCCTGTGGGGTGGAATGTGTAGGCATCCCCACCTCCGTATTTAGCAACCACACGGCTTTTCCTGCATGGGTTCAACGTGATTTAACGGGTGAAATCGAGGTGATGATTCATAAGATTGAAGAGTATTCGCCTTCGTTTGATATGGTTTATACCGGTTATTTAACAACGGATCAAATCCCTGTTGTGCTTCCTTTGATTCGGGAATTCAAAAAACGGGGATCTCTTGTGTTTGTCGATCCTGCGATGGCGGATGGCGGACATCTATACGCCGGTTTTAAAGAAGGCCATGTGGAAGCGATGAAAGAATTGGTCGAAGAAGCGGACATCCTTAAGCCAAATCTTACAGAAGCCTGCCTTTTAACAGGGATTCCTTATCCATCTAAAGACATAGGGCTACCCTTATCTTTTTATCAAAAATTAATAGACGCCCTCGCTCTTTTGGGTCCGAAACGCGTTATTTTGTCGGGACAAGAGCTTCAAAAAGGAATGATGTCGGAAGTGATTTACGATGGAGCTACTCGCGTCTTAGAAGGAACGAAAAGATATCCGGGTTCTTTCCACGGGACGGGCGATTTGTTTTCTTCCTCTTTTGCAGGATCGCTTCTAAACGGCAAAACGTTTGAAGAAGCTGTTGGCATTGCCCATCAATATGTGTCCAAAGCGATTTCCATCACTTCGGAACGGGGTGGGGATGGTCAGCGTTTCGGCGCGGATTTCGAGCAAGCGATTCCTTATTTGGTATCCCTACTCTCCAAATAATTCCTCGCGTGGATACACGCGAAAACACACACTTTTTATTTACTTTTGGAAAAGCGTGTCCTATGGTATGCCCCATAGGAGGTCATAATTTTTATGGCGAAAGAAGAAAAGGCTGCCGCCAAAGCGGCAAAGAAAGCCGAAAGAAAGGCCAAGGGAGAAGGCCTTTGGAGCGACTTCAAAAAATTCATTTCGAAAGGAAACGTCCTCGATATGGCCGTTGGCGTCATCATCGGCGGAGCGTTCAATGCGATTGTCACCGCGCTAGTCAACATCTTGATGAGCGTTTGCACTTGGGGCGTCCCTGGTGGTATCAAGGGGCTCGTCACGGTGCTTCCCGCGGCGAATGCCACTCAAGCTGGTGTCCCGGGAATTGGACAATACTTCACCGATTTGAAGGCTGCAACAATCGCCTATGCCGCCAGCCAAGGCGTCACGATCACCGAAAGTTCCGACACCTATGTTCAATGGCAAAATTCTTTGAAGAACCTCTACACTCTTCACGGTACGACCTGGACCTATAATCTCTCCGCGGTCATCGACTGGGGAACCTTCATCAATGCGATTATTTCTTTCATCATTATCGCGATCACCCTCTTCGTTATTGTCCGTACGGTGAAATCCGTTAAGGCGAAACGCCTTGCTTGGCAAGCTCAGATGCAGGAAGAATATTACAAAAAGCATCCGGAAGAACGCCCGGCACCCGAACCCGAACCTGTTAAAAAGCCGACGATGGAAGAACTTCTCACCGCTATCCTTGGCGAACTCCAAGCCCAGAACGGTGCGAAGAAAACCGAAGAAGCGAAATAAGTCTTCATCATTCCTAAAGGAATCGCCCTCTCCGCGGTTCCTTTTTTCTTTGCTTCCTGTACAATTTTTATCTATGAGAATGATTGGTTTAAATGGCGTGGAAAATTTCCGCGATTTAGGCGGATACCCCTGCTCTTACGGAGAAACTCAATATGGGGTGATTTATCGTTCCGCAACCTTGGCTGCGGCAACACCCCAAGATAAAGACAAAATAGCGGATTTGGGGATTAAGACCATTTTGGATTTACGGGATGACGAAAGTCGGAAGAATGCCCCGAGCCCTTTTCTTCACGATTCTCGATTTGAGGTCAAAGAATTGTCTGTGAATGGTAACGGAAGAATTTCTAACGATTACGAAGATTATCTCGCTTCCTATATGGAAATGGTGGAAGACCCCTATACGGCAAGACGGATTTTTAAGGCGATTCTAGAATCTCCAAAACCCTTGGTTCTTCATTGCAACGCCGGCAAAGATCGGACGGGTGTATTCTCCGCGATGTTGCTTCTTTTCGCTGGCGTCCCCCTTGAAATGGTGAATGCCGACTACATGATGTCCTTCCCTTTGCTTCCGAAAATGACGCAAAACACGCGCCAATACCATCCAGAAGTCCCGGAATTGCTTTTAACCCCCATGACGGGATTCTTCCCTGAATTCTATCAACGCTTCCTGAAGCGGTACGGCGATTTGGAACAATACTGCGAAGCGATTGGGTTAAGCGATGACGAATATCATTCCTTAGTGAGTTTGCTTGGGAAACAGGAAAAGAGCTGTGGGGCGGTCGTTTTCCATAACGGCAAGGTCCTTGTTGAACACATGATTCAAGGCCATTACAGCATTCCTAAGGGACACGTGGAGTCTTTTGATGCGGATGAATATGCAACGGCGAGACGAGAAATCAAAGAAGAGACGGGTTTAGAGGTTGATCATTTCCTTTCTGGGTTCCGTTATCCCATTTTCTATTCCCCACGAGTTGGCGTTTTCAAAGAAGTGGTTTTCTATATCGCGGAAGTAAAAACAAGCGATACAGTACCCCAAAAAGAAGAAGTGGAATCTTGTCATTTTATCTCTCCTGCGGATGCGATGCGGGTGTTAAGTCACGATTCGGATCGAAGAGTCATGAAAGAAGCCGCGTGGTACGAGGCAAATCATTCTAATGATTGGATAACGGGAGAATAAGGGGATGAAGAAGAACGTCTTGTGGCTATGGGCCGTTGCCGGACCCCTTCTATTAATGGGATGCGGCAAGGCAACCCCGTCTTCTTCTTCTTTTTCTTCGGGCTCCGAGTCCGTTGATTCTATGACGTCGAAATCGGATGAACCCGCGATGAGTTGGAAAACGGGGTTTGAGCAAGCCATTCAAGAAGTCTTCGGATTCTCTTTTGATTTTCCCTTCCCCAAGGGGTTTACGGAGCAACATACCTACAAGGTCGAGGAATCTAAAGACGGACCTTTCCTTTATATCGAAGACAAAGCTGCCCCGAACCTTGTATCCACTTATGGACAGGCTCTTTTGGATTATGGCTTTCAAGATGGTGGAACCCCATTGGAAGGCGACGACTCCATTCACGTCTACAAGAAAAATTTTGGGGACCGCGCCGTGAAGGCGACTGCTCAAATTAGCTATGACCAAGAAACGGGGATGGCCATTTACCTCTCCAAAGAAGGAGGGGTCTATGAAGATACTTCCTTCCCCTATTCCCGAATTGATTCTCATTTTGGTTTAGATGGTTATGCCATTACGGCAGTTCCCGCTTTTGACGTTTTGGAAAATACGCCGTATTGCACTCATATCAACGAACAAAATCAATTCGAAATATTTGGGAAAGTGAGAGACGGGGAAGCGGCGAAGAAAGACTATGAAACTTTGCTGACCACAGCTGGATATACGTTAGAAATGAATTCTTTTGGCGAGATGGAAGCTAAGAAAGAGAACGCCCCGTTGTCGCTTCGGTTTTTTACAAAGACCCAAGAAGGGTCCGCTGTATTCTATTTGGTGGTAGAGAAAGCTCCGGTGCTTGCGGATGCGTGGAGCGAAGAAATTAGGGCAAGCATGGCCCAAATCCTTGGTGACTATGTGCTGCCTTTTCCCGTTGGGCTCAAAGACGACGCCAGTTTTGGCGTAGACAACGATGGGAATCACGATTATTTCTATGTTCGGGATATGAATTGCGGGGATTTAAGCGCGTCCTATGGTCAGCTTTTGCTCAAAGAAGGTTTCTTCGTTTTGGATAAAAAGGACGCCATGACCCGATACGACATGGAGCGCGTAGATGACGACGTGAATATCGAAGTGAAATATTACGGTGGTCTATTTTCCATTTATGCCTGGGTGAAAAAGGATGATAGAACCGAATTCCCTTATATCAAAATGGCGAAAAACTTCGGAATTTTATTAAACAAAGCAGAGGAAATCCCGGAATTTCGGTTGGCCAAAGGACAAAAGTACGATGCCTATGGCGCGGAAGATAAATCTTCTTATTATATCGGCGGTTATTTTGACTTGAATATAACGGATGAAGATTATGAACGCGATTACGAAGCGTTATTAAGAAAGAATGGCTTTAGTGTTCCGGAATACCAAGAAGACGTTAAAGCGGCGACGAAGGTTGGCTTAGATTTTTCACTGGAATTCTCGGCGACGAATCATTATTTCCTTCTCCAACTTATCAGTACGATTAAATAAGAAAAGCCCCTGCTCGTTTTAAGCAGGGGGTCCGTTTACTTTAAGGGAATGACGTCTTCGCTTGGGCGTTCTTTGTATTTCCCTCGGGTAAAGTCAGGAATGGCTATCGGGGTTCCTCCGTTACGTAAGGATTCTTCGGATAACGGAGTGACTGCCATCCAAGTTGCCATATCGTAAACATCGATAGGGAAGGGCTTCTTTTCGTTCAAGCAATCGAAGAAGACGCGGAATTCAATGTAATCCATGCCCCCGTGCCCTAATTCTCTTTGCTCCGGGGTGATGTTTTTCCAAACGTCGGGAAGGAATTCTTCCTTATAACGATCGCTGCAACCTTGGTTCTTTCGGTAGAAGTCATAGGTATCATAGATTTCAGGAATATTTCCGTCCGTCATGATGAGTTTGTTGTCGGCTGCGGCGAACCCTTTGGTCCCCCTTAACGTGAATTCACGGGCATAGAAATGGGGGAGGGAGGTGTCTAGACGGATGGTGATAACCTGGCCCTTTTCGGTGGTTAAAGTGGTGGTGACGATATCGCTTTGAGCGAATTCGGTGCCTTTTAAGGTAGAGTCGGGGCAACGAGCATCGTCTTCAAATCGTTCAAGATTCACCCCGGGGCGAGTGCCGAAACTAGACAGATGGGTCAAGCGGTTTCCACGATTGATGTCGAGCGCCTTGGCGATGGGACCGAGTTCGTGGGTGGGGTAATTCTCCGCGTTGCGACTTTGGTAATTGCGGAGACGATAATGGCGGTTCACGTTGCCTCCTAAAATCTCTTCCCGTAAATCATGGCTATAACATCCGTGGCAATAAAGAAGCTCTCCCAGTTTTCCAGAACGATAAACTGCGGTGGAAAGCAATTCGAATTCGTCAAAGCAACAATTTTCTAACATCATGATCGGGGTCTTGGTCCTTTCGTAGGCATCGACTAGATCCCAACAATCTTGGACGGAATAGGCCCCCGCAACTTCGCTTCCAACAATTTTTCCTTTTTCCATCGCGTAGATAGACATCGGGATATGCATTTCCCAATCGCAGATAATCATGACGATTTCGACTTTGGGGGAATCAACGAGGGCTTTCCAATCTGGATAAGCCTTCGGGGCTTCCCTTTGTCTTTCTTCTACCAGCTTGCTCGCTTTCTCGATGCGGTCTTCGTAAAGATCGCATAAGGCGACGATTTTGCATTCGGGACAGGCCATCATACTGGAAAGAAGTGCGTACCCGCGGTTCCCAAGCCCAATGACTCCAACGTTATATTGCTTCATGGTTTTCTCCTTTTTAAAAGGTGATGATGGCTTTATTATGCACGGACAAAACGAAAAAGAATTGCTCTAGCAAAGTCAAAAAAGGCGAAAATCACGGAAAAAGAAGAATAAGGTATAAAATAGAAGCATGGAATTCGGACAGGTTTGCGGAAACAAGAACGCGAAGAACTGGGTTTATTTTGTCTGCATGAACCAGCAAGAGTCCGTGGACGTTTATTCCTTGGTAAAGGAAGCGGGAGAAGAACTGACTATCATTCCCTGCATCCCATCGTCTTGGGAAAACGATTTGACCCCCTACGAAACGGATAATCCCTTGCAAAAGGGTCGTACGTTCGCTGGAAAAGCCGATGGCTTTCTAAAAGAAATGATAGCGGTTGCTTCTACTTGCCCCGCTGCCCATCGAATCCTGGCCGGCTATTCTCTCGCTGGCCTATTCGCCTTATACGCGGGGATGAAATGTTCGTTATTTGATTCCCTCGTCGCCGGATCCCCTTCTTTGTGGTATCCCTCTTTTATAGAATATGCGCAAACCCATCCCTTAAATTCCACGATTCAATACGTGTATTTGTCTTTGGGTGACCAGGAAGCCAAAGTCAAAAACCCCGTCTTTCAAACCATAGATCAACGAATGAGCGAATATTGCAAAATTCTAAAAGAAGCGCAAATCCTGTTCCATTTTGACATCAACCCCGGCAAACACGTTAATAACGTGATGGAACGAATGGCCAAAGGCATTTTGTCCGCAATTCGGTTTCATTCAACAAAACATCCTTAAAAAGTTCTTTTACGCCGAAATAATGGTGTTACACTTGGAATATGGGTTCCTGCCCTTCGAGGAAAAATATGAAAAAAAGTAAAAAGTCGTTTACCCTTCTTTTGGGTCTTGTTGCTGCCGTCCTCGGCATCATCACCCTCCTCTTGCCGCTTGCTACGGCCTATACCGGCAAAGTTAGCACCCCCCTAGGTGAAGCTACGGCCGTTGTTTCTAGCGCCTATTGCTTCATCTTCGGCGCGACGGCTAAAGCCACTGGTAAATTCGGTGGCGTGCAAACCACGACCGACGGTAAACTCTATCGCCCCGCCGCGTTGGCTCTTGTTGGCTGGATTTTGATTGTTTTGGCTTTCGTTGCCGTCGTTGCGGCGATCTATATGGTCTACGCCAAAAAGAAATTTGGAAAATTCGTATTCTTCGGTGCGGCATTACTCTTCATTGTTGGCGGCGTTCTCCTTTTCTGCGTGAAAGAACAGCTCTGTCTCGCTTCCGTTTCCGACCCTTCGAGTTTGAGCAAGGATGCCATTGAAGCGGCCACTTCGAAAATGACTCTCGGCTTCGGATTTATCGGAACCGGTATCGCCGGCATTCTCTCTGGCATCGCTTCTGGCGTTGCCGGCGTGTTTGCAAAATAAGATTTTTTAAGCAGGACCCTTTTTGCTCCCGTAAAAAACGGGGGCTTTTTCGTTCTTGAAAAATGCTGTTTCTCTTTTACGATATTTTGAGACCAAAGGAGATTGTCGATGAAAAAACCGTATTTGCTTCTTGCTGTCACGGCATTATTAACCCTTGCGGGATGTAGGCCTCAACCCACCCCGGATGATTCGAAAAAGACCACAGATTCTACTTCCAGCGTTACGGGGACGGAGACGAGCACGTCTCCTTCTCATCCTGTTTTTCCTCAGGCGTTGTTACATCATTTCTTTCTTCAAGCAACTGTCAAAGAAGCGACAGGAGAGCCTTTGGAAATTCGCGTTGCCTTTAGTGAGGACCACGCGACGATTGCCTATGCCGACGATGCCGCTTTTTATGAAAAAACGGCGACGGGAGGTTATGACCGCGTTCGTTTGGACGAAACCAACGAAGTGATTCATGAACCCCAATTGGGTTCTTTCGCCGATCAATTCCCCAATCCCTTTGCGAGGATTAAAGAGTCTATTGATTTGATTACTTCGGAAGGCAAATTGACGGAGTTAGGCGAAGCGTTCGCCGATACGATTGGCCTAGATACAACCTTAACCTTTACCCAAGCCACTTTGGAGTTCGAGGGGGAGGGGGCAAAGGTTGCCCTTGTCACGGATTCTGCTACCCAAGTAGAAATGGTTTTCTCTAGCGATGCTTCTGCCGATTTACGGTTAAGCCCGCTTCCTGAAACGGAGGAATCCAAACAAATCGATAAGACTCTGAGTCTATTGGAACCGAAGAACTATACGGCTACTTTAACCCAAGGTGGCAAGGAAAAAGCAAAAGCAGAAGTTCAAGGCGACCGCCTCCTTTTCGCGGATGGAACTTCTACCAAAGGTTACGTCAAAACCGAAAGCGGTTATAAAACGTTAAATGTCGATGGGGGCGTCGTCTCTCAAGACGCGGTGACCACAGATGCATTTGGCTCTTTGCTCCCGGACTTTGATTTCAGCGGGGCTATTTTCCAAGAAGAAAAGCTCACGTATCTAGTTAAATCGGCAGACGTCCTTCCTCATTTTGCCTTCAAACCCATCGCGACGACCTTTAAAAACAAAACGATTCAATCATTAAAGGCGACGGATGCCTCATTGGTTTTGACTTTTGATAAAGAAGGGTCTGTCCCCTATGTTTTAACCATTGATCAAATCGGAACCACCAAATTGTCCGTGGATTTGGACAAGGTCACGATTTTAAAAACATGGGAATCCGAAGCCCCAAAAATTGACTCGGAAATGAAACAAATCATGGATACCCCGATTCCTTATTGGGATTGCGGTTACGCCTGGTTTGCAGGAGACAACCAATACCACGCGTTTTCCACGGATCCCAAAAACTTGTCGACTGGTTTTGAGGCTAAAACGGTGGACGAAGCAGAAGCCCAGTTCAACGCCTATGCCCAACTTCTCCGCGACAAAGGGTTCGTTGAATTAACCCAAACTGATTTAACGGCTTTGACCGCCGCCTCGTTCTTTCCTCTTGGCGACTACGAGAACAATGGATTCGCCCACGACCGTTTCTTCCTCGCGGGCTCCATGGTCGTAGAAATTTGCTACGGAGATATGGATTATACGATTTTCGATTGGGTGGAATCTTCGCGTTGCTACCTCTGCATTTCTCCTGATGTGAGACAATAGACTTATGAAACGATATCGCGCACTACTTTGTTTGTCTCTGTTGTCTTTAGTTGGCTGCGGGACCTCTACCCCCTCTTCTAGTGATTCCATCGCCTCTTCTAGCAACCCTCCCGTGATTTCCACGGAATCTTCTTCCTCTTCGGAAGATGGACCGCGGGAAGCCATCACGGCAAAAGAGGCTTTTTCCCAACTCAAAAAACTCGCCAAAGCCACGAGCTACCATTTGGTATCGGGAATTGGGAGCTCTAGCTTTTACGAAGAATGGTTGAGCAACGCCTATTATTACAATACCTCTTTGGGATACGGATACCTTTTGAAAGAAAGTTTCGATCCCCAATATGGTTCCAGCATCGTTTATTCGTTTTCTTTGGAGAATAACGAAGTCAAATTGTCCGCGCCCAAATATTCGTTCCCGGGCGGGAAACTCACCTATGTGAACGATTTATCCAGTTTGCGGGTTTTCTCGGCCTACGAGGACTACCAAGACAAGATTGATTCTTCGAGCTTTGGAGTAGACGAAAAAGGGGACGCCTATAGCGAGAACAAATACGTGGTTCGCTTATTCGCCGCAGCTCTTGGCTATACCGACGATGAATCATTAAAACAAATCAGCCGCGTTTATTTCTATCGCCAGAACGGGGAATTCGGCTTCGCCTTACAGAAGAATACCGTTTTTGGTTTTTATTTGGATATCGGGGAGACCTATAGCCGAATCGGTGATTTGGGTACGGCGTCTCATCCGGTTTTGGATGCTTATTGCTCCGCCCATTACGCGATTGGAAAACAAGCGCTTCAGGAAACGAATTTAACGAACTTCGATTCCTCTTCCTCCACGGTTGCCCTTCATAGCGAGGCTCACGTTCTAATTGATGGAGAAGACCAAGGGGTGAATCTTGCTTCCGAACTCCTTTTAACCGACCAAAAAGCCGAAAGAATCCAAATCGATCCCGTCACGGAAGAAAGACAAAGCGACCTGATTGTTCGTCATGACGATGGGTATGCCTATGAAGTGGGGTACGATGAAACGGGCAAAGTGAGGGAAAAACTCTATCAGAAATACCTTGATTGGGAGGATTTGGTCCCCAATTTGAAAAAGAAGTTGTTGGAAGAGAAAGGTGCTTTCCGTTTAGAAGATGGTCAATATGTTTACTACGGCCGCGTGGCCAACCGCTTGAAGGACTTCCTTGGTCAAATGGATATCCGCGGTACGGCGGAAAGACTTGCCTTGACCGTAGACGCGAATGGGCAGGTAAATGGTGCCGTCTGCGAATTCGCCCTTTCCCATTTCGTGGATGAGGAATCGAAAACGAGTTTCGTCTATCGTTATCGGTTAGAAACGACCCTGATTCCAGCAGAACCCTTTACAGTTTTAAGCGATTTGACCGAGGGTAAAAAGATTTCCGAATTGGATCAAGCCATCTCTTATTTCGATGGCACCAAGCCCTATTCGATTTCTTTCCGCGATTCTTTGTCTTCTAGCGATTCTGAAGTCATTACCTACGCGGATAACGTCTATGTGGATGAAAAGATGGCCAATACGACGGCCGGTATCCAAACCAGTGGGCAAGGCTATTATCAAAAGGGGAGTGACGTTCAATCCTTCCTTTATACGAAAGAAGGTTCTTATTTTGCTAAGGCCGCTTCGCAAAAAGGGTCCATCCAGGAATATAGCCCCCATTCTTTGAATAGTGCTTTATTCCAAAAGAAAGGGGACATCTATACCCTTCGCGACCACACTTTGTCCTATGTAAGCCGTGGCCTTCCTTTGAATTACAACGCGTCTTTATGCTATCCCCGTTCTTGGACGATGAAGCTCGACCCCCAAGGAAGAATCGACCAAATCCAATATACCTACGATTGGGACGTGGTGAATGACCGGACGGAAACGGCGCGCTTCTCTTATGAAGGAGTTTCGCTTCCAAAAGACATGAAAACGACCTTGAACTCCCTTGCAGATTTTAAGATGCCGACCTCTTGGGCGGACGAAGACCCCGAGATTGTGTCTAACTTCGAGAAACTTTATGGGGAAGAAGCCAAAAATATCCCCTACGTCTATCAACCTTTCGCCTACAAGCAATGGACGAGCAGCTATTCGGTTTCGGAGACCGTCCAACTCTATAATTCCACGACGGAAGGGGTGGATTCCGACTTTTATGAGTTCTACCGTCAAGCTCTTCTCAAAGCGGGTTTTGTGAAGGCGGAAGAACCAACTCTCCCCGGAGCCGAAGAATATAACCTTGGCAAAATCAAAGTTCGTTTGGCTAAGATTCTTCGTGGCGGGTTCTATTTCACCCTTAACGACTAAGCGGGACTTCGGCCCGTTTTGTTTTGCAAAATAGGGCATTAGGTTCGACAATATTCCCGTGAAAAAACGCGCGTTGCTCTTTTTGCTTCCTTTCGTGGCTTCCTGTGGGTCGCCTGCAGTTTTTCGCGCGTATCAAAACCCCGAGATTTCCACCTCTTATCCTTCTAAAAAAGGGGAAGGCTTTGAAACGTTAAGCGAATATGTCCCGATTGTCACCCAAGGAGGCAATCTGCCGACCCCTTATTCTTTTATATATAATAATGGGAGTCGCTTTGCTCTCCCGTCCTTGGGACGTCAAAAACTTTTGGTGATTCCCGTGGATTTCCAGGAATACCCTGGAGAAGCGGAGGAAATCGAGGCGATTTCTCAAGCTTTCTTTGGCCAAAACGACGCGGATGCCTTTCCTAGCGTTGCCGAATATTTTGATCGTTCCTCTTATTCCCGTTTTCAGCTGGAGGGGCGTGTCGCCCCTTCTTGGTTCCGCTCCAGCCAATATTCCTATTCTGATTTGTCATCCATCTATGGATCAAAAAGAACGGAGCAAGCCCTGCAAAAACTATATCTAGAAGCGTTGAATTGGTATGACGCGACTTTTCCAGATGTGCCTAGCTCTCAATATGCTTATTCGGATGGGCATGGCCATGAAATAGTCCCCGTTTATTTCATTTATCGGGCGCCCTATGTCGCGGACAAAAATCGCGCCTCCATGTTTTGGGCGTTTTCTATTTCTATTCCCGCGCCCATTAGTTGGTCTTCCTATTCGATGTTAAGAACCTCCAAAGGGGAGGATTCCCATACTTTAATTCATGAAACGGGCCACTTATTGGGCTTTCCGGATTTATATGACGCGAATGACTCCGTTTCCTCGGGACAGATTTCTCCTTGCGGACACGGCGACATGATGGATGGATCGCTAGGAGACGAGAATCCTTTCTTTAAATTACTGATGGGCTGGACCAAGCCGATTGTTGTGCGCGGAAAAGGGGAAGTGACCCTTCATCAATTCGTTTCTAGCGGGGATTGCCTGCTCTTAAAGAGTCATTATTCCAATTCCCTTTTCGATGAATATGTTTTGCTCGATTTTTATACCCCTTCCTCTCTCAATGGGTTTGATGCGAATCAACGAAAGGGCACCCTGAATCGAATGGTCCGCAAAAGCGGGGTTCGCGCTTATCGAGTGGATGCACGTTTAGGTTTATTCTCCTCTTCGGGGGCTTCCGAACTTTTAACTTCTAATAGCGATTTAGCGGGTAAGCAAATCGTGTTTTATGCTTCCAATAGCCAGGGTTATGAATCTAGTGGCTATATCGAAGGGGCGAATTCTCTGCTCCAATGGTTGGATGCGTCGAGTTCTAGTTCGAAACTAAGAAGTTATTTCGTGGCAAGCGATGCGAATAAAACCATCCAACAAAATGGCTATGAATATCAATGTCGAGACGTCTTGTTCCAAAAAGGGCAGGGGTTTGAGGGGGATGCTTTTTCCGACCTTCGCTTTTCTAACGGAAGCGTAGGATTTTCCTGGAAAGTGGAAGAAGTAGGAAGTACCTTTGCTCGCATTTCTTTTCAGCCGATCCCCTAAGAAACCGAACTCGCAAAATTGTTGTTGACAGCACACAATCCCCTGCGTATCATTACCCCCGGACGTAAGTAGAAGGCCTTTTGGCTGTTTTATTTACCCCGATGTGTGATACACCGGGAATTGTGTGAACCAAGAAACAAAGGAGAAAGAACACAAATGCCAACTATTAACCAACTCGTTCGGCAGGGCCGCAAGTCCGCGGTTTATAAATCCAAGACCCCAGCATTGGGACATCGTTGGAACTCCCTGACGAAGCGTGCCAGCGCTCAGCCGTCCGCCCAAAAGCGTGGCGTCTGCACCCGTGTCGGCACCATGACCCCGAAGAAACCGAACTCGGCTCTTCGTAAGTACGCTCGTGTCCGTTTGAGCAACGGCTACGAAGTCACCGCTTACATCGGCGGCGAAGGACACAACCTCCAAGAGCACAGCACCGTCATGATCCGTGGCGGACGTGTCAAGGACTTACCAGGTGTCCGTTACCACATCATCCGTGGTTGCCTCGACTGCGCCGGCATTGAAGCCCGCCGCCAAGGCCGCTCCCTCTACGGCACCAAGAAGCCGAAGGCGAGCAAATAAGAAAGGAGAAATGAATCATGTCTAGAAGAGTCAAACACGAAAAACGTGACGTCTTGCCCGATCCGATTTATAACTCCAAGCTCGTCACTCGTTTGATCAACCGCGTCATGTTCGACGGCAAGCGCGGCACCGCCCAAACGATCATCTATCACGCTTTCGCGAAAATCGAAGAGAAGACCGGAAAGCCGGCCATCGACGTCTTCGCGACCGCCATCAACAACATCATGCCGGAAGTCGAACTCAAAGTTCGCCGCATTGGTGCTGCCAACTACCAGGTTCCAGTCGAAGTTTCGCCTGAACGCAAGCAAACCCTCGGCCTCCGCTGGCTCGTCAGCTATGCCCGTCTCCGTGGCGAAAAGACCATGGAAGACAAACTCGCCAATGAAATCATTGACGCGGCCAATGGCACCGGCGCTTCCATCAAGAAGAAGCAGGACGTCCACAAGATGGCCGAAGCCAACAAAGCTTACGCGCATTTCCGCTGGTAATTGAAGGAGCATCCCAATGGCTGAAAACGAAAACGAAATCAAGGAGACCGCAGTTTACGATCTCCCGCATGTCCGTAACATCGGGATTATGGCGCACATCGACGCGGGCAAAACCACGACGACCGAGCGCATTCTCTATTACACTGGCCGTACCCACAAGATCGGCGAAGTCCATGAAGGCACTGCCACCATGGACTGGATGGTCCAAGAACAAGAACGTGGTATCACGATCACCTCGTCTGCCACGACCTGCTTCTGGAAAGGCCACCGCTTCAATATCATCGACACTCCGGGGCACGTCGACTTCACCGTTGAAGTTGAACGCTCCCTCCGCGTCCTCGACGGCGCGGTGACGGTCCTCGACTCCAAAAACGGCGTCGAGCCCCAAACCGAAACCGTTTGGCGCCAAGCCGATAAATTCAACGTTCCGCGTATCGTCTTCTGCAACAAGATGGACGCTACCGGTGCCGACTTCGACGTTTGCTTGGACACCCTTAAGAATCTTCTCGGCGTCAATGCCGCTCCGATTCAGTGCCCGATTGGCCGTGAAGGCAACTTCAAAGGCTGCGTCGACCTCGTCACGATGAAGGCTTATATCTACGATAACGATAAGAATGACGCTCCGACGATCACCGATTGCCCGGAAGAACTCAAAGAAAAAGCCCTCGGCTATCGTGCCGAATTGCTCGAAAAGCTCGCTGCCTTCGACGATGACCTCATGATGATGGTCCTCGAAGGAGAAGAGCCGGACGAAGAATTGATCAAAAAGACCATCCGTAAGGCGGTCTTGACCGTTAAGTTCTTCCCCGTCCTCTGCGGCACGGCTTACAAGAACAAATGCATTCAACCGCTCCTTGACGCGGTTGTCGCTTACCTCCCCTCTCCGCTCGATATTCCGGGCGAAAAGGGAACCAAGAACGGTGAACCCTATGTCTGCGAAGCTACTGACAACAAACCGTTCGTCGGCCTCGCCTTCAAGATTGCGACCGACCCGTTCATCGGACGTCTCGCTTATGTCCGCGTCTACCAAGGCATTTTGAAGAGCGGATCCTACGTTCTCAATAGCTCCAACGGAACCAAAGAACGTATCGCCCGTGTCGTCTTGATGCACGCGAACCACCGTCAAGAAGTGGATCAACTCCACGCTGGTGAAATCGGTGCTATCGTTGGTTTGAAATCCACGACCACTGGTGACACCCTCTGCGACATCGACGAAGATGTCATCCTCGAAAAACTCGACTTCCCCGAACCGGTTTTGGAAGAAGCGGTCGAACCGAAGACCAAAGCCGACCAAGAGAAGATGTCTGCTGCTCTCATCAAGCTTGCTGAAGAAGACCCGACCTTCCGCGTCCACACGGACGAAGATAGCGGTCAAACGATCATCGCTGGTATCGGCGAAGTTCAGCTCGATGTCTTGGTGGACCGTCTCCGTCGTGAATTCAACGTTTCCGTCAACGTCGGCGCTCCGCAGGTCAACTACCGCGAAACGATCCGCAAATCGGCCGAAACCCAAGGACGCTATGTCAAACAGTCCGGTGGTCACGGTCAATACGGTGACGTTTGGATTCGTTTCGAACCGAACCCTGGCAAAGGATTCGAGTTCGTCGACGCCATTGTCGGTGGTGCGATTCCGAAGGAATTCATCAAGCCGACCCAGCAAGGTCTTGTCGATGCCATGCAGCGCGGCCTCATCGCCGGCTACGAAGCCATCGATATCAAGGCGACCCTCTTTGATGGATCTTACCACGATGTCGACTCGTCCGAAGCCGCTTACAAAGTCGCCGCTTCCTTGGCTCTCAAAGAAGCTGCGAAGAAGTGCGACCCGGTCATTCTTGAGCCGATCATGAAGGTTGAGATCACCGCTCCGGAACAATATTACGGCGACATCATCGGCGACGTTGCTCGCCGCCGCGGTAATATGACGGGCGAAATCCAACGTGGTAACGCGAAGGAAATCGACGCCGAGATCCCGCTAGCCGAAATGTTCGGTTATGTCACCGATCTCCGTTCCATCACCCAAGGTCGTGGAAACTTCCAGATGACCTTCTCCCACTACGGCGAAGTCCCGCGGTTCGTCCAAGACGAAATCGTGAAGAAATCGTCCATGAGCAACCGCTAATTTCGCAACGTGCTTGTATTGCGAAAATCAACTCCTTGCTCTATCATTAACAAGCCAATTTGCTAACCATTATTGGAGGAAATTTAAATGGCAAAAGAAAAATTCAACCGTGACCGCGTCCACCTCAACGTTGGTACCATCGGCCACGTCGACCACGGTAAGACCACCCTTACCTCGGCCATCACCCACGTCCTTTCTTTCAAAGGACTCGCCAAAGACATGGCGTACGCCAACATCGACGCCACTCCGGAAGAGCGCGCTCGTGGTATCACGATCAACTCTGCCCACGTCGAATACGAAACCGAGAAGCGCCACTATGCGCACGTCGACTGCCCGGGGCACGCTGACTACATCAAGAACATGATCACCGGCGCCGCCCAGATGGATGCTGCTATCCTCGTCGTTGCGGCTACCGATGGCGTTATGCCTCAGACCAAGGAACACGTCCTTCTTGCCCGCCAAGTCGGCGTTCCTTCCATCATCGTCTTCCTCAACAAGTGTGACCAAGTCGATGACCCCGAACTCATCGACCTCGTCGAAATGGACGTTCGCGACCTTCTCAACAAATACAGCTTCCCTGGCGACGAAACCCCGGTTATCCGTGGTTCTGCTCTCCAAGCCTGCAACGCGAAATCCATCGATGATCCCGCCTGCAAGCCCATCCTTGAGCTTCTCGACGCTCTCGATTCCTACATCCCGGATCCCGTCCACGATGATGCCAAGCCCTTCCTTCTCCCGATCGAAGACGTCATGACCATCTCTGGCCGTGGCACCGTTGTTACCGGCCGTGTCGAACGTGGCCGCATCAACATCAACGACCCTGCTGAAATCATCGGTATCAAACCGACCCAAAGCACCGTCGTCACCGGTCTCGAAATGTTCCGCAAGACCTTGGACTTCGCCCAGGGCGGCGACAACGTCGGCGCGCTTCTCCGTGGTATCACCCGTGAGCAAGTCGAACGTGGCCAAGTCCTTGCCAAACCGGGCTCCATCGTCCCGCACGACAAGTTCACCGCGACGACCTACATCCTCACCAAAGAGGAAGGCGGCCGTCACACCCACTTCCTTAACGGCTATCGTCCGCAGTTCTTCTTCCGCACGACCGATATCACCGGAAGCATCGAACTCCCGGCCGGCACCGATATGGTTATGCCGGGTGACCACGTCACCTTCACCGTCGACCTCATCCACCCCATCGCCATGGAACAGGGAACCAAGTTCTCCATCCGTGAAGGTGGCCGCACCGTCGGCGCTGGCACCGTTGCCGAAATTCTTCACTGAGTTTCGCGCTAACTGCGCATGAACAACAAGCCACTCGAGAAATCGGGTGGCTTTTTGCGTTTTCTTATGCGTTGTTTCTTCCCTTTTAGCCCGCTTGCTGTAGACTATGCCTGTTATGAACAGTACAAACGAAAATACGAAATTACCCGGCTATGTCCATATAGCCAGCTACGGCAAAGAATTAGGCGCCTTTGCCATTGATTTATTAGCCACCATGGCGATTGGGTTATCGCTCAAATATACATTGGGCTTGATGGTAATCGCCCCCAATATGGGCTATAACGAGGCCAAATCCTCCTATTTTGCCCTAGCCGTTGAAAGTGGCCTTTACCAAGAAAAAGAAGGGACGTTAACGACGTTTACTTTCGAAGGTTCCGGAGAAGAATATTATTCCCAATACGAAACCTATGTCGATAAGGTTTGGACCTATTATTACGATCTCTGCGGCAAAACGAATTCGGAAACCACCAATTTCACCTATCGCGATTTGGCGGATAAGCAAGACGCGACCCGCGAAGACATCGCCAAAGCCCTCGAAGTCTCTTCGGAAAATATCGAAGAATACCGCGAAGCCGTTGGCAAATACGTCTATAGCAATGTCTTCTCCATCGAAGAAGGGAACGAGGAGAAGAAGAACGCCTATTTCACCTATCCTTTAAAAGAAGATGGTACCCCGAACTACACGCTGAAACCCGTTTTGAACGCGGAATACCAAGCAAAGGTGAAGGATGAGGATGCGCAGAAACGCACCGCGGCTAAGATCGATATCTTCAATTATGTTTGTGGCTTTGCTCCTACGTCCAAAAATTCCTCTTCCACGGTTCAAAATAGCGCCTCGGGAACTAGCGAAACGATCCGCAACGCGCTTTATACGAAAGCCTGCAGCGATTTCATCCAGCAACCGGAAGCTCTCCGCCTCAATGAAATTGGAAGGAAAGCAAGCTATGTAGCGACGATTCCTTCTAGCGTTATCCCCCCGTTCATTTTCTTCTTCTTGTTGCCATTGTTCCTTAAAAACGGCAAGACGCTTGGCAAATTGGCAGTCCGTATTTCCGTCGCGGGAAAGGATGGCTATAAAGCCAGCAAAGGCAAGATCGTTTTACATGCCGGCTTGGTCTTCTTGCCGTTCTGCTTATTGCTCCTCCCCTTCAATAGCCAAATCAACTATATGCTATGGGGTTTTGTTTTCTTGATCGATTTCATTGTCTTGCTCTTCCAAAAGAGCCAGCAATCGGTCCATGGGAAACTTTCTTCCACGATTGTCATTGATGATAAATTGACCCCGATGCTATTCGAGAATAAGGCAAAAGAAGAGGAATACTGCTCGACTCACCAAGATAAAATCACCGCGGCGATTCTAGAAGAAACCAACAAAAAAGAAGAAAAAGGACCTTCTTACGTCAATGGACGTCGTTCCGTTCTCGCGGATATGGATCCCTCGATGGGAATTCTTGATTCCTCGACGATTGGCAAAGCCAGAAGAGACGCGGAGAAAATCGATTCCTTTGATGAATTCGAAGCCAAGCATGGTGGAATCATGACCCCGGAAGAAGCGGATGCCCATGATGAAAAATTGAACCAAGAAAAGGATGCCGACGAAGAATTCGACACTTCGATGGAAGAAGAGGATTTGAAAAATCCCGAAATCCAAGCCATGATGAAAATGGATGGCGTGGAAGAAATTCCCGAAGAGGCGAAAGAAGCGGAAGAGGAAAAAGAACCTCAAGACCCACACGATGACGGCTTCCTCAATGAAAAGCCTGTTCCAGCGAAGGAAGAAAAAGAAAATAAGTAACACAAAAGACGGGGCGAGAAGCCCTGTTTTTTGTAGGAACCGCCTTTACTAATTAACGATACTTGTTGACCAAATCCCAATATCGATTAATCTAGAAATGCCAATACTGAATTCTTTGAGGGAAAAACCATGAAAAGAAGAAGCATCGTCTTATTGTCGACTTTACCGGTTTTGTTAGGTTCCTGCTTTGACGTTTATGGGTCGGAACTCATGCAGGGTGGGCCAGAAGGATACGTCTTTTATTATGGCTTGGAATCCATGCAAAGCGATGGAGGCAACAGAAAGAAGCTTCTTGAGTCCATCTACCTTCCTGGTTATGCCGATTTGCCCATTGAGACGGAAAGCCGTTTCTTTTCTATAAAAAATACCATTGTCGTCAATAACCAAAACGAAGGATTGTATGGATATTGCTACTACATGGACCATGCGGTGCTATTTTCCTATTCTTACGAAACCTCCGAGGCAAAACTGATTCAAGAACTCCCCGTGATGATGGAGGCCCGATTCGAAGTCTTTGGAAAAGAAACCTTTTTGGTGTCTAACGAAGACTTTTATCGTGTTTCGGATTCTGCGGCTTCTCGTTATGAAGGAGCTCTCCAATATGCGAATTCCATGGGTTATGTTGCCCTGAATTATGAACAGGATGAAGAAGGTAAGATCCAAAGCAGCAAATTCGACTTTTATTCCTATGCGGGAGAAGAGTTATGCACGCTTCCGAGAACGGAACTATCCGCCTATACGGAGAATGGCCGTTTTATCCGTTGGAGCGATCCCAATGCTGCCCCTGCTTTTTATGCGCCTAGTCTAGAAAAGCTATACGTCTTTGATATAAACTCCGAGAAAAAGCCGAAAACAATTTCCTATGAAGGGAAGTCCGTGCAACCTCTTGCTTATCAAAACGGGTTTATGAAGGATGGCTCCTGTTTTTCCTATGTTGGATGGGAGGATGAATTCCTTTCTTCCTATTATGCCTTCCAAGAAGAGGGACGGACTCATTTGGGAAAACGGGACGATTCTAGTTGGAAAAAACAGCTCCCCACTGGTTTTGAATTTGGCGATGGGGGCGAGGTCTTAGAGCAAAACGCGGTTTGGCTCCGCAGTAGCAAAGCTGGTCAATCTGGACTTCTTTATTCCACGAAGCAAGACGAATTCAAGGAAGAGGCCTTATTTGGTCAGGTGAATGGAAAGATGAATTCCGCCTATTCCTATCCCCTTTTGGAAACGGAGGATTTCTCCTTTGAGGTGCGAACTTCTTACATGGTGTCGCGGTTCATTGGTAGCTACAAAACAACGGGTATGCTAGTTCGCACGAACAAGAAAAATGGTTTCGTTCGTAAAATGCAGGCAAAGACATTGGTGAACCATCGATTCGATTATTCTTTCTTCCCCGATTACGTGGATACGTCAAAAGCAAAATAATGGTTTTGTATGAGGAAATTATCTTGTCCTAACCTTTACTTACTTGAAAAAGCGACTAAAAAATATGATTTTAAAAAATTTGTCAAAAGTCGCCTAAAACTGGAACGTCAATTTTATTTTTTGATGGAACACCATTTAACAACTGTAAATAATTGAACTTAATAACTGATGAGAATTGTTTTTTTGGCGGTCAAGGACCGAGGAAAATGACGCTATTGCGATTGCCTGTTTTTGCCGTCATTTAAAAAAGTACAAAAACATTGTCAATAGTCAAAAATGCCCAAAAGAAAACATGATGTTTATTATTGACCTTGATTAAATTACGTTTATCATTGGTCTATGATAGTTTCATTTCTTTTAACCCTTGCGGCGTCGATGAGCGCGATTGTTCCATCACATCAAAACTTGCTTTCTGATACCAGGCATCTTCAATGCAGTCAGTTTTCAGAAATTGTTGAGGATTCAAGCAACGTTATGGCTGGAACCCAAGTAACGATTTTCACTCACGGCCTTGCCAGTTCGTTTAGAGATTGGATTGGTCCAGACACTACTTTTGATGGCAAAATATACGAGAACCACGATTATTTGCCTTTTAAATTGAGTGATGAAGTGTACTACATTGATACACATCAAAATTTACTGAAATTTCATTTCCCGGACGAAAATCACTACTATTTAAGTAACGAGGGAGAATCAATCGATATTAAGCAGCATATTGTTCTTCTCTATCAAGGCATAAACGACAATAGCTACGAATCTAACGATAGTGTCTTTGAGGCTTTCCATGAAACCATCGATCACTTTCTTTATTCAATATACCTGCAATTAGGAGTAATGCCCAAAATTAATCTAATAGGGCATTCAAGGGGTGGCATCACTAACCTTCTCTATGCTCTAACGCATCCCCAGGTGGTAAGCAACTTAATTAGCGTGGGGACGCCTTATGGCGGAACAAGATGGGCAAAAGCTCTCGATGACTTCGAATACGCGATGGATTCAAAATACGTCAGCAAGTATAAAGACCTCTATGACGAAAGATTGCTTCGCGCGTATATGCGGAAGTGGAATACTGTAAAAGAGGAATATCCTATCGATACTCTTGCCATAGGGTGCTCGCAGACGTATCGATTCTTGATGCGGTCGCTTTTGTCTAGCTGTGACGCGGGGGAAAGCGTCATAAACATCATTGATGCAATCCTTTCCGTTATTCCTATTCCACGTCAGCGTCCCGATGTTAAATATATTTTAGAATCGCTTAATGACCATTTGATGCAAAGCTTGATCGACTGTGTTGAGTACAAGATCTACTCTGCAAGAAATGCTGAATTTATTTTTAACTTCTTTTTTCCGAACGAAAAGAGAGAAAATATGATTCAAGCGTTATCAAGTCTGCTGGATGTCATTTACAGGGATTTTCGTTTGGAATATGGCATGGGACACGTTACTGCCGATTGTTGTGTGGAAATTGAATCTCAACTCGGAACGTCTAATAGCGGAATCGATTTTGGCTTTGAAAAATGTCATTTTATCTACGAAGACTGCTCAAATGAAATGGAAGCAGCTCAACCTAATATGCCCTTTGTTTTGCATAATCTGGAGGCGAAGGATGGCAGGATAAAGGATGCTATTTGCGACCGTTTATTCTCAAAATGGAACTATTTGCACGAGCATGAATTCAGCCTTGAAAAGTCGAGCTCAAATCATTTTGTGTCTTGTTCTTGCGGGGCCACTGTTGTGAACGAAAAACATGAGATGGTCTTTCAAAACGGAGTGGATAAAGGCGACGTATATCGTTGTAAATGTGGCTATTCCGAAACCCGAGATCATTACTTCAAATATGAAAACGTTACATCGTCGGGGCACGATGCAACGTGCCAACTGTGCGGTCTTGAGCAACTAGGCGTCACACACAATCTGTATTACCGCAATTACAACAAAATCGAACATTTCGTTTTCTGCGATTGCGGCTATCAGACGACGGAAAGCCATTTTTGGAGGGGCAAATCTAATCGGTGCGGAAAATGCGGCAGGGATAAAAATTCTGATTTGGAGTTACAACCATGAAAAATCATAAGTGCAAAATCTTAGTCCTAGCGGGCTCCATCCTCCCGATGCTTTCTTCATGTCTGTATTCTTATGGTTCACAGCATCAACAAGGGGCACCTGAGGGATACGTCTTCTATTATGGGCTGGAGTCGATGCTAAGCGACGGAAGTCAAAATAAGATGCTCTTAGATAGCGTGGTTTCCCCGTCGAGCAAAGTTGTTTCTTTGGAAGAAGATGAAAAGCTTGGCCGTAGGCCGCTGATCACCGCTAAGAAAAACGAAGGCGAAATATATGGGTACGCCTATAACGAATCCATCGGAGTTTTGTTTTCCTATTCTTACCTTACAGGGGAAGTTACATCTTTGGCGGAGGTCGATTCATCCGAGGTTACTCACGGATATGGCCATGATGCTAGATTTTTCTCTTTTGGCAGTCGCGTTTTTCTATGCTTCAACACCTTTTCTTATTGGCTGAATGAAAATGAAGCACGGAGAATAGATGGTCGAATTCTTTATTCCAATGACTCTGGCTACTTCTATTGCAAGACAGAGGGTGAAAATAGCGACGCCGTTATTACCTATTATTCTTATAGTGATGGGTCCACGAGCCGCTCATCGTTTAGCTACAAGGACTTTGGCACGAATTCCCCCTTTATTTATAGCGATTCTCCTGATGGCGCCTTCTTTTGCCAAAAAGACCATAAAACCCTTCAATCTTTTGATGCGAACACCAAAGAGTGGACCGAAAAAGAAATGGCAAATAAGGATACCCCCGGTGAGATGGGGGTAGGAATCCCTCGGGTTGATCCTTCGATGAAGGAAAGTGCTACGACTGAGCATCCCGATCTACAAAAAGACGTTCGCTCCCCTTACTATCTATTTCGGGAAGACAACGAAACTTATTTAGGGTCTTGGTTTGACGAGAGCTGGAACCGAAAAATCCCCTTTATTTCTAGTGTTGCCGACGCCCAACATGTCAGTGAACTTGGCAAAATTTGGTTTTATGGCGGCTTGGATAACGATATTGGGGTGACCTATTCCATTGAAGACGATACGTTTGCTAAGGAAAAGATGCCTGGAATGGATTCCAAATCCAGATTCTATTTTTCCTATCCGGTTTTTGAAACGGATGACTATTCGTTCGAAGTGCGCATGTGCCGGGATAAAACCATCGATCTCAATACTTTATATGATCTCAAGTTTTTATTGATTAGAACCAATAAGAAAAACGGGGATGTCTACAAAATGCAGGAAAAGAGAACGGGTCTTAACTGGATGGATTATTCGTTCTTCCCCGATTACGTGGATACGTCAAAAAGCCTGTAATTCGCGTTTTGCTTTGCGAATTCGTAGACTGAGTAAAATCGTTCGAACCGCTCCATAAATCACGCCAAAAAGGCCAAAAGACAGGCTGATGCACGAAACGATGAATTCCATGCTTTTGGGGCGGAAAAACTTATTCCCAACCGCATCATATTTAAAGCTGATATAAAGGAAGGCGGAGCCAACGATAAGGGCAATGCCTCCGATGATGATCCATGCAAGTGTATGGGAACGCGCAATATCGTCGTGAGTGATTTTATCGTTGAGTTCCTGACGTTTTTGCATTTCTTCCAAAGGGAAAGAAGGGGGAATCTTTCCCCCTTCCTTTGTTTGAATGTTATTGTTGGTCTTCGGAATAGACATACTTTAATTAGAGTATATCGTATTCTTGGCTTCGTCAAATACCGTGTTCACAAGAGCGGCGATCGCTTCGTCCGTCGTAGCGGTTTGGTCATTGAACAATTTGGTGACGATGTTGCCGCAAGCACTGCGGATGTTGGCCGAAAGCTCGTTGACCGGGGACATGTAGTAGTTCGCACCTTCGGTCAATTCTTTGTTGCTATTAAGGATGTCGCCGAGGTAGCAGGACTTCTTGGTGTCGATGGTGTCGGTATAGGTAACGCCTTTGGAAGCTTGCTCCACACCGGCCTTGAGGACTTCGTCTTCGAGAGAAGAAGTGCGGGTCGGGAAGTAGTAGGTTTGCTTGGCAAGGGTCGCGCTATTGACGCCGTTGGTGAGGAAATCGTAGAAATCCAAAGCGGCTTTCAATTCATTCTTGTTCGTGTGGTTGAAGAAAGCGATGGAAGGTCCTTGAGAAACGACGCGGAGCTCCGAGGATTCGTTCCACTTCGGAACAGCGTGGAAGCCCATGGAGAAGCCTTCAACGGCATCGTAGGGTCCGTTCGCGGTAGAAGTGATCATGATGGCCGCGGTTTGGTTGCCAACATAGGTGGAAGGATAAGCACGTCCACCATAGTTGTTGCGAATCGGGAGTTGGGTCTTCGTGGCAATCAAGCCTTCGTTGGACCATTTCTTTAATTGAATGGCCGTGGCTTTGGCTTTATCGGAGGTAAGGAACGGGGTGAGCCCGAGGCCTTTTCCATTCAAATCGATGTCTTGGATGTTTTGGGATTTGAGCATCGAGATGAAGAGGTTCGTCGGGTCTTCATAGATGACAGGGACGGCTTTGAGGTATCCGTTGGTGGTCTTATAGCCGGTAGAAGTGTCATCTTCGGTGTAGCGTTGTCCCCAGGGGATGCTCGGATAATCGGCCTTGATTTGACGGGCGATTTCCATCATGCCATCCATGGTGCTGAGCTTGCTGGCGTCATAAGCTTTCTTGGTGGTAACGGCCGGCAAAGCAGGATAAGCGGGGGCGCTGAGGCTCGGATCCGCTTCGGCGGGACGTCCCGGAACAGCGGCTCCAACCGCGGCAAAGAGCTCTTTGTTATATTGGGTGACTTCACCGGATTTGGAATAGGGGAGTGAATAATACTTGTCGCCATATTGTTGTTTTTCAACGGCAAGATATTGCTTATTGAAATCCGCGTCTTTTTCTAACGCTTGGCCATGGGCGGTGACGTCGGCGACGGCTTCGGGAGCAGCGGCTCTCCAAGCGGCGACATAAGTGCCATAGGTCGTGGTCATGGTCGGGGTGTTACCACCGGTTAAAGCATCGGAAACGGCTTTTGCAGCTCCGCCGTAATCGTTGGTGTAGCCGCCTTTAGAAGTGATGTTGATGGTGACGTTTTCGTGGGTCTTGTGATAGGCTGCCGCAACATCTTTGACGTAGGTCATGGTGCGATCGGTTTCCGCGTAGGGAACCCACCATTCAACGGTGACGGGGTCGGTGTTGACAGAGTCGGTGCTTGTTCCAGTGCTACCAGTGCTATCTCCACCTTGAGTGTTGCCACACGCGATTAAAGACGCTGCTGCTAGAAGAGTCAACGCAAGCGTGCTGGCTTTTTGTCCAATTTTCATGATGCTTTATTTCTCCTTTATCATCATTTAACGACACTTCATTATATCAAAAAATGCCGATGAAAACGGGAAACCCTTTAGGGTTATTGCTTGAAATTTGTCCAATATTTTCGTTTTGAATTTAAAAAGGGGCTATACACCGCCTTTTTCGGGTAAGACCCATCAAAATGTAAGGAAAAGTGAAAGCGGTTCCATCTCAGGGTTTTACCCTTTGATACCAGCGCGTCCTTTGCCGGACATGATGTATTTGCGGAAGAGGATGAACAAAAGTAACAAAGGGACAACCGTTAATACGGAAGCGGCCATCTGCCAGGCATCCATGTTGATTTTGGTTCCCAACGGGCCGTCTGCTTCCAAGGCGCCGGTGCGGATGATGACGGAGATGACTTGATATTCGTTTTTATTGACTGCGCGGCTTGGCCAAACATAACTATTCCACGAACTGATGAAGGACAAGATGGTGATGGTAATTAAGGTGGGGGAGGCTAGAGGCATCATCACCCTCCACAGGAAACTCCAATCGCTTTTGCCATCGACTTTCGCTGCTAAATAAAGTTCATCGGGGATTTGCTTGAAGTTTTGACGGAGCAAATAAATGAAGAAAGAAGAGGAAATAAGCGGAAGAATCATGACAAGAATCGCTTGTTGATAGGTTTGGTTTCGTCCAATGAGACCTAGGTTGGACATCGTCGTGTAGTTGGCGACGGCAAGCAGTTCCCCGGGGACCATCATGGTCGCCAAGAAGAAAAGGAACAAAACATCCCTACCACGGAATTCCAGACGAGCAAAAGCATAGGCTGCTAGAATTGTGGTCAAAAGCTGAAGAATCGTCGTGGAGAAGGCCACGAGCAAAGTGGTCCCGACGTGAGAGAAGAAGTCCAGACGTTCCAAAGTGTTGGAATAGTTATAGGAAGCCTGTTCTAGAAGAGAAGACAAAGGCGCGTAGAAAGCTCCTTTATCAATTTGGTCCTGAGTCATGAAGCTGGCGGCGATCATGTAATAGAACGGAAACAAAACGATGAGAGCGGCTACGCCTAGGAAAAAATAGACGAGCGTTAAAAATACAGCCTTTTTGATTTTTTGGTTGCGGACGGTTTTGTTGTAGGCGTTTTTCTTTTCTTCTTCCGTCATGACGGAATGACGCTTCGCCTCTTTTTGCCCAGGGCCAATCAAGACGAGGGTGGTTTCAATGCGAGCCTGTTTCATCGATACACCACCTTCTTTTTCGAAATCCAAAGTTCAAGGAGCGTGAAAAGCAAAATAACAACAAGAAGAATGACCGCGGCTGCCGAAGCGATTTGAGAAGTGGTGTTCCACTGAGCCTTCTTCATTTGGTCGTAAATCCAATAGACGACGGTATACATGTCGCTTTTGGCGGGGTTGGAAGAATAACTGCGGTTCAATAAGCCGACAACAGATCCATATTCCTTGAATGCCGTGATGAAACTCGTGACGGTAATATAAAGGATTTGGGGAGAAAGAAGCGGAACCGTAATCTTCCAAGCCGTTTTCACTCTTCCGACTCCATCGATTCGGGCTGCATCGTAATATTGACGGTCAATGCCTTCTAAGCCGGACAAGAAAATCAAAATCTTATAAGGCAACGCAGTCCAAATGATATAAAGGCAAAGGACGAACATCGCACTTCCCCACGTGGCAAAATTCGGGGCCAACCAATTGATGGTCAAATGGAAGATGCGATTCCAAACTCCATTTTGGTTGAAAAGAAGGGCAAACACCATTCCAACGGCGATGACGTTGGTGACGTAAGGCATAAAGAAGACGGTTTGGAAGAATTTCTTAAGAGGTTTGATGGAATGGATGGCCAAGGAGATGACAAGGGCCAAGATAACGGAGATTGGAACCGTGACGAAAGTGATGAACATCGTGTTCCAGAATGCGCTGTGGGTTCCGGGCTTGAGAGAGAAGAATTCGGTGAAATAGACCCCCGTCCCCTCGTATTTTTCCGCTAAACCGAATAAATAGGCGTAGTTATAAAAACTAAATCCCGCGGATTCCCCGGTTACGTTGTTGTAGTCCTTTAGGAAGGATGAAATGATCGTGCTAACAATCGGAAAGAACGTGAAAATCGCCATCAAAATCAAGACGGGGGCTAGATAAAGCCAAGCTTTCCAATTGTTCTTTTTATCTTTGTCCATGGGGCTTAAAAAGGAATACGTTTCCCACTATTTTTCTCAAAAAGATAAACCTTGTTACGGCGCAAGCCGAATTTTTCCTTTCCTTCTTTGGCGTCTAAATCGCTATCGACGATGAGTTTTAAAGTTTCCTGCTCGGCAAAATCACTATGGCAAACTAAAGTCAAATCCCGCCCTTGGGTAATGACCTGCTCAATATCTAATGTCAGGACTTTTTCTTCTTCGGGGATTTCGTCAAGCATCTTAAAACCTTCGGGGCGGATGCCAACATCCACTTCCTGATCTTCGATGTCTAAATCACTGAAGATTTTTTCTTCGCCGATATAAAGGGCGCGATTTTTAATTTTGCCTTCAAAGACGTTGATTGGAGGGGTTCCAAGGAATTTGGCCACGAAAAGACAATTGGGATTCCGATAGATTTCTTGGGGTTTGCCCACCTGACGCTCTTCGCCTTTTTCCATGACGCAGATTTCATCGCAAATAGACATGGCTTCTTCTTGGTCGTGGGTGACGAAAACGGTGGTGATTCCCGTTTGCTGCTGAACGCGGCGGATTTCTTCACGCGTCTGAATACGTAGACGAGCGTCGAGGTTCGACAAAGGTTCGTCCAAAAGCAAAACGCGAGGCTGCTTAACGAGGGCTCTAGCGATAGCCACGCGTTGTTGTTGACCGCCGCTTAATTCCGCGGGCTTGCGGTCTAGATATTCCGAGATTTGCACAAGCCTAGCTGTTCTACGAATCAAGGCATCCTTTTCTTCAAAGGTCATGCGCCTAGTTTCTAGAATCGTATTTCCATCTTTTAACAAACGGAATTGCTCGTCGATTTCGTATCCTTGCTTTTGATATTTCTCTTTTGCCTTTGTTTCGCGGGCTTTGGACTCTTCGATGAGACGGTTCGCTTTGTCTAGAAGCGGCTCATCGTTAGCGAAAAGGCGGAACCCATAGAGTTGTTTCGCCAAGGTCCAGGTAATTTGGAAGTGCTCGGTCAAGGCGCCCGTGGCTTCCTTTTTGTTGATTTTCCCCTCGATCGCGGAATTTAAAATGACGTCCACGATTTCCTGGGGTTTGGATAAAAGAGTCTGAAGAAGGACTTCGTATTCGACGTCGCTTGCTTTTTTCTCTTGTTCGATTTTGACGCTCGTTAACGGGAATTCGACGTTTTGATAAACGGTTAAATGGGGGTATAAGGCGTAATTTTGGAACACCAACCCGATTCCTCTTTTCTCAGGATCAAGGTGGGTGACGTCATCCGAATCAAAATAAAGGAAGCCGGACGTGGGGTCTTTTAGGCCGGCAATCATGTATAAGGTCGTGGATTTTCCGCACCCAGAAGGACCCAGTAACCCCATGAGTTCCCCATCCTTAATGACGAGGTCCAAGTCTTTGACGGCAATCGTCTCCGCCCCGCCTTTATCGCGGGAGGGGAATTTTTTGGTTAGGCCAACAATGCGGATTTCCATGGGTTACATTCCTATATGACGCTTCATTATACGTTTGTTTTTGCTTACGCGCACGAACGGGACGCTATTTCGGTAATTCGAATTTATTCGTATAAATTCTTTGACGGGAACAGGAAACCGGGTAAAGACCAAATAAATATTCGGGGAGCCCTTGACGGTCCCTTCTTAAAACAACCATGCCAAGGCTGATGGCTAGCGGAATCAAAAAAGTGATAAAAGATGCGAATAGGATAAAGACGATGCGGAATATCCCCACGAAAAGATAAATCCACCAACGGGGAGATAGCCCGGTTTTATCGACATACCCTACGTGGGACAAAAGCATTCCCAAACTCCTTTTTCCCCGGGTAATGCTTAAAGGGATGATGACGTAGAAAATAGAAGAACTAAGGAAGAAAGATAATCCCATGCAGGTTAGACGCATCCTTAGTAACGACTGTTGTGTGGCTCGATAAGGGGGCAAAGAGGCAAGGCAGCCTAATGCGTCACTAGAATACAGGTTGGAATAAAAGGAAAGATAAGCCTCGTCATAATCCGCGGATAGCAAAACGCGTTTCCCATCCCTATCGAATAGAGACTGGTTGTTGCTGGTGGCTTTGGATTTTGCTTCCTCGAATCGCTTCGTTCCGTCCAAGGAAGGATAGTCTTCCAAATACACGGTATAGAAGTAGGAAAGGCGGTCGGAATAGATCTGAATTTGCTCGTTTCTCGTCTGCTCGGCGTTAGACAAATAGTCGCTTAACGATAACAGGTCCTCGCCTTTTTGAGCGTAAAGACGGCTTTCCAAACGAATGCTATTTTGGGTCGCGGCTACATTTTGATACGCGGGGACGGATTTCAAAAGGAGGCTGCCCCCAAGCAAAAAGAGGAACCCAAAAAGAATGGTGCAAAATAAATCCAAGGCCGCGGAAGCAAGATAACGCGGGACGGAGGGGGTTTCGTAAACCAGCTCTTTATTTTGAACTTCGATTGATTTCGACGCTTCGTCCATCGACTTCCCTCGCCTTTCCCGCCCATTCCAAGAACGTAATATGATCTTTGCGAATCAAAGAGAATACATAACGGAATCCCACCCAGCCAAAAGAAATCAAAGGGCAGACCCATAACGGAAGATAACCGACTTTTCCCTGCGCGAGGATTTCTAGTCCCGCTGCCCCAGAAGAAAGAAGGAGGGCAAAGGGAATAAGAAGGCCAAAATCAATTACCCCGAATAGCAAACGGAACAGGTTAAAACGAACTCCGGGTTCTAGGCCTTGATCCTCATAATAAAGCTGAAAGGATTTGTCCGCGGGAGTTTGGCCGTTTTGGAAGATCCAAGGGCTTAATCCAAAATAAAGGAGTGAAGCAAGCAAACAAGAAAGGAGTACAGTCATGGCTTGGATTTGAAGATAAGTGGAAATTCCTTTTTCGTATTCTTGGTTCTTTTCTAGATAAGGTGCATAAGAGGATTCAAATTCTTTGGCCCCGTTTTGAAGCAATTCCACGTAGCGGGAAGTGAGTTGATTCTTGATTTCCGCCCCCAAGGAATAATCCGCGTTACGGAGTCCTTCATCTAAGGCTTTGGCTTGGTAATCGTTCAAAAACGGATACCCCTCCTCCACGAAATAGTCTTCGTAGCCTTTTGTTAACTGATTCCGATAGTAGGATTCGCCAGTTTCTCCAAGAGGTAGAAAGGATTCCGCGTGGGTGGGCTTATAGGTCGCGTAATAATAGCAAACCCTGTCCGAAGAAGCGGAGGCAGGTGTGACGTTTTGATAAATGGAAGATAAGGCCGATTCGTCGGTCCCGTGATATAGCAGAGAACCCTTGGCAAGAGATAAAACAAACTGGCTGGCTAAGGCGTTTTGTGATAACAGCAATCCATCCTCGCCCTTTTCGGCAAGATGGGTATTCAAAACAAGCGTTGTTAGTTCTTTCTGCTGAGATTGGAGAGAGCCTGTTACGGCTTTTACCGAAGGGGTAGCGTCAGCGATCGCCCGTCCTCCAAAATAAAAAAGGATGCTTAAAACGCCACAGAGTAAATAATCGAGGAACTTAGCCCCGAATTTTCTCCCTCTTGGGGCGTCGGTGCATTCAGCATAGGAAGACGGCTTTCTCATAACCTCTTCAGCCAATCTCCGATTTCCTCGTATTCGTTGACCCAGATGACGATGAGGTCAAAGGTGAAGAAATAAGAGGAGATGATGTTAAACACGCTGGGGGAATATCCCTTTTGGCGTTTCATGAAGATAAAATTGAACTTCAAATAGTTTTGGCCAAGTTCCAAAAGGCGTTTCATATCGGGGTCGGTCAAAGAGATTCCGATGAAGAAGCAGACGTTGAATTTAAAGTCGTGCAGTTGCTTGGCGATGTTCCAGGAATAGGGGTTGTTGTAGAGATAATAATAGTCGGATTCGTTGAAGATGAGCGAGTCCGTGAATTTTTCCTGATCGTATTTGCCATACGGCAATAAACCATGGACATGGTAAATGGTTGCGATGGCGTTTTTGACCGTGAAGGAATTGTCGTCGTAGATGGTGCTATAAAGCAGATCCCTTTTGCGGAGAAGATATTCCAAATTCGTGTCGTAATTGTAGGTGATGACGGAAGTCCCGGGGTGGGCTTGGAGAAAGTCCACGCACCGATAAAGGGTGGAATCGGGATCGTTAAACGATTTGGCTTCTTCGAATTCATAAAGCTCATGGGCGAGTTCTTTATAGATGTTGAAACCCTTTTGCTGCATGAGGGAAGGAGAGGTTAAAACCTCTTCCCCAATGTAATGTTTTACTTCTTCCTTGGAAGTGGTTTCCCCAGCATAGAACTTGAGGTTGAGGGAATTGAGCAATTCCATCCAGTCTTTCGCCCCATAATCCTTGTTGATACCGGCCCCCATCACCAAATCGGTGGGAAGTTTGGTCGAATAGAAGCGCATGAGCCAAAGCAAGAAACTATCCGCGGATTCGTTACGGTGTTCTCCGGATTCTAGAACCGACAAGAGGTCCTGCCCTTTTTCGTGCTTGGGGGATTCGATTAAAACACGTTGGCCTTCGACAAACCCCACGGCTTTGAAATGGTCGCCGTCAAAATAGATATTCACGGAGGCGGTAGGGGCATAGGCATCGTCTTTGACGTTTTTGACTTTGATGATGTTGACGTTCCCCATGACGTCCATTTCTTCGAGGCTCACACGGAATAAGGAGGAATAAATATGAATCGTGTATTTATGGATGTGTTCCTTTTTCGACTTAACGATGGCTTTGAAGTTACAGGTGGGGTCAAAGTGGAAGCCGAAGCTCCGCAGGGTGATGCTTTCGTAATGTACCCCCGTTTGGTAGTAGAGATACAACAGCAGAATGAGGGATTTCTTTTGGAACAAATATTGGTCGCGGGAATTCTTATCCATGACGCATATCGTAGTCGAATGCGCGCGCGAATGTCAAAAGAAGGGGATCGGAAACCGCTTCACCCTTCTTCCCGTTTTCGTTTTGCTTAAAGAACGAAAAAATGCTATTGAAGAGGAGGGTGAAGCGCGGTAAAATACACGGGCTTTCTTGAGAAAGCATGTGGACCGTTAGCTCAGTTGGTAGAGCAGCTGACTCTTAATCAGCGGGTCGCGGGTTCGAGTCCCTCACGGTCCACCAAATAAAACCATTGACCTCCGAAAATCGGAGGTTTCCTTTTTTAGACGTTATGGGAAAACTTTCGAATTTTGCAAAAAATGCAATTTTCGAAATGCAAAAAATGCAAAATTTACAATTTTCGAAGATTTTAAAAAAATTCCCGTTAAAAACAGCTTCGTAGACCGGCCACCCAGTGTCTTGACTTGCTCATCCCTTTAAGCCTGCAAACATACATGAATATACATAAACATACATTAAAAATTTAAATATACATAAACATACATAAAAATACATAGACTTATTGATTTTGCGTGGTACTATGTTTGCTGAAAGCGAGGCCATTTTATGAAACAAAATCCGTTTAACGTTCTTTATGGAATGATTCCTAATAGTTTAATTCGACGAAACGATGCTTATGACCAAATATTAAATTCTTTCCTTGATGTGGGGACCATCGCGATGTCTTACATGATCTTGGGCATTCGAGGATCAGGGAAAACGGTTCTTATGCGCAGCGTTGCCAAAGAATTAAAGCAAAAGGAAGATTGGGTCGTTATCGACCTTAATCCTCAAGGCGATTTTGTTTCACCGTTGGCCGAGGGTTTGTTCCTAGCCACGAAAAAACTTCGGATAAACCTAGGCTTATCCATTGATTTAGGAATCCCCCATATCACGTTTCATCTTGAAACGAATTCCACCACGCTTTCTTCCGAAATGGCGATTCGCAGAATGCTGGATGGCCTAAAAAAGAAGGGAAAACGGGTCTTGGTCACCATCGACGAAATTCACGCGACGGAAAAGCTGAACTATTTTACGAATTTTTACCAGTCTTTGATTGGCGATGAATCCCCCGTTTTTCTGTTAATGACTGGTCTGATTGAGAACGTCGACTCTCTTATTAGTGGCAAATCCACCTCTTTTCTTGCACGTTCCCCGAAAGTGTATTTGAACCCTCTTGACCTCCCTTCCATTTCTAGGAGCTACCAAAAAGAGCTAAATATCTCCAGCAATGACGCGGACGAGTTGGCCAAATTAACGAATGGCTACGCTTTCGCTTATCAAGTAATCGGGAACCTTTGCTTTGCAAGCGGCGAATGTCGTGTGACACCAGAATTATTGGACAAATTAGATACTTATCTAGCCGAAAATGGATATGGGGTTATTTGGAATGGCATGACGCAAAAGGAAAAGGATTTATGTGTCACTATTTCTGAGTGTCCAACCAAGGAAACCTCCGCGATTCGCGAAGCATCGGGAATGTCTCTCAATAATTTTAATAATTACCGCCTTCAAATGATTCGCAAAGGGTATCTCGTATCTGTGGGTTATGGGAAAATCGAATTTGCTTTACCAAGGTTTAAGGAATACGTTACGCATGTCAGAAATTTCTTCTGATGAATAAATGCGACATTTGATTCAACGTGATTTCGGTTAAATAAGAACAACAAAAAACCGAACCTTTTCGGTCCGGTTAGCCTCTATGTTATTGATGTTTTGAGAGGAGTTCGTGTTTCTTTTGATTGAATTCCTCTTGGGTAAGAATGCCCATGTCGAGCAATTCTTTGAGTTTGGTTAAGGCTTCGTAATCCGCTTCGGTTAGAGGGGATGGTTCTGGTTGACTGGATACGTTAGTTTGCTCGGCGATAGGCGTCCCTGCTTTTTCTTTGGCCACGGAGCTTGCAACGATAAAGAAAATCGTTGCAGCGGTTAGAAGCAGGAACAATAGGCCATAGATGACCCGATCCTTGGCGAGATTCCAAGTTGCAAGGGTAAAAGCCCATATGGCGTCGAAACTGCCGGCGATGATAAGCAAAACCTTGCTCACCTTCTTTCCTAAGGTGCTGCAACAGACGATTCCAAGAACCAAATTGGTGAGGCCGACGAGGCAATTCAGGGGGGCGAAGTTTCCAATGTTGAAGACGATGGGGCTTACAAAATGCCATCCTCCGGTGGCAATGAGGAAGATGGAATAAAACAATTTAGCTAGCATTCCACCTTCGTCTTTATTCTTGCAACGGACCAAAAGAATGAGGGACGTGATGCCTAATCCGACGTAAATGGCAAATTCGAGCATCAAGAATACCGGGTATCCCGCGACGTAAGAAGTGACGTCGGAAACTAAAACAATGAAGGTGACGAGTTGCCATAAGCCATAGGCAAAGCAGGCGACGGATGCCACGATGAAAGAGGTTAAGAATAGCCAACGAGGCAACAAGAGTTTTTTATCCATATTCGTGTTTCTCCTTGAAAAAAGAATACACGCTTAAAAGAAACGCGCAATAGAACTTTGTCGATTATTTACGGTGCTTGTCCCAAAAATCCATGTAGAGATTCCAGTCGCGTTCGTCCAAATCATGCTCGCCAAAAAGGTGATGATGGGCGATATTTCCTTCTTGATAGACAAACTCGTGATGGATATCAAACGCTTCTTTGGGCTCAAAACCTTTTAAACCTTGCTCCTCATAGGCTTTCGATGCTTTTTGCAAGGTCTCAAATTCTCCGACGGGGTCGGCCCATAGGTCTTCGGATTTAGAAGAGGTGTAAAGCAAGCGTGGGGCGATAAGGGAGAGGAATTCGCTTTGGTCGTGTTCCCGTTTTTCTTTGGCGTATTTTCTAAAGGCGGGCGCGAACCAGAAGGGGAAGGCTTTCGTGATCACTTGAATCGTTTCGGCCCCTTTATGGTAATTGGATTCTTCCGCGTCCCCCGCACATCCGGCGCAACTAGAGCAAACGAGGTCGATACGGTCGTCGATTACCCCGGCTAAAAGACTGGTTTTGCCACCGCGAGAATGGCCGACGGTTGCAAGGGGCAGATCCTTGGTGAGGGGGTCTTGCTTTAGATAGTCGATGATGAGACTGAACCCCTTTGCCCAAAATAGAAGCGTTCCATAGGAATGGGGGTCTTCGTGGTTAATATCGGGAAAGAGGGAATTCATGCCGAAACGGAACCCAGCTTTATCTTCGGCGGCTTCCGCGGTAAGGAATGCGCAGCAGGCATAGCCTCTTTTTAGAATGGCTTCAACGGGATAAAACGAACTTTTGAGGTCGCGGTTCGGATCGATTTCCTTTTTGCTGATTTGTCCCACGGGACGGTTGCAAAGAAAAATGAAGACGCCTTTTGGTTTGGACGGCACGAACAAATCAAATCCAAAGGAGGTGTAACGTCCCTTTCTTTCTAAGTGGCAACGCAAATCCTTTCGATGGGCTTTTAAGGCATCGGGGAATTCGTCTACCACCTCGTAATAAACGTGTACGTCGTCAAAAGAAGGGAGGACGCCATATTCTTCGTTCAAAAAATAGGAAAGAAGTTCGCTTCGTTTTTCTTCGTTCATGGTTCCGCGTGCTCCTTAATGTAAGAAATGAGAATATCGATGGTGGAAAAAGCAAGGGATGTCACCGTATCGGCGCAGCCATAATAAAGGGCGATTCGCCCGGTTGGCTCGTCCACGAGTGCGCTGCAGGGGAAGCAGACGTTGGGGACGAATCCGGCGGTTTCATAAGGGGCCTCGGGGGTCAAAAGGTAATCCTTGCTCCGATAAAGCACCTTGGCGGGGTCCTTTAAATCCAAGAGGGCACCGCCTATGGAATAAAGAAGGCCGTTGCAGGTATCGATGACTCCATGATAAATCAATAGCCATCCTTCTTTGGTTTTGATGGGATTGCACCCTGCGCCGATTTTGAATTTTCCCCAGCCAAAATGGGTTTTGGGCAGGAACAAAGAATAGTCTCCCCAGTGATGTAAATCCTGGGAACGGCAGCAGTAGATGTTGCCATCGGTTCCATCGGTTGGACGATAAAGGGCGAGGTATTGACCGTCGAATTTCTCAGGGAAAAGGACGCCGTTTCTTGAATTGGGAGGGAAGGGGTGGTTCATTTTGGTGAAATGAATGAAGTCTTCCGTATAACCAATGTTAATCGCGGGACTGTCGTTAAGGTCATCGCACCACAGGATGTAATATTTCCCCTCCATTTCGATTAGCCGCGGGTCATACCCATAGGCAGCATCATCTTTCCGACCATCTTCGTAAGTGAATCGGATCGGAGTTTCTTCGATTTCGAAGTGAATCCCGTCGGCGCTTCGGCCTAAGAACAAATGGGGAATAGAATCTCTTTTCTCTGCGCGAAATACGCCGATATAGCCATCGCCATAAGGAAGAAGGGCGGAATTGAAAACGCGGGCCAAGGAACCGTGGTTTCTCCCGATGACGGGATTGTTGGGGTAACGCCAAAAGGGCTCGCTATTCGAAGCGGGGCGTTCTACAAAAGGGAAGGGTGCTTTCATTACATCGTCTCCAAAACTTTATTTCATTATAATAAAAGCGGAATGACGAATTTTTACTTGTTGTCTAACGGAGGAAGGATGTCTCTTTTCCCCCGATATTCCATCGGGGTTTTGCCGGTGATTTTAGCAAAAGTGCGGTAGAAGACGCTTTTATTGGAGAATCCGCAGGCCGAGGCGATGGCTTTGATCGAAAGCTCGGTGTCCGTTAATAGGCCGATGGCTTTTTCCACGCGTTTATTGGAGACGTATTCAACCAAAGAAATCTTGAATTTGCTTTTGAATAAGCGAGAAAAATAGGAGGGATTGTAGAAGCATTTTTTGGCCAAAGCTTCGAGGGAGAGGTCGCTATCGAGGTTATCGCTGATATAGTCGGCCAATTCATTCCACGCGTTGGTTTCGGGCTCATCTGGCAACGAAGTCTTCCTCAAAATCATTGTGATGAGAATGTTCATATAGGATTCGTTGATGACCTCGAATCGCGGAAGGTGTTTGCTTTGCTCTTCTGCAATGGCGTCCAGGATATTTTTGACGATCCGCTGCTCGTGAGCGTTAAAAGAAACAAGCCCTTCGTTGGTTTCTTTGGAGATCTCGTTGAAAGTAGATAACGAGAGCAAGCTGAACGCGTTTTCCGGGGTGATGATCTTCTCTAGAATTTCGGGATAAAAGGAAATGTTGTAATAGGTGGAGGGGCACAGGGGTTTGAAGGAATGGACGCTATTGTAATTCAAAAATAGCAAATCCCCTTTTTTGGCGTGGAATTCTTTGCCGTTGACGATGTGGTCGATTTTGCCGGAGTCGATATAGACGATTTCTACAAAGTCGTGGGTGTGTTTGGCTTCCGGATAGGCCTTCCCATAGAAAATGTGCAGGTTTGGTTCCTGCTGCCGATATTCTTTGGATGAATAAACGCGCATAGCGGTGCCCTCCTCGTTTGGAATGGAACTTTGTTATTGTAACACGCATCGAAAAAGGGTCGAAGAACGTGCGTTATAAATTGCGTCCTCCTTGTCCAAGAGACAAAAAAACGTAAACTTAAGCCTGTGAATTCGAACGGTATGCCTTCAACTTTAGTTCCCGAAGAGGAAAATTCGATTATTTTGGTCCCGGGAAAGAAGGGGAAAAGAGTCTTAGCGGAGCTCGCGGACTTCTTTTTGATGCTGGTTTTGGAAATGATGGTTTATGCCCTGGTCGCCTTAGGAATTGACCATTCCCCCCTAGGACGGGCGGCGTCAGAGCAGATTGTGCTGCTAAACGAAGAATCTCAGCGTTCTGGTCTTCGGATTCAAGACGAGGAAAATGGCATCTATAGCGACGAAAAGTTAGCGGAAACTTATGTGAAACGCGTATACGCCTACGATGGAACCAATGAGCCGACGGATTCGTTCTACCGTTATTATTGCGAGTATGAAAGCCCCCAAAAGCCCCTTTATAGCGTGGAACGTTATAACACCGAAATTTTGGAACTGGGTCAAGAAGGCTGCATCTTTGAATCCAGCGGAGAAGGGCGTGTCGCCGTGCTTTCCCCCTCTTTGCGCACCTTTCTTAAAGATTACGTGGAAGGGGAGAGAGCGAATGCCGATGTGGTGAATGCCGCGCGAACCGTGAAGGAATTCTATTCCAAAAAATATCAAGTTGCTTGGGCGGAATTTGCTCAATCCACTCCCTATGGTGATTATTTGAAGGCGTATACGAACGCTGCGACGAAACATTATTTGATGCTGGGTCTAGGCGCGATTTTCAGTTACATCCTTGCTGGAGGTGTCTTTTATTTCCTTATTCCCTGCATTGGCAAGACAGGGCGTGCTGTAGGAAAACGGGTAATGCACCTAGAACCGCTTGGAGAAGAAGGGGAACCTTTAAAATGGTCGCAAATCTTTTTACGGGGGACCGTGAGTTTCTTGATCGGGTCCTTTGGCATCCCATTCTCCACCTTCTTTGTCTATGGACTCGACGGTTTTATGCTCCCCTTCGCTTTGTTTGGAAAGACAGCGTTGCGGCTATCTTTGTTTTTAGCGTTTGGCGGAATTTTTGGCATGATTTCCACTGGATTCATGATCATCCGTCAAGACGGGGCTTCTTTGTCCGAGATTCTGTCGCATACCACGGTTTTTACCAACGATGTGGCTCTAATTGGGGCTGAGCGTGCGAAGATCGAAGCGGAGAGGGCAAAACAAAATGAGCAGTGAAGTAGTGGTGGAAAATAAAAAAGAAGGGGGACAGGGTATTGAACTCGAGTACTTTAAGGCCCCTTTGCCGAAAAGAGCCATTGCCTTTTTGTTTGATTTGATGTGCATGGTGGTTCTGGCTTTGGGCGCTTTTGCGGGCCTTCGATTCGCCGTGGAAAATAGCTCCTCCTATCGGAATGCTTTTGATACGTATGTCGCGGTTTCTAGAGAATCGGGCTTATTCACTTACGAGGAAACGGAAGACAACTTGGTTCAAATCGTTACCTACGCGAAAGGAACCTTCAAGGACAAGCCGGAAGAGCAGGTTTCGTTTTGCGAGAGTCGCCTTTCTACTTTTTATACCGTAGACCCCGTTCATTTATTTGATGAAGGGGAGGGCTTAAGACTATATAACGCTGAAAAAGTTGGTGAGAATTCGATTAAGCAAAGCGATGGATCGCCTTATTTTGCTTTGGATAGCCATCAAAACCCCCGAGCTATTGTGGACGACGCAACGTTGATGGGGTTCTACGACCAAGCCATCATCTCGGCGATCGAATACCTGAATCGAAGCGAAACTTTCGTGAACGCTTCTAAAAAATTGTCTAAGACCATCAATTTGCTTTTAATTCCATCCAGCTTAGCTATTTCCATGTTGGTATTTGAATTCTTGGTGCCTTTGGTTTTTTTCCGTCGCGGGTGGCGGACGTTTGGCATGGCCATTTTCCATTTGGCTTTGCTCGATGGGTATGCCGTTTCTCCGCGGTTCCGAAGCTTTTTGTTCCGCTTTTTATGGATGCTTGTGGTGGAAACACTGCTTTCGATGGTGACTTTTGCCGTGCCGTTATTTGTAAGTTTCACGATGGCGATACTAAGAAAAGATGGGCAACCCTTGCATGATTACATGACGGGCCTCTATATGGTAGATACCAGCGATCGCAGCGTTTATCGCTCCAAAGAAGAGTACCTTCAAATGCAAGAACAGGCCGAATCGACCGAGTCTCGTCCTTTCCTTTCTTCCTGGTATGGTGATCACTTCTTTGACAAAACCTCAAAACAAGAGCAGGACAATGACAAAAACGGCTAGTTTTCGGGCTTATCCTCTATTGAGCAAAAAGTTGGAAGACACTATAATTGCGGTACGATGAACGAACAGGAGCAAGTCGGATGGAAATAAGGCTCAAGAATTTGACCAAGATTTTTCCGGGCAATCCAAAAAAAGGTATCCCGGATACACACGCGGTCGAGGATTTTAATATTACGGTCCCGGACGGACAACTCGTTGGTTTGCTAGGCCCATCAGGGTGTGGCAAATCCACGACCCTTTACATGGTTTCGGGGCTACTCGAGCCTTCGGATGGTGAAATCTGGTTCGGTGACGAAGATGTCACGGATTTGGAACCGGAAAAGCGCGGGATCGGACTTGTTTTCCAAAACTACGCTCTCTATCCGCACATGACGGTTTACAAGAACGTCGCTTTCCCCTTAACCAACCTTCGCATTGAAGAACCTGTTTTGGACGAAAATGGCGAACCGCTATTGGACATGGAAGGCAAACCGGAAATTAAACGCCGTAAATTAAGCAAAGACGAAATCGACAAAATCGTTCGTGAAACTGCCAAAATTGTCCAAATCGAACAATATTTGGAACGCAAACCGAACCAATTGTCCGGTGGTCAGCAACAGCGTGTCGCTATCGCCCGCGCCCTTGTTAAAAAGCCCAAGGTCTTACTTTTGGACGAACCTTTATCCAACTTGGATGCTCGTTTGCGCTTGCAGACCCGCGAAGAAATTCGTCGCATTCAGCAAAACACCGGAATCACCACGATTTTCGTTACCCACGACCAAGAAGAAGCTATGTCGATTTCCGATAAAATCGTCGTTATGAAGCTCGGCGTGAAGCAGCAAGAAGGCGTTCCGCAGGAAGTTTATAACAACCCCTGCAACAAATTCGTCGCGAACTTCCTTGGAACCCCGCCGATCAACCTTTTCAAAGGCCGTATCCAGGATCACAAAGTCTATATCGGTGACGATATGGTCCGTGAAATTACTGCCCAGGAATTGGAAGAAGCCAAGAAACTTGGCCGCGATCTTTCGGATCAAGAAGTCACGGTTGGAATCCGTCCCGAAGGTATCATCATCGACGAGAAGGCGAACAACAATTTCCACTTCAAAGTCGAACGCATTTTGACGATGGGCCGCGACATTATGCTGAACTGCGACCAAGAATACCGTCTTAGCGACACCAAATTCATCATCGACGCCTTTACGAAAGTTCAGGTTGGCGATGTTGCCTGCGAAGTCAAACATCATAAGTGCTTCGCCTTCTCTCTTGAGGAAGGGGAACCCCGCCTCATTTAAGGCCTTCGATTATGGCAGTCTCCAAAATCACGAACGAAAAGAAGAAGGCCCGGAAGCCTCTTTTCGGACGCGTCAAAGAGCGGACCTCCGCCGACGCGGGCGAGAAGAACAACTGGAAAGCCTGGCTTTATTTGGCCCCGACCCTCATTTTGATGGCGGTCTTCACCTTTTATCCCCTCATTAACACGATTGTCATCGCCTTCTTGAAAGACTATGACTACGTTACCCAAACCAACAAAGGGTTCACGTTAGAAAATTTCGGCGTTGTCCTCGGACTCGTTGGCAAAACTACGGGTGGCGAAATGGTTTATCGCTGGGCCTGCACCGATTTCACTTCGGGTGGAGTCAAAGGAACCTATGTAGACCCAACGGGCGCGGTCAAATCCGTCTATTTCACGATGGACGTTATCAAATACGCGTTTCCGAACACGATGATCATCACTTTCATCACCGTCCCTATTTCGATTATCATCGCTTTGTTAATTGCCATCGGTCTCAATTCGATTCCGGCGTTTAAAAAGCTTTTCCAGACGATTTTCTTCATTCCTTACGTCACCAACGCGATTGCCGTCGGCATGGTCTTCGCCGTTTTGTTCGACTATCAAGGCATCATCAACTTTATCTTCCATCTTGGAAATATGAAGTGGATTGACCAAGGCGCCCCGCAATGGCGAGCCATGATTGCCCTTTGCATCTACATCGTTTGGCACAGCTTGCCGTTTAAGATTTTGATTTTCCTCTCCGGCTTGCAAAACATCGATAAGCAGTATTACGATGCTGCCAAAATCGACTCCGCGGGTAAATTCAAAACCATGATGAACGTCACGGTTCCTCTCCTTTCCCCGCAAATCCTTTACATCATGATTACTTCCTTCATTGGAAGCTTCAAAGAATACACGTCCGTTGTTGGTTTGCTTGGCAAATCTTCCACCGACGGCGGTGGCACCAACAACATGTACACGGTTGTTTACTACATTTATGACATGGTCAAAGGCAACGTCCAGTACGGAGCGGCAGCTGCGGTCTTGCTGTTCTTGGTGATTTTGCTCTTCACGGCTATTCAATTCAAAGTTTCGAAGACGAGGGTTCATTACTAATATGGCACACGAACATCAAATCAATACTTACGATGACCGCAATTTCTTCCAGAAACTTTTCAAGATGAAGGGGAAAGCCGAAAAGCAAAAAGAGCGCGAAGCGTCCCCCAAATACCAAGCAATCGACACCTCTAAAATGCATTTGGTGATCAAAGCCAAATCCAAGAATGCCGAGCAGTTGGAAAAAGCCCAAAAAGTGGCTCGCATTGTGAGCCTTGTGGTGGTTTACGCCTTCTTGATTTTCATGAGTCTCATCGTCCTCTTCCCGTTCTACTGGATGATCATCACCTCGTTGAAGAGCACGACGGAAATTCGCTCCCTGCACCAGACGTTCTTCCCCACAAACGTTTTGTGGAGCAACTACATCACCGTTTTCAATTCCTTTGATTTCGGTACTTACGTGGGAAACACGTTGGTGGTTGGCGTCCTTTCGACTCTAGGCACCTTAATCACTACGATTTTTGCAGCGTTTGCTTTCGCTCGCCTTAATTTCCGCGGCAAAGATACGTTGTTTGCCATCTTGCTTGCTACCATGATGATTCCGGGCGAAATGATGGTCATCACCAACTACATCACCGTTTCCCGCTTGCCCTGGTACGAATTTGGCGTTGGCAAGGTCGAAGGCTGGCTGACCTACAAGGATTCCGTTTTCGGATCCATGATCATTCCGTTCTGGATCGCGGTCTTCTACATTTATTTGCTTCGTCAGAACTTCAAACAGATTCCGAACGAACTCTATTTGGCCGCGAAAGTGGATGGCAAGAGCGATTGGCAATACCTTTGGAAAGTCATGGTTCCGCTTGCGATGCCGACCCTTATTTCCATCTTCATTTTGAAACTAATGGGCGCATGGAACTCTTATGTGTGGCCGAACCTCGTTACCACGGCGGATCCGAGCTGGCGCTTAGTGACGAACGCGTTGCGTTCCTCCTTCACTTCCAGCAATGGCGACCCCCAATATGGCATTCAAATGGCCGCGACGATTCTTGTCACCGTTCCGTTGTTGTTACTCTTCATCTTCTTCCGCAAATACATCATGCATGGCGTTGGCCGTGCCGGTATTAAAGGCTAGACGAAATTTGGGGCTCGTAACGAGCCTCTTTTTTCATGTCTAAACAGAAAAAGATTTGGCTGTAAAATATTTGTAAATTTTTAAACCCCTACATATATGTAGACTTCAAATAGCAGTGTTCTTTTGTGGCGGAACATAATACAATAGAATGTCAAAGCAATTTGACTGCATTTTATAGAGGAGAAATTATGCTAAACAAAAAGATGACTCTCATCTTCGGACTCGCTTCCATGACTCTTATGACAGCATGCGGCGGCAGATCCAACGACTCATCGAAACCGAATCCGGACAATTCCAAAGATTCGGCGACTTCCGCAACCACCCCCGCTAATGATGAAGAATTCGATCCGAAGAAACCGGTTGAAATCACCTTTTGGCACACGATGGGCAAAACCTCGGGCCAACCGATCTTGGATCAAATCATCACTGCTTTTAACAAAGTTTATCCAAACATCACGGTTACGAACACCCAGCAGGGTGGTTACGACCAATTAAACGAAGTCATCAACAACAACATCTCTACCGGTAATTTGCCGACCATGGCTTATGCCTACGAAGACCACGTTGCCGGCTATATCGACCACAACGCCGCCTTGGATATGACCCCCTACATCAATGACCCGGTTTACGGCCTCGGCCATAACCCGAAAGGCTATGATTTAGGCGATTTGGGCGTTGAAGATATGTCCGCTGGCTACTGGAAAGCCGGAAGCAATTATGCCGTCGAAGGCATGTATTCCCTCCCCTTCTCCAAATCTACCGAAGCCCTTTTCTACAACAAAACGGTCTTCGATGCGAAAGGCTGGTCCGTTCCTGAAACTTGGGATGAACTCTGGGAACTCTGCGAGACGATCAAATCCGACGAAACCTACAAAGACGATAAATACACCTGCCTCGGCTGGGATAGCGATGCGAACCTCTTAATCACGAATTTCATCCAAAGAGGACTTCCGTATACCACCTCGCAACGTTCTGGCGCCGAAAATAGCCACTTCCATTTCTCGACCCAAGCCAATAAAGACCTCGTCACCAAATTGAAGGAGTACTACGACAAGAAGTATTTCTTGACGAAAGGCACCTCCGCGAACAGCGCCTACACCAGCACCCAATTCACAGCGCAAACCCTCTTGATGAGCGTTTCCTCCACGGGCGGCACCAAATATTGCTACACCGCGGACTTCGAAACTGGCGTCACGGGCATCCCCCAATACGACAAGACCAACAAAGCAGTCATCTCCCAAGGGCCGTCCATCACCTTCTTCAAGAAAGGCACGACGAAAGCCCAACGCACCGCTGCTTGGCTCTTCTACAAGTTCGCGACCAACACCAAGAATTCGGCCTTATTTGGCTCCAGCACCGGTTATAACCCGGTCCGTAATTCTTCCTTCTCCGATTCGATCTTCCAAGACGCGAAAGACACCGCGGTTGGCGAAGGCAAACTCATCCAAGACATGTTCTCCTATGTCGGCAGTGAAGAAAGCGGATACGCGGATGCGCAATTCACTTCCCCGGCCTTCAAAGGCTCCAGCCAAGCTCGCTTGAGCATGGACGGACTTCTCTCCTCGGTCCTTCTTGGAACCAAAACGGTCGACCAAGCCTTCGACCAAGCCATGTCTGATTGCTTGTTTGCTGAATAAACCATTCTCTTCATTCGATCCGATACGAAAAGGAAATTGCATATGAACAAAAAGAAGCCATCCATCGTACTTCTTGCATGTGGTTGCTTAGCTGCTCTTTCCGCTTGTGGAGGAACGCCCGAAAAACCGGGCTCTTCCTCCGACAAGACGGACGGCTCCTCCAACAAGACGGACGGTACCAGCAGTACGGCGCCAAGAGATGACAAAACTCATGTGAAGTTCTGGCATACCATGGGCAAAGTCAATCAAGACTTGCTCCGTGGCATGATTAAGGCGTTCCAACAGCAAAACCCGAACATCGTCATTGACGATTTGTCTGCTGCTGGAGGCTATGACGAACTTCAAAATTTGATCTTAAACAACGTGGCGACCGGAAATCTCCCCACGATGTCGTTCTGCTATCCGGATAACGTCGCGGAATATTTGGACCGCAATTGCGTCGTCGATATGTCTTCCTGCATCGATGATGCCGAATTGGGATTCAAAGAAGAAGACGGAAAATCCGTGAACGCGGCTGGCGAAGTCCGCGTCGGCAAAGCCGATTTCGTCAAAACCTTCTGGGACGAAGGCTGCGAATACAACAAATCCGGCGTTTATAGCCTTCCATTTGCTAAATCCACCGAAGCCCTTTTCTACAACAAAACCGTATTCGACCAAAATGGTTGGACGGTTCCGACCACTTGGGCGGAAATGTGGGACCTTTGCGCGGAAATCCGTGCGGCTTATCCCAACAAAAAAGGCGATGAATATGTCTATTTCCCCTTAGGATACGACTCTGATTCGAACCTTTTCATTTCGATGGCTCAACAAATGGGTTACGACTACACGACGAACGACCCTGCTTCCGAGTCCCACTTCGTTTTCGATAATGACGGCATCAAGAGCATGCTTAATATGCTTAAGGGCTATTATGACCTTGGCTATTTCAAAACGAAGGGAACCTCGGCGAACGCCACCTATACCTCCTCCCGTTTTACCGCTGGCGAAATCTTCATGTCCATCGGCTCCACCGGGGGAACGACTTATAACTCGACCAACGACTTTGAAGTCGGCGTTGTGACTCCCCCTTCGGTAGACGTCGATCATCCGGCGGTCATCTCCCAGGGACCTTCGGTTTGCTTCTATAACCGTTCTACGGAAGAAGAACGCCGCGCCGCTTGGAAATTCTATCGTTTCGTTACGAATTCCACGAATACCGTTGTCTATGGCTTATCTACCGGCTATCAGCCGGTTCGTTATAGCTCTTACGACACGGACGCTTATAAGAATTACATTGAAGATGCCGTGGAGGGCGATTTGCTTGCGGAAGTGGCGAAACTCAGCTCCACGATGCTGGAAGATTATTTCACGAGCCCCGTTTTCCTTGGATCTGCTTTAGCTAGAACCGAGGTTGGCAAAGCTCTCTCCTCTGTCTTAATCGGCAGCAAATCCGTGGAGAAGGCGCTCAGTGACGCGATGGCGAACTGCGTGAACCAAACCCGCAATTAACGAGGTGATACCATGAAGAAAAAATTCTTTTTATCCGCATTGCTCTTAGCCTTTACGACTTTGGGCGTTGCCTCTTGCCGCGGTGGAACGGTTCCTTCCGATAGCGCAACCTCTACAACGGGCGAACAAACGACGAGTAGCAGTGCCTATCAATTTGTCGACTATGTCTCTGAGACCAAGATGAAGGAAGACTACAAGGGCAAAACCTTCTTGAAAGACGGCATCGGTCAAGTGGATTTGGTCCGCAAAATTGATGGTGACACCGCCCATTTCTACCCGCATGGGGAGAAAACCAACCTCATCAAGAGCCGTTATAACTGCATCGATACCCCAGAATCCACCGGTATGTTGGAACCTTGGGGAAGCGGTGCTAGCAGCTTCAATGGCGATATGCTTGCCACGGCCAAAACGATTGTTTTGACTACTGATAGCACGGACCAAGGCGATAAAGGCTCGGTTCCCGTTTTGGATAGCACCGGCGGTCGTTACCTCACCTATATTTGGGTGAGCGAAAAAGAAAACGCCGACTACCAAGACCTTAAGCTTGTAAACCTCGCTCTTGTTCAAGAAGGCTGGTCCAAGATGAAGGGTGCAACGGGTAAGGATTACGCTTTGGCATTCCTCAATGCCAATCAACAGGCCATGGATTTGGAGATGCACGTTTGGAGTCCGAACCCCGACCCTGACTTCAACTACGGTGCAGCCCAAGAATGCACGCTTAAAAATATTGTAGAAGGCACCGACGTTAAGGGCGAAACGTTCGACTGGGTGGGAGCCAAAGCGACCTTTGTCGCCACAGTCGCCGCTACCGGGCCCGATACTGGCGCTTGCTACCTCAATGAAGATATTGACGGAAAACGTTACGGCATCTATGTCTTTACTCAATATAAAGTAATGGCCCCGCTTGCTCGCGTTGGCAACAAGATCCGCATTTCTGGAACTGTTGCTCGCTTTGGAGCGGTGGAAGATGGAGAAACCACGGCGGACGAAGGAACGTTGCAGCTTGTGGACGCTCACTATTCCGCTGCCTATCATGAAGAAGGCGACATTGAAGTTCTTGAAAAAGGCAATGGAACCTACGAAGAGAAGAAGGGCACCGTTGGCGAATTGGCCGTCAAAGACAACATCAACGTGATTTGCTCGATCGACGAGCCGCTTACCTGCTATGGCGGAAAAGCGGTGAAAGCGACGACTTCCAATATTGCCTATGCCTTTACCCTCTGGTGCAAAAATGCCGCTGGAGAAACGATCAACGTTCGTATTGATGACGGCATGGCTGTCTATCCGGGCGAAAAACCGGGCGGAGACAACACCAAGCCGCGTATCCAGAACATCGAATACTTCAAGAGTGCCACCGAAATTCGCGTCAAAGGCGCGATGGTCACCTATTATGGCCGTTATCAGGTGAAACTCTGCTCTCGTCAAGGCATCACCGTCATTGGTGGCGATGTTTCCAAGGCCTATTAAGGCTTTCCAAATTCGTTTCGATTTTGATAGATCAGTCACTTCTGAAAGGAGAAAAATAAATCATGAAGAAACTGAAATTGCTCGTTCTCTCGAGCGCACTCATCATGGGGCTTACCGCTTGCGGTGGAGGAGCCGGTGGTAGCAAAGACACCACGGATTCCGCTACGAGCGCGCCCGCCGTGAATTATGCGACTTTGGCCAACGAAGCCATCACCAACATCTCGGCTGGATTTGACAAGTGGTCTTCCACTGGTATCGCCGTTGACCAAACCTTGGTGAAGGAATCCAAAGTGACCCACGATGGCAAGGAATACACCTTCGCCATCAGCTACACGCTTTCGGATGCCGCGAAAGCCTTCCTCGAAGTCTCTGCCGATGGAACCACGCTCATCGTCAAAGCGGATTCTGAACAACACGCGCTCAAAGAAGCGGTTGTTGCTCACGCCTCCATTGAAGGCAGGGAATATGCGTCCAAAGGTTTCAACGTGAAGATCCTTGCGACCAGCATTCTCACCATTTCTAAGATTTATGACTGTAAGAAAGGCGACAGCGTTGTCACCCGCGGCTATGTCACGAAAATCCTCGTTAGTGGCAACATCCTTGTCGCCGACGGCGAATCCGCCATCACGGTTTATACCAACAAGAAATGGGAGGCCGCGGCGGTTGGTAAACTCGTCCAAATCGCTGGCACCGTCGATATTTTTAGCGGTCTCTACGAATTAAAACCCGAAACCATAACCGAAACAACTTCCAGCACGGTTGCTAAACCGGTTGACCTTGTTTTGGATGGAACGTTTAAAAACGATTCTCCCAAAAATCAAGGCCGTATTGCCAAAGCCGAAGGCGCTTATCTCTCCAAGATCACTGCTGCCGCAACTACGTCTAGCCAAGGGGTGCCTTATAATAAAATTGACGCTACCATTGTTGTTGGCAATAAAGCCCAAGGCTATTCGACCGTTTCGATTCACGTTGAGGATCGCAAGGCCAGCGCAGGCGTTTTCGAAAGCTGGGGATTTGATGCGACTGCCGCGAACAAACTCGGCCCCAACGCCCCGAAAGTTGGCCAAGGCATCTCCATCGAAGGTGTCTCTGACTGGTATAACCAAGCCCAGCTCACCGATGTTAAACTGATTGCAAAAGGCGATTATAAAGGCGATTTTAACCCCAACGAAACCAAACCTGCTCCTGCAGCCGTGAAGAAAACGGTTGGGGAAATTTTGGCTCTTGGTGACAAAGTCGTCACCGACCAAGTGTTTGAAGTCACTGGCATTTTGGAGGATTTTAAATCTGACGATGCTGGAAAAGGCTATTTGACCGATCCGACGACCAAGAAAACCATCATGATTTATGGTTTGACTGGTACGGCGAATAAAGGCATTAACTGGAACGGGGATGCCTTCTCCTTTGATAATCCAAACGATGCGAAGACCTCTTTGGCCGGTCTTACCAACGGTATGGAAATCACCATGAAGTGTGTCTATACCTATTATTCCTATACCAATACCCCGGAAATCATGGGTAACTTGCTCTCCAAAAAGGCCAGCACCGCCACCTACACGGCGACGGCCACTTCTGAGGATGACCCGGCGGCCACTATCACCCTTTCCAAGACGGAAGGCATTGCTTATGGCGAAGAAATCACCGTCAACGCAACCTCTTCCAAGGCCGGCTATGTTGTCGACACGATTCTTGTCGAGGATGCTCAGGGCGTGAAGTCCGTGGTCGCGGATGGCAAATTCAATGCTACCTGCGTTAACAAAGTCACTGTCACGTTTAAAGACGCCAGCGTTGTTGTTAACAATACGGAAGTCACTGCTATCAAACTTGGTATCGGAACCAGTTATGGAGGCGGCGAAGACAAAACCATTGACGGCGTGAAATGGTCCTTTACGGGCTGTATGACCACCACCGCCACCCCCTATATTCAAATGAACAAAGACAAGAATTCCGCGATTTGGAACACCGTTTCTTTGCCAAAAGCGATTAAGAGCATTGTGGTTACTTACAACACAAAGACTTTCAGCGAGAAATTCCCTTCCAACTCCAATTTGGTGATTACGACCAGTGCCGCCATGGTTACCGCCGCCGGGTCCACGACTGTTACGGGCTCTAAGAGCGAACCGACGGTTACTTATACTCCAACTACGAAGAGTGATACCTTTGTTCATTTCTCCCACAGTGGTGATAAAGGTGCCTTCTATCTTGACAGCATCGTCATCAACTTCGTCGACTAATCGTCTTAAATAACGATTATTGCCCCTGCGCATACGCGTGGGGGCTTTTGCTTTCCCTTGCTTTTACCTATAATGGACACGCATGAAAAAACGTAATCTCTTTGTCTTGGGCCTAGCGGGCCTTCTTCTTGTCTCTTGCGGTGAAGGCGGAACAGGAAATGATGGATCTTCTTCCTCCAATCCCCCCGTCACTGGCGGCAACACTTTGTCCTCTGTCCTTTCTTCCTTTGGAAAGAACTGCAGGGTCAACAACATTTATCAGTATCTTTCTTCGAATTCGACCCCGAGCATCATGACGGATTATGTTGAAGATGGATTCTATAGCACCTATAAGAATTTTGGCGATCGTAAAAACGGAGGCGTTATCGATGCCAAAGATGGCAAGAGTTACCACTATACTGTTGAAAAGGACGCTGAAACGAAGAAAGATAAGCTCGTTTTGGGCGATGCATTGGTAGATGGAAGCGGAAATAACGTTTCTTCCTTCCGCGATTTGTATTTTGACCCGTCCTATGTCGGGGATCACGTAGCCATGTTCACGGCGGAGAACGTTTTTGTTCCTAAGATCAAAGGCACGACATTCGGGACGTTTAATTTATTTGGCAAATACTATAGCGATGATGCTCCAGTAGAAGAATCGTCCTCCGAGGATGTTGCTCCGGCCGCTTTGGACGCGACCCCAACCCTCATCAAGGACAATACTGCGGAATTAACGGCCCTTTCCAAAGCATTGGGCGTTTATGAAGTGGCCGCTAACCACTCAGATAAATTGGAATTGCAGGCCGCAGACCTTTATTTCTCCGAAAAAGGAACCCAATTCACCTTCAATTTCTATTATTCCTATGAAGGCGGTTTTGATCGTTTGGTTGCTCGAAGCGTGATTTCCAAGATCGGTTCCACCTCCATTGATTTAATTAAGAATTACAACAAATGACGAAGAAAATTTGGCCCGTACTAGCGGCATCGCTGCTTTTAAGTGTCTCCTGTGGAGATACTGGTTTCGACCATTCTTCTTCCCCAAGTATTGATTCATCCGACTCTTTAAAAGATAAGGAATTTGAAGAGGGGTCCCCACTCCTTTTCTCCGAATTTTATTTAGGTGAGCTCATTAAGAATCGCGTGGTGGAGGTGGCGAATTTCGGTACGGAACCCCTTTCGTTAAAGAATTATTCCATTCGTATCTATCACGGTACGGAGAAAACGACCTCTTATACGATTCCCTTGGGCGATAAAACGTTGCAACCGATGGAGACGTTCCGCGTTGCTTATTCCCAAATCGAAGAGCAAATCCATTACGACATGGTTTCGACGGATTTCATGAATAATGGAACCTGGCCCATGGGTTTATTTCGTGGTGAAACCCGCGTGGATACCCTTGGCGAAATCGGGTATACGAATGCCTTTGCTTCTAACGAAGTCATTATTCGGAAAAACGAATATCGCATCGGACGGGAAAAAGGGGAACGTTACGATTGGATCGGCTATCCTGCCGGATATTCTTCTAATCTAGGCAACGCGGTTTGCCCCGTTTCGGAAGAAGAACTCCTCGCTGGGCCTAAATTGACCGAAGAACAATTGAAATTACCCTATGCCGTGGATAATAAAGGAACGGGCGGCGCGGTCGAAGTGACGGTGTCCCGTCTTGGGGATGGCGATACGACCGTATTTAACTACCCCTCCTCCATGAGTGAGTTCCGTGGATGTTCCCTGCGTTATCAAAATATTGATACTCCAGAGGTGCAACACGGCAACACCATCCAAGAACAGCCGTGGGGCGAAGCCGCGGCCAAATGGAACAACCAAACCCTTTCTTCTATGAAGCATATTTTGGTTCAAAGCGTGGAAGGTGGAGCATTGACCGAATCTTTTGGTCGTTTGCTGGGGTTTGTCTGGGTAAGCGACAAAGATAATCCCACTGCTTCCGATTACCGCAACCTTAACCATTGGACGATTCTAGAGGGGTATTCCAAATACGCCTTTGCCTCCGCTACGTCGATCATGATGTCCGGAGAACTTCGGTATAACAGCTTTTTCGCAGATGCTAACGCAAGAGGCGTGAAAACGGGAATCCGTCTTTTCGGAGAAAAGGATCCGAACTTTAATTACGATAGGGCTTAATTCCTTCTATGGACGAAAGAAGCGCCCACACCTATAATGAAAGCAATGAAAACCTACTGCCGTGAATGTTTGAAAAAGAATCCCGAACATCGGGATGTTTGCCGTGCTTGTGAAGAGCCGATGTCCGATTCATTAAAAGAAGAGGAAGTTCGTCCCATTGTTCAGCGACTCCATAAAAAAGGCAACCTCTACCGCGAAAGAGTGTCCTCCGGGATGTCTTTTGTTGTCATCGGTCTCACGTTGCTCATCATCGGGATTATCTTCTATTACCTTTCCTTCAAATTGGATCAAAACAATACGGAAGAAGCCGTCTTTATTCTTACCACCAGTTGCGCAGAATTCTATGTCTTCGTGATTGGCGTTGGCGTTGGCGGAATCCTATTCTTGTTTGGGGCTGTTTGGGCGATTTTGTGGTCTTATCGCCGTCGCGAGATTTATCACGATGTGGATGAAATCCGCAAAAACCTTTCTCTCACCGTTTCCTCTACCCCGCTTATCTTTGTGGTGTGGTGGAGAAAGCTTAGCCAATTCATTCTTCGCACCACGTACCGCTGGTCGAGAAAGAAGGCGCGCTAACGCAGGATTCACCCTGGCTAGCAACATTGAAACATCGGGATTAAAAAATTATACTAAAACCAATGGAAAACACAGTTTCGGTAACCTCGGAGAAGAAAGAAGAAGCCAAGGAGACTTTCTTCCGTTTCGAGAAGGATGCGCTTCGTCGTGTCGGCGTTATTTTACGCCTCCTCTCCATTCCTGTGGCGTTAATTGGGATTTTGTTGGCGATCATTTTGCCAACGGTAACGATTGAATACGCGAATTATTCGCAATCCACCACCTTCCCTGTTGGAAGAGTGGATTCCTTCGTTCCCGAATTGATTCCGGGTTATCAAGCTTTATTTGGCAACGGATGCTTCTATTACTACGCGAAAATGAATGGCGGTCCGACCCTCCTCTACACGGCGGAAGCTTCGCCTAACTGGATTCTCATCACTGTTTTCGCCATTTGCTTGCTTTGCTGTGGTTTGGTCTTCTGCATCACTTTCTCTAAAAAGATGGAAAAGTGGTCCAAACTTGCCACCTTGCTTTATTTTGTCACGGGCCTTGCGGTTTTAGCTTCACCCGTCTTCTTCATGGTGACCAACAATTTCGGAAATACTTCTGCGGTGAAAACCGGCGATTTGGGGCATTATGTAGTCTACGATTCCCTTTATTGTCATGATGCCTATGGTGCGATCGTTAGCTTTGCTATTTTAACGGTTGCGGCGATTCTCTTCGCCGTTGGAACCAACCGCGAAATGGCTGGCGGAGATAACAGGAGCGCTCAAGAATGAAAAAACAAACTCTATTCCTCGGGCTGGCTGCCCTTTCTTCCGCGGCTCTATCTTCCTGCGGAATCAAAAACGATTCGAAAGTCGTCACGGATCTTGCCGATTTTATTGATGTTGCTGCGGTCGCCGATTTAAAAATCGCCTCTTCCAATGTTGTGGAACATAAAACTCAAACGGACACGGGCGACAATAAAAACCCAGGCGTTACTCGTAAGGCAGCTTATTACCAAGATGGAAATTTCTCCATCTCGACGTCGTCGGATAACCACATTGGCTATACGTTGAAAGGCGATGCTTTTGAACAATACCTCCTCATTGATAGCAAAAAGAACACGGGCACAATCTATAACAACGCCTCCGCCTTGGATGCGGAACGCGCCATCGTCTCTTCTTTGCTAAAGTCCGAATACGAAACTCTTCTTGGCCGTTATAACGACATGAAGGGCTATGTCGGAAAATCGGCCGCGGAAATTGGATTTGATTCCTATTCGCTCCGCCGCTCCATTGCCTCGACTGTTGCTGGCTATGTTTTCCAAGGCTATAAGAACGAAGAAAATTCCAAAACGGAAACCTATCGCTATATTACGATGGACAAAATTAATGGCGTTTGGGCCATCACCAATTACACGGAACGCATTACCAAGGTGATTGCTGACCCTGGAAAATCCACGTCGACGACCAATTACGATATTTCGGAAGCGACTTTATCCATCGTGGATGAATACCCTGTGGCTTCTATTGGCTTATCGACCTATACCCTTACGGTGGATGGCATGACTGCTGGTGACATCGTGTTCACGGACGACATCCCCTTAACGAAAAAATAAACATTTCCGAAACTTACGCCCTGGAAACGGGGCGTTTTTTAATGACAAAAAAGCAATCCGCCATCATAATGGTGATGTATGGATAACAAACCGACCAAAGCGTTTGTACAACGCGTTTTAGGCGCATTGAAGCGCACGAATCGTAAAGTCGTCACCTTGGACGCCCTTTCTCGTTTGGTAGGGCTTTATCCGGATGTCTTGGGTGACGCTTTATCTTATTTTGAACCGATGATCCGCATGGATTCGGGCATCAACTGCCGCGATTTGGAACCGGCTTTGCGTGCTTATCTAGAAATCCCCATGGAAAAGCCGAAGAAGCGGAAGAAGGAAAGCATCCGCGTTTCCAAGAAAACCTTGAATTCCTACGCTTCTATCGCGGATTTCGTTTACAGGGAAATGACGAATGTCGGCGGGCTTGTGGATACCGCCTCGTCTTTAGACGACGAAAAGCTCACCATTTTAAAACGCCTCGTCGATCGCGAATTGAAGAAGCGGTCGAAGGAAGAAAGAAAAAAGTAATTCTCATTTATCAAGTTAGTTGAAATTAACTTTTGTTTCCGTTAATCTATTTTTAAGCAAGTCCTTAAGGAAGTTGTTTCCTTTTAACGCCTTGAAGAAGCGAAATCATCCTCCTATACTTTCATCGTTAAGGAGAATTTCCACGAACTATGTCTGAAATCAAAAAGACGATGAAGTCCGTCGACGGCAATACCGCGGCGGCGATGGAAAGCTACTACTTCACTGAAGTAGCGGCGATCTACCCGATTACTCCCTCATCCCCGATGGCGGAGAATGTCGACATCTTTGCTTCGAAGGGCCAAAAGAACTTCTTTGGCCAGCCCGTCAAACTTGTCGAGATGCAATCTGAGGCTGGTGCCTCTGGCGCTGTTCACGGCGCTCTTCAAGGCGGAGCTTTGGCCACGACCTACACGGCTTCCCAAGGCCTCCTCTTAATGATTCCGAACATCTACAAATGGTGCGGCGAATTGCTTCCTGCGGTCTTACACGTTTCCGCTCGTAGCCTTGCCACCCGTGCTCTTTCGATTTTCGGCGACCACCAAGACATCTATGCGATCCGTCAAACCGGCATCACGATGATCTGCTCGAACTCGGTCCAAGAAATCGCTGACCTCGCCCCTGTGGCTCACTTGGTCGCGATTGAATCCTCTCGTCCGGTTTGCCATTTCTTCGATGGCTTCCGCACCTCTCACGAAGTCCAAAACGTGGAATTCGTGGACGAAGAAGAATGGAAGAAGCTTCTTCCGATGGACAAAGTCGAAGCTTTCCGTGCCCGTGCTTTGAACCCCCACACCCACGCGGTTACCCGCGGCGGTGCGGAAAATGACGATATTTATTTCCAGGCTGTCGAAAGCCAAAACGGCAAAGTCGAAGACGTCCTCAATGCCGCGGTTAAATACTTCAAAGAAGCGAGCCGCCTCACCGGACGTAACTATGCTCCGTTTGTCTATTATGGCGACAAGAACGCGGACCGCGTCATCGTCGCGATGGGCTCGGTCACCGAAACCGCGACCGAAGTCGTGGACGAACTCAACCGCCGTGGCGAACACGTTGGTTTGGTCCGTGTCCACCTCTATCGCCCGTTCTCCAGCAAATTCCTTTCCGAAGCTATCCCTGCTTCCGTTAAGAAAATCGCTGTTCTCGACCGCACAAAAGAACTCGGCGCGGAAGGCGAGCCGCTTTATCTCGACGTTTTGGCCGCTTTGGCCGCGGAAGGACGTTCCGATATCCAAATTATCGGCGGACGTTATGGCCTTTCTTCCAAAGACACCCAGCCGAAGGACGTCAAATCCGTTTATGACTTCCTCAATGCGGAAAAGAACTGGAATGGATTCACGGTTGGCATCAAGGACGATGTGACCCATCTCTCCATCCCCGTTGATGAAACCTTCACGGTTCCTTCCACCTGCACGAGCTGCCTCTTCTATGGACTTGGCAGCGACGGCACGGTCTCGGCGAACAAGAGCTCCGTCAAGATTATCGGCGACGCCACCCACCAATACGCGCAAGCCTATTTCCAATACGACTCCCGCAAGGCCGGCGGCACGACTCGTAGCCACCTCCGTTTCGGAAAAGACCCGATCCATTCCGAATATTACGTCAAGAACGCGGACTTCATCTCCTGCTCCCTTGACACCTATATCTTCAAATTCGACATCATTGCCAATTTGAAGAAAGGCGGAACCTTCTTGCTCAACACCTCCATGGACGATGAGACCCTCATCAAATCCATGCCGAACCGCATGAAGCACCTCCTCGCGGAGAAAGAAGCCAAGTTCTACGTCATCGACGCGAACAAGCTCGCGATGGAAGCCCACATGGGCCGCCACACGAACACCACCCTCCAAGCGGCCTTCTTCAAGCTTTCTCCCTCCATCATGCCGTATGAACAAGCGGAAGAATGGATGAAGAAATTCGCCAAGAAGTCCTATGAAAAGAAGGGTATGGACATCGTTGAGAACAACTACAAAGCCATCGAAACTGGTGCCCAAGGCCTCCATCAAATCGCGATTGACTCCGAATGGATCAAACTCGATACCAAGAAAGTCATCGAAGATACGGGCGACACCTATTATGACGAATATGTTTCCGTCATCGATCGCCTCGATGGAGATGAACTCCCGACCTCTGCCTTCCTCAAGCACGAACTTGCTGATGGCACGATGAACGAGAACATCACCTTCCGTCAAAAGCGCGCGATTGCCGACCGCGTTCCTGTCTGGAATCCGGAAAACTGCATCGCCTGCAACCAATGCGCCTTCGTTTGCCCCCACGCGACCATCCGTCCGTATTTGATCAGCGACGAAGAATTGAAGAATGCTCCGGCAGAAGTTGCTGCCAAACTCATGGACTACAAGCTCGTCAAGGGCGTGAAGTACCGCATCACGGTTGCCACCGAAGACTGCATCGGCTGCGGACTCTGCGTTGCGGAATGCAACAAGAACAAAGCCATTGATATGGCGGCCCAAAAAGCTGGCGTCAAACCCGACACTTCCAAATATGCCCTTCGCATGGCGGATGCTCACGCGAACCACACGGAGCAAAAAGCGGCGGATTACCTCTATGCCCACTGCACTGACAAGAGTGGATTGCTCGCTCCGGCGATGCAAAACACCGTCATTGGCGTTGGCTTCAAGAAGCCGTACATGGAAGTCAGCGGCGCCTGCGCTGGTTGCGGCGAAGCTCCGTACTATCGCATTGTTTCCCAACTCTTTGGCAAAGACATGCTCGTTGCCAATGCTACGGGTTGCTCCTCCATCTATTGCGGCTCGACCCCGTTGACCCCGTTTGTTAACGACAACGGCAAAGACGGTGTTGCCTGGGCCAACTCCCTCTTCGAAGATAACGCGGAATATGGCTTTGGTATGCGTATTGCTACGGATGCTAAACTCGCCACCATCTGCAACATCCTCAAGGCGGCTAAAGCCAATGTGGAACCCGAACTTCAAGCGGTGATCGATGATTACTTCGCTCACATCAAAGATCGCGACTACGTCAAGACCATTGCTCCGAAGCTCGTCGAACTCGTCAAAGCCTCCAAAGACGAAGGCGTCAAGGAAGTTCTCGCTTATGAGCGTGACCTCGTTGACAAGTCGGTTTGGATCATCGGCGGCGACGGCTGGAGCTACGATATTGGCTACGGCGGAGTCGACCATGTCATGGCCAACGAAGCGGATGTGAACATCCTCGTTCTCGACACCGAAGTCTATTCCAACACCGGCGGACAGGCCTCCAAGTCTTCACAAACCGGCTCCATCAACAAATTCACCGCTTCTGGTAAGAAAGAAGCGAAGAAGAACTTGCCGCTTATGGCGATGGCCTATGGCCACGTCTATGTCGGCTGCATCGCTTTGGGTGCCAACCCCGCTGCGGCGATCAAAGTCCTCAAGGAAGCCGAATCCTATAACGGCCCGTCCTTGGTCATCTGCTATTGCCCCTGCGCCGAACAGCACATCAAAGGCGGCTTGGTCAACTCGATCAAAGAAGAGAAGATGGCGGTCGAATGCGGTTACTTCAATTGCTTCCATTATGACCCGCGCCTTGCCGAACAAGGCAAGTCCCCGCTTGTCATTGATGGACCGAAGGATCCGGATTACACCAAATTCCGCGACTTCATCATGCATGAAACTCGCTATTCTCAACTCCCGATCGTCAACCCCGAACAATCCGAAGAGCTTCTCAATAAGTGCGAAGCCTACGCGAAGAAGCGCTGGGAGATGATCAAGAAATTCGGCGCCTAATCGCCATTTCGAAATCCAAACGTCTAGCCTCGGTCTTCGGACCGGGGCTTTTCGCATCTTGAGGAAAATTGCAAAAAGAAAACCATACCCTATTGCAATTTAACATTGATTTCGTTAGATTTGTTTTAAAGGGGGCACGAATGATGGATTTCACGAATTATCCTTTAAGCAACAAAGCGTATGGCGGGTCAGAAAAGAAAGTAGGGATTTTGGTTCATCAATCCCCCTACATGCTTAAATTTCAAAAAAAGACTCCATTTGGCGGTAGATATAACACTGTTTCTGAGTATATTGGAAGCCGTGTTTACCAAATGCTTGGCTTTTCGTGCCAAGATACTTATTTAGGAACATATAAAGGGGAGAATGTCGTCGCTTGCAAGGATTTTATTACAGACGGTGTTCAATTCGTTCCCTTTAACGATGTTGGGGAATCCACGATCGACGAAGATAAAGAACATTACCAGTACAGTTATGAGGATATCATGGCGTTGCTGCATGCGAACAAGAAGCTGACCAATGTTCCCGAAACCATTTCGTCTTTTTTCGAAATATATATTGTCGATGCTTTATTAGGGAATTTCGACCGTCATGGCGGCAATTGGGGGTTCTTAAAGAAAAACAACCAATATTATTTGGCTCCCGTCTTCGACAACGGATCTTGCCTTTTTCCTAACATGACGGACGAAGACGAAATGAAGAAGATTATGAATGATGAAGAGCAAATCAATCTTCGCGTTTATCGGTTTCCAACTTCTCAAATCAAATTAGAAGGCAACAAAAGCTCTTATTTTGAGGTGATATCTTCTCTTCGCTTCGAGAAAATGAACCGGGCCTTAATTCGAGTTTTTCCTCGTATTGATTTGGGCAAGATTTATGATTTAATCGACGAAATTGATACCATCAGCGAGGTTCACAAATCTTTTTATAAAACGATGTTAAGTCACCGTTACGAGAAAATTTTGAAATATTCCTACATGAAATTAATGGATGCAAAAAATGAAAACGTATGAATCAAAAGGGACCATTTGCGTCAAAGGGCCGTTTGGCTTGGTGTATCGAGTTTGCGAAATCGAGTATCGATGGAAGGAAGATGATTCCTTTTGTTATCGATTCACCCCACATTACTCCGTGATGGCATTGCTGAGTCCTTATTATTTCCAAGGTATCCCTGGGTTAAATCTTGATTTAAAAAAAGAACAATACGTGAGGGAAAATCGTACCCCAACTTTTATTTCTGAAAGAGTTCCTTCCCCGAAAAGGGAGGATTATAGCGAATTACTCGAGAAGGTGGGGATGGCGTATATGGACCCCATCAAATACCTTATTAGAACCAAAGAACAATATTCAGGTGATTTGCTTTTCGTTGTCCCCAGTGAACTTAAAAAAACGGTGAAATTCGATTTTGAAGCCGCAAACGAAACAAATGCCGCGTTGATTAAAAATGTTTTGGAAGTTCTTTGTGCGGGAGATGACGCCTTCATTAACGGACAAAAAATCGACGATAAGAACCGCAAAGCATTCCATGACGTTCTCATCGCTTTTTACTCGCATTCTTGTGTTTCTCAAAAGGAAAAACAGGCCGAAGGAATTAAGAAAGCGAAATCGAATGGTCAATCTTACCGGGGGAGAAAGCCGATTCCTGTGGACGCGATGGCTTTTTTAGAAGCGATAAAAAACGTGGAAAAAGGAAGGCTGAAGCCAAAGGAAGCTGCTAAAAAGCTTGGTATCAGCATCGATAAATACTATCGCGAAAAGAAACGGATGTCGCTCCGTGATTAAAGACCTTTTGGAAAGGCATTCCGCCTTTTTCCATCTATGAAAAAAGCATACCCGGTTCAGGTATGCTGAGGTATCAAATGGTCGGAACGACGGGATTCGAACCCGTGACCTCTACCACCCCAAGGTAGCGCACTACCAAGCTGTGCTACGTCCCGGCGAAGAGAATTATACTCTTTGCAAAAACGTTTGCCACCTCTATTCTTTCAAATTACCGTCCTTTTCGTTGAAGTGCCTCTTTTCGGGACCTTAAGCGATTTTATCTCTCCCTTTTATGCGCTTTGGTATAATTTGCGCGCTATGGAAGAAGAAAAGAATTCGCGTAATTGGATTTTAGTGAAAGGGGCTAGGGAGAATAACCTGAAAAATATTCACGTCGAGATTCCGAAGGGGTCGTTGACGGTTTTCACGGGTTTGTCTGGATCAGGGAAAAGTACCCTAGCTTTCGATACGATTTTTAACGAAGGCCAACGCCGCTACGTCGAATCTCTTTCGAGCTATGCCCGTCAATTTTTGGGCGGATTTGAGAAGCCGGACGTCGATTCGATTGAAGGATTAAGCCCTGCGATTTCCATCGACCAAAAAAGCGCCTCCCACAACCCGCGCAGCAGCGTTGGCACCGTTACGGAAATTTACGATTATCTTCGTCTTCTTTATGCCCGTATCGGCGTTCCTTATTGCCCAAATCACCATGAACCGATTACCGCCTATAGCCCGACGGCAATGACGGATGCGATCCTTCAATATGAAAATGGCACCAAGATTCAAATTCTTTCTCCGGTTGTTCAACACGAAAAAGGAACCCAAGAAAAAGTTTTTGAACGCATTCGGAAGGAAGGGTTTGTTCGCGTTCGCGTGGATGGCCAAATCCTTGATATTGAGGAAGCAAAAGGATTAGATAAGAACAAACGTCATGACGTGGATATTGTCATTGACCGCGTCATTGTCAAAGACGGCCTCCGTTCCCGCGTTGCCGATGACGTGGAATTAGCTCTTAAGTGGAGTAAAGGCTATTTGATTATCCTAAGCGAGAAGGGCGAAAGATTATTGTCCGAACATCATAGCTGCCCCAAATGCGGCTTCAGCGTTCCCCATCTAGAACCCCGTTTATTCTCTTTCAACGCGCCTTTAGGTTATTGCCCGGATTGCCATGGGCTAGGCATCAAACGAGAAGTGGCGTTAGATTTATTGATTCCTGATGAATCGAAATCGATCCGTGAGGGAGCCATCCGTTATTTTGCCAACATCGTGAATTCCACGAATTTGGAATGGAAGGAATTCGAACTTCTTTGCACGCGTTATAACATCCCGATGGATAAGCCTTTCTCTTCTTTAAATAAGAAGGAGAAGGATATTGTTTTGTTTGGTTCGCCGGACTTCTTGGATTACACCCTGACTTCCGTGAATGGGAACAAGATGAATCGCCACGGCTATATCGAAGGGGTTAAAACCCGTATCGAACGGTTGTATCGCGAAACTACGTCCTCTTGGATGAGCCAATATTACGAATCCTTCATGCGGGATTCGATTTGCGCAACTTGCCACGGAGCAAGGCTTAATGAAGCGGCGTTATCGGTTCAAGTCGGAGGGCTTAATATTTTCGAAGCCACCGAACTCAGCTTGGACCGTTTCGTTTCGTGGTGCGACACGGTTTCTAATTCGTTAAGCAAAATGGAACACGCGATCGCGGATATGATTTTGAAGGAAATCAAAAACCGGGCGAATTTCTTGGTCAACGTCGGGCTCGATTACCTGTCCTTATCCCGTTATGCGATGACCTTATCGGGCGGAGAAGCCCAGCGCATTCGCTTAGCGACCCAAATCGGTAGCAGGCTTTCGGGCGTTCTCTATGTCTTAGATGAGCCTTCGATTGGTTTGCATCAAAGAGATAACGATAAACTCATTCAAACATTAAAGGAGATGCGTGACCTTGGGAATACCTTAATCGTCGTAGAGCACGATGAAGACACGATGCGTGCGGCCGATTACTTGGTGGATATTGGGCCAGGAGCCGGCGTGCATGGGGGAGAACTCGTTTACGAGGGTGATGAAAAAGGACTCGAGGCCTGCGAGAATAGCATTACAGGATCCTATCTTTCTGGCCGTAAATACATACCCGTCCCCCTTAAACGTAGAAAAGGGAATGGAAAATGCATTGAAATTCGTGGGGCTTATGAACATAACCTCCAGAAAATTAACGTGAAATTCCCGCTAGGAAAATTGATCCTGGTTACGGGGGTATCCGGCTCTGGAAAATCCTCGTTGGTCAATGAGACTTTGGTCAAGGCGTTAGATGACGCGTTGAACCGTAAAAAGGATATTTTTCCGCCGAAGCTACAATCCATCAAAGGGGTGGAAAATGTGGATAAACTCATTGCAATCGACCAAGAACCGATTGGTCGCACCCCACGTTCCAATCCCGCGACTTATACCGGGGTATTCGATGATATTCGCGCCTTATTTGCCGAAACCGACGAAGCAAGGGCGCAAGGATACGACAAAGGCCGTTTCTCCTTTAACGTGAAGGGCGGACGTTGTGAAAAATGCCAAGGGGCAGGAGTTACGCGCATCTCCATGTCTTTCCTGCCGGATGTTTACGTCACCTGCGACGAATGCGAAGGCAAAAGATATAACGAGGAGACGCTGCGCTGCCTTTATAAAGGGAAAAGCATCTATGATGTTTTGGATATGCGAATTGAGGATGCGTTGGAATTTTTTGCCAACCGCCCTCAAATCGTGCGCAAAATCAAAACGCTCGCGGACGTGGGGCTTGGTTATTTGAAGCTGGGCCAGCCTGCGACGACGCTATCTGGAGGCGAGGCTCAACGTGTGAAACTAGCCACGGAACTTCAACGCCGTTCTACGGGAAAAACGATCTACGTCCTCGACGAACCGACCACGGGGCTACATACCGATGATATTTCTCGTTTGATCACAATTCTCCAACGTATCGTGAACCAAGGCGACACGGTCGTGGTCATTGAGCATAACCTCGATGTCATCAAGGTGGCGGACTGGATCATTGATTTGGGACCGCTAGGTGGGTATCGAGGAGGCCAAATCGTAGCACAGGGAACTCCGGAAGACGTCGCGAAGGTTGAGGGGTCCTACACAGGCCAATACCTGAAGAAGGTTTTGGATAAGGCTATCGCCTTAGGACAAATGAAGGAATAGAATGTGTCTATATGGGTTACGTTTATTTGGCCATTGGATTAATTTTTACCGGGATGGGGTTATTTGCCCTCATCTCCCGTTTGCGCGCTTATCGTCACGATGATAAGGCAAATTCCTTGTCGAAAACGCGGCTGCGTTGGGTGGTGGGCGGCTTGCTTTGCATGGCCGTTGCCGGATTCTTTCTGCAGCAATCCATCGATGATTTAGCCGGTTTTTCTTCGGGCTCGAACCCCATGAGCGGCGGAAGAAGCGCGATGGCCCTTTTCGGCGCCTCCCTTTTCTTCCTTTTCTTTTCCACGCTTTGGTCTTGCTTCTATCTTCGTTTTTATCGTCCCGATACCGAAGAAAAACAAATGAAGCTGATTAAGCTCGGCTTATACGGAAGCATCCCTTTAACGGTTTTCGCCCTTCTGTTCCTTGGCGAAGGGGTGGCTCCTTTCCTTTCTTACCCGCTTACTTGTGGTTTTACGATTAATAGCACCGGGTTCCATTGGATCAATGCGAAGAACCTCCAGGCCGATAAGACGTTGCGCGAAGGGTTCTCTATCCGTTGGTATGGCGTCATCATCGTATTGGGGGCTTTGGTTTGCTATTTGGTAAGCGACCATAAGTTCTATCAAAAATACGGGAAGCATGGCATTTTGGAAACCTTGCTCCTCGTGGCTTTCCCTAGCGGCATCGTGGCTGCCCGCATCTGGTATGTTGTTGGCAACTGGGAAAGAGAAGGCTTCAACCATAACTTTGCGCAGGCTTTCCACATTTGGGATGGCGGATTAACGATCCTGGGTGGAGCGTTCGGTGGGATTTTAGCTGGCGTCTTGTTCATGTTATTGGCCCGTAAATGGGTGGATATTCGTTTTGCCATGGATACGATCGTCCCCACGATTTTGCTTGGCCAAGCGATTGGAAGATGGGGCAATTTCTTCAATAGCGAAGTCTATGGCCAAACGGTGGCCCTTAATTCTGGCTGGAACTGGTTGCCGGGAGTCATTAGCGGTCAAATGGGCTGGGACTGCGCGGAAGGAATGATTCACGTTCCTTTGTTCTTAATTGAATCTATGCTGAATATAGCGGGGTATTTCCTCATTGCCTATTTGATTCCCTTCTTATGGAAAAAGAATCGGGGACTAGGGGTTTTATCGGGATTCTACCTGCTTTGGTATGGTGTGGTCCGCATCATCATGGAGCCTTTGCGCGATTCCAATTTCAATATGGGTGTTGGCGGGAATTGGAGCGTATGGAATTCGATGGTCTACATCATTCTCGGCGTTCTTCTTGTTGCCACCTTCCAAATTATTTGGGTGGTTCAAAAAGGAAAAACCTGGAGTAGAGGCTCCTTGGAAAAAGCAACGGAAAGCGCGGAGGTAAAAGCCAAAGACCGTGGAAGGAAAAAGGAAGAGGGTAATAGCGATTCCAAAATCCAGTCTTCTCCGACCATGGTGATACCCGAAGAAAAAAAAGAGGAAGAGGAGCGTCATTAACGACCTCCCCTCTTTTTTCATCTAGAATTTAAAGAAAGGAAAATAACGATGGATCAGATTTTAGACGGCGTCATTATCGGCGCAGGGGCGGCGGGACTTACCGCAGCGATTTATTGGAAAAGAAGCAGCCTTTCTTTTGCCTTGCTCGATAAAGGAGCTCCCGGTGGAAAATTGAATAATATCCATCAAATTGATAATTACCCCGGGCTCCCTCATGTTTCTGGACCCGACCTCGCCATGTCCTTTTTCAATCAGGCGACGGATTTAGGCGTTGAAGTGGAATATGGCGACGTGCAGCGCGTAGAAAAAGAAGGGGACGTTTTTGTTATTTCCGGTGATTTTGGGGAGCTGCGTTCCAAGACGGTTTTGGTGGCTACGGGCACTTCCTTGTCCCCAAAAGGCGTCAAAGGAGAAAAGGAGCATTTGGGAAAGGGCGTTTCTTATTGTGCGACCTGCGATGGGGCGTTTTATAAAGGGAAAGACGTTGCCGTTATTGGCTATCAAGACCATGCGGTGGAAGATGCCTTGTATTTATCCCCTTTGGTGAATCGCCTTTATTTTGTTTTCTCTAAACCCTTGCAGGCGAGTGAAGAACATGAACACCAATTGAAAGCCTGCACGAATGTGGAATGGATTAGCGGAAAATTCCTTTCCGTGGAGGGGGATCCTCGCGTGGATAGGATTGAGATTCAAACGGAATCGGGCCTTCAATCGATTTCGGTATCTGGGGTTTTCCCTTTGTCGGATGAACAAAGCGCGTCGATGTTTTTGGCTCCGTTATCGCCTATGACGGAAAAAGGCTTTTTGAAAGTCAATGAAGCGAGGATGACAAGCGTCCCTGGCTTATTTGCTGCTGGAGATGTCGTAGATAAGAAGTTACGTCAAATTGTCAACGCCGCCGGAGAAGGGGCGGAAGCCGCGACCAGCGCGATGGCTTATGCTCGCGCTTGGAGGAAATAAGAGGTGCAACCTTATTTGTTCGTTGCCGTTTCCAAGCAAAACGAAAAGGAAATCGGCGTTATCTGCTCTCGCCTGGGGTATGCTGTTTCTTCTTGCCAGGATATCTCCATGAATGCTCCGACTGCTTTTTTGCTACCGCCTCAAGAAATAGAGGCAGCGTGGAGGGCCATCCAAGAAAACTACCCCTCCCCCATGCTTTTGGTGATAGACGATAGGGAAGAGGAGGCCATGGTGGCCCTGCGTCCTTTTGCTTATGGATATTTGGATGCTTCCAGGATGCTTCTTTCCGATGTTGAATCTTGGATTTCTGGCCTCATCCAAAAACCTTCCGTTTCGTTCTCGGTTCGCTTCGAGAGTTTCGGTTACAAACACGGCATTCCCGGCGATGCGGATTTGGTCTTGGATTGTCGAAACGTTCCCAATCCTTATTGGGTAGAGGAGTTGCGTCCCCTCACGGGGCTTGATTCCCCCATTGTTTCCTTTTTGGACCAAAAAGAAGAAGTGCAGCAGGAATTCGAATCCTTTGAACGCTTGCTTTCTTGGTATTTGGACAAAAGCAAAAAACAAAGAAAACGCGAAGTGGTGATTGCCTTTGGCTGCACAGGCGGACAACATCGCAGCGTTTATTTTATGGAACGACTTTATTCTCGTTTTCAAAACGTTTATCCTTGCCGAAAGTTCCACCGCGAATTATCGTGGAAAAAGAAAGGCGGAGCGCAATGAACGACGAAACCATCAGCTTTGCGATGGCCTGCAAGGAAGAAATGGCCCAAGCGGAACGGGAACCCCAAGGCGTCCGTGCTTTGCTTGCGGGATTTATTAAGGGCAATGGCAGTTTGCGAATCGGCCCAGTGGAAGAGCTGGAATTATCTACCGAAAGCAGCGTGATCGCCAAAATGCTCTATTCCACTTTAACTCGCACTTATGACGCCCATTGTCGTTTTGCCTATACCCGAGAAATGCGACTAAGGAAAAAAACCCGTTACCATGTTTTGGTGGAGAATCCAGAGCCGATCCTAGAAGACCTCGGCGTGGATTTCTTTTCCTCCAGTGTTCCCGCGTGGGTAAAGTCGGAAGAGGAACGCCGTGCTTATTTAGCGGGGGCGTTTATGTGTTCCGGCTCTGTGAATAGCCCCGTTAGTTCGAACTACCATTTAGAAATTGCCACCGAGGATGGTGCTTATGCGAAAAAAATTTGTCAGCTATGGCATCGAATTGATGGCTCCTATAACGCGAAAATCGCCGAAAGAAGAAAGACCCATGTCGTTTATTTGAAACGGAGCGAAGAAATCAGCGATTTCCTTGCGGCCTGCTCCGCCCAGCAATGCTGCTTGAAATTCGAGGATTTTCGCGTGGGACGTGATTTCTTGAATGTGGGGAATCGTCTCATCAATCTCGATACCGCCAACATGACCAAAATCAATAAATCCGCGGAGCAGCAAATCAAAGAAATTACCTATTTCGAAAAAAAGGGAGAAACTTTCTTTTCCAATCCTAAACTCCATATTTTGGTGGAATTGCGCATGAAGAACCCGGACGCTTCGTTAAAAGAACTCGCGACCAAATTATCGGAAGAGCTTGCCACTACGATCACCAAAAGCAACGTCAATCATTTATTCCGTTATCTCCATTCTCGTTATTTGGAGGAAAATCCCGATGAAGAATGAACTCTCTTCCAAAGAACGCGAAACTCTTCTTTGCCTCGGACACCGGATTGCCTCCATTCGGGGAAAAAAGAATATTTCTCAACTTTCTTTGTCCCTTAAAGCCGGGGTTTCGAAAAGCTATCTGAGCGATTTGGAGAATGGGCGGAGAAACCCTTCTGTTTTGGTTTTGAATCGCATCGCTTCCGCCTTAAAAACCCCGTTATCTTCCCTTTTTGAAAAAGAAGAGAATGATTTCATGCTTTAAACCTTGTTTATCTTACGATAAAAGTCATCAAGTGGGATAAATCCGCCTATTTTTACCGATTAGCCGTATTAAAGCGTTTTCAATTCTCTTTTCACCCCTGTTTTGCCTCGTTATAATAGAGCCGCTATCGAAAAGGAGGACTTATTCAATGTCCATCAAATTAGCAATCAATGGCTTCGGCCGCATCGGACGTCTTGCGTTCCGTCGCGCCTACGAAGAAGGAATGGAAGTTGTCGCCATCAACGACCTCGTTGACGCGAAGACCCTTGCCTATCTTCTCAAATACGACACGACCCACCGCACCTGGCACGCCGATGAAATCAGCGCTGATGACCACAACATCATCTTCCAAGGCCGCAAGATCCCCGTCCTCGGACAAAAGGATCCGCACGAACTCCACTGGGGAGAATTCGGTGTCGACGTCGTTTTGGAATGCACCGGCCGCTTAAAGAGCCACGAAGATGGCGATGTCCACCTTCACAATGGCGCCAAGGGCGTCATCATCTCCGCTCCGTCTTCCTCCAAAGACATCCCGACTTATGTCTTCGGCGTCAACACGGACAAACTCACGAAGGACCAGACCATCATCTCTGGCGCTTCCTGCACCACCAACTGCCTCGCTCCGGTCATGAAAGTCCTCAACGAGAAATTCGGTGTCCAAGGTGGCGTTATGACTACGGTCCACGCTTACACCAATGACCAACGCATCCTCGACCTCGCCGGAAGCAACCTCCGCCGTGGCCGCGCTGCCGCTGCCAACATCGTCCCGACCACCACGGGCGCTGCCAAAGCAATCGGCAAAGTCATCCCTGAACTCAATGGCGCTCTCAATGGTTTCGCCATCCGCGTTCCGGTCACCGATGGCTCGCTCTGCGACGTCACCGTCTCTCTCAAGAAGAAAGTCACCGTTGAAGAAATCAACGCTGCCATGAAGGAAGCCGCTGAAGGCGAACTCAAAGGCGTTCTCGGATACACCGAAGACGAAATCGTTTCCAGCGATATCCTTGGCAACACCTTCGGTTCCATCTTCGATGCCACCCTCACGATGATCGTCGAAGATCCGACTGGCGCCCAACACGTCAAGGTTGTTGCTTGGTATGACAACGAAATGTCCTTCACCTCGCAATACCTCCGTCTCGCCAAGCTCTACGGCGAAATCCTCAACAAGTAATTCACTTTTGAGTCTAGGGCCCGGGTTTCCCGGGCCTTTTTCTATCGCTAAATCGGTTTTCTTTTCCGTATTTCTTTTATTCAATCCGGAATCGTTTAAAATACCTGAATTTAGGAAACACCCCCTTTTTGTGGTGTTAAAACTCTGTTTCGAATAGCAAATCCAGGTCTCTTCTTGA
>CAKUWP010000006.1:0-95744 GCA_934699525.1 uncultured Bacilli bacterium
CTTAACAACGTAGTTGTTATCAAAAGAGGCAAACAAAAAAAGGACTGTTAAGATTTTTCATTTCTTAACAGCCCCTTCGGTGAAGCTTATAGCTTTGCGCGGAAGAAAAGGGCTCCTTACAATAGCCTTGCGGACCAACGCAAGCATTGAAAGGAGCCAAATGTCGAATACCGACAACCTAAGTTTAGCGCACACCAGCTGGAACTGTAAGTACCACGTGGTTTTCGCGCCGAAGTACCGGAGGAAGGAGTTCTACGGCCTGAAGCGGCTGGAGATCGGACAGATCCTTCGGAGGCTTTGCGAATGGAAGGGAATCACGATACACGAGGCCGAGGTCTGCCCCGACCACGTGCACATGCTGATTTCGATCCCGCCCAAATTCTCGGTTTCCGGGATAATGGGATACCTCAAGGGCAAATCGTCCCTGATGATCTACCAAAAGTGGGGGAACGCGAAATTCAAATACCGGAACCGAGAATTCTGGTGCCGGGGGTACCACGTCGACACGGTTGGGAAAAACGCTAAGAAGATAGAGGAATACATCCGAAATCAGCTCAAGGAAGATCAGGCGGCCGTCCAGCTGTCGATCGACTTTGACGGAGACCCTTTCAAAGGGTAGCCAGCAATAGATGCGGGCGTCGGTCCGTTCCGCGGCCACCTTGAGTGGCAGCTGGTAGCAGAGGGCTTAAGTGCCCGAAAATGAAAAACCACCGGATTGTCCGGTGGATAGTTATTCGTAATCGACGCTTAGTTGAAAAATAAAATGCAACAAAGCGGCAAAGGAGGTGCCTCCTTTTTGGGACAAAGAAATTGATACACCTCAAAAGGTCTTGAATTTGTCGGGGGGTAAAATGGTTCTATAGAAAGGGGTTATGTTGTATGGAAAAGAAAGAAAATGGTTTTTCTATAGCTGCATTAGTACTCGGTTTGATTGCCATTGTTGGCGGATTCATTCCGGTAGTTACGTATGTCGCTTGGGTTTTCGGAATTTTAGGTATTGTTTTTGGTGCACTTGGAATGAAGAAAGCTAAAACCACTGGAAATGGCCATGGATTATCTGTTGCAGGTCTTGTTTTAGGAATCATTGGAACTGTGATAGGCCTAACTGGATTTATTTGCATTGTAATCTGCGCAGCTATTGCCGCTGCTTAAATAGGGCGTAATGCTACCTGATATTAATTTATTTGGTAAAACAATTACTTGGTATACTATTGCAGTTTTAACCGGAATATTTGTTGTTTTAATTTTTCAGCAGATATACACGAAGAAGATAGGGCATGATGAGGTATTCATGCTCTATATTCTTTTATTCGGATCAATTGGTGTATTTGCTGGTGGCCATATTTTATATGCCATTACAATGTACAAGCAGTTAATTTCTTTTATTTCTAATCCTGAAAATTTTTCAAACTTTAAAACGATAATTAATAATTTAGCTTCTATTTTTGGTGGTAGTGTGTTTTATGGCGGATTGCTTGGTGGTATTTTTTCGGCTTATTTATATATGCGAAAAAAGAAATTTGATTTAGATCCATACATTGGAATAGGTGCTCTGTGTATACCATTGTTTCATGCATTTGGGAGAATAGGATGTTTCCTTTCAGGATGTTGCTATGGAATAGAAACAACTTTTGGTATTGACTTGAAATACTCACCTGTTCCTGGCTGTTCTGGTGTACTAAGATTTCCTGTACAACTAATAGAATCAGGATGTAATTTTATTATTTTTTTCCTACTTTTATTTTTGTTTAATAAAAAAATAATTTCCGGAAGAAAAACATTGATTTCATATTTAATGCTGTATTCAATCATTAGATTTGTTTTGGAGTTTTTTAGAGGGGATTGGTATAGAGGGTTTATTGGTCCTTTATCTACATCCCAGATAATTTCCATAGCAGTCTTTGTTGTATGCTTAATTGCTCTGCTTTTTAATAAACTAAAGAAAAAGAATAAAAGTATTGGCGTGCTTAGTTGAAAAATAAAATGCAACAAAGCGGCCAAAGAGGCGCCTTCGTCGGTGGATTTGTCCAGCCGGACGATCGAGACGACCTGGGCGAGCGACCCGCATTCGGAGAGGGCAGGTGCAGGATCAGGAGCCTTTTGCGGTAGTCTAGGTACTTCATGAGTCTTCTTCCCTGCGCCGGGGGGCACCGCCAAAGGCATGACTTGAAGGGGCAAACGTATCAAGCGGATTCTTTTGTTGCGTTCCCAATTTCCATTAACCTTTTCGTAATCGACGGGTTCTTTCCTTTTCAATGTGGCTTCATTTGATTAGAATATCGAAGTTATGGAACCCATTTATAAACGCGTTATCCTCAAGCTTTCTGGCGAGGCTTTGGCGGATAGCAAAGACAGTACGATTTTAGACCACGAGAAGTTGCTGACAATCGCCAATACGGTCAAGATGATCCGCTCCCTTGGCGTAGACGTCGGCATTGTTGTTGGAGCCGGAAACATTTGGAGAGGACGCCTTGCGGATAAAATCGGCATTGAGCCCTCGACTGCCGATTACATGGGAATGCTTGGCACCGTGATTAACGCCTTGGCCATCCAAAGCGCCATCGAGGAAAAAGGATTGCCTTGCCGCGTGATGTCGGCCATTAATATTCCCCAAGTTTGCGAACCCTATTATCGCAGAAAAGCCATTGCCCACTTAGATGATGGCATCGTTGTCATCTTCGGGGGAGGAACGGGCAACCCCTACTGCACAACGGATAGCTGCGCTGCTCTCCGTGCCTTGGAAGTGGGAGCAGATGCCATTCTCATGGCAAAAAACGGCGTGGATGGCGTTTATGATGCGGACCCGCGTAAAAACCCGAACGCCAAAAAGATTGATCAAATTAGCTTAGCCGAGATGATTTCCCGCAAACTCACGATTATGGATTTGTCCGCCGCGGCGATGCTAGAAGGAAAACACGTTGCCATCCGCGTCTTCTCGATGGACGACCCCGCAGCCTTCAAAAAGGTTTTGATGGGAGAAAAGGTTGGCACGACCGTCATTGATGAATAGAATCATTCATAAGAAACCATAGATAAAGGAGAACTGAAACATGGATGCATATGTAATGGAAGCCAAAGGCGAATTTGAAAAGGCCGTTAAGAATTTAGGCGTTGGTATGGATAAGCTTCGCTCGGGACAAGCCAACCCCGCGATGCTCAACGGAGTGATGTGCGATTATTATGGGGACCGCATGGCAATTGTTGACCTTTGCCAAATCAGTCGCCCCGAACCCCGTCAGCTCTATATTCGCCCCTATTCCCGCGAAGATATTAAAAGCATTGCCGCCGGCATTGCTGCCGCCAATCTTTCCGTGAACCCACAAATTGAAGCCGATGGCATTCGCATTGTCGTGGCTCCTTTGACGGAAGAAACCCGCAAAGACATCGCCAAAAAGGCCAAGGCCCTTGGCGAAGAAGCCAAAGTTGCCGTCCGTAACGTCCGTCGCGACACCTTGTCGATGCTAAAAGACGACGATTCCATGTCGGATGATTACCGTGACCGCGTGGAAGAAGACCTCCAAAAAGAAGTGGACGCCGTCAACAAAACCATTGAATCGATGGTTAAAGAAAAACAAGACGAAATCCTTTCAATCTAAATCCCTCTTTTTGAACCTTTGTGGCAGGGCATAGCCCTGCCTTTTTAATGCACGCTTGTGATTCCTCGTTTATAATTCTCCCAATGGCAAAAAAAGAAGGATTTCAACTAACGAAAAAATGTGACCACGTCGCCTTCATCATGGATGGGAATGGACGTTGGGCCAAACAACGGGGATTAGCCCGCCATTTTGGCCACCACGAAGCGTGCAAGCGCATTATTGAAATCTTTGAAGCGTGCCGCGAATTTAATATCCGTGTCATGAGTTTCTATGCCTTTTCCACGGAAAATTGGAATCGCCCCCAAGAAGAAGTCGATCATTTGATGGATTATCTTGAGGAATTCTTCCAGAAAGAAATCGACTATTTGGATTCAATTGGAACCAAAATCATGATTTCCGGCGATTTAAGTCGCATCCGTCCCCAAACTCGTGAAGTATGCCTTCAAGCGGTGGAACGGACGAAAAACAATGATCGTTGGGTGATCAACGTGTGCCTTAATTACGGCGGTCGCGACGAGATTGTCCGTGCAACTAAAGCCTTTGCACGCGACGTCACGGAAGGAAAGAAGAATCTCGAGGACTTAACGGAAGAAACGTTTAAGAGTTACCTCTATACGGCTGGTCTCCCTGATGTGGACTTAATGATTCGCACCTCGGGAGAAGAACGCTTATCCAATTTCATGCTTTACGAAAATGCCTATGCGGAATTTGTGTTCAACTCGACGAAGTGGCCGGATTTCCGCCATGACGATTTCGTAGATTGCCTTAAAGAATTTAACGCCCGTTCAAGACGATATGGAGGGTTAAAAAATGAGTGAAGAGAAGAAGCCTCATCATCACATTGAGATCAATCCTTTGGATGAAAAGAAAAAGAAAAGCATGGGGAACCGCATTATCGTTGCGGCGATCCTGATTGCCATTGCCTTACCCTGCATTATTTTAGGTAGCTGGTATTGGTTTGCTTTTGTCGCCGTATTTTTGGGCATGGCGGCCTATGAAGTCCTTAAGGCTCCCCAAAAGAAATATAAATGGTACATCTGGGCTTTCACTTACATTGCCATCTACGCCTTTACGTTCTGGTTTGTTATTAAATCCAATGTGTCTAGCTATCTCGCTTATCTCGAAAAGAAAGCGATGTTCGATGAATCAACCATGCCTTCGATTGAAGCGCCTAGTTGGTATCCGAGCCTTCAAAACCACTTTACCCAGCCGTGGGTTTCTTGGTATGGCATCGCGGCTTGCTTTGGCGTTTACGCCCTTTTCGCCATTCTTCATGAAGATTTCACGTGGCAAGACGTCACTTATTTCTTCACGATGACATTCATTATCGGGCTTGGCTTCCAGGCGATTCTTTTCTGCCGTTATGTGCCTTATGCGATGGTTTTTAACGACAAGATGTCGGAAGCGCAAAAAGGAGAGATTCTAACTTCCCCAATGTTTAAGTACTGGAAGTCCTTGATCTTCTTTGTCTTCATTGTTTTGACCACCTACATGAATGATACCTTCGCTTATTTTGTCGGCATGTTATTTGGAAAACACCACATGTCTCCCCGCATTTCTCCCAATAAGACCTGGGAAGGATTCGTTGGCGGTGTGATTGGCGGAGCCCTCGTTGGCTTTGCTTTCTTGATGATTTGCGATGTGAATGGGGCGGAAGCACTGCCTTCCATGAAGATATTTGGAACAAGCGGTCAATGGTGGGTGCCTCTTATTTTAAGTTTGACGTTGCCCCTAGTTGCTAATCTTGGCGATTTTGCGTTCTCCATGATTAAACGTTACTATGGCTTTAAGGATTATAGCCATGTGCTCGGTGCCCATGGGGGCGTGCTTGACCGTGCAGACTCTTTGATTTTCTGCATGATTTACGCGTCGATTTTTGCCGTCTTCACGGTGAATGGATGGAATTTCTTCCGATGAGGAAAGTCTGTCTTTTAGGGGCTAGTGGCTCCATTGGAACGCAAAGCTTGGATGTTCTCCGTAACGATGCGGGGCATTTTAGCTTGGTGGGTTTTTCCGTGGGCCATCAAGTTCAAAAGATTCCTTCCATTCTTCATGATTTCCCTTCCGTGAAATTCCTTTGCGTCCAGGAAGAGAAGGATTATGAACGATATTCCCGTTCCTATCCTGATCTCCATTGGTATTACGGAGAGGAAGGATTACTTTGCTTGATTCGGGAATGCGGCTGTGACATGGTCGTAAACGCTTTGGTTGGGTTTGCGGGCCTTGCCCCTAGTTTATGCAGCCTAGAAGAAAACAAAATCCTTTGTTTGGCGAACAAGGAATCCTTGGTCGTCGGCGGAGATTTGATTCGCGATTTAATTGCTCAAGGAAAAGGGAAAATCTACCCGATTGACTCGGAACATGTGGCGATTGCCAAATTGCTTTCTCGGGTTCAGCGAGAAGACGTGGATGAAATTTGGATTACGGGGAGTGGAGGTTCCTTCCGTGACAAAAAGCGGGAAGAATTAACCAATGTGACCCCAGAAGAAGCCCTTCATCATCCCACTTGGAACATGGGGGCCAAAATCACAATTGATTCGGCAACCATGATGAATAAGGGGTTCGAGGTTCTGGAAGCCAAAGTCCTCTTCGATTTCCCATTAGAAAAGACCAAAATCCTTCTCCACGATGAAAGCCACGTCCATTCTTTGCTTCGTTTAAAAGATGGAACGCTGCTCGCGGATGTGTCGGAGCCCGATATGCATGGCCCCATCGCCTATGCCTTATATGAATCCAACGTGAATTTCTCTTTAGAACATGTAGGATCCTTGAAAGAACTGCGGCCCTATCATTTCCATCCCTTTGACGCGGAACGTTACCCCGCGCCGGGAATTGCCTTGAGGGCTTTTGAAAAAGGCGGAACAAGCCGTGCGGTGCTAAATGGGGCGAACGAGGCGGCGGTTTATGCTTTCCTCGCCCATCGCATCCCCTTCCTTTCGATAGAAAAACTCGTGGAGCAAGCCGTTGACGTCTTGCCTTGCACCGCTCATCCTACTTATTTAGAAATGCAAGAAGCCGATAAAGCATCTCGCGCATTCGTGGAACAACAAATTGGAGGTTAACCCTATGGCCTGGTACATGATTCTTCTTAACATCTTCATCATCATTGTCATCCTTGGATTATTGATTTCCTTGCATGAAGCAGGGCATTTGGGAATGGCAAAGCTCTTCAAGGTGTATTGCTTTGAATATTCCATTGGCTTCGGACCTGCGATTTTGCACAAAAGAAAAGAAGGGAAAGAAACCTATTTTTCGTTGCGCGCAATTCCTTTAGGCGGATACGTATCCATGTACGGAGAAGAAGGGGCGGTGCCCGATGGTGAAGTCGAGCCTTCTCCCGACCGTTCTTTGAACGCGATTGCTAAATGGAAGAAGTGTTTGGTGCTTGTGGCTGGAGTTACGGTCAATTTCATCTTGGGCTTGGTTTTAATTTATATTTCCGACGTTGCTTTCCCCAATTATTACGTGGGATATGGCGGAACGGTGTCTTATGTTGCTACCCCGGGAGCGCAGGCGGAATCTTTAACCGTGGATAGCGTGCCTATGTCTTATGAAGGCTCCCTGTTAGAAAAGGTGGAATCGGAGAAACAGGCAGAACTTTCTCCTTCTGATTATTATTTGACGGTTTCTGAGTATAACTTGAATGGCATGAGCTACCGCATCGTCGATAGCGATGTCACCTTATTCACTAAAGACGGGAAGCCTTATAACGAAGGTTACCATTATGTGGCAATTTATTATCCGGAAACGTTAATCAAGGAACATGATTTAGGACCTTCGATTCGCCTTTATCCCGTGGATTCTTCTTTGGACGCTTCCATCACCGATGCCCAGAAGGCCGTTGGCATTGAGCATCTTCCCGATTTAAGCGTAGAAGGGGGCAAAGACAAATCCTTCTCCTTCTCCGTAGAGGGAACTTATTTTGAATTGGATTTACGTTTAAGCGGCCCCAAAGCGGGAAAAGAAAGCGAAACGGAATCCGCTTATTCAAACGCCTACTGGAATCACCGTATCGACACGAAAGTCCGCGTGACTTACCAAGGGGAGAAACTTCAATCCGAAGGGGCGAAAGTTGCTATTTTGAAGGAATGGAACGGCTGGGCCGGGTCCTGGAAACAGTGGGCGAAAGACGTTCCGGAAGCTTGCGGAGCGATTGTGAAAGGCTTCGCGTCCTTGTTTACAAGCGACGGCTTTAAAAACATGTCGGGCCTTGTCGGCATGACTGCGGCTTTGCCCCAAATCGAAGCCATGGGTGGAGCGGGCCATATCTTCTATTTTGCTGGCTTACTCTCCATTAACCTGGCGTTCTTCAATTTATTGCCTTTCCCTGGATTAGACGGGTGGCAGCTTGTAGTAACTGCCGTAGAAGCGATCACAAAGAAAAAGATGCCGCAAAAAGTGCAGGGGATTGTTTCTGCGATCGGCTTTGTTTTGTTGTTCGGTCTTATGATTGCCGTTACGATTAAAGATATCGTCGGCTTGTTTTAAGAGGGTTTGCCATGCAGCCTAAAATGCAAAAATTCTTAACGTCTCTCGGTTTGTTTGAAATCGATCGTTTTGATATGCGCTTCACGATGCTCGGCCGCAATCCCAATCGGCGGGAAGAAATCGTGATGTTCATCGAAAAACAAACACCGTGGTCCCTTCCTTTGCTGGAAGAATTCATGACTGCGCTTGCGGAGACGGTTCGTTACCCCTATTCCATCCGGTTTTCCTATGTCGATGAAATTTCCCCGGATGACGTGATGCTATTTTTCCACGATTACACGTTCTGCCACATCCATTTCCCAAGGACGATTGCTTTAAAGGAAGAAGAGGGTGGCGTCTACGCTTATTTTGATGAAGATAGTCGCGAAAAAGATGAGAAGGAATTCCAAGATTTCGAAGACTTATTGAATTTCGCGGGGTACCCCAAAATCAAGGGAAAGCGTTCTGTCAAAGCGAAGAAACCCGAAGGGAAGGAAACGAAAATCGAAGCTCCTTTGCCGCCTCAAAGGGAAGAAAACACATCCACGTCCCCCATGAATGAGCCTGTTGTTCTCGGCGGAGAAGAATTAATCCAAGAAGACTTCAAAAAAGCCATTGATCTTGGAGAGGAAGAACTGCTTCGTCAAAAAGAAGAAAACCTCAAGGTGATGATGGAAGAAAGAAACCGTCAAAGGCTCAATAAGATTGGCAATTACAAAATCGCCGAGAAGATTGATGAAATCTATCACCTTGGTCTATGCAACGTCGATTTCTGCGGCGAAGTTTTTGAAGCGGACACCCGCATCACGAAAAAAGGAAGCAAGATGGGGACGTTCTCTTTGGGCGATCCAAGCAACGCGATTTCCTTCCGTTGCTTTGGCGGATCCAAAATCCCCGATGAGAAAATCGATGGAATCAAAGTCGGCGACCGTCTTCGCGTCCGTGGGGCGATTGACATCGATACCTATTCGCATCAAAAGACGATTCGCGCGCATTTCATTGATGAATTGCCTCCTTTGCCAATGCGCGACGATGACCCGAATCTGCCAGAGAAACGCGTCGAACTCCATTTGCACACGAACATGTCCACGATGGACGCCTTGCCTGATTTTAGCCAATACTACAAATTAGCCAAGCACATGGGGATGAAAGCGATTGCGGTGACCGACCATGGTGTCGTGCAGTCTTTCCCTGCTGCTCAAAGCGCAAGAGATAAAGACAAGAACAATCCTTTGAAAATTATCTACGGTTGCGAGCTTTACATGTTCGACATGGAACAGTCGATCATCTTTAATCCGAGCAAACAGCAATTATCCAAAGCCCGTTATTGCGTATTCGATACCGAAACTACGGGCTTAAGCGCCCGTTATGACCGCTTGGTCGAATTTGGCGGCGTCATCGTGGAGGGCGGCCAAGTCATTCAACGTTTCGACACCTTAATCAATCCAGAGATGCCGATGCCGATTGGCTCAAGCTCCGTCAACCACATCACCGACGAAATGCTCGCGGATAAGCCGACCATCCATGAAGTCCTTCCTAAGATTACGGAATTCCTTGGCGATAACGTCTTGGTTGCCCATAACGCGACCTTCGATATTGGCTTTGTTAATGCCGCCTTGGAACGGGAAGGATTGCCTCCATTAAAGAATCCGATTATCGATACCCTTCCTTTGTCCCACTATTTCTTCCCGAAGGCTGGTCGTCATAACGAAGGCGCCATGCTTCGCAACTTAGGACTTAACGTTTACGATGAAGGGGACGCTCACCGTGCGGACTACGACGCCAACGCCCTGAATGAAGGCTGGCAGGAAATGGTTCGCCGCTTAAATCACCTCTATCCTGGCTTCACCCATGAAGATTTAGGCAACCTCCAGGTGGAATTGCCCGATATTGAAGACGTGGAACGCGATACGGCGGATGAAGGGAACTACGCTCGCTTTACCCGTGCCATGAATAAGTTCATGCCGTTTTGGCACCTCCAATACACCAAGGATGACATCCAACTCGAATTCCATTCGTTTGAAGAGGCCCACCAGGAATATAAACGTTTGGCATATGACCCCGATCCTAATGATCCGGACCTTTCCAAAAAACCCGTTCTTTTCCAACACTTAACGGATATGAAAGAGGCGTTCAACGCCTTCTGCCGCAATATCCGCGAATACCATATGGTGGTTTTGGCCAAAAACACCCAGGGCATGGACGACATTTATAAAATCGTCACCCAAGGCCATACGACTTATCTAGGCCGTGTCCCCAAGACCCCGCGCCGCTTGATTGAGGTGTATCGAAAGAACATGCTGGTGGGCAGCGGATGCTTTAATAGCGAAATCTTTGAAATCGCCTTAACGCGTAATTTGAACGTCTTGGTCGATGCGATGAAATTCTATGATTACATCGAAATACAACCATTAGAAAACTACAGCTATTTGCTGGATATGGAACGTATCGCCTCGAAAGAGCACTTATTGGAAGTGCTGCATGATATCGTCAAGGCCGCGAGACTCGCGGGCAAGCCGATTGTTGCAACGGGTGACTGCCATTACGTGAATCCCGAGGATAAAATCCTCCGCGATGTTTATATCAACGCGAAAGCCATCGGAGGTGGCGCCCATCCTTTAAACCCGCCTGCTCGTTCCCATTACAAGCCCTTTGCGAACCCCGATCAGCATTTCCGTTCCACGGCGGAGATGCTAGAAAGCTTTGAAAAATGGCTTCCTAAAGAAGAAGCGGAAGAATTCGTCATCAAGAACTCCAATTGGGTTGCCGATCAAATTGAGGACCACATTACCCCGATCTCCCACGACGTCTTCCCTCCGAATGAAAACTTACCGAACTCCGCAGGTCAGCTTCGCGACCTCTGCGAAGGCAATTTCCATGCGCGTTATGACTACACCTTCGATGACGATCCCAAAGTCTTGGAAGCGGTCGATTTTGTTCAAAAGCGCCTAGACCGTGAGCTAGAAGGTATCATTGGGCACGGCTATGCTGTTACCTATTTCATCGCCCATAAGCTCATTAAGATGGCAAATGATGAACCTGAGCATTACATCGTTGGCAGCCGTGGATCCGTCGGTTCCTCTTTTGCTGCGACGATGGCCGATATCACCGAGGTCAACGCGTTGCCTCCCCATTACCAATGCCCCCATTGCCATTATTTGACCTTTAAGGACGAAGATGGCGTTGATTTCCTGAAGAAGGGATACAAATCGGGTTTTGACTTGCCGAATAAAGTTTGCCCCAAATGCGGAACCCCCTTGGTTCAAAACGGCCAAAACATTCCGTTTGAAACCTTCCTAGGGTTCGCCGCGGATAAAGTCCCGGATATCGACTTGAACTTCGAGGATGAAAGTCAGCATAAAGCCCATAACTACACTCGACTTCTGCTAGGGCCGCGCAACGTCTTCCGTGCCGGCACGATTGAAACTGTTGCTGAGAAGACGGCATATGGTTATGTCCGCGGTTATTTTGAAGACCTTTTTGCCCGGGATGGAAGCGGACGCAGCGTGGAGGATGTTAGCCCTACCTATATCGCCTATTTGGCTTCCAAATGCCAAGGCGTTAAACGTACGACCGGTCAGCACCCGGGCGGCATCGTCGTCGTTCCTTCCAATATGTCGGTTTATAACTTCACCGCCGTTCAGCATCCTGCTAACGACTTGCATTCGGATTGGTTGACCACCCACTACGACTTCCATTCCATGCACGATGAAATTCTCAAATTCGATATTTTGGGCCACGTCGACCCCATGGCCATGCGTTATTACCGTGATTTAACGGGCGTGAAAATCGAAGATATTCCGATGAATGACCCGAAGGTCCTTTCCTTGTTTACTTCGCCCCGTGAATTGCATTTGCACCGTAACTATCTCAATTCCGTTACAGGGGCCAGCGCTCTTCCGGAATTCGGCACCGATCTAGCCCAACGAATGTTAGATGAAGCTAAACCCAAGACGTTTAACGACTTGTTAATTATCTCTGGGTTAAGCCATGGGACGAACGTTTGGCAGGGCAACGCCGAAGACTTGGTTTTAAGCGGAACAACCGACATCAACGGCGTCATCGGATGCCGTGATGATATTATGTCGTATTTGATTCTTCAGGGTTTGGAACCCCAGATGGCATTTAAGATTATGGAAGACGTTCGTCACGGCCATGGTATTTTCCAAAAGAAGGAAGACACTTATGTCCCGGCGATGCGCGCCCATAACGTCCCGGAATGGTACATCGATTCCTGCCGCAAGATTCAATACCTCTTCCCACGTGGCCACGCGACGGCTTACGTCATGATGGCAGTCCGCGTCGCTTACTTCAAACTCTATTATCCTTTGCAGTTCTATGCGGTTTTCTTCTCCGTCCGTAGTGATGCTTACGATATTGAAACTATGATTGCCGGCGAAGATGCGATCATCGCCAAAATCGAAGCTCTCCGCGCGAGGAGAGATAATCGCCAGAACCCGTTATCGAACAAGGAAATCAACCAGTTAAAGACGCTTCTTATCTGCCTTGAACTTTATGAACGTGGCTTCCATATCGCCAATATCGACTTGTACCGCAGCGATTCGAAGATGTTCGTCGTCGATGAAAAGAACAAGTGCTTGATTCCGCCTTTCATCGTCATTGATGGCCTTGGCGAATCCGCGGGCAAGACGGTCGTGGAGGCGAGAAAGCGCCTGCAGGGCAGGCCGTTCCTCTCCAAAGAGCAACTATTAAAAGAGACGAAACTATCGTCTACCAACGTGGCAGACCTCGATAAATTAGGGGCTTTGAAGGACTTAAGCGAATCGAATCAATTGACTCTATTCTAAGGATATCGTTCAAACAGGGGGTATTCCGATATTTCCCTGTTTGAATTATCCTGTGGCTAGGGATATAATCACCCTCGCGCCATATCTTTGGTTTGCAACGGGACGTAGCACAGCTTGGTAGTGCGCCTGGTTCGGGACCAGGAGGTCGCGGGTTCGAACCCCGCCGTTCCGACCACGTTGAAATAAAGTCCGATGACCTCGGGCTTTTTTCGTTTTTAAGGAAACCGTGTGGCTAATTTTGAGGTTTTTAAATGCTTTCTGCTCGTGTAAGGTTGGTGGGCCGGGATGAGAAGACGCTTGGCACGATGGTGGCTTCATCATTGAACATGTTAATAAGATGGGATGGTTGCTTCTGTGCCACCAATCCAATTTGCCACAACTGAGGTGAGACCCTCCTGTTGGAAGTCCAACTTTTGGGTCTCATCTCAAAAGAGCAGGCTTTTTGTTTAAATACCATTGCAAGAAAAAGGCGATCTCGGTACTGCATACGACCTTCCTTTGGTTCTAATTCCGACATAACTTTTTATTTATACGTCTATTTTTGGCATCGTAAAGGCCAAGAATTCGCTTTTTTTATAGTCAAAGGAAAGTAAAATGAATTCATATGAAAAGCGTTGATCAATTACTGCCGGATGGAACTGTCGTTTTGGATGAAGACCAGCCACTTAAGGTATCGGAACAACTTCCGCTTTTAACCAAAATCTTTGGCAATCAAATAAAGAAAGAGAAAGATATCAGAACGCAATATATCCTTGGGAAAAAGATCGCTTTGCTCATTAAAGCTGTCACCTATCTAGGGCGCCCCTGGGAAAGTGACAAAAAGAGAATTCAACTCTCGGAAGATTTCCAAAGGCAATATCTAAAGAACATTGTCCGAGGATTAGAGACCTTTTATCTAGGCATCTATCAATATAATGGACTGCGGTTATATGTGGTTTATGAGCCAGGCACATACGCCACCAAAAAGAGCCATAATTCATCCGCCCATGTTCACACGTTCGATCTCCAATATGCCCTATTATCGGGCGTAAGAAGGAAAGAGGACGCAAAGGGAAACATTATCCGGACGATGACGGAGGAAAAGTTCAAAGAATTCATGCTAGAGGCTTTGGATATCAGTTTGCATTCTTCCTATGAGGATATTGTCAAATTGGTGAATGACTACTTCAAAAAATTCGCCATGAATCTTCCCAAAAAATGGAATGGCGTTGATTGCTATAAAGAGATGATGAACGCAGGAGACAACAATGCAAAGCAGGGCGAATGGCAGGGGTTCTATTTCGAATATTTGTTTAAGAAGAACCTTAAAGAACATCCGACCGACGTAATCGAATGGTGCAGCGATAAAACTCAGAAGGGAATCGACTTCGATCTTAAGTTCCCAAAAATCCCTTGGGGCTATGGGGATTTGAAAGCGGATAAACTTGATGAAACAATTTTAGGCAATTCCTTTGATTCCTTTGACAAAGTCATCGACGAGCATAGCGGAACCGTATATTACATCGTTTGCCGCTACAAAGCCGAATCCGACAAAGACCATAATTATAGAGTCACGAAATATTGGAATCAGTTCCGTGGTGACCCTTACACGACGGAAGAAGAAATCAAAAAAGGATATGGCACCAGGATGAAATACAGCGTAGAGCCGAAAGAAGTCCGCATATTATCAATTGACAAGACGGCATATGACATTTTGAAGAAGAACCCGATGCGCCAGGGCATCAACTCCAATGGGAAAGCGCGCCAACCCAAATTGAAGATAGACAAGAATCTCGTTGAAGATTTAACCGTCCTTGTCATCAATGTGGTTTAGCAAAGTTAAAGTCGATAAAAAAAGATAGCTTTCTAAGCCCTAATTCTCTAAAATATTGGTCGTGGCTATAAACCAAAATTTCAAATTTATAGATTTATTTTCCGGGATCGGCGGATTTCATCAGGCGATGACCTTTTTTGGCGGTCATTGCGTTTTGGCTTCTGACATTGATAAGCCAGCGATCGCCGTTTATAAGAAAAACTATGGGATCGACGCGGATGTGAATGTTCGTGATGTTGGCGTCAAATTTCCAATCCCAGATCATGACGTGCTTTGCGCAGGCTTCCCATGCCAGGCGTTTTCTAAGGCTGGGAAACAGCAAGGTTTTATGGATCAAACTAGGGGAACCTTGTTCTTTGAAGTGGCTAGGATTTTGAAGGAAAAGCACCCCAAATACATCATGCTCGAAAATGTGAGGAACCTTGTTTCTCATGATAATGGCAATACCTATCACGTCATATGCGAAACCCTTAAATCGTTAGGGTACCGTTTGACAAAGGATCCTCTTATTCTCTCACCTTACCAATTTGGCGTTCCACAGGTAAGGGAAAGGGTCTATATCCCTGGCGTTTATGACCCCAAACACGTTGATGAGTCTATCGAAATCAAATTCGATCACTTATTGGAAAAAACCGACAACTCCATCGACGCGATCCTTGATCCCGAGGAAAAGGACAAAGAATATAAGTTGTCTAAGCACACGATTGACGTCTTACAAGCCTGGGATGAGTTCTATCATGGTATCGATCTCAAGGTGGTTGGATTCCCTGTTTGGTCATCCTTTTTCAAAACCAACTATGTTGATCCATCGTTCCCAGGGTGGAAGCAGGATTTCGTTAGGAAGAACCAAGAACTTTACGCCAGGAACAAGAAGTTCATTGATAAGTGGTTAAAGAAGTGGAACGACCTAGAAGGTTTTACCGACACCGAAAAGAAATTCGAATGGCAATGCGGCACTTCCGTAGAATCTGTTTGGGATGCGGTTATTCAAATCCGCCCGTCTGGTGTGCGTGTTAAAAAGCCGGATATCTTTCAGGCCCTTGTGGCGCTCGTACAAACTCCTATCATTGGCAAATATAAGCGTCGTCTAAGCGTCAGAGAGGCAGCGAGACTCCAGTCCTTCCCCGATGACTTTATTCCAGACAAAAATAAGCAACAAGCTTATAAACAGTTTGGTAATTCGGTTAACGTAAAAGTTTTGAAGTCAATTTTTGAAAAACTGATCGAGTACTAATTATTGGCGGAAATCAAATCGAGTTAGATCTCTTTCAATCTCTTGATTTGTTTTGGGGACAAAAAAATAACTAACCCCGCCTAAGCCAAGCCCTGAGGAAATTTTCATCAAAGTACGTATAGATGGGCAAGCAATGCCCAATTCAATGCGCCCAATATATGCTCTTGTGAGTTGAGATTCTTCGGCTAATTGCTCTTGGGTCATGCGCGCGTTCTCTCTTAAAACCGCGATTCTTTGGCCTAAAAAATACTCTGCGCTTTCTCTATCTGTTTTTTTCATCAATTTGATTTTAGCGTACGATAGTACGTTGATCAAGATCCTAAATAAGCGGATCATAATGGCAGAAACAAGCGGCAAACATCGCCAAGAAAGGACCATTAAAATGGAACAAAACACTGATATAATTCGAATCCGCATCCCCGTCTGCTCATTTAGAAAAATCCCGAATCCTTACTCTCCTGAAGAGAATAAGGACATCCCTGAAACCAAACCTCAAATGTATGAAATGCTTGTGGATACGACTCTCATACCCAGCAACATTCCCATGGCCACGAATCCTAGGGACCAAAATTTAAACACAAAGGTCGCCAAAAGAATCCAGATGACTTTGACAAATGACCGCGATCACAACTTCTACCTTCTTAATCGCGGCCTTCTACTCTCTGCCGAAAGCGTGGTTTATGACAATGTAAATTCTGCTGTCACGATTGCCTTTGCGGATCTGTCTATCCATGGTGATGTCGATGGAGGCCACACCTACAAAGTTATTTTGGAAAATCAAAGGTTCCTAGAAAAAGGGCAATCATTCGTAAAGATTGAGGTTTTGACCGGAGTGGAAGACTTCTTCCAGGATTTGGCTGCCGCGAGGAACACCTCAGTTCAAGTTAAGGATAAGTCTATTGCCGAACTTGAGAAGAGATTCATCCTCATCAAGGGCGCAATTGAAAACCAACCATATGCGAACGACATCAATTACAAAGAGAATGACACGAAGAGAATTGACATCACCGACCTATTGACCCTCCTCTTCATGTTCAATATCGATAGATTCCCGGTCAGCGCTACTTCGCAGCCCATAAGTGTATACTCCGCGAAAAAAGTTTGCGTCGATGACTATTTGAAGAATTCAAAAGAATTCGAGGCTCATCCGGAAAGGAACCCTTATGTAAAGATGGTTCCGATCATGGTCGACATCTTCAAACTATACGATGAAATCGAACGTAGAATGCCGGAATTCTACAAAGGTACCAATCCAGGCACGAAGAAATATGGCGGCCTAAAAGGGGTTGGCATGCATCGTCCGGGAACCCCACAATTCAAATCACGCTTCTATCAAGAAACAATCGAATACACGACGCCCTTTGGGTTTATGTATCCAATCCTGGGAGCCTTCCGTGCACTGGTGGTGGAAAAAGACGGGAAATACACATGGAAAAAGAATCCGTTCGAAATCTTAAATAAAGATGGTGCGCAACTGGTTGACTTGGTTGTTGAAATGCATAGAACGCTTGGTAACAACCCCAACGCTACGGGCAAATGCGGACCATTGTGGAATTCACTATTCACGACCATCCGTTTTGAGACGCTCGAAGCTTAAAGGAGGAACTAGAAATGATCGTAAAATTATCCGGACTACTTTCATTGTACAAACAAACTGATGTCGACTCATTTCTCAAGGAACTAACGGGGCATGATTTGACTGAATCCAGCCTCACCTATGACGATATAAAAAATAATTGGCGTTATTTGGGCGACAACTCTTCAAACGGATCGGTCATAGGCATGCTGAAGAAAGGTGAAAAAGGCCTGATCGAGAGGGTTACTAATGCTATTGATGCCGTGGTGGAAAATAAAAAAGACGAATGTGGTATAGTGGCTGCGAAAAATTCTGGGGTTGTCATCGCCAAGGCATTCCCCAAATATTATGAAAATTGCCAAGCCATCCGTCAGGGCGCTGACGTAAAATCTAACTGCAAAGATGCAGCAAACCAAGTGATTTTGGCGGTGACGGATGCTAAGAAAAGCAACAAACCAACGTTCGACGTTGTCGATCAAGGAACGGGGCTTTGTGGCGACCAGTTCCCGTCGACCATTCTCTCCATCAATGCCGGCAACAAGATTTCCAGCGATCGCAATTACCTTATCGGAGCTTTTGGACAAGGTGGATCAACTTCAATTCCCTTCACAACTTCGACGATCATAGTCTCTAAGCAAGACGGAAAATTCTGGTTTACCGTAATCAAAGCCGTTGATTTAACTGAATTAAAAACCACGGCATACGTGTATTTGGTTGTGGACGGAGCGATTCCCGAAGCCGAAAACGATTGGAACTCCGATTTTGAAAAGAAAGAATGGCTCAAAGTCTTCGCAAATTCAAAATCCGGCACCTTGGTTCGCATGGTTGAGATGGATATCTCAGTGGATTACAGAAAAAACGATATTGCAAAGCCTGGAATGCTCGGCGACTACGTCAACACTCAACTTTTTGATGTTGCGCTTCCTGTTCGTGTTATCGATGATCGGCAAAATTTTACGGCATTGTCTAGCAGTCAAACTCGATATGCTTATGGCGCGGCGATGAAACTCCTTACATATAAATATGTTCAAAAGGACTACTCGGGACGAATCACAATCGAGCACAATAATCGACAATACCAAATTGATTATTATGTGTTGTTACCGGAAAACGAAGAGAATTGGGCGAGCGATGGAGAATGCAAATCAATATTCCGCCAATTCAACGTTACTGGAGACCCAATTCTTTACACGGTGAATGGCCAAATGGTCACGAGCGAAACCTATACATGCATTAAAAACGCGGGCCTAAACTTCTTGCGTTACAGGCTTCTAGTCGTAATTAACCTCGATGTCCTCGGCGCGGAAAAATACAAATTTTTCACAACAGATCGTTCTCAAATCAAACAGACTGATTTGACCAAGGGCTTCTTGGATAATGTTGTAGGGCAACTAGCCAAAGAAGAAAAACTCAAAGAGATAAACGACTATATAGCTAATCTCTCGGTCAACTCAGCCGTAAGTCAAGAAATGCTAGATGACATCAGCCGGCGCGTCAAAAAGAATTATTCGGGATTCTTACGTAACGGGAGGCCGATCATTATCCGCCACGGACCCAGACCTGGTCCAAACCCGGTGGATGCTTCTGATGAAATTGAATATTTAAAGATCTCGACAACCAAAAACGAGTATTATCGTGACCAAGTTATCCCTATCACATTGGACACAGGGGCACAAAAATATGTGAATCAAGAAGCGATTGATACCAATACGCTTAATTGCTTTGTTGACGACCATTCATATTCGTCATTTGTGCCCACTTGTTTTAATGGCAGGGTCACCTTCAAACTCGAAGCCAGGAATTTAGTCCCGGGTAAGCACTCCATCGATTTCGATTATTACCAACGTGGCCAATTTAAATTCTGCTCCGAGAAATTCCAATTCGTTATTAAGGATGAAGACACACCCGAGCCTCCAGAGGCTAGACCCTCGCAAGACCTAAATCTCGAAATCCTTCCAGTGAATGATGGTGATTTAATCTGCGATGTCGCAAAGATCGACGCTCAGCATAAGATAATTATTAAAATTAATACCTATCACGAAATGCTCTATAACGAAGTCTATGGGCACAACCCTACGGCCGATGAGTTAAGCAGTATGCAGAGGCGTATGATTGAACCGATTGCCACTTTCTCCCTATTCTTGGATAAAACCTATGACGAGATTGAATCCGATGAGGAAAAGAACAAATTTGTTCTCTCCTTCGTGAAGACATACTTCGCCTGCAAACTTCCTGAAGAGGATTGACAAAACATCGCCGTCTCGCAAACAAAGCGAGGCGGCTTTCCTTTAGTGTGGTGATTGTGTGGCGGTTTGCTGGGAATGCCCTTAATTTCGTGCGTGATAAAAACGCTGAAAAGTACGGCCATTTAGATATAATACCAGCCGTTCCGACCACTTAAACAAATGAGGCAACCGAAGAGGCTGCCTTTTTTCTTTATCGAGGAGAATTTATAATTTTTTCGAACGTTTTGCCCCTTTTCTTCGTTATATAAGTGGAGGCCTATGAAGATTGATTCCCAAGCCATACGTGGCTTCTTTCAAAAGAACGAACGATGCGTAGAAGGCGTTTATTACGCGACGTCCCGTCTTTTGAAATACGTCGCCTTTTCCATTCTTCGTAACGAAGGAAGGGCACAGGAAATCGTAATGGAAACTTATCTGAAGGCATGGAATTCGCCTTATTCCAAAGATGTGTCTTTCGTGTCTTGGCTATGTTCCATTGCTAAAAACCTTGCCCTAGACGACTTAAGAAAAAGCCCCTCTTGCGAGGAACTCGCGGAGGACAGGGGGTCTAATTCCTCTTATTCCACCTTATGGGAAGAATTAGAGAATCTTCTTTCTCCGCTGGAATTCAATGTCTTGATTGAGCGGGCGTATTTTGAGCTGAGTTTTAAAGAAATCGTCTCTTTGAATCAACTTCCTTCTTCTAGCAGCGCTCGCGGAATCTATAAAAGAGCGAGAGAAAAATCGAAGGCTTCCTTAAAGGAGTACCGGCCATGAAAAAATGGAAGAAGAACCTGAAATGCACCGTGGAGGAAAAACTTTCTTTCCAGGATGAATCGCGTTTATTAAAAGAAAAAGCAGGAATCGAACCGAAGAATCAAGGGAAAGCACGCCCTTATGTTAATTATGGAAAAACGGTGGCAAAAGTCGTGGGGATTAGTTTGGCCGCGACTGCTGCTTTAGTGGTGCTTGTTCCTTTGGCGGGATTTTTAATCGCAGGCTTTAAAACCAAAAACAATTATCGACCTGTTCAGCGAAATTATTCTCTTCATGAACAACAACAAATTCGCGAAGATACGTTCCGCCGCATGAATTCGTTTGAATATCCTAGTGGTTCGGAACTTCGCCCGGTGAGCAAAGACTACCAAAGCGCGGTGAGTGATTTTTCTTACGAAGCCTATTCGGGGTTGAGCAAGGAGGATAACACCTTTTTCAGTCCCTTAAGCGCGTATCTCCACCTCGATATCCTTTCGCATGGGGTGAAGAATTCTACTCTTTCTTCCAAAATGGACGAGGTTTTGCATTTAAATTCCTCTTCTAGGGAATCCAACTTCCTACCTGCCTTCTTGTCCAACCGCGATCCCGGGAAAGAAGGATCCAGCCACGTGGAAATGAACCAATTGTTCTTTCTGGACCATAAGGAAACGTTTCAGACTGCTTATCTAGACTATTTGACCTCCATTTATTGCGAGGCCTATTCCTTGGATTTAGAAAAAACCAAAGACATCAATCTCATGGTGGATATCGTCAATTCGAAAGTGAATCAGAACGTGCTTTCTAGCCAGGATTTGCTCGTAGACGAATACACACGTGCCTTCCTTTTCAATACGGTGGACTTCTTTGGCTCTTGGGGATTTGATGGTTCCAAGACGCAAAAGCAGAATTTCTACCCCTCTTCTGGAGAAGCTTATGTCGTCCCCTTTATGCATCATTCCTTTTTGGGGTCTGCTTATGATTATGGAGATTATTTTTCCTTCCGCCTTTCTTATGGAGGCGGGTATTCCATGCAGTTTATTACTCCAAAAGAAAGGGGAGGGGACATCGCTTCCATTGCCAAAAAAGCCAATTTCCTTGTCGAAGACGAATCGAAAAAATACGTGGCGACGATTCGTGGGGAAGAAACCACGCAATTCATCATTGACGTCGCTCTCCCTCGTTTCCAGGCGGATTGTTCCTTGTCGTTTAAAGACCTCTTTTCCTCCATGGGGTTAGGAATTTTGTATTCGAGGGATCTTTCTCCGTTAACGGGAATATCGAGCGGTGACCCCCTTTATATCCAAGAAACAAAGCAAAAGAACCACATTTATTGGGACGAAAGCGGAACGACGGCCAAAACAATAACGTGGTCCGGGCTGGGTGCAGGGGCCGCGGCTCCCACCATAACGGGACTAGCCTTTGACCTTGATTCCCCCTTCCTTTACGTGATTCGCGATCGAAATGACCTTCCTCTTTATATGGGACGGGTCGATCGGCCTTAATTCGTGTATTTTCTGCAAATTCACCTTCTCAAAAAATGAGAATCTTTTTGAGCTTAAAAAATATTTTCCGTTTTTATCCGCATGATATGATTTTTCACGGAGGTTTGGAAAATGAGAAAACAAATGACAGTGATGCTCCTTGGACTTGCTAGTTTAGGCTTAGTATCCTGCGGGGGCGGGGATACGCCGATAGAAACTCCTGCGGAACAGCATGATTCCTCGGCGTGGTTCACGGAAGAAGAGTTGGCCAAGGTTGGCTTATCGGGTTTAACTTGCCCCACGGGATGCACGGGAGAAATCTCTACCGACGTCCATTGGTTTAATGGCGGCTATTCCTTCAGCCAGGTTTGTGAAGATCAGGCCATTCTTGAAACCAACGCGCAGGCCTATTATTCCTATTTCTCCACGAACTACGCTTCGCAGTTTGGGAAAGAAAAACTCGTGGCTCTTTCCTCTGATTACAGCACGACGTACTATCGGATTGTCCCTGCCACGATGAATGATTGCTATTCCACGAACCCTTCTGCCCGTTATACGTTCTATTATGTCCGCGATACCGAACTGGAAGACCGTTATTTGAAACAGGATGCGGTTTGGTCTTTTGATATTCGTTACGAAACAACTGACGGCGTCTATCAACTTAAAATCTTTGTGGAAAACGCATCATTAAGCCGCAACGGAACCCGTGCCAATTTCTTCAACTTATAATCCAAAGAAGAAGCGTTGGACCTTTTTTGAGGAGCGACGCTTCTTTTTCTGCCCGCTTAGTGAAGAAATAGAAGCAAAGGCGTGCTTTCTCGATACAAGCGAATGTATTAGAATAAGCCTCGTGTCTCCGTAGCTCAGCTGGATAGAGCACTTCCCTCCTAAGGAAGGGGTCAGGCGTTCGAATCGCCTCGGGGACGCCATAGCAAATTTGAATACCCTGCTCGTATATGGCGGGGTTTTTATATGCGTGCATATGAATTCGATTCGGGCAACCCAAGTCTCAACGCGAAAACCCTATCTGGAATGATTTGCCTTTAGTTTTTTCCAGTGTCTTCCATCTTTTAAATCGATTGAAACACAGAAATAAAAAAGCGGATCACTCCGCTTTGTCTGGTGATTGATGGGATTAGAACGTTCCTTCGAAGGATTCTAGAGGCAATCCGAACATGCCGCCTTTGATATCTTCGAAATTGTTGGTCAGTTCGCGAATGCGTTCTTTGAGTTTGGGCATCTCGTCTTCTTCGATGATAATGAATAAGGTTAAATTTCCTCTTGGCTCATCCTCAACCATCGTCGATAAGCTAATCGCGGCCCCTCCGTTGAGCTTCGGCAAAACATGGTGCATTCCAACGGTATTCATGACGGTTCCGTTATAGCCTTCCTTGGAAAGGGTACGGAGCAGTTCTTGGGATTTTGGCGTCGAATCAAGGATGCAGAAGAGTAATTTTTTCATAGGTTTTCCTTTTGGCCTAGGTAATATAACACCGATTTCGTTAATTTCCATACCCCATCTTATCAAAAACCGTTGACAAGCCCTCGTTGAATTCCTATTATTTGAAACGCGCTGAAAAGCGTATGTGGGCCTTTAGCTCAGCTGGGAGAGCGCCTCCATGGCATGGAGGAGGTCATCGGTTCGATCCCGACAAGGTCCACCAACTAAAACACATGGGTCGGCAGTCGCCGACCCTTTTTTGCAAAACATAGCCTTTATCGCCTCCTACTCCATTTGGTAAAATACCTTCGTTGTTATCGAACGTATATGGGGTTATTTAGCAAAAACGAAGCCAGAGAATTTAAAGCCTTAAGTGCCTATGATTCTTTTCTTTCCGATTTGCTTTCCATCGATTCTTATTTATCGAGGAAAATGTTTTTTGCGCGTTTCGACGAACTTGGAGACATTTATCAAAAGCTTTTTCTGATGCAAAAAGAAAACGTGTTGGGAGAATGGTGCAAAAAGAATTCCGTAGACTTCAAAAAACTTAGCCATCTTATGGCTTGCTACGCTTCGACGAAAGAAGTGGTTGCAAAGCATAATCAAGAATACGTGGAACGTCATTTGAAAGAAGACGCGTCCTACCTCGATGACATTCTTCAAAAAGATGACCCTAAGATTCGCTTGGATGAAGAACAAAGAAAAGTTGTCCTTGCTGATGAAGACTACACTCTCGTCATTGCCGGCGCCGGAGCTGGCAAAACGACGACAATCGAGGCAAAGGTCAAATATCTCGTGGAGAAAAAGGGCGTTGACCCCAGTCGGGTTTTAATTGTCTCTTTTACTAGAAAAGCCACGCAGGAATTAAAGGAACGATTTGAAAGAATTGAGATTCCTGCTCACATTGCTACATTCCACTCTATTGGTAATTCTTTGATTAAAGAAAGCGATGACCAAAAGAAACGTGTCGTGGACAGAGGGTTCATGTATCGCGTTATTGAAGATTATTTAACGAGCAAACTTACCGATGAATGGTTCATTAAAAAGATTCTGCTTTTCTTTGCCTCGTATTTAAACATGCCATTTGGCGCGGACAACACTTCCCTCCTATTTAAGACGTTATCCGCCAATGATAATTCGACCATGCGCAGCGATTTAACGGCTACGTTAGATGAATATCGCAAGCAACAAACGAACAAGAAAATTACAATCAATGAAGAACGCGTTAGAAGCATAGACGAATGTCGAATTGCGAATTACCTTTTCATCAATGGAATCGATTACGTTTATGAACCCGTTTATCCTTATGGCTTCCATGATTCCATTAAGCCTTACTGCCCTGATTTTTTAATCAAATATCAAGGGCAAGAAATTTATTTGGAACATTTTGGACTATCGGAGGAAGGAACCAACAATCGGTTTAGCAAAGCAGAGGTAGAACGTTACAAGGAACACGTGAATGAGAAGATTAAACTTCATCGGGAGCACGGAACCAAATTAATTTACACGTTTTCAAGTTATAAAGACGGCTTAGACCTCATTACTCATTTAGACGCCGAATTGGCGAAGGCCGGAATTGAAAAGAACGCCAAAAATAGTACGGAGATCTACCGTCAAATTGTAACCAAAGCACAGGATAAGTATTTCAATAAACTGATTCTTTTGATATGCAATTTTATCAATCGCTTTAAAGTGAATAATTTCGATGCCAATACAAAGTTCGATGAATGGCAATTCTCGACGAAAAACGTAAGGACTAAGTTGTTCTTGGAGATTGCCAGCCAATGCTTCCATGTTTATGAGGCTCACCGAATGGAGGAAGGGGCCATTGATTTTGAAGACATGATTAATGATGCTTCCAATATTTTGGACCAATGCATTCGTAATCACGAAATGCTTCCTTATGACTATATCCTGGTTGACGAATATCAGGATATTTCGCTTCAAAGATTTGATTTGTGCCAAAAATTATCCCAAGCGAGCCATGCCAAAATTGTTGCAGTCGGTGATGACTGGCAGTCTATTTTTCGCTTTTCGGGGGCCCAAATCGACCTGTTTACCAAGTTCGAACAGAGAATGGGGTATGCCAATATTCAAAAAATAACGAGGACGTATCGCAATTCTCAGGAGTTGATTGACATTGCTGGCGGCTTCATCATGGAAAACGCTAAACAAATCAAAAAAAGCCTTCATTCGGACAAAACAATCAAGGATCCCGTTATTTTGGTGAGCTACGACGACAAATATGAGCGGGACAATCTTCAGCATGGGCCGTTCTATCGCATGGGAGAAGCGATTGAAAAATCCTTAGACGATATCGTGGCTCAAAACGGAGAAGAAAAATCCGTGTTGCTGATAGGACGATATAACTTTGACGGAAAGAATCTGGCTAGGTTAGAGGATTTCTTCGTTTGGGAGGCCGGCCAACTTCATAGTAAAAAATACCCTCGTTTGGATATTTCGTTCCTGACGGCTCATGCGTCCAAGGGGCTTGGCAGGGACAATGTCATCATCATTAATGGCAAAGACGATGTTCTGGGCTTTCCATCCAAAATCGAAGACGATCCGGTCATGAAACTGGTCATCAAAGAAGACGATGACATGGATTTTGAAGAGGAGAGACGGCTTTTTTACGTCGCCTTGACCCGTACCAAAAACCGCGTTTATATCATCACGCCTCAAACGAAACCCTCTTCCTTCATTATGGAACTGAAGAATCGATTCACAAATATAACGTTGCGGGGCGTTGAGCTTGTACCGTCAAATGATGTTCCCTTGAAATTTCATTGCCCCGTTTGCGGCTACCCCCTTCAAAAAGGAAGATCAAATCTGACAACAAAATCGGATATAAAACAACTTTGGATTTGCTCTAACGATCCTGAAGTCTGTGGGTTCATGACCAATGACTTGATGGGAAACACAATGAAACTATCGATTTGTAAATGCCCGGAATGCTATGACGGATTCTTGATTGTGAAACCTTTAAAAAATGCTGGGAAAGATACAGGACGCAGGATGTTAGGGTGTACGAATTACAAATCGGACGGAACGGGTTGCAACGCAATGATCCTTCCACACGATTTTACGCAGGATTCATCCCGTTTGCTGGTAGATGAGCATGGACGTTTGCATAATAGCTCAACGAAGCCAATTTATAATGACGTCCTTCGAAATGTCGCAGCAATTTATGCTAAGCACAAATCTTTCCATTTCTCTTACATGTGTTTGATTCGCTTCCTTAACGGGGAGAGCGATAAATCGATTGAGGCGTTTCACTTAGGAGAAGAATCGGGCTATGGGATGCTGAAAACGAAAAAGCCAGGCTTTGCTCATGCTGTAGTTAAAGCTTTGATTGAACTGGGCGCGATTGAGGAATTCAAAAACGAAAAAGGGTACCGTAATCTCGAATTAAAAATGACAAAATTAACGGATGAACAACTCCTAATTTTAGCGAAGGCATCGAAGAAATCTTAAATTTTGGACAGTTTACTTCTAGTTACTTCTAGTTCATTTCTAGAACTTCTAGAAGCGTTTAAGTTCTACTTTCGAAGTGATGGTTTTGTAATAAACCGCACGTCCTTTTTTGGAAGCAAAAAGGTAACCGGCTTCTACCAATTTTTCCAAAATATTTTTTCTGAGATAGGTGGAAGGCATAATGCCTAAGAACGATGCAATCTCGATAATGGAACGTGGCTTGGTATAACAACAAGACAGGACCCGTTCATCGTATTCGCTGAAGGGATGGCACGGCATAATAACATCCGGGTTTTCATTATCTTCGCCAACAACTCCTTTTCGGAACGTCAAATCTGGGAGTGTTAATGTAAAGTTTTCTCCATCGGAAGAAATATAGGGCTTATGAGCTTCGTCCGTTGCCTCATAATCTTGCATGATTTTATCAAAACCAGATCCTTGGGCTTCCATTAAGCGAATATCAAATAGTCCAGCACATACAACTTCGTTTCTTCTTTTGGGAGTGATGGACCCTAAATCTTTGTCTTTCATTATGACCTTGGATCCCAAAAGAGAACCCGGCGAGACAATTTCCAAACGATCTTGGAAGATGTCCAAAGATATTTGGGCCCCATCGATAAAATAATTTCGGTGAGCGTAAGCGTTAACAATTCCTTCTACGATAGAACGTTTGGGATAGGAGAAAAAGTCAATACGACTATCGCCTTCTTTGCGGTATCCGTTTGCGCTGTGGGACAACACGTACTGTACGGCTTGGTCTACACATTGAAAGATAGGCCCCTGAAAGGAGACGATATCCATTAAAATATCGCCTCCGCGATTGGTTCCGGGGTAGCGGCAGCATTTTAGCAAAGTGATAGGATCGTCTTCTTGGTCGCGGAACAACAGCCCTCCCCGCGTAAAAAACATGTCGGAAGTGACCATGCCACTGGACTGAAGAGCCTTTAGAGTTAATGGCTTTCCGTTTGCCTTCTCGTAAATGGTTCTGTAGGCCGATAAATCTTCCATGCGGAATGGGATTTTGCTTTTCATGGAATCGTAACTCACTTTTTCGCTGCGAATAACCATGTCAGTGATTTGCTCGGGGGTTGCGATAATTGCCCGGCCGAATTTCCTCACGAAAACGGCAGGTATGCCATTGACGTGAACGTAAACAGGTAAAATGGAGGATGGAAAAATACGAATGGATAAAACGTAGCGTTTGGGCTCTGCTAGAGGAACTTCAATTGCCTTAATCTCACTTTCAACAGAAGAAGACAAACGCGCTTCCGTGACGTCATAGAATAGTTTCGTTTGCGCATCCACTTCTTCGTGGCTTAATGGCTCGATTTCGTGCGTTTTATCATTAACGCCGATATAAATGGTTCCACCGATTCCATTTGCAAAAGCAGAGACTTCTCTCAACCATTTAATTTCTTCGTCTTCGCCTTTTTTGTCACGGCCCGTGCGAATTCTAGCTTTGAATTCGCTGTCGTATGTTTCAAGATTTAAACCTTCGATTAATTGATCAATACGCATGTTTTCCCTTCTTTCTTGATTAAATTATACACTTTACTTCTAGTTACTTCTAGATAATTTCTAGTTACTTCTAGTTCATTTCTAGAACTTCTAATTCCTTAAATTAACTGCTTTTTCTTTGTTTAAAACGTTCTAAAATGAGTGACGGGAGGTTTGCATTTATGGCAGACGACAAGGAAGTAATTGATGCAGAGATTGTCGACGAGAAAGACAAGAAACAAGACGATAAGGCCCAAGACAAGAAAGAGAGTTCTTTTGGGAAGTGGTGGAAAGGCGTTAAGAAAGGCGCAAGCGACGCCATGCTAGAAGTCCACATCGAAAGCGCGTGGAACAAAGCCCATCGTTCTTTCTCCATCACCAAATTCAGCACCGCCCTTATCAACGGGGCTTATAACGTTTATGGGGAAATCGAAGGGGACAAGCTGACGATCTTCGGTACGGAAGAGATTAAGCCCTTCTCTGTGGTCATCGACGATAAGAGTAAGAAAGCGTATTACATCACCAAAGTCGAACCGGCATCCGTTAACATTACCTACGAAGGGGAAACCTATCAACGGGATGGCCAAAAACTAACCTTGGATTCCAACGTCGAAGAAGTTCGCGTTATTAAAGCGGATGGACGTTATTTCCTTTATAAAGGGGAATAAACGAGGGAAGCTGCCGTCTAAAAGAGGAGGCGATCTCCTCTTTTTCGTAGTTCCCTAATGAGAAAGAAGTACTTATAGTAAACAGGAAAGAAACGAGGGATCAACATGATGAAAACGTTCTTGCTCTATTTGTTCCTGTTCCTAGTTGGCTCGATGCTAGGTTACCTGTGCGAGGTATTGTTCCGCCGCTTTTTCTCGGCGAAGAAATGGGTGAATCCAGGATTCATGAAAGGGCCATGGTTACCCTTGTATGGGTTTGGAATCATCTTAATGTTTACGATTTGCATCGTTTTTGAAAAGAATTTGCCAGCCGATTGGCGGATGTATAACCCAGGTGATTTCATGGGATTAGGTTATGCCTCTGCCCCGACGGTCGTGGACCTGATTCCTATCGTGACCATGGGACTTGGGATGCTGGTGCTCGAATTCATCGCCGGTTTGATTTTCGTGAAGGGCTTTAAAGTCCGCTTATGGGACTATTCGAATATGCGCGGAAATATTCTCGGCATCATTTGCCCTGTTTTCAGCGTCATTTGGTTTGCCGCTGGAACGATTTATTACTATGGGGTTCATCCCTTCGTGTATAAGGCCGCGGATATTGCTTATGGTTATATGTTTGGATCTACGACCGGAGGAACGGCTGCCCACTTTGGGTTTATCTTCCTGATGGGCCTCGTTTACGGGATTATCGTCGTAGACCTTTGGACCTCCGCGGGAATCTTTACCAAGGTATCTAAATTCGCGAGGGAATCCGGCATCACGGCCCGTTATGAAAAACTCCAAGAAGATGGAAAGGCAGTGCGGAGGAAAGCCAAAGCGGACTTCTATTCCCGCTTGCCGGACAAGCTAAAAGAAGAACTTGCTAAGCCGAAAGAGCCAAGCAAAGTTCTTCATGGCTTGAAGAAAATGATTTTGATTGACCCTAACACCAAGAAAAAAGCGGCCGATAACTACGATGAGAAGGGCCGCCCCATTTCGGAAAAAGTGGATAAAGAAGATTAATTTTTGCCGGTAGAACCATACCCGCCGGTGCGTTCGCCCGTTGCCTCATCATCGTCGACAACCAAATAAGGAGTAAATAAACCTTGCGCGATTCTTTCGCCCGCTTCCACGTGGGCGGGTTTATTTCCCGCGCAGCGAAGGGCAAGCATAATTTCTCCATCGTTATCGGGGTTGCCATAATAATCCGCATCGATGACGGCGACAGCGTTAGCAAGCTCTAGGCCTCTTTTGTAGCCGATGGAACTGCGGATATAAATCAAAAGAACTTCATTGGAGTTCATCGCGGCTTTTACGCCGGTATGAACTAAAACCGTTTCTCCTGGCTGAATATCCTTGGTTTCTAGCGTGCGGAAATCATATCCTGCGCTAGAAGCGGTTGTGCGACGTGGCAAAATGACGTTTTCGTTTTCAAATCCTTTGGCGATTTCAAATTTTCTCATAATTCTTCCCTTTGGGATTATTTTACACACCTTCTTTTCTCAGGGCGAAGAAAAAAGGCAGGGATGAGCCCCCACAAGAAGCAGAAGCGTGCTAAACTTTTCATCGCTGAGGTAATTTATGGAAGAAGAGAAGAAAATACCGTCGATTATGTTGACGGGAGACCGCCCAACCGGCAGGTTACATATCGGACATTATGTGGGCAGCTTACGCCGCCGCGTGGAGCTACAAAACCAAGGCGGGTTTGACGAAATGTACATCATGATCGCCGATACTCAAGCCTTAACGGATAATGCGGGAAACATCCAAAAAGTTCGTGATAACCTGATTGAGGTTGCCCTCGATTATTTAAGCGCGGGCATCGATCCGGAAAAAGTGACGATTTTCGTTCAATCTCGCGTTCCCGAACTCCATGAATTCACCTGCTATTTCTCCGACCTTGTTACCTATTCTCGTTTAATTCGCAACCCCACGGTCAAAAGTGAGCTCTCCATGCGTTCCTTTGGAGAATCGATTCCCGTTGGGTTCTTGACCTATCCGATTTCTCAGGCCGCGGATATCTTGATGTTCGGGACCACAGTGGTTCCTGCGGGAGAAGATCAAGAGCCGATGATTGAGCAAGCTAATGAAATTGCCCGTAAATTTAATTCGACCTTCAAGCCGGTTTTCCAAGAAGCGAAAATCTTACTTCCGGAAACCAAAGCCTCTATGCGCTTGCCGGGAACCGATGGCAAGGCGAAGATGAGCAAGAGCTTAGGCAATTGCATCTATCTTTCTGACGATGCCAAGACCGTGGAGAAGAAGGTCATGTCGATGTATACCGATCCTTTGCACCTACGTCCCGAAGACCCGGGACACCTAGAAGGCAACACGGTCTTTATCTATTTGGAAGCTTTCGCCAAACCGGAACACTTCGAAAAATTCCCCATTGGCTTTAAGTCTTTGGAAGAATTAGAAGCCGCTTACTGCAAAGGCGGGGTCGGCGATGTCATGGTGAAGAAATTCTTGCTCGCCGTTCTTAACGACACCTTGGAACCCATGCGTGTTCGCCGCCATCATTGGGAAGAACATATTGAGGACGTGTATGCGATTTTGGAGCAAGGCAGCCAAAAAGCGGAAGCCAAAGCCGCTTCCATTGCCCTTCGCGCTAGAAGAGCCATGGGTCTCGATTATTTTGAGAATCGCAAATTCATCGAAAAGCAGCAAAAGGCATTTAAACGTGCCCACGAGCAGGAAGCGGCCTTGGCTGCTTATCTTGCCAAACAAAAGAAAGCTTAACGAGAAAAAGAGGCGCCCGCCTCTTTTTTGGTTTAAGGGGGTGGGGGGTTTGTGCGCTCTTTATGACGCGGAAGGATGACGCAAGTTGCTTGTAGTTTTCTTGCTCGACCATGATAATGGGCTTCATGAGTGAATTCGAAGCCAAAGAAATTGAAGTCGTCAGCGAGAAGAAAGACGTCGAAAGAAAACAAAAGAAACCCAAGAAACCGCAGGGGGAACATGAAAATTCCATCCGTTTCTGGACGAGATTTACGATGATTTGCTATCGTTTTGCCTTGCCGGGGTTATTTTTGGGCCTTTCCGCGGGCTTGTGCTTTTGGATTCTTTATTCCCAAGGCACGCTGGTTCAGACTTCTTTTGTGGCCATGTGGATTGGCTTTGCCGTGGCTTTTGTTTTCGCTATTTTGATGGTTTTTGGGCTCATCGGAACTGCCTTCTTAAGGCGTCTTCGCGCTGAAGACCCGAATTATTCGGGCGAATAAGAGAATGTTTTGTTGCTCACCCTTCTTTATAAGGGTGGGTCTACGCTATAATCATTCTCGTGAAACTTTGGAAAAGACGGTTTAGCTACGTGCTGTATTTTTTGAAGAATACCCCCAAGGTTTTGGGGTATCGGCTTTTCCGTATCAAACCTTCTACGAAACGCTTTCGTGGCAAGGCATTAGACTTAGAATCGACGAACCAAACGTTAAAAGATGCTCTAGATTCTTCTAAACCCTTCTCCGCCATACGTTTTGGGGCGGTGGAACTATCCTGCTTGAATAACCATGAGAAAATCGAATTGGGTTGGAAGAAGAAATACAAAGAATCCGTCCGTTATTCGATCAAAAACAACGCGGGCTATTTTCCGACGGATGAAGAATCGCTAAAGCGTTATGGTGATGTTTTATTTCCTTTGCTTCAGGAAGTGGACTTTCTAGGGATTTCTGGGCTTCATATGGAAGACTATTTTGCCAGATATTATTGTCCGAAATCCTTTCCGATTCTTTATGAAGGGATGGAGCCGTTGCACGGAGATTGGACGACTCATTTAAAAGGAAAGAAAGTTCTGGTCATCAGCCCTTTTAAAAAAGATATTCTGTCGCAATACCAGAAGAGACAAAGCCTTTTCCCAAAGGGTAGTGATATTCTCCCGGAGATGGACTTGAAAGTGATCGAAGCCCCCCTTACATTCGCGGATGCTACACCCACGTCCCCCTCCTTTTTCGATGAACTAGAAAAAATGGAAGCTCAAATGAAGGAAACGGATTTTGATGTTTTGCTTGTCGGGGCGGGGGCGTATGGTAGTTTCTTAGCCCTTTATGCCAAGTCGCTTGGGAAGCAAGGGATTCAAACGGGAGGAGCCACCTCCACCTTGTTTGGAATTATGGGCAGAAGATGGGAAAATCGAAGCCACGTTTCCCAATACGTGAATGAAAATTGGATTCGCCCCACCAAAAAGGTGGAAGGTTTTAAGAAAGTGGAAAATGGTGCATACTGGTAATATGGAAAAAGAAAAAACAACCGAGGAAAACGATAGTTTCCTCCAACGTTACGATACGGTTCTTTCCTTTTTAGGGATCGAAATCATCGCATTGGTGTTCTTTGGCTTCGCAGGATTGACGGGGATATCCGTTCTTCGGATTTTTGGAGCTCTTATCGCCGTGATGGCATTCCCTTTCGTTCAAAAAGCTTATTCCAAGCAACAGCAAAAGAAGATTTGGATCCGTTTGATTCCAGTTGGGGTTTTGGCGTTGTTACTTGGCTTTTCGTCTTTCTGGCTTCGTTATTATTCTGGCAATGTTGTTTTGGCAATCTTGCAAAATCTCCTTCAAATCATTGGCTTTGTCGGCTTCTTTCTCCTTGGCTTCTGCTTGAAAAATATCCCTTCGCTGAAAGGGGAATATGTCGTCTTTGGCGTGTTATGCGGCCTTGCTCTCCTCACCTTAATTAGCGGCGTTTATGGACTAAGCCGTTATGGGTTTTTCTATGCGAAACGTTATTCAGGGCAAGTTTATTATTTTGATGGGGTTGTTTTCCCCATTGCCAGCGAAACCAAGACCCTCAATGGGTTTTCGCTTGTAGAATGTTCTATGGCTTATGGAAAGACCTCGGCATTTTTGCTTGGGGCATCGGGGATTGGTTTATTTTGGATGAATCCCAAACAGAACCTTCGGAATTTCTTAATCCTTGCGGGTTTTGCTCTTATTGGCATTTTGGATTTAGCTTTCATCCCCTTAAAGAGGGTCCTAATCCTTTTGTTCCTCGTCTATTTTGCCATGGGCATGATCCGTTTGTTTATGTTTTGGAAAGGGAAAGCAGCCAATGCGGTTGCCCTTGGCATTTGGATTTTCCTGATGGCATGCGTAGCCGCTTTGGTTGTTTTATTCTTCGCGGATGCTTCTAACGATATTTTACTGAATGCGGGGATTCCGCGGATTTCGCTTTCCCTGGCTAGTGACACCTCCTTCTTTGGACGGATTCGTTTGGCTATCCAAGATATTTTCTATGGTGGTTATTACAACCGTGGTACGACGGGAATTTCCTTTAAGACCCTCCTATTTGGCTTTGATCTTTCTAGCGGGGTTCATTTGACGAGGTGCTTTGAAATCAACGTCCTTTATGAAAATGGGCTTTTGGGCTTTGCCGCTTACCTTGTCGTTTTGTTCCTTGCCATTCGTCATTATTACTTTGCATTACGGAAAGAAAACGAAAACCACGCGGTACAGGGGGTCTTTATGGGTATCCTTTTCGCCGCATTTATCTATCTTACCTTCTATAGCGATGAACTTCCCTTCCGTCACGCGAGTGGGTTCGTACCTGTAACGAGAAGCCCGTTGATATTTGGTTTACTTGCCATCGGCGGATACCTCTATTCGCCCACATTCTCCGAAAAGAAGGAGGCCACCATCCATGCGTAAATTCCATTTCTTGCTAGCAGGCGTTGCCATCGTGGCTTTATGCTCTTGCGCGGATACTTCCGAACTTTATCCGGGGGACGCCTATATTCAACCCGTGATGACGGAGAACCGTTATAACAAGTGGGATGCGGGCATTCAGGAAAAGGATCGTTCGACTTTTAAAACCGTTTCTCATGGCCAAGATGGCTATTTCAATGGCTCGGGGACTTACGAGGAGCCTCGTGACTGCTTTGGGCTTCAGGAGGCCAAGGAATGGCATCCGGAAGGATTTAAAGACGGGGAGAACGATTTAACGTGGACCTTAAAGGGCGATGAGACGCCTTTTGGGGAAGACATAGTCCCGGGACCGGTTGGTCAATGGGCGGATAATTCTTCGCTGGTTGGCAAGGTTTACGGTCAAACCAAGAAATTAACGCGTTATCATTCTGCTTTTTCCAAAGGCTATCTTTCTAAACTCTATAACGGTCAGATTAAATGCAATGCTTGGAGTTCCTACTCCCTTGTTTTGTTAGACCAAAGCGGATACGGAACCCGCTTCCCCGTGACGATGCAAGGAGGGTCTTATTTTGCCTTTTCTGCGCGCGGAGCAAGCGACACCTTGGGCGAAATGGGCGGGCGCGTCGTCAGTTTTGATATCTACGTTAGCTTCTACAAATATATGGCCGATGGCAAAACGATTGAATCCTCAGGCTTCTATATGCCGGAAGTAAAATTGCAGGCGAACTATTCCAGCGAATTTACTTCATTGGTTGGTTTCTATTTTGATGATGTTGGCTACGATCCTAGAGGGACGATCGGCATGTCGATGAGCTATCGCCTCCATGACGATCCTTTTGGTGCCAGCGCGGATTTCGATGAGGAAAGCACCTACCACATTGGCCTTGCTTTGCTTGAAGTCTTCTTCCCTGATAGTTCTTGGGCTTAATTTCTATTTTTGATAAGGGCGGATATCCAGCCATTCCCCGATGAGTTCATCGCAAGAATCATCGTCGAGAATCAAGGTTCCTTTTGCAGGGGTAAAGGTCATTTCCCCAAAATAGATTTTCCCGTGGACGGAATAAAGGTCGCAACGGACAAAGGGGAAAGGGGCGCATAATGCCTCCGCGATACGAATCATTTCATCGAAATTATCTGGCCTAGGGGGGCAAACGTCCGCTTTTTTCCATCCGTTAAACTGACTGCCATCAAAGGGAGTCCAGTCCGTATAGAGTTCGGTGTAACGAATATCTTCACCTCTTCCTGTGACGACATAGAGGTTTTTGGCCTTGCCGTTATAGACGTGGATTTTATATTCGGTGGGGAGGTGTTCTTCGTCTCCGATAAACCCTTCCGCAAGGATGCGGGGAGGGATGGAGCTATAGTGGCGTTCCACGGTTTTCTTGCCGTAGTCCGTCGATAGCCATTTTTCCATTTTCTTTCGGGCCTCTTCTTTGTTAAATCCCGACTTATCACGGACAATGATGTTGAAACCCGAAGCATGGGAGCACTTTAAAACAAAGGAATTCGGCAAAGCGTCAAAGGGGATGTCGTCAAAATGCGCATAGGAGCCAAAACTAGGGATCAAGATATCCTCGAATCCCTTTTTAGCTACGTAATCCCGCACGGCGACGCGGTCTGCGCATTCGGATACTTCCTTCCATTTTGGATAGACGTATAGGCGTAAGTACTGCAATTTTTCCGTGTAACGTTTCGGGTTTTTGAGATTGCATTTATGGTGAGTGATGTAACGATACTGCAATTTGACGTAAGAGGTGGGGCTGATGGCTTTAATCAAACCACGCAAAGAGACGGCGATTGCCCGCTTGAATTTGTTTTCGTGCAGATTTGGATTACTCATGATTCTCTTCTTTCTTTTTACGGAAAACGCTGCAAACCAAGCGTTCTTTGCATAAAACGAGTCCGCCGATATAAATAACGGCATCCATGCCAACAAGACTTAAAAGCAAGGATAATTCATGCTGCCAGGTACCGCTAGAAAAAGGGAGTACCTTGGCTAAAACGGGTTTTAATAGCAACGTGAAGACGGCAATCACGACCCCAAGGCTACAAATCTTCAAATTATTCCAATTGAAGATCGCTTTCTTGCTCCACTTCCAACTGGAGCTAATGAGGTAGACCAAAAGCATAATGTCCGTCCCCCCTGTAGCGATGGCTACCCCAATTGCAGGATGGGTGGGAAAAACAAAATAGGCAAAGAGGAAGGAAAGCCCGATATTGAGAACGACGCCAATTAGCATCGCATAAAGATATTTGCCTTCTTGCTTCGCGGGGATAAAGATTTCCGTGTAGATGTTATCTCCAATGGAATAGGTAAGCATCATGCAAGACAAGGCGACTAAAACCCAAGCCCCGTCTTGATATTGGCCGGAAGCGGATGAGCCGGAAATCAACGAGGTGATGGGACCCGAAAGCGTCGTCATGGTTGCAATCGCTGGAATGGCGATAAAGAAGGTGATATTGAAGGAATAAACGATGAGGTTTTGATAGAAGACCTTGTTCTCTTTTTCGTAATAATAGGAGGCCCGCGGCATGAAAACGGCGTACAGTGAGGTGATTAACGTGATGACGATGTCTACTCCTTTCACCCCGACAGAATAAGCCCCGACAGAAGCTTTGCTTGGATCTAAAAACCCGAGAATGAATTCATCGGTTTGATTGTACAAAGTGAGGGCGGCGGATACTGCAAAGAGGACTAATAATGGCTTCACAAAGCCTTTGAAGGAATAAGAGGCCGTCTTCTTAAAGGAGACGTATCGAGGCAAAACCAAAACATTGACTAAGGAAGTGAATATCGTGGTGGAGACCGTGATTAAGGCATAGATATGAACCTCGTTCATCGCCAAATTCACCTGCCCCCCTTCCGAATCGGGGTAGGAAGCTCCTGCTTTGATGAAAACAAAAGTCATCAAAGCGCCCAAGGCTAAAAGGGTGATGGAACGTACCGTGATGTAGAAATGTTTCTCCAAAGCGATATAAATCCATTCAAAAGAGAAAACGCCGGTAAGGAAATTAAGGGATAAAAGGAAAATGAGGCCACTATTTTCCGACAAAGAAGGGACGGAAAAAACCAAGCTTGCCATGAAGATAAAGCTGATGAGAGTGGTGACGCCCTGCAGTAAAAAGAATTGTTGAGCCAAGTGAGAGAATTTCTTTGGGTCGTCTCGAACTTTCGAACATTCGCGGATCGCAACATTGGGGATAGAGATTTTGGCTAAAATCAAGAAGTAGTAAACAAAGGTATTTGCCCAGGTATAAAGACCAAAAACTTGATCGCCCAATGCGCGGGTGACATAGGGGAAGGTGATGAACGACAGAATTGTCATCGTCAAGGTGCGAATTAAATTAATGACGACGTTAGCGCGGACGTTAGAAGGCGCGGTTTTCTTTGCGATGCTCGTTGCCATAGTGATTACCGACCCAAAAGTCCTTGAAGGAAGGCAAGCATCTTTTCGCCGCTACAAAGCGGGCCAAGTTCGTGGAGGATTTTCTCCTGAGCCTGGTTGGGAATCAAGTCTTTCCAATCCCCTTTCTCGTTTAAGTGATTTTTAAAGAACTCCTCGATATTGGGGGACCCCGTTAACTCTTTTTTGCTCAGCCAGTTGATGTTGGAATGAAATTCTTCGTCGATACTTTGACTATAAGAAGAGACGATGCAAGGGGAATAAGCAAGATATTCCAAAACTTTGGAAGGGACGGAGACCTCGTCTAAACTTTTCCGATAAGTACGTGGGTTCCAGGTAATATTCGCATTTTGTACATAGGCATAATGGGTTTCTTTCGGGATTTGACCCAAAAAATGAATTCGAGGGTTAGAACGGGTCAACGTTTTGATTGCTGTATCCAAGGGACCGTGCCCGGCGATGAAAAGCTCAGTGCGGGGCTTGGCTTTGGAATAGGCGTAAAGCAAAGACATCGAAATGTCCTTTTCAAATAGGGCCCCGCCATAATAGTCATAGGGCTGTGATACGGGTCGGTTATATCGTCTTACAGGGTCAACAAACCCCAAGAGGCGAAGGGAAGGAATTTTGCTTGAATGAAAACGGCGAACAAGCCCTTCGGTCAAGGCGATGTAGCCATCGGCATTTTGTGAAACTTTAATCACTTGTTTTTGATAGAAAGCCGATGTGCTGGATAAATTAACGGGATCATCCGTTAAGAAAGCAACAACAGGAAGTTTATGGGCTTTCTTTAGGCGCATAGCTACCGTGGACAAAGTGAGGTTTAAAGAGTCGTAAAGGAGGATGTCGGGGATTTTACCCCACGTGGATTCGACGGCTTTTACGATGTGCGAAACCAGGGATATTTTGTTTTTCAGGCGGGACGTGTATCGATTCAGGAGGTGATAAGTGAGATTTTCCGAAAAAACAATCTCATTGGATTTTACATATCCCGGGATGGGGATCATCGAATAAACATCGACGTGGGCACCCGCAAGAGCCAAGGAGCGAATGGCTTTGGCGTGAAAATTTTGCCCCGCGGGATTGGGCTTAATAGGGCTTGCAGAAACGAGCAAGTTAAAAACGTCATCGGGCAAGGACGTGGTTAAATAGGCGATATTCATGGAAGCGGGTGCTCCTTGAGATATTGCTCGAGATAATGAAAATGGAATTCCGCGGATTTATCGATGGTGTTGACGCTTGCCGTCTTCAAAGCTTCTTCGGCGAAGGAAGGTTTGAGAATCTCCTGCATGGCATTTAAGATCCCTTCTCGGTCGCTTAAAGGCAATACGTATCCGTTCTTTCCGTTTTCAATTAGATGTTTGGCGGCGTTGATATTGTCTCCTGCGACTACGGGCAGCCCTTGAGATAAGGCTTCGTTGATGACGTGTCCGTAGATATCGTATTTGGAAAGGAAAACAAAACCGTCACAGGCTTGGAAAAGGCGGAACAACTTGCTGTGTGGCTGATAGGGGAGCAAATGGAAATTCTTTTCTCCAATTTGTTTTCTCATCCGTTCGTATTTTCTTCTTAATGGGCCTTCTCCCGCGATATAAAGGGTGTCCTCTTGGGACATTTTTGCCCATAGACGAATTAATTCTTCGAAATTCTTCCTTTCGATGAATTGGCCAGAACTGATGTAGATGTGCCTGCCTTCTAGTCCCAATTCTTTGCGAATTTCTTCTTTTTCTTCCTTGCTCAAAACGCGGGGAAGAACCTGACGCTCGAAAATGGAAGAATAGGGATAAATGGTTATCGCATTGGAATCTGCCCCATAATAACGGAGATATTTGGCACTGGTTTTGTCCGGGCAAAGGTATGCGGTTGCCCCGGAGATGCAACGGGTTTTTAGCTTCTTAAGCCACCGAGGCTCGTTCTCGTTTAAGATGCCGCCGTTAATGTAAAACAGATAGGGGATCCCCTTCTTTTGACAATAACGGATCGTTTTTTGTTCCGTAAGGGTTCGCCATCCATTTAGGACGATGATGTCGTAGCGATTCTTCTTTAAATACGAAATGGGGGCGGTCGTGTAATTATCGATTCCGCCTAAATAAATGGAATGGGCGACGTGGGCGGTGAAACGAAGGGGTTTTTCGCTATAAAAGATGGAGTTTCTCCCTTTTTCGCTGCTGCGTTCAAAAAGAACATCGAGGTCGCAATATTGCCCGAGCGCATTAAAAAAATCGACTTTATAAGGCGCGGGATGATTGAAAAGCCAAAAAACCTTCACAGCACCATTATGCCACAAACCGAGAAAGCCTTTATAATCCTTTCGATGATGAATGAATGGAAAGATTTATTTGACCGAGTAAAAGAAGAACCTTACCCCGCGTCCCTGCACGCGTTTTTGGAGGACGAATACGCGTCTCAAACGATTTACCCTCCTCGGGATTTGGTGTTTCAAGCGTTCCGTTTGACCTCCCCCAAGGATTTGAAAGTCGTGATCATTGGCCAAGATCCTTACCATAACCCCGGCCAAGCCATGGGGCTTTCCTTTTCGGTGCCTAAAGGCATCGAGCCCCCACCTTCTTTGGTCAATATCTACAAAGAAATCGAGAATGATTTGGGTATCAAGATGAATCGAAATAATGGAGATTTAACTCCTTGGGCTAAGCAAGGGGTGCTCCTTTTGAATGCCTATTTGACGGTTCGTGCTGGTCAACCATTAAGTCATAATCGAATCGAATATGAGAAATTCATCAAGGACGTCATGGTGTATTTGGATGAATTGGACCAGCCTATTGTCTTTATGCTTTGGGGCTCTTTTGCCAAAAGATACATCCCATTTATCCATAACCATAAGCACGCCTATCTGACCGCGGTCCATCCTTCCCCTTTATCGGCGAATCGAGGCGGATGGTTCAACCGTCATCTCTTCTCCGAATGCAACGCCATTTTGGAAAAGGGAGGCGTTTCCCCTATTGACTGGAAAATTGAATAGACTAGACTTTGCTTATCCGGAGCTGACCAGTATTAGTCGGCTGAGAGGAACCGTGATCCGGTTCGACGGCGCACCTGATCCAGGTAATGCTGGCGTAGGAAGGAACTAGCGTTAGGCCTCTTTGGGTGCGGTTGTGTATCCAGGAGGATTTTTTAATGGATTCCAATGTCGTCAATTCGACGGAAGAAAACCCCATTCGTGAGAAGGTCCAACATTTCTTCTCTCAATGGTCGTTTGTTTTTGCTTCCGCTTTTGGCATTCTTGCTATTTTGTTCTTGCTAGGTCCGGTTGTGACTTACAAGACTAAGGTGGATGGGGTAAAGACCGAATACGTGGTTACTCTCATCGACTATTTCCGTAACGGCTTCACCTTTGATTGGACGATGTGGGTGACGCTTGGCTTGCTTTTTGTTGGCATCGTTCTCCCTGTTATTGCCGGATTCCTTGTCCGCAGCGAAAAAGGAAAAGAAAATTTGATGATTGGCAGCGCCCTCTCCTTCCTTGTGGCTTTCTGCTTCTTGTTCCTTTCCCGCGAATTCTTCGTTTGCAATGGCAATGAAGATTATTATGGCAATATCGCGAATTTCCATAGTGCAAAATTAGCTTGGGGCTGTGCCTTGTCCATTTTCTTCACGGCTTTGTCTGCTGGAGCCGCGATGATCGCTCCGTATCAAAGACGTCCTCTTAATATTGGCGAAATTGCAGAGAACGGCATCTTGATTGCCATGGCCTTTGGCTTGAATTTCATCAAAATCCCCGTTGGAGCAACCGGAGGATCGATTAACTTCCAAATGCTCCCCTTAATGATTATCGCTTTACGCCGTGGGCCGGCTTCTGGGCTTATCTGTGGCGGTATCCTTTTTGGCTTGCTCACCTGCTTAACCGACGGTTACGGCTTTGCCTGCTATCCGTTTGACTACTTGATTGGTTTCGGCTCGGTGGCTGTGATGGGTTTCTTCCGTCCTTTCATCTTTGGTCAAAACCAAAAAGGATACAACTTTAAAGGGGAAGCGTTCTTGCTTCTTGCCGGTGTTTTATCGACTTTCATCCGTTTCATGGGCAGCACGGTTTCTTCCGTTGTGATTTATCAATATACCTTTGTCGCAGCGATGGCCTACAACGTTCTTTACATTTCCTTGAGCGGCGTTTGCGCTTTGGCGGTTTTGATGGCGATTTATGGCCCATTAGTCAAGGTCAACGCCTCGTTCCCTGTTCGTAAATCCCTATAATCGTATTCATCCCCTTAACCGGAAAAGGAGCTTCTATGGAGGCTTCTTTTTCGTTTTGGGGAGAATAGGGGGTGAAGAAAAAGCTTTGTTTACGCATTTTCATAGGGTGCTTGGCCCATTTGTTTTATAATTCCATGGTTATCGAGGAAAAAATATGGAAGACGAAAAGAAAATGGAAACCCCCGAAGAAAAAGTCGAGACGGCTGTTCCACCGGAAAAGGAAGATATTTACGGCAATGACGAATTTGTCGACGCCAAAAAACCCGAGCCGGTCGTAGAAGAAAAAAGCGAACCCGAGCCTGAGCCTGAGCCGGAAGAAGAGCCGGAACCTCAACCGGAAGATGAAATCAAAGACGCGGCTACCTATCAATATAGCGATCCCCGTTTGAAGAACATCGAAGACGCCCGTATTCTCTGGCATCACGAATACAAGAAATGGAACATGGGGAAGATTGCCATTTCCATTGGAACCTTAGTCGCGATTGTGGTGGGATACATTATTCCCTATTTCGTGATTCAAGATGAAAAAGAGAAATCGAAATGGACTTTGATCGTCGCCGCCATTTGCGCCGGAGTTGGCATCGCTGGAATCGCGATTTATGGCATCTTCCAGAGAAAGAAGAACCGGGCCCAAATCAGCGCCTATTTCAATTCCTATTATTCGAACGTGAACGACTATGTTTTCGATGGCCTTCCCGTTGAAAATGTCCACGGAGACATCGACGCGAAAATCGATGCGTCCGAAGTGGAAGCTTGCGGACTCTATCCAGGAGCCAAGCACATTGGAAGCCGCGATAACATCACTTTCACGTATAAAGGCGTGGAATGCTCTTTATGTGACATGGCAGCCCAAAAAGATACCGCTAAAGCCCTCCAAACTGTTTTTGTTGGTAAATATCTTCGTTCTACCAATTCTCTTCCCTTGTCTGAGGGCGGGCTAGTCATTTATTTCAGGGGCAATAAGAGAGCATTGCCGCCTCTAGTTCTTCCTGAACTCAACCAACTCTCCAAAAACAAGCAATACGCCGTCTATGGAGCGAAAGAAAATCGTCGTTTCATTACTCCGGAATTGGAGTCGCTATTAAAGCAAGTCCATACTTCCAAACTCTTGGTTGACGTCGCGATCTCCATCCAACCGGGTAAAACCTACATGGCCTTAGGATACGAGGACACGTTGATGGTTCTTCCTAACGATAAACCCTTTAATCCTGGTTACGTCGAAGCCTATAAACCCCAAATGAAGCTCTTCCTCGAAATCGCGGAGCGCATCTCCAAGATTGATCGGGACTAAATCGTTCTCTCGCCATCCTTAATGGATGGCTTTTTTTATTATCTACAAAGACAAAGGCGGTTTATGCGTTATAATTCATAGCGAGTAAGGTGATATTCACCTTGGCTAGGTATACTTTATGAACGAAATTGATCCGAGATTCGCGCGTTGGATTAAAGTCCAGGCGTACAAACACGACGGCAAATTGCATCGGCAATGGTCGCCGGCTTATTTGGTGGAAGAAACCGACGAATACTGGGCTTTGGCATCTAAAGCCAGCCTCGTCACGGAAAGTGATGGGCGTAAATGGATGACGAAGGAGAATGCAATTTTCCTTCTCTATAAAAAACGTTGGATGAATGTGATTGCCATGTTCAAAGAGGGCAAGGGAATTTGCTATTACGTCAATATCGCTTCTCCGACCCTTTACGATAATGGGTTTTTGAAATACATCGATTACGACTTGGACGTAAAGCTCTATCCAGATGGTGTGGAACGCACCCTTGACGAGAACGAATACGCCCGCCACATCCAAACTTACGGCTATCCCAAGGATTTATCCATGGCTATTGAGAAATCGATGTCGCAGGTTAAAGAAATGATCGACCATCGCGATTTCCCGTTCATCGATTCGGAAATCGAGCGTCTATATCAGAAATTTTTGAGTGAAAATCGTCCAGTTTTGACGCCAAAACGCCATGTCTAATTCTTGCTTTTCTTTCGGTGTTGTTCAAAGGGTGTATAATCACCGCGGTTTATGGGTATGAAACTGATATTTAAAACAAAAAACAAAATGGAAACCCGTTCCTTGGGGAAAACAATTGCCTCTCTTTTGGAACCGGGGGATGTCCTCTTGTTAGAAGGGGATTTAGGCGCAGGAAAAACGACCTTCACAGGTGGAGTTGCGGAAGGGCTTGGCGTGAAGGAAGATGTCATCAGCCCCACTTTCAACATCATGAAATGTTACTTCCACGGACGCATCCCTCTTTACCATATCGATGCCTATCGCTTGGAAGGACAAAACATTGAAATTGGTTTGGATGAATACATTGAAGGCGATGGGGCATGTCTCATTGAATGGCCGGTATATATCGAGCCGCTTTTGCCGGATGAACGTCTTTCGATTTGTATTAAAAACGAAGGTGACGATAATCGTCAAATTACCTTAGAAAGTAATTGTCAACGATTCGACAATTTCCTGAAAGAGTTAAAGGAGAAAACCGATGCTCAATCTCTTGCTTGATTCCAGCGATAAAAACCTTGCTGTTGGGTTTGCCAAAGACGAGGAAATTCTTGGATCTATCGTCTATGAAGCGTGGCAAAAACAAAGCGAATTCATGGTGGATGAAATCGACAAATTGATGTCGAAACTCGCCATTAAAAAAGAAGATATCGATGGTGTTGTGGTCTCAAAGGGACCGGGTTCTTATACGGGTGTTCGCATCGCTTTAACGATTGCAAAAACCATTTCCTTTGCCCTTAACATTCCTCTTTATTTAGTTAGTTCCCTTGAGGTTTTGCAACAAATTGGCCATCCATCCATCTGCTTGATGAACGCGAGAGGAAAACGGTCCTATTTTGCTGTATTCAATAGTGAAAAAACCGCGCAAGACTGCATTAAAACTAACGTAGAAGTCATGGATTTCATTCACCAGCATCCTGATTATTCCGTTTGTGGGGACGTGGCTTATTTGGGCCTTGAATCCTTGCAAAACCCCGTTATTTCTAATTTGGCTCACTTTGCAAAACCTGAATATCGTTGCGAAGAGCCTCTTGGCGCTCGTCCTATCTATCTGAAAGATGATTATGATGAAGGTCGATTCAAGACCGTTGTCCGCAAAATGATGCCTAGCGATGTCGAGGCGGTTCTTGCCATTGAACAGGAAGCTTTCAAACATCCCTATGGACGTGAAGCGCTTCTATTCGAAATGAACGAAAATCCTGTTGCTTATCTTTATTGCGCCGTCGTGGATAACGAGGTTGTTGGGATGATTGATTTCTACATCACTTTTAATTCTTGCACGATTGCTCAAATTGCTGTCAAAGAAAGCTTCAGATCCAAAGGAATTGGCAATCGCCTTATCGGCCAAATGCTGAAGGATTGTGAATCGAAATCCGACCCTGTGGAATATGCAACTTTGGAAGTTCGCGTATCCAATGTTCGTGCTCAAAAGTTCTATAAAAGACATAAGTTTGAACCTGTCACAACCAAGCATGCTTATTACGATGACGGGGAAGACGCGGTGTATATGGTGAGGTCGTTGATCAATGGCTAAGATTCTTGCAATTGAGTCGTCTTGTGATGAGACGGCTGTGGCAATCACGGACAACGGAAAATTGCTTTCCAATGTTGTTGCAACTCAGATTGCCGTTCATGAAAAATTTGGAGGGGTCATGCCTGAAATCGCATCCCGTCTCCATACGGAAAATATCACGGTGTGTTTGACCCAGGCTTTGAATGAGTCGGGATTGAACTTGGATGATATCGATGCCTTTGCCGTTACTCGTGGACCTGGGCTTATTGGCTGTTTACATGTTGGCTTACAGGCGGCAAAAACGCTGGCCATGCTTTATAAAAAGCCGTTAATCCCTGTTCACCATTTAGCGGGACACATTTACGCCAACGAATATGCGGGCGAATTCCATTTCCCGTTACTTTGCGTGGTTGTTAGCGGCGGCAATACCGAGCTGGTTATTATGAAAGACCATATGGATTTCACTATTGTTGGTGAAACCAAAGATGACGCGGTTGGAGAGTGTTACGACAAGGTGGCTCGTGTGTTAGGCCTTCCCTATCCCGGTGGATTGCCAATCGATCAACACGCAAAACTTGGCACCCATTCTTACCACCTTCCGGTACCTGCTTCTCCAGACGGTAAATACGATTTCTCCTATTCGGGCTTAAAAACAAGCGTGATTAACCTCGTTAATAGCCTGAAAATGAAGGGAACTCCTGTTAGTGTCGATGATATGGCCCGTTCATTCCAAGATGTTGCCATCGGCATGATTGTAGAAAAATCGTTGATGGCCGCTAAAGATTTCAATGTTAAGCAAGTGATTTTGGCTGGTGGAGTTTCTGCCAATTCGTATTTGCGTGCACAAATGAAAGAAAAACTTGCTGGGACTGGGATTGAGCTGATCATTCCACCACTTTGGTGCACGACGGATAACGCCGCGATGATCGCGAAAGTCGCCGAAAAACTGTACGAAATGAAAGTCTTTGCCCCCCTGACCTTAGGCGTGGACCCCAACTGGAAAATCGACCACTGGATGGATTTTAAAAACTAATTTTCTGGGAATAAAAGCCGAGCGAGACAATCCTCGGCTTTTTTCGTGCCCGTTAAAAAGCCATATAAGCCGTTGCAGACGCCGTTTTGCTGGGCGGACCAGCAATTTAACGTAGGGCATTGAAAAATCGTTATATCGCCCTTTTCTTCGCTTTCTAGGATTGGCAGATCCTTGATGACGGACTGGAAATCTCCGGTTGGACTCAGCAACACCAAGTTGTGAGCGTGGGAATCTTGGTCCCAAGCATAGTCACCCCCGATTAACAGACTTACCTTTTTTTCGTTGATTTGCTCGATGATTTCTTCGAGGGAAAATAGTGAAATACAGTTAATGTAAGGCAATTCCTTAAGAGTTTCCTGAAATTCTCTCCTCCAATCGTTTAAAAGCCGGATTTTTTGCTGTTTATCGGAAAAATATCCTTTCCTAGAGACGCTTAAATACCCATTTTCCACGAGGCAATGAGCGATTCTTCCGACGAGACCTAGGCTAACTCCTGCCATGGATTGAATATCTCGGGCCGAAATAAGATTGGGACTGCGAGCGATGACCTCTAGAATACGGCTCGCTTGTTCACTAGTGCATCGAAAATAGGCAAAAACAGGTGCAGTCAAGGCAGGGGCAACATCAGGCATCCGATGGCGGATCCATTTGGCACCGATTTTAATTTCGTAATTGCCTTGAAGGTCGAAGTAGAAGTTGCTATTTTCAACGATTCTTTTGGCAGCTACTTTAGTTACGTTTTTGGAAAAGATAATCGTCGGTTTGTTTTCCACGCTCATTTGTAAAAAACGTGGCTCGGCGTTTGTTGCATATTGGTACTGAAAATAATTTGTGGAAAACCCTTTAACAGTGATCGAAACCTCTTCCTTTTTATCATCGTGTCGAAATGAAATTCCCTGAGGAGTATACAGCAAGTTAAACTTTTCTAAAAAATATTTATTCATCAAAATAAATATAACGTTCACAAAAACGGTGAACAAGAGAAAATATACGATAAACACAAAATAAACGAATATACATATCCGAAATATATTCTGAAGTGTCCTGCCTTCGATTAATCAAGAAAAACTAAAAATGTAAAAATTAGATGGAAAGAAGCCTTAAAAGTTCGTTCACAACTATCGAAAACAAGATAAACTTATAGGGTATGCAACCGAAAGCAATTACTGTTCGAGAATTGTATTCTCGCTTCTCTGCCAAGGAAGACTTAGAAAAAATTGGCGAAATTCTTATCGAAGGGTGGGTTAGAACCAATCGCGATAACGGATCCATTGGTTTTATTTCTTTGAACGATGGAACCTGCTTTAAAAACATTCAACTCGTCTATAACAACGAGATTCCAAACGCCGAAGTACTTTCCCATGTTTTAACGGGTACTACTCTTGGTGTTCGTGGCGTTATTCATATGACGCCTGAAATGAAGCAACCGTTTGAAATGCACATCAATTCTTTTGAAGTGCTTGGCGACTGCGCATCCGATTACCCTCTCCAAAAGAAAAGACACTCGTTTGAATATTTGCGCGATGAAGCTTATTTAAGACCGCGTACTAACACCTTCACGGCTCTTTATCGTCTTCGTTCTGTCTTGGCTTTGGGCGTTCACGAATTTTTCCAAAGCAAAGGATTCGTTTATGTTCATACCCCTGAAATTACTGTCAATGATGCCGAGGGAGCCGGACAAGTTTTCACCCTGATGACTCCCGATGCAAAAGGGAAACTCAGCGACACAGACTTCTTTGGTCGTCGTGCCTCTTTGACTGTTTCGGGACAGCTCCACGTTGAAGCGTTTGCCATGGCGTTCCGCGACGTCTATACCTTTGGTCCAACTTTCCGTGCTGAGAAATCGAATACCCCACGTCACGCAAGTGAGTTCTGGATGATTGAACCCGAAATTGCATTTGCTGACCTCGAAGACGATATGGATTTGATGGAAGAATCCATTAAATATCTTATTCGTTATGCGCTAGAGAAATGCCCCGACGAAATGGCTTTCTTTAATTCCATGATCGCGCCGGGTTTGCTTGACAAACTCAACCACGTTTTGGCTACTCCGTTTACTCGAATGGAATACACCGAGGGTATTAAACTCCTCCAAGAAGCAGTGAAAAACGGCCATAAATTCGATAACAATAACATCGAATGGGGCATGGATTTGCAATCCGAACACGAACGTTATCTCACGGAACAAGTGGTCAAAGGACCGATGTTCCTGATTAACTATCCCAAAGAAATCAAAGCGTTCTATATGCGTGAGAACGATGATGGAAAGACGGTTGCCGCGTGCGACTGCCTCGTTCCTGGAGAAGGAGAAATCATCGGAGGTTCCCAACGCGAGGAACGTTATGATATCTTGAAAAAGAAGATGGAAGCCATCGGCAACGAGAAGGGGCTTGAATGGTATCTGAACCTCCGTAAATGGGGCGGATGCATCCACTCCGGCTTCGGTATCGGCTTTGACCGTCTTCTCATGTACATCACGGGCGTTGCTAACATCCGTGATACGGAACCCTTCCCGAGAACCAGTTCGCAGATTAAATACTAACCATGAATCCAAACGATCCGAATTCCAATTATCCTCAGCAAGGCGGATACCCTAACCCCAATCCGGGCGCGGGTTTCGTTCCGCCCAATTACGGGAATCCGGGCGCTTATCCTCCGAACTATCCTCAACAATCTTATCCTCAGCAGCCTTATCCGCCTCAACCCCCATATGGGTATGGGGCGCCCTCAATGCCCCCTTATGGAACCCCGCCGATTCCGGATCCTAACGCGATGATGCAACCGGGCGTTCCCCCTATGGGTAATCCCGAACCGCCAGTAGAAGGCAACTCTTTCGTCACGACGGATTTGCCAAAAGAAGAAGAGGTTCGAAAACAGACCAAAAACCGTAGGATGTTTTATGTCCTTTTGGGTTTATCGTTTGTTTTCATTGCCCTTATTATTTGGGAAATTATCGATATTATTTTCCATTTCGCTTGATCCATGAAAAAGAACCACAAATCTACGCAGACCATCCAAAATGAACGCCCGGATAAAATCCCTGCCTCCATTAAATTTGGCCGCGTTTTATTGGTGGCGTCTTCGATTTTTCTCGTTTTTGTTGCGGCACTAGAACTTTACGAGTTTATTACCGCATTGTTAGAGGGAACAGATGCATCCGATCCTTTTGATTTTATTAGCGTTTGGTCGGCACCATTGGTTGTTCTCTTTTTGCTATTTTGCTCCATTGGAGGCATCAGCTTTGTCATTGATAAAGGCCCATTTGTTGGGCTTTGTTCCCTTTGTGCAATTATTTGCTTAGCACTTGTGATCGCCGACTTTGTGTTGTCTACAAGAGCATTAATCATTAAACCGGATTATGACTGGAAAGACTGGGCGATTTCTTTGGCATCCACCCAGTTGGTATCGGGTTTATATTTCACAGGCTGGTCTTTGGCAAAGGACTGGCTGGATTAAGTTATTCAGAAGGTGGCAATGGTTTTTGCGGGATGGGGGTATCTCCATCATCCGCATGATAATCCGTAAGGTTCTTTTCAAATACGGTTCTGCTGAGGTGAAGCAAAGCGTACAAGCGGCTTAAGAACGCCTGGCAAACGACAAAATAATAGACCCAACTGACCAAGAAGAATGCAACAGCGATATAGTTGCAAAGGTGGTCAAGGATGAATTCGGGGTGGTGCGATACCGGCGGGAATTGGCCAATAAGTGACAAACCGAAAACCTTGACGATGACCCCTTCTGCTCCCCAATCGAAGGAGAAGAACAAGTCTTGGAAATCGACAAAGATATTCGCGCTCCAACGATGGTAAATCAAATTGCCAATCGTCCAGATGAGCAAGCCAATAAAACTCAATAAGAACGGAATTAAAGTATCGCGATAGAGCATTCGATTGCTCTTTTTGATGGCCAATTTACGAAATTCGGCAGGAGTTTGAATCACGTGGGTCTTGGTCACGTCTGCCATCGCGGTTTCGATACGTTTCGTTTGAATCCCCATCAAGGCGCGAATGCCCATGCCGATAAGGCCGATGATAAAGAAAAGTACCACCAAAATAACGATGGCGATGATTAAGGCCCGATGGTCGGCTTCGTTTTGGATGCTGGCAAGGAACTTCATGGTTTATTGATCCTTTTCGCTTTCGTCCGAAGAAGGAAAGCTCAGTAAATTCGGCCCCTCTTTGGATTTGGACTCAATTTGAATGGGGTCTCCTTGATTTTCGATCACAGGATGAGAAGGGGCTCCGATGCTAGGCTGCTGCGGCGGATTGTAAGGAACTCGGGGCTGCCCGTAATAAGGATTGCCATAGGGATTTTGAGGCGGATAGGGGTTGTGGTCGTTGTAATAATTCTGCTGAATGATCGTCGTGGAATTGTTGTTGGCCACTTGTTGGGTCGGTGGAGTGGGCTCCTTGGGCTCTGCGACGTTCGCATAGGCCACTTGACGGATGGCAAAGGCCTGTTCGTCTTCGGGAAAAGGCGGGAAAAGACTCTTTCCCTGGAAGAAATGAATCAACATGATGACGAATTCAACGATAAAAGCAAAAACGCCGTAGACGGCGATGAGGGCGATGACCACGCACAGCAGGGGAAACAATGCTGCCCATAATATTCCCAAGCCGAAGTTACGTAAGAACTTCATGATTTCATTTTATTATCGCTTTTCTTTTCTAGCAATGGACGGCTCAAGGAATTGCAAAGAAGTATGACGGCCATGGGCAGGACGATAAGTCCGAGTCCTGTATCGTCAGGACAAGAGGAAAAAAGCAAGGCAAAAAGCAGCAATCCGCCGAATAAACCTAGGCCTAAAAGAACATAAATTCCTTTTCGGGCATAGGGCAAGGAACGGATAGAAGTTTCTACGATCCAATAGGACGCCGCGCCGAGGAAAAAATATCCAACGAGGGGATAGACGAAGGTAAGCAAGCCAAGGAGCAGGAACGTTCCTCCAAAGGCGAATCCCACCCACCTGGGGGTTTCTAAAGACTCTTTTTCAAATCCGAGGCGTTCTAAAAATAGACGTAAAAAAAGGTAAGTAACGGCCATCTGGGCATAGCTATAAACCAGGCAAAATAAGGGAAAGACGTGGGACAGGTATTCGTTTTTGGTGAGATGGAACAAGGCTAGAAGCACCTCTTCCATGGAAATGCCATAGATTGCATAGATAAGAAGAAGGGCGATTCCGAAAAGAAGGCATTCACATAGGCTAAGAAGGAACAGGCCACAGTCTTCGGGTACTCGTTTTACGGTGAAAAAACCAAATAACGCCCCAATGACCAAGGAAGGGAAGATGTAGAAAATCGTATTCTGAAAATCCCAAAAAGAAGAACCAAGGCACACCGAAAAAGCAATGAGAACAAAAAGGGGCAGGTAACGTAACGGCAATAAGAATGCTGCGATGGCCGAGGTAAGAGGGACGACGACCATCAGGAAAAGAGAAGACATCGGGAAGAAAGCCCCGAGAAGAGCGAAAACGGCGTCGACGGCGCTTAAAAGGGCCATGATGGCAATCCGGCGGCTAGGAGAAAGCGAATCGATTTTCTTCACGGGGAATATCTTAATCGATGAAAGGAGAAAGAGTTAGCCTGCCTTTTTCTAGAGCCCTTCCTACAATGTCAAAATTTAGACGCTCCCCTTATTAAAAGAAAAAGGAATATGAAGTAAAATAGATGGGTATGACTGATTACGCATCCTTATTAAACGAAACTCAACTTCAAGCGGTAGAAACCCGCGCTCAACACGTCCGTATCATTGCCGGTGCCGGCAGTGGAAAAACCCGTGTTTTAACTTACCGTATCGCCTACTTGATCGAGGAGATGGGACTAGACCCCTCCCGTATTTTGGCCGTGACTTTCACCAACAAAGCTGCCGCGGAAATGAAAGAGCGCGTCGGAAAAATCGTTCCGGGCGCCGCTCCCTTTTTGCAGGTATCCACCTTCCATAGTTTCTGCGCTCGCTTTTTAAGAAAAGAGGCCCGTTATCTTGGCTATCCAGCCTCTTTCACCATTTTTGATGACGAAGACCAGGGAAAACTTATCAAAGATATCGCCGTTAATTTTGGCTATTCCAAAGGCGATGAAATCATTAAAAAAGCCAAAAAGTATATTGGGGCGATGAAGACCAAGGGACTTTATCCTGATGATTTGGCTTCTGCCAACCCTTTGCAATCGAAGTTCCATAGTGAAGAGCAAACCCAATGCCTTAAGATTTACCGTCAATACGAAATTGAAAAAATGAAGATGTTGGCCTTCGATTTTGATGACTTGATTCTCAAAACCTATGCTATCCTTCGCGACTTTGATGAAGTCCATCAACGTTGGGCGCATATGTATGACGCGATTCTAGTGGACGAATATCAGGATACCAACAAAGCCCAATATGACTTATTACGCATGATTTCTAATCCGGAAACGGCCCTTTATGTCGTGGGCGATCCGGATCAGACAATTTACACGTGGCGCGGAGCACGTCAGGAAATCATTTTAAATTTCCCCAAGGATTATCCAGATTATCAGGACATCATCTTGGATCGCAACTACCGTTCCACCAAGGCGATCCTTGACGTTTCGAACCATTTAATCGCCCATAACAAAAAACGTGTCCCCAAGAACCTTTTCACCAAAGCAGAAGAAGGGGAAACCGTTACGGCAAAACGCTTTGAAACGGCAGAAGATGAAGCCAAATGGGTGGTCTCGAAAATTTGCGATATCGCAACGGATGGCTTGCCTTTTGGAGAGCAACGGTTTGATAACATCACCGTTTTGTATCGTTCCTCCTATATGACCCGGGCCATTGAAAGCGAATTGGCTGCGAATCGCGTCCCTTACAAGATTTTCGGCGGCCTTCGTTTCTATCAACGTAAAGAAGTCAAAGACGTGTTCGCTTATTTCCGTTTATTGACCAACGAAAAAGATGATGTCTCCTTTGAACGCATTATTAATGTTCCTAAAAGAGGCATTGGGGAATCGAGCATTGCCCGCATCCGCCAAGAAGCCCATGACGCTGGAGTGTCGGAATATGAATATATCCAAAATATCCAGGATTATCCGAACACGGAACTGACCGGACGTGTGATTAATCCTTTGAATTTGCTCCTTGGCCAAATAGAGGCTACGAAAGAAAAACTCTCCAGCAATTTAGAAGCCTATTCGGGAATCCTCCGCGATTTCATTACGGACATTGGATATTTGAAATTCCTTCAAGAAGATCAAAACCCTGATGAAGACCGTGTCGGCAACGTCAATGCGCTTTTTGATGACGTGAACCACTATATCCAAGACCATCCGGAAAGCACTTTCGATGAATACCTTCAAAACATTGCTCTTTTAACGGGGCAAGACGATATCAATGGGGGCAATTACGTCTCCTTGATGACGATTCACGTGGCGAAGGGTTTGGAATTCGATAACGTCTTCATCGTCTGCATGAATCAAGGATCTTTCCCTTCGATCCGTACTCAAAACGAAAACGGGATGGACGGTCTAGAAGAAGAACGCCGCTTGGCTTATGTTGCCATGACCCGTGCCAAAAAACGCCTCTATGTCACCTGCAATAGCGGTTGGTCCTATGCCACTAACGGCAAAGCCATCCCCAGCCAATTCTTCAGCGAGGCTGGTTTGGAATTAGCATCCAAGTCCTATAAATCCTCTTCCGCCCCTTGGGAAAAGACGGGCCGAAGCTATGGCTCTTCTTGGAAAAAGGTATACGATGATTCCACGACTACTTTCCAAGACGGAAACGCTATTTCGCCCTTTGAATCAAAGCCAAAGCCCGCGACCACTACGGCCCAGGCCAATCAGCAGAGCAATGGCATCGTGGATTGGAAGGTCGGCGACATCGCCCATCACGAAAAATTTGGAGATGGGGTGGTCGTCGAACTCATCAGCTCCTCCATCATCATCATCAATTTCGATTCAGTCGGGAAGAAAACTCTTCTTGGAACGCATAAGCTGCTATCGCGTAAACGCAGCGCAGGAGGTCTTGCATAATGGATTTGAACCAAGCCCGCGAACGGGTGGAGCGGTTGACAGAAGACTTAAACCGCTGGACCTATGAATATTACGTTTTGGACAACCCCTCCCATAGCGACGCGGAATTCGACCAAGCGATGGAGGAACTCCAACGTTTGGAAAAGGAATTCCCGTCTCTAGTTTCTCCTACTTCCCCCACTCAACGTGTTGGGGGACAGGTTTTGGATTCCTTCAAAAAGATCCGTCATAAACGTTCGATGCTTTCCCTTGGGGATATCTTTAACGAAGACGAAATTCGCGATTGGGACCGCAAAATCTCGGAAGCCCTCCACGTGAAAGACGTGGATTACATGGGGGAAGTGAAGATTGATGGACTTGGGATTTCTCTTGTTTACGATCAAGGCGTTTTGCAATACGCGGTGACCCGTGGAGACGGGATGGTCGGAGAAGACGTGACTCAAAACGTTAAAACGATCCCCTCCATTCCTCTTCGCGTGAAAGAGATGCGTCCCTTTGAAGTCCGTGGGGAAGTCTATATGCCGAAAAAAAGCCTGGAAAGGCTGAACGCGGAACGCAAAGAAAAAGGAGAACCTCTTTTTGCCAATGCGCGCAACGCCGCCGCTGGATCGATTCGTCAATTGGATCCACGAATCGCGGCAAGCCGTGGCCTAGATGCTTTCTGGTATTACCTCGTCAATGCGCGAGAACTGGGCGAACACATCCATAGCAATAGTTTGGATTACCTCGATGAACTTGGTTTCCGCACCAACCATGAACGCCGTCGCTTAAAAGGGGCGGACGAACTTATCGCCTATATGAAAGAAGAAGGGGAAAAACGCGCGAGTTTAGGCTACGACATCGATGGGCTAGTTTATAAAGTCGATGACATCGATTTGTATGATGTAATCGGTTATACGGCAAAGACCCCGAAATGGGCCATCGCCTATAAATTCCCCCCGGAACAGGTATCCACGAAACTTTTGGATATCGTGTTGACGGTAGGACGTACGGGCAGAATCACCCCCAATGCGGTTCTTCAACCCGTCCGCGTCGCGGGCAGTTTGGTTCAAAGAGCCACCCTCAATAACGAAGACTTCATCAAAGAGAAAGGCCTGATGATTGGAGATACCGTCGTGCTTCATAAAGCCGCGGACGTTATCCCAGAAGTCGTTCGTCCTTTAATCGAAAAACGTGATGGCAGTGAGCGCCCCTTCCTCATGAGCGAGCTCTGCCCCGAATGTGGGCAACCGTTAACCAAAGTGCAGGGCCTCCATTATTGCTTGAACCCCGAATGCCCCAGCAGAAAGATCGAGGGCATGATCCATTTTGCTTCTCGCGACGCGATGGATATCGACGGAATGGGGGAAGCGGTGGTCGAAGAACTCTTCGGCGAGAATTTCATCCACGATATCCCCGATATTTATGAACTTTACCAACATGGTGAAGAGATTAAAGCCTTGGATGGTTGGAGCGATAAGTCCATTTCCTCCCTGTTCGCCGGGATTGAAGAATCCAAGAAAAAATCTTTGGAGCGGCTTCTCTTTGGCCTTGGAATTAAGGAAATTGGCAACAAAACGGCGAAGACCTTGGCGAGGAAACACAAAAACCTCGATGAATATTTCTCTTTGACCGAAGAAGATTACGCTTCGATCCCCGACATCGGGCCGGTTGCGGCGAAATCCCTATATGATTATTTCCATGACCCCAAGAAGATCGAATTGATAGAACGTCTCCGCAAAGAAGGCGTCAACTTCACCTATTTAGGGGTGGATACGCAGGACGTGAATTCGTATTTCTACGGCAAAACCGTTGTTTTAACGGGAACCTTAACGAAGAGAACCCGCGAAGAAATGACGGAACTATTGGAAGGGATCGGGGCTAAATGCTCGGGGTCTGTTTCCAAAAAAACCGATGTGGTGATCGCGGGACCTGGCGCGGGAAGTAAACTAGAAAAAGCCAAAGCCCTTGGCATTAAAGTCATGGACGAAGAGGAAGCCGAAAGCCATTTATCGACCTTACGGCAAGCCTAAAGAAAAAAGCCGAAAACCTTGTTTTTTCCTGAGAATCATGGCCCTTCATTCAAGATAAATGGGCGTTTCGACGAAATGGGCCGTAGATTTCTTTAGTCATCCCATTTATCTGGGCGTTTATTCCCATGGCTTGGATAGAAGCAAAACAGTATTGAGATAAGACTCGAACAAAAGGGGCAAATTAAAAAACTGCTCCAAAAAATCACGGGGATTATCGGTGAATAATAAAAAAAGAGAAAGTAATTTTCAAAATTTTCGTTTTTTAATAAGGGTTAGAAATTAAAAATAGGCTTTCAATCCTATTTATTTGAGATTGAATCGCCTTTATTGCCGAAAATAACGAAAACATTTCGAAGATATTTTTCACATTTACTTGTCGCATCTTCGAGCAAAACCTATATTTGAATTAACTTGTAAGCGCTTTCTTAAGGAGGACAAAAAATGAAAGCCAAAAAGATTTCGATTCTCTCCGCCTTGGCCGTGGTTACGCTTGCCGCGTGCAACAACCCCAGCCCGAACGACTCGGGTTCCTCAACGGGACCCGTGGATTTGGAAGGGACTAAGCTCACACTTTATTCGTCTACTTCCGAAGCCAACTTGAAGATTATGATTCCGAAGTTCAAAGCCGAAACCGGCATCGACATTGAATATGTCTATGGAGGAACCGGCGAAATCGTCAAGCGCGTGAACTCAGAGAAGAATTCACCTCAAGCCGACGTCGTTTGGCTTCCTACGCAATACGTGGAGGACAACTCGGACTGCTACATTTCGTATAAAGCCGCCAATGATGCAGAAAAACCTGCGGATTTCCGTGCCACCACTGGTTATTGCTCCATTACGAATTTTGCAATCCCCGTCATTATTTATAACACGACTTTGGTTTCAAAAATCGAAGGCTATTCCGACTTGTTAAATGCTTCCCTAAAGGGAAAAATCGCTTTTGGGGATGCGGCTAAATCCTCGAGCGCCTACAACCATTTGGAGAATATGCTTCTCGCAATGGGGACCGGCGACACTGTCAAAGTCAAGATGGAAAGTGAAGCTGCTTGGAACTTTGTCGATCGTTTCTATTCCAATCTAGATAAGAAGATTGTTTCTAGTTCCGGCACTACCCTAACCGGCGTCGTCAGTGGCGAATACGCTGTTGGGATGAGCTGGGACACGAAAGGCTATGAAGCCCTTCAAGGCAAAATCAAAGATCCTGACGGACAATATAAAAATGTTGAAGTTTGCTATATGAAAGAAGGTGTCGTTCCCAAGACTAGTGGCGTCGGTATCATCAAAGGGACCAAGAAAGAAGCGGCCGCGAAAAAATTTGTCGATTGGATGAGCTCCAAGTCCGGCCAAACGGTTCTCGGCAAAGATATCGCAGGCACCAACCCTGTTCTCGCGGAGGCGGAAGTTGCTTCCTTCAAGAAGAGCGTTTCTTCCATGAAGACTCTCGCAATCACTTCCCAAGAGTCCACCGACAATAAAAAAGCTGTCTTGGCAAAATATACCGATATCGTTCAAAAATATACCGCTTAATTTTAAATACATTTTAATGGGGGGCCGAATTTTTGCGGCCCCCTTCGCGAAAAGGAGTTCACCATGTCTATTGGCATCAAAATTGACCACGTTAAGAAAATGTATGGGAAGAACACCGTCATTCCTGACTTGTCACTGGAAGTAAAACCAGGGGAATTTTTCACACTTCTAGGCTCTTCAGGTTGTGGAAAGACAACCCTTCTTCGCATGATTGCTGGCTTTAATTCGATCGAAGGCGGCGAAATCTATTTTGATGACAAGAAAATCAACGACATCGCCATTTATAAGCGTAACATTGGCATGGTGTTCCAAAACTATGCGGTCTTCCCCCATATGAGCGTTTATCAAAACGTCGCTTATGGATTGAAGCAGCGCCACCTCTCCAAAGAAGAAATCGAATCTCGGGTGATGGCTATGCTAAAAGAGGTTCAGATTGAAAATCTCAAAGACCGCTACCCATCGGATATGAGCGGAGGGCAGCAGCAGAGAATCGCTCTTGCTCGCGCCATTGTCATCCGGCCTGATGTATTGCTTTTTGACGAGCCTCTTTCCAATCTTGATGCCAAGTTGCGCGTGGAGATGCGTCTTGTGATCAAACGTCTCCAAAACGCGAACAAAATCACAACCATCTATGTCACCCACGACCAAGAAGAGGCCCTTTCGATGTCCGATCGTATTGCGGTTATGAAGAACGGGGTGATTCAACAGGTGGGCACGCCCTATCAAGTCTTTAATGATCCGGTGAACCTTTTTGTAGCTACTTTTATTGGACAAAGCAACATCTTTGAGGGGACGCTGAAGCAAGGGAAAGGTGTCGCCTCTGTGGTTTTACCTACCGGGGAAGCTCTCCCCGTTGCCAGAAAAGTCCAAGGAGAAAACAACCAGGCAGTTAAAGCCGTGATTCGTCCTACCGACTTTGCCATCAAAGAAGACAAAGGAGATCTTTCTGGTACCGTTAAAGAAAAAATATTCCTAGGGACAGAAGTCCGCTATACCGTTTTGCTTTCTGACGCTAAGGAAGTAGAAGTGCACGTTTCTTCTCGCCATTCCACTAAAAACGTGGGTGATTCCATATCCTTGAGCGTCAACGCGAGCACGGTTAATGTCTTCCGAAGTGATAGCGGCGACTCACTGATGGAGGAGAAGGCATGAAGCCCGGCGCTAAAGATAGAAAAGAGGCGCTGGTTGGCTTCTTTACCAATGGTTGGAATTACGTTACCCTTGCCATCGTCGTCTTCTTTGGGATTTTCTTCCTTTACCCTCTTGTTTCGATTTTGCTCCACGCTGTCTACGACACTTCTTCCCATCAATGGGATGTGAGCCAATGGGGCGTGTTCTTCGGAAACAAATATGGGTATTACCTCAAAACCATTTGGAATTCCCTAAAGGTTAGTTTCCTTAGTGCTTTGATTGCCACGACTTTGGGGACGGTTTTGGCTTATATTCTCCGCACGACCAAGATATTCGGATCCAAAATCATTACTGTCCTTTTGATGGTTTCGATGGTCACCCCACCCTTTCTCTCTTCCTATGCGTGGGTCATTCTCCTTGGTCGGGCCGGCATCATCACGAAATGGCTGGCACAAATTGGCATTCAGTATGGCGGCATCTATGGCTTTGGTGGAATCATCTTCGTCTTTTCTATCAAGCTCGTTCCTTTGGTGAATCTTTATGTTGGTGGGGCCCTCAAGCAGGTGGACGTCTCCTTAATGGAAGCTTCTGAATCTTTGGGTGGCCATGGATTATCGCGTTTCTTTCGCGTCACTTTTCCTTTGATTCTGCCGACGGTTTTGGCGTCCGCCACTCTCGTTTTTATGCGTGTTATCTCCGATTTTGGCGTCCCTGCCTTAATTGGGGAGGGGTATCGTACCCTTCCGACTTTGGTTTATGACATGTTCACCAGCGACGTTGAAACCAATGAAGCCCTCGCCGCCGTGACCTGTGTCATTACGATCGTCATCACCACTTTGATTTTTCTCCTTCAACGCTATATCTCTTCCAGGAAAAAAATCGAAATGTCTTCTCTTCGCCCTGTTGATCCGAAAAGAAGGAGTATCGGCACCGAAATCATTTCCCACATACTCTGTTACGGTCTTATGATTTTGCTTATCTTCCCCCTCGTCATTATCATCCTACAATCGTTCAAGGATTCTGTTAACGTCGTCATGGGAGGCCATTGGTCCTTTGCTAGTTATGCGGAAATTTTCCAAACGAGTTCCCTGCTAAAAAGTGTTGGCAATACCTTCTGGATGAGTTTTGTTGCCTTGGCTTTGGTTGTACTCATCGGGGTGTTCATTGCTTACTGCAATGTCCGCCGAGGCTCCAAAGTCACTCGCGTTATCGACGTGATTGCCAACGTCCCCTATATCATTCCTGGCGCCGTTATGGGTATCGCGTTGCTCTTTAGTTTCAATAATCCGCCCCTTGCTCTTATCGGCACGTTCACCATCATGATTGTCAATTTTGTGATTCGCCGCATGCCCTATACAATTCGCTCCAGCGAAGCCATCCTCCGACAAATCGATTTGAGTGTAGAGGAAGCTTCTGAATCCCTTGGCTGCAATAAATTCAAGACGTTCTTTGGCATCACGATTCCCATGATGGCTCCCGGGGTTGCTTCTGGCGCCGTCATGTCGTGGCTTTCCATCATTACCGAGCTTAGCGGTTCCATCATGCTCTATTCGGTGAAGACGAAAACGATGTCGATTGAAATCTTCAATTCTATTTCCACGGGCTATTACGGACGTGGGGCGGCTTTGAGCACCATTCTTATGCTTGTCACGACCATCACCTTGCTTCTTTTCTTCAAATTGACGGGAAGAAAGGAAATCAGCTTGTAAAGGAGAAAACCATGGACCATTCCTATCAACCCCCTTTGACCGAACGCCGTAACCCCCGTTCCACCCATCTGGACAGGATGAGCTCTCTTGAAATTGCCACATTGATGAACGAAGAAGACAAGCATGTTGTCGAAGCCGTTCACCATGCTCTTCCCGATATTTCCAAAGCTATGGAACTTTTTGCAAAAAAATACGCGGAGGGTGCCAACATCTTTTATATTGGTGCCGGGTCCAGTGGACGTTATGCCATTTTGGATATGGCGGAACTCCCACCGACCTTCGGGGTGGACCCCCGTCAATTCAAAGGCTTGATGGCTGGAGGACCCGAGGCGATGTACCGCGCCAAAGAAAATAGCGAAGACGACGAGGAAGCCGCGCGCAAGGACCTCGAGGAAGCCGGAATGAAAAAAGGGGATTTGCTCATTGGCCTTGCCGCATCCGGACAAACTCCTTACGTTCTCTCCGGCATGAAGAAAGCTAGAGAAGAAGGCGCGCTCACGATATCCATTTCTTGCGTGGAAAAAGACAAAATCGGAGAATACGCAGACATTCCCATTCGCTTGCTTTGCGGCCCGGAAATCCTCACGGGATCCACTCGCCTTAAAGCTGGAACCGCTGAAAAAATGGTTTTAAACATGATTTCTACTGGTGCATTTGTTCTGTGTGGAAAAGTTTATGAAAATCTCATGGTGGACCTTATCCCAAGCAATTCCAAACTGGTGAAACGGGAAACGCGAATTGTGCAAGAGGCAACGGGCGCGGATGAAGAAGAGGCGGAAAAGGCTTTGCGGGAATGTTCCCGTAGCGCAAAAGAAGCCATCGTCATGATAAAATTGGGTTGCGATGCTGAAAGTGCCAAACTCGCTTTGAAAAATGCGGGCGGGTTTGTGCGCAAAGCCATCAAAGAATGATATGCCCGCAATTATTCAAGCATTAAAAGAATCCCTTCCCTCCTTGCCCAAACGAGAATTTTTAGCGGCCAAGGCTATTTTGAGCAATCCCTTGGAGGCTTCCAAAGGCTCCATTGTCGATTTGGCACACAAAAGCGGAGCTTCCACGGCCACCTTTATTCGCCTTGCCAAACGGATGGGCTTTCTAAGCTACCGCGAATTTATGCGACAAGTCTATTTGGAGTGCCAATCCTCTCTGAATTATTCCGAAAACATTCTTTCCATGGAAGGAGTCGTGCTGAAGGAACCCGTGGATAAAACGATTGAGCGTGTCATTTCCCAATCCGTGATTGCCATTCAAAATAATCACGATACTCTTTCACCTTCCGCCGTGTCCAAGGCTTTGGAATGGTTCCAAGGCGCCTCGAGGATTACTTTTTATGGAATCGGAGGATCTGCGGTTGCTTGTTTGGATGCCTCCTATAAATTCCGTCGCTTGGGGATGGATGCAAGTTGCTATAGTGATGTCCACGATCAAGTGTTGTCCTCCACGTTGCTGAAGAGCAACGATGTAGCCTGCTTCATTTCCTATTCTGGCGAATCTCGGGACTTGCTTAAAACGTTAAAAATTGCCAAGCAGGTCGGCGCCCATATTCTTTGCATCACCTCCAATTCAAGGTCCTTGATTGCTGAATCTTCCGACCTCGTTCTCCTTCATAGCGTCGTAAGTGAAGGAGTGAGGACCAATGCAACGAGTTCCCGCTTGGTCCAACTCAATGTCGTCGACGTGCTGTTTGCTCAATTGGCCTCCCTGCGCTTAAAGGACTTGGAGAAATTTCATGAGCTCACCAATACCGTCTTTCTTGGTGACAAGAATCTTGGAAGAGGCCGTTAAAAAAACAAGACCCAACGCAAGAATCGAACCGTTGAAACGAGGGTGAAACCATTCTCTTTCGCCTAAAAGACCAGCGGTTTTTTGTTGCTGGAATAACTTTTCAAAAAAAGGGGTGTTAGGGCCGAAAAGAACGTTTGAACAACGAATGCGGATCGCATATCAAAAATTTCTTCTCCTCCGAAATGGCGGGCAATCCTCTTTTCTTTTTGCGTCCTTCTTGCGCGCATGTAGTGCAAAGAAAGTGTATACTAGTTTCGTTTACAAGGAATGGAGAGTTGACCTTATGAAAGAGATCACCATGGACGTTCTTCACGACGCGGCTCACCGTCTCCTTTTCGATATGTCGGAAAAGGAATACGCGACCCTGTATGAAGAATTTGGAATTATCACCAAACAAATGAAAAAAATTGGAAGCATCGAAGGAATTGATGAAGAAGAACCGATGACCTTCCCGTTTTTCTGCGAGACTTCCTATCTGCGCGAAGACGTCGCGGAAAAGCCGTTGGACCGCGATGAAGCGCTTAAAAATGCCGGCAGCAAGCAAGACGGGCAAATCAAATTGCCGAAGGTGGTCCTATGAACTACTTAGATTTACCGATTCGTGAAATCCACGCTGCGTTAGTGGAAAAGAAAGTTACTCCGCTTGAATTGACCCAAGAAGCTTTGCGTCGCGCCAAAGAAAACAAAGACAATGCTTTTGAAACCCTTTTGGAAGACGAAGCGATTGCGTTTGCCAAAACTTTAACCGAACCCGAAGTGGACAATTTGCTTTGGGGGATCCCTTATTGTGCGAAAGACAACTTCTCGACCAAGGGTATCGAAACAACGGCCTCTTCCAACGTGCTCAATGGCTATGTGCCTCTTTTCGATGCGACGGTCGTGGCCAAACTCAAGGAAAAGAAGTGCGTCTTGATTGGCAAGACCACCCTCGATGAACTCGCGATGGGCGGAACGGGAACTACCGGCCATAAAGGCATTACCTATAATCCCTATGATCCGAGCCATACCCACTTAGTTGGCGGATCAAGCTGCGGCAGTGCGGCGGTGACAGCTGCTGGCATCGTTCCCTTTGCTTTGGGGTCGGATACGGGCGACTCCGTCCGTAAACCGGCCTCCTATGCCGGGCTAGTGGGGATGAAGCCAACCTGGGGACGTATTTCCCGTTTTGGGCTCTTCCCCTTTGCTCCGTCTTTGGACCACGTGGGTTTCTTTACCCGCAGCGTCGAAGATAATGCGATTGTTTTGGAAGCCTTATCTGGACGCGATTTGCATGATGCCACTAGCAGCGAACGCCCCGTCGACGACTATGTGTCTAATTTAAAAGCGGGGATTAAAGGGAAACGCATCGCCGTGATTTCCGAAATCTTTGATTCCGTGAAGGATGAAACGGTTCGCCGTAGCTTCGAAAAATCGTTACAAGCGTTAAAAGAAGCGGGAGCTGTAGTGGATTTCGTGGAATTCGGCCGTGCCGAGCTCGAAGCGATCTACGCCTCCTATATGGTAATTTCCTGCGCGGAAGCCACCTCGAATGATGCGAATTTGGATGGCATTAAATTCGGTCCGTTCCGTGGCGGGAAAACCTACCAAGAAGTCATGTCCAACGCCAGAACCCAAGGGTTCAGCGAGCTCATTAAGAGACGTTTCGTCATCGGCTCGTTTGCTTTGATGAGGGAAAACCAAGACGTCTTGTTCCTCCGTGCCCAAAAAGCCCGCGCCAAGATCGTTCGTAGAACCAACGAAATTTTGAAGGACTACGATGCGATTCTAGCTTTGGCCGCTCCCAAAGAAGCACCCCTGATCCATGGAATGAGCGATAAGCTTTCCGACGAATACCTTATCGCGGACAACCATTTGGCCATTGGCAACTTCGCGGGTCTCCCCTCGATTACCTTGCCGTTAACCTTCGTTCGCGACTTGCCCGTTGGAATCAATTTCACGGGTCGCGCCTTCGAAGAAAAAGAATTGTTCCAAATCTCTGAGGTCTTTGAATCCATCAGTGGCCTTGGCGGATTATCTATCCTCAACAAAAAGGAGGCTCGTTTATGAATTTTGAAGCCGTCATCGGACTTGAAATCCACGTGGAGATGAAAACCAAATCCAAAATGTTTTCTGCCTCCCCCAATTCCTTCTCCCGTAATCCCAATACGGAGATTACCCCTTTCGACATGGCTTATCCTGGCACGATGCCGTTAGTGAATAAGCAGGCCGTCATCAACGCGATCCGCGTGGCCAATGCCTTGCATATGACCATTGACCCCTTGGTTCGTTTCGACCGTAAGAATTATTTCTACAGCGATCTTCCTAAGGGATTCCAAATCACTCAGCAATTCCACCCGATTGGACGGGATGGCTATTTAGACGTTAAGGGCAAAAACGGGGAAACCAAGCGGATCCGCATCGAACGCATCCATATGGAAGAAGATACCTGCAAGCAGCTCCATTTCGCGGATTATTCCCTCTTGGACTATAACCGTGCCGGTGTGCCCCTTGTTGAAATCGTCTCTCTTCCCGATATGCGTAATGGCACGGAAGCCATGCATTACGTGGAAGCCATCCGGAACATCGTCCTTTATTCGGGAACTAGCGATGGCAAGATGGAAGAAGGCTCGCTCCGTTGCGACGTCAACATCTCCATTCGTCCTTATGGTTCCGAGGAATTCGGTACCAAGGTCGAACTTAAAAACTTGAATTCCACCAAAAACATCGAAACGGCGTTGGATTATGAAATCGCAAGACAAAGCGCCTGCTTATTAAGCGGCGTTCCTGTTCAGCAAGAAACTAGACGCTTCGACGAAGCCAGCGGCAAAACCGTCTTGATGCGTGTGAAAACCGACGCGGTGGACTATAAATATTTCCCGGAACCCAATATTGTTCCTATCCGCCTTTCCGATGAATTCGTCCAAAAGGCGATCGATACCTGCCCAGAACTCTATGATGCCAAGAAGGTTCGTTATGTAAGCGCGGGATTAAGCGAAACCGACGCGGACATTATCTTGGCGAACATGGACATGGCGCTTTATTTTGAAAAAGCGATCGCCAAGAATGAAAAATTAGCCAAAGTCATCGCGAATTTCTTGATCGTGGAAGCCAATTCCTATTTGAACAAGAATGGAATTTCGATGAAGGAATTCCCGTTGCCTCCTGAGACTTTGGATGAAATCGCCTCCATGCAGAATGATGGGTACACCCATAAACAATGCGCGGATATCTTCTTCTATTGTCTTGAAAATAACGTGGGGGCAGAAGAAGCGCGTTTAGCCAAGCACATCGAAAAGCAAGTGAGCGATGATGGGGCCGTGTTGGGCTTTGTTAGCGCCGTCTTGGACGCCAATCCCCAAAGCGTGGCCGACTTCAAGGCCGGCAAAGATCGCGCCAAGGGATTCTTAATTGGTCAAGTCATGAAAGCGGCGAAAGGCAAGGTCAATCCAGCTGCGGTAGCCAAAGTCATGGCGGAAGAATTAGCCAAGCGCTAGAAAGGGGGACCATGGAAGACGAAATTAAAGAACTGCAACAGCATCTACAAAGGATCGCGGAATTTTCGTTGCCGCGATTTCGCGAGCTTCCGAGCGTCGATCTCTACATGGAACAAGTCCTTTGCTTTATCAACGATGCTTTGAAGGATTTGTCTCCCGATGGAGAAAAAATGCTCACCTCCTTCATGGTCAATAACTACGTGAAGGCCAAAATGATTGGGGAACCCAACAGAAAAAAATATTCTCGCGAACAAATTGGCTATTTGATGGCCATCTGTCTTTGCAAAAGCACCTTATCGATGGGGGACATGTCCCTATTAATCGATTTAGATGAAGGAATTTCTTCCTCCAAAGAAAGGGTTTACGCCTTTTGGAGCAATATGGAGCAATCCATCTTGTCTAACGCGGCGACCATTACGGCAGGACGCGTCAATGACGTTGCCCTCCGTTACGAAAACGAAAAGAAAAAGAAGGATAAGCAGGCGGCGGAAACCAATGCCCGCGACTCCTTGGGCCTCATCGCCTTGCGTCTTGCGATTCAAGCGCAGGCGGATAAACTCTTAAGCGATTACATCATTGGCTTGTTGCGGAAGGATATGCACGGCGAAGACATTGCCAAAGCCGCGGCGAACCTCTCCCCCAAAGAAACCAAGCATGAAATCCGTCAAGGGCTTCACGAAGCCGAACGGGTAGCCGCGATTAAGGAAAGGGAAAGCCAACTCGCCAAGAAAATAAAGGAAGACGAGGAAGCCAAAAAGAAAGAAGCAAGCCAAAAACGGCATGCGAAAAAGGAAAGGAAAACTGAAAAATGAAAAAACGTATTCTCGTTACCGGCGGAACCGGATTCATTGGTTCTGAGACCGTCATCGCCCTCATCGAAAACGGGTACGAACCCGTCATTGTCGACAATCTTTGCAATTCCAAGGAAGCCGTCGTGGACCGTATCGAAACCATCACGGGCGTCCGTCCGATTTTTCACCACGTGGATTGCTGCAATAAAGATGCATTCCGTAAAGTTTTTGAAGAAGAGAAAGACCTCTATGGCGTGATTCATTTCGCGGGACTTAAAGCGGTCGGCGAATCCGTTTCTAAGCCGATTGAATATTATTCCAACAACTTGGTCTCCACGTTGAACCTCTTGGATTTGATGCGCGAATTCGATGTCCGCAACATCATCTTTTCTTCCTCGGCGACCGTTTATGGCGTGCCGGAACGCGTGCCGTTAAAAGAAACCGATCCCGTCCAAAGCGCGACGAACCCCTATGGCGAGACCAAGGTCATGATCGAGCGTATTTTGAAAGATACCCATAAGGCCTGGAAAGACCTCAACGTCGTCTTGCTTCGTTACTTCAACCCGATCGGCGCCCATCCCTCCGGACTTCTTGGAGAGGATCCTAACGGCATCCCCAACAATTTGCTGCCCTATGTCTCTCAGGTGGCCATTGGCAAATTGAAATTCCTCCGCGTTTATGGGAATGACTATCCGACTCCCGACGGAACGGGAATCCGCGACTATATCCACGTTTGCGATTTGGCGGAAGGCCACGTGGCGGCTATCCGTAAATTAGTGGATAACCCGGGGGTGGTTGTTTATAACCTCGGAACCGGGAAAGGGACTTCTGTTTTGGAAATCGTTCATGCCTTCGAAGAGGCTAATGGAGTCAAGATCCCCTACCAAATCGAAGCTCGTCGAGCGGGAGACGTCGCGGAGAATTACGCCAACTGCGACAAGGCTTTCGAAGAGCTTGGCTGGAAAGCCCGTCGCAACGTTTTGGATGCCTGCAAGGATGCCTATCACTTCCAAAAGATGAATCCTAACGGCATTCAATAATTGCTAGTAAAATTTTAAATGCAGGGGGGCATTAAGCCCCCTTTTGTCCTATTCGCGATTTTGTCGAATTTTTCTCTTTTCTATTTTTTCGCCCCTTTCTTATAATGGAATAGAAGAGGGTTTGGAAAAGGAAACTCCAACCCGAAATAAGGAGAACGAGAATGGAAGAATTTCAGGTACAACTCCGCGATGGGACGATCATGAAAGGCCATCATTGGCCGACCCCGAATCCCGAAGCCAACTACTGCATGATTACGGGCATGCAGGAATATAGCGCCCGTTATGATGAACTCGCCCGATATTTGAATGATTTTCATATCGAAGTTTGGGTTTTGGATGCGATTGGGCAAGGACTCAACGCCCCCAACCCCGAAGACCAAATGAAGTGGCCGGAAAACGGCTTTGCTAAAAACGTCGAAGGCATCCATATGATGTGTATGCTCGCGCGTAAAAACGGATTGCCCACGACCCAAGCGGGGCATTCCATGGGGTCGTTTATGACCCAACGCCGCTTGCAGGTCTATCCCCATGATGCGGACCGCACCTTAATCATTGGCAGTAACGGCGGCCAGGCTTGCCTTATGAAGATGGGGTATTTGCTCGCGTGTTTGAAGGTCCATAAATCCAATTGGGATAAGCCAAACCCCTCGTTAACGAAACTAAGCCTTGGGGGATACGCCAAAAGCGTGAAGGACGCCGAAACCGAACTTGATTGGCTTTCTTATGATGAAGAAAACCGCAAAGCCTATGCTGCGCATCCTTATTGCGGCTTCCCGCCAACGGGAGGCTTCTGGAAAGAATTGCTTCGGGGCGTACGCTTGATTTGGACGAAAAAAGAGCTGAAGCGCGTAGCAAAAGACGAACAGATTTTCATCATTGCGGGAGAAGAGGACCCTGTGGGTCAATTTGGCAAAGGACCCACCTGGCTTTGTGCCGCTTATCAGAAATTGGGCGTGAGGAACGTCACCGTCAAACTCTATCCCCATATGCGTCATGAAATCACCAATGAAACGGAACGTGGAACCGTCTTCATGGATATTCGGGATTTCGTGCTCGGAAAATAAGGTTTTCTTTGGAAAAGACGCGGGGAAAGCGCTTGCACCTTTCCCTGTTTTTATTTCCGCGTATGATAGAAAAGCATTAGGTACGTATGTTTGTTTTCCAATTCGATGTCGCAGCAAAAGCCGGATTCTGGGTCACGGTCATCACGATGGGGCTATCCGCCCTCGTCGCGATTTTAATTTTCATTGCCCAGAACCTTTTTCGCAGTGGCGACTTCAATGTCCAGTGCCGTCGTCACGCCTATATCGATCGTCGGGATGTTCGCTTGGATTTGACTTTTGAAAACGTCGATGCCAAAGACCGCGTATATTCGGGGTTTGACCTTTATGGAAAAAAGGATGGCGTCGAAAGCCTTGTTGCCCATTTAGACGGGCTTCCTTTATCTAACGATCCCGATTCGAGGTTTATTTCGCGCCGAGGCTCCACCTATAGCATTGCTATCCCTCGCAATGCCAGAAAATCCGCCTCCTTAACCTATACGATATCCCCTCTTTTGGATTTATCCGCCTACCGCGATTTCTCCATTGTCGTCGTGGACGATTCTTCTAAAGTACGCGCGGCTTATTTTTCTTCTTTTGATTCCACGGACCTCCAAGAACTGCATTTCCACCGTAAAAAAGGCGAGAAAAGGTAGACAATTTAACGGATAACGATAGAATAACCGCCATGGTTTGTTTACTGTTTGCAATGGAAAAAGAAGCCTCGGAGCTTCTAAAAAATGTCGAAATCCTTGAAAACCGCTGCGTCGGTTACACGGAGATTTTCGAAGTCGAAAAGGACGAAAAGAAATTTTTGGTCGCGATTTCTGGGATTGGAAAAGGCTTTGCCGCGAGTGCCATTGCCTCGATTGCCAATCTGTATAAAGTCGATTCTTTCATCAATGTCGGCGTTGCCGGAAGCCAAAACAAAGCAAAGGCAGATATCTTCTCCGTGGTGATTGGTAATCAATACGTGGAACACGATATGGATACCTCGGCGATTGGGGATCCTAAAGGTCTTATCTCGGGCATTAACATGGTTTATCTCCCGGGCTGCAAATCCTTAATGGAAGTGGCGGGACAAGTTTGCAAAGGCTTATCCATCCCTTATGTGGAAGGAACCATCTCTAGCGGTGATACCTTCTTATCCAAAGGGGAAAAGAAGAAGAACATCACCGAGGAATTCGGTTCCCTTTGTTTAGATATGGAAAGTGCCCCGTTTGCTCAAATTGCTTTCGTCTTCCATGTTCCTTTCTGTGCGATTCGCGTGATCAGCGATGCCGAACATCCGGAGGTGGAATATCCTCTTAATGTGAAGAAGTGCTCGGAAATCGCTTCTCAAATTGCCTTGGCGATGGCTCTTCGCCTGGCTTAAAGTTTGGTTTTGCTGTTTTTGCTTTCATTTTTGGACGTGAAGACCTCGCCCCATCCTTTGATTTGCTTTATAATTCCCTTTGGTTCATAAGACCGAAAGGATATTGTTTCAATGGTTAAATTAGTCTTGATTCGCCATGGCCAAAGCGAATGGAATCTCAAAAACCTCTTCACGGGTTGGACGGATGTCGAGCTTTCGGAAAATGGCGTTGCCGAAGCCAAAGCCGCCGGCAAATTGCTCAAAGAGAAGGGATATACCTTCGATATGGCTTTCTCTTCCGTTTTGAAGCGTGCCAACCACACGATGGACTTCGCTTTGTCCGAAATGGGAGAAAACTCGATTCCGAAGTTCTATTCCTGGAGGCTCAACGAACGTCACTATGGTGCCCTCCAAGGCCTCAATAAAGCCGATTCCGCCAAAAAATGGGGCGATGAGCAAGTTCACATCTGGCGCCGTAGCGCGGATGTCCCGCCTCTAGCCCTTACCAAAGAGGATGAGCGTTGGCCCGGCAACCAAGAAAAATACAAAGAATTGATTGCCAAAGGAGAAATGACGATCGAGGATTGCCCCCTTACGGAATGCCTCATCGACACCGCTAATCGCGTGAAGCCGTATTTCGACGAGAAGATCGCCCCGGAAATCAAAGCTGGTAAGAAAGTTCTCATCGCGGCCCATGGTAATTCGCTCCGCGCCATTGTCATGATGTTGGAGCACCTCACTCCGGATCAAATCATCTCCGTTGAAATTCCGACGGGGAAACCCTTGGTCTACGAATTGGATGAGAAAGACCTCAAGGTCCTTAACAAATACTATCTCTAATTCTTAGGTAACGAAAATCGCCTCGCTTAATAACGGGGCGATTTTTATGTCCTATTCGACGTAAGAATGGTCGAAGGTTACGTCCAACTGTTTATGCGGGAAGACTTGGGACAGCGCCTTTAGGATTTCCTCTTTTTTCGCTTCTAACGAATAAGGAAGAAGGACGTCAAATTCGATGCGGGTCCCCTTGTCGTCGTGATAGATATGCAGATCGTGCATGGAGGGATTTTCGTAGAATCCCTTTAAAACCATCATGGCTTTTTCTCTAACTTCCCTGGATTCTTGATCCGATTCTGCCGGATCCATGTGGATGGTGGTTTCCGCGTGGTATTTGGCGTTAATCTCCCGTTCCAAGGAATCAATCGTTTCATGGATAATGGGAAGCTTTTGATCTGCGGATACTTCTACGTGGAGGGTGATGAAGACTTTAGTCGGTCCATAACGGTGGAACAAAACGTCGTGTACCCCGAGAATTCCTGGACGTTGCATGGCTAAAGAGGTGATGTCCTCCACATCTTTGGCAGAGAAGGCTAGTCCAATTAATGGGTTCGCAGTCTCTTGAATCATGCGGATTCCCGAGTAGATGATGAAGCAAGCAACCCCAATTCCAAAATACCCGTCTAAGAACGTCCAATTCAAAGTGATGGATAAAATCGCAGATAAGACAACGGCGAAGGTGGCGGCCGTGTCGGTGAAACTATCGATTGCCGTGGCTTTTAAAGCCGGGGAGGAAATCGTTTTGGCTAGGCTTAAATTCATAAGGCCTTGTAGTACTTTTAGCCCAATTGCGACAACTAGGACGATAACGGTTGGCCAGGTATAGAAAGCGGATTCTCCTGCGACAATTCCTTTGATGGAATTTACGATGAGTTCGCCTCCTGCCACCAAAACCAAGGTGGCGACTAAAATGCCGGCGATATATTCCATTCTTTCGTGGCCATAGGGGTGGCCGGCATCCGCGGGTTTAGAAGCGGCACGGAAGCCAACGAGGGTCACGATGTTAGAGGCCATGTCGCCTGCGCTATCGATGCAGTCGGCAAGCAAGGCCATTGGGAAAATCCAGGAGGATTGCGAGGCCAATAAGATGGCGAGACTTAGTTTCATTCCAACCAAAATCACGTTGATGAGGAGGCCAAGCCAAGCGGCGAGGATGCCGTGGGCGGAACGAACGGTTTCGTCCTGAACGTTCTGGTAATTTTTAATGAATAATCGACGCAAGAATTTCATGTCCCAATGTTATCCCTTGTTTGACAATGGTTAGTCAATGTTAAAATCCCAAGAACTGAAAAGGACAAGCGTTTGCAGAAGCATTGACCTCCCTTTAATTTCCTCTATAGTAAGAACGATGAAAAACCTTAAGAAATTATTTTTATTCACTTTCGTTGGAGCTTTGCCGCTTGCTCTAACAAGCTGCTCCATTTATGACATTCTTTTTGGCGGTTTTCCCGGTGGAAACCCCAATGCCAGCAATGGGGTGAACCACGAGGGAGATTGGACCACGGACGTCCTTCCTTTTAGTTTGAAATCTGCCCACGAAACCTATGGGGCGGACACCCTTCCTCCTACTGGCGACGTCAAATTGCTGGTATTGCCCATCGAATTCACGGATTCGCCTTTCTCAAGCCGATCCTTAAAAGATTTGGACGTGGCCTTGAATGGCAAGGCAGAGGATACGGGGTATTGGGAATCCGTTTCTTCTTTCTATTCCAAAAGCAGTTACGGCAAGAGCAATCTTTCCTTTGAGGTGGCTCCCGTCTACAAAACGGGATTAACCCAGAGAAACGCTTATTCTCGTTATGTCTCGTCTCGGACGGGGGAATCCGATAATGGCGGTAATTTGATTCATTATGCTTACGATAATTACGTAAGCGTGAAAGGCAATGGATCCACGAAAGCTTTTGACTCGGACGGAAACGGCTATATCGATGGCATTGTCGCCGTTTATTCAGGGCCCAACTGCACGAATGCGCCCACGAATCTATATGATTCCGAAACCAATTATTACTGGGCCTATACCTATTGGATGTCGATGACGAGTGCAGCTGGAGGATGGTGTGATCCCAATACCAAGAATCCTACCCCGAACCTTTATTTTTGGCTTTCCTATGACTTTTTGTATCAAGCCGTCAGCTCCCCGAAAGTGGATGCGCATACCTTGATTCACGAGACGGGACATATGTATGGCCTCGATGACTATTATCCCAATCAAACCGATAGCAAGGCCAACCTTGCTGGTGGCTGGGATATGATGGATGAAAACATCTTGGACCATGACGCCTATAGCAAAATGGTCTTAGGCTGGACTTCTCCCCATGTGGTCCAAGGGCCGGGAACTTATTCCATCAATCCTTCTGCGACAAGCGGGGACTGCTTGTTGATTCCTTCCAGTTCTTGGAACGGTACGGCCTACGATGAATATATGCTTTTGGAACTTTATACCCCGACGGATCTCAACTATTTGGATTCCCATGAACGTTATCCGGGACGTTTACTTGGCTATAGCACCTATGGGGCGAAGCTCTATCACATCGATTCCCGTTTATTGGAATTGAAACAAAATACCTCGACGTACGATACCACCTATTCCTATATGGAAAATCCAAAAGGCGGTATGAAAGCTTACGATGGACGTTATGTTTATGGCTATATGGTAGGCGCGAGTAACTGCAATAAAAACGATGGTGTGGATAGCCGTTGCTCCTTAATCCACATGATGGAAGCGGATAACGACGGAGCGTTTGCCGCGGGGAAATACGGGACCAACAACGATTTGTTCCACACGGGGGATAGTTTCTCCATGAAGACGTATCGTTCTTCTTTCCCGTTCCGTAATTCAAACGGAGATGCTTGTTTCAATAAAGGGTCGGATTTCCCCTATCGCATTACCTTTGATGAAGTGGCTGCCGATCATGCGAACGTCACCATCAGTCTTGCCTAAAGAAGTGGCGGATTCGTTTTGTAGAATTTATAATTTGCCGCATTAAGGTCTAAACATGTCGAAGAAAAGTGATTCCAGCGTACTACTAGAAAACCGCAAAGCCCGGTTCCTTTATTTTTTGAGCGACTTCATGACCGCGGGAATGGTTTTAACCGGAACGGAAATCAAATCGTTGCGTGGAAGGAACGCTTCTTTGGCGGATAGTTATATCTACGTCAAAAATAACGAGGTGTTCATCGCGAACATGCACATTGCCCCTTATAAAGAAGGAACGATTTATAACGTGGATCACCTTCGGGACCGCAAGCTCCTTCTTACCAAGCAAGAAATACGCCGTTTAAGCAATAACCTTAAGGGAACCGGCATGACCTGCGTCCCTACGAAGGTTTTCTTATCTCGTGGATACGCCAAAGTTGAAATTGCTTTGGCCAAGGGCAAGGCTGCCCACGATAAACGCGACGCCATCAAGGAAAGAGACGCGAAGAAGCGAATCGATCGCGCGTTAAAAGATGGGCGAGGAGCGGAGGATTAATAATGACTTTATCGGAAGCGAATGCCCTCCTTTTAAATCGGGACCAAGAAATATCGAGCCTTTCTTTTTCCAAATTCCTACGTAAAGCCAAAATCCATTTTGATGGTGATGTCATCCATGTGGCGGGAAGCAATGGGAAAGGCGAAACCGTTTTCTATTTAACTCGCCTCGCTTTAGCGAAAAAGCATACAGGGGTCGGCTCTTTTTATAATTTCTATTATCAAAATTTCACCGAATCCATTTGGCTAGATGGCAAACCTCTTTCCGAAGAGAAGGCCTGTCAGTACCTAGAACGCCTTTTGCCGTTAGCGAATCAGTATGGAATCACCCGTTTCGAATTATGCCTTGCCGTGGCGTTACTGGCTTTCCAAGAAGCCCATATGTCCCTTGCCATTTTGGAATGTGGGATGGGCGGAGAAGAAGATCCGACTCACATCGAAGAATTGAATCAAGTCGGTGTGGTAATTACCAACGTCGCCTTGGAACATACCGAATATTTAGGGACGACCTTAAGCGAAATCGCTCTTTCGATTTCGGGAATTATTTCTAAAGGCGTTCCTGTGATTGTTGGTGGTATGGACGAAAGCGCGGAAGAAACGCTTCGCCTCGTCGCCGCCAAAAAGAAAACGTGGATTCGCGGAATCGAAAGGGTATACCTCCCCCATCTTGTTAATCGCGAGGCCTTCCATTTTGATTATCCGCCTTATAAGGACATTATCGTTCCGGGGCTAGCTTCTTATCACGTGACCAATGCCTGTTTGGCTCTAGAAGCGGCCAAAACGATTCCAGGCCTACAAGGATTAAACGAAGAACAAATCAACGCCTCTTTCCAAGAAGGCGGGATATTAGAAGGCCACCTCGACCATCATGGAGTCGTTTATTTTGATGGGGCGAATAATCCCCAGGCGGTGGATGTCCTCCGTCGTTGCTTTGCAACCTTAGGCCAAAAGAAAGACGTCCATGTTCTTTTTGCCTGCCTCCGTCGTCAAAATCTTTCCGCGATGCTTCCATTGCTAGATGATGCCGCAGGCTCGGTGACTTTAACGACCTTTGACCGTGAAGACGCTAGAGACGAGATGGGTTATGCCCTTTATGTGGAAGACCACGCCTATATTGGAAATCCCTTGATGGCCTTAATGCAATTAGAAGCGGAGCATCCAAGCGAAACAATCGTGGCTACGGGGTGCCCGGAATTCGTCGCCTACTTAAAACAACGTTTATGAAAAAGAAAGACCAAGATCCGATTCCAGAAATCGACGAATCTCTTTTGACCCCGGAACAAAAAGAAGAACTGCACCGTAAACCCAAAATAGCGGGGTACGTGATCTTCTTTTCGGTGATGGCCATGCTTATTGCCACCTGCATTATCGTGATTTATGCCCTCGGTGGACCCGTCGGAAGTTGATATTTCTTTTTCTCTAATTGGAAACCTGTATTTCCATAAAAATAGACAGCATATCTTGTTTTGTCGCCTATTATAAAAAGTTTTTAAGGTTCAAACAGAAAAAGTATGCTTTATATAGAAGTTTTTAAGGTTGAAACCGAAAAACTTTTGAAATATTTTATTTTGCGGTACAATGGAATCGAAGGGAGATTTCCATGATTAATAGACCCGATTACATGAATGCCATAAAACCGTTTATGGACCAGCCTATCGTTAAAATTCTGGCAGGGGTCCGCCGAAGTGGAAAATCCACCATTTTCGATATGGTGTGCCTTGAGCTTGAGCGAAGAGGGATATCAAAAGACTGCATTATTTACAAAAAATATACGGAAATGGACGTTCCGTCCGATATAACGGCAAAACAGATATACGACGAATTGATGACCTTGATGAAAGGCAAGGAACGTTGCTATGTATTGCTGGATGAAGTCCAAGAAGTGCCCGGATGGGAAAAAGCGGTTAATAGCTTATTGGAAGGCGGTCATGCCGATATCTATGTAACGGGGTCCAACTCCAAATTGATGTCGAGCGAAATTTCGACTTACCTTACTGGCCGGTATGTTTTAATTCCGGTTTATCCTTTGTCTTTCCGCGAATACTTGGATTTTAAAGGCGATCGCCCCCTATCCAAAAAAGAACTACTTCAAGAATACATTCGCTTCGGCGGGTTTCCCGTCGTGGCTTTGGGAAATTACGAAGCTTCTTCCGCCTATCAAATCGTGGATGGGATTTATCATACGGTGATATCGAGAGATATCGTGAAACGCCATGCCATTAAGAGGCAGGACTTGTTTGACCGTGTCGTGAAATTTGTCATGGAAAATATGGGGAAGACGTTTTCCGCCCATTCGATTTCATTGTTTTTAAAAAGCGAGCATCGCCCCATTTCGGTAGAAAGCATTTATAACTATCTTCTTTGGCTAGAACAAGCCTTTATCCTTTATCCCTGCCAACGTTATGATTTGCAGGGCAAGAACATTTTAAAGACCCAAGAAAAATACTATTTATCCGATGTTTCGTTCCGATATGCCTTGCAGGGATATGACCGAAAGATGCTGGATGCCGTATTGGAAAACATCGTTTTCTTGGAACTTAAACGTCGCGGTTATAACGTTTACGTAGGCAAGATCGGCGATAAGGAAATTGATTTTGTTGCGGAGAGACGAGAAGAACGAATTTACGTACAGGTCTGCGTTCAATTGCCTGCAAACTCGGAACGCGAAGTGGCAAATCTTTTGTCCATTCCAGATCATTACCCCAAGTATGTGGTCACGTTAAATGAATTAGACACGGGGCTAGAATCGGGAATCCACATCGTCCATCTTTGCGATTTTTTGCTGGCTGAATCGTGGTAAAGACCTTGCGCTTTTCCCTAGGAAATCTAGTTTTGCCCCTCTAGGCACGCACGCGCATTCGTGTATGATATTTTGGTTAACAAAGGAGACGCATCATTATGGCTGAAAATACGAAACCCTTAACGAATAACCTCAAATGGGACGAATATTTCATGGGGCTTGCTAAGCTCTCTGCGATGCGTTCCAAAGACCCGTCCACTCAGGTGGGCGCCTGCATTGTCGATGATAACCATAAAGTTGTCTCCATTGGCTATAACGGCATGCCTCGCGGCGTTTGCGACGATGAAATCCCCTGGGGGCATGGAGAAGGGCTCGATTCCAAATACCTTTATGTTTGCCATGCCGAATTCAACGCGATTTTGAATACCCGTGATGGCTCTGCTTTAAATGGATGTACGATTTACGTCACCCTCTTCCCGTGTAACGAATGCGCGAAAGCCATTGTTCAAGTCGGCATCAAGGAAATCATCTTTGCCGATGATAAATACCATGACCATTTGGAAGAACAGGCTTCGAGAAGAATCCTGGACATGGCTGGGGTTAAATACCGCCGTTACGAAGGACGGAATGTGGAGATCAACGCGAAGTGAATCATTCCGTTTTTTACCGCATCTTCATCATCGCGTTATGCTATGGCTTGGCCGGCATCGCGATTTTTGTGCCGCTTCTTAATGACAAGAACCGCACGGACTGGGTTCTTTGGACGTTATTGGGCGTTTTGATTGCCGGGTTTATTGCGACGGTCATCATCGTTGAAATCGTTTGGCATAAAAAACGGAAAGAAAGCCAAAAGGAGGAAGAGCATGAATAAACCCCTTTTGGATGTTTGCCATCTTCGTTATGGCTATGACGAAGACGTTAAAGTGCTCAAGGACGTCTCCTTTTCCGTTTATCCTGGCCAATATGTTTCGATCATTGGGCATAATGGCTCTGGGAAATCGACCTTAGCCAAATGCATCATGGGGTTATTAGGAGGGTTCGATGGGGACATCGAGGCTTTTGGCATCCCCTTGAACCGTAAAAATCTTGCCTCTATCCGTTCTCGAATCGGCATTGTTTTTCAAAATCCAGATAACCAGTTCGTAGGTTCGACGGTGGAAGACGACATTGCTTTCGGATTAGAAAACCGGCAGGTTCCCCACGAACAAATGCAGTCCCTGATTGAAAAGGTGGCTCAAGAAGTGGGGATGCAAGATTTCCTCGATCATGAACCCCAGATGCTTAGCGGGGGCCAAAAGCAACGTGTCGCGATTGCTGGGGTTTTAGCCATGCATCCCGATTTAGTGATTTTTGATGAAGCGACGGCGATGCTAGACCCTAAAGGCAAAAGGGAAATCCATGAATTGATTAGCAAGATGAGGAAAGAGAACCCTTCCTTGACCTTGCTTTCCATTACCCACGATATTGAAGAGGCTTTTCATAGCGATGAGGTCATTGTTTTAGACGAAGGAGAAATCCGTCTTCAAGGCAAGCCCAACGAAGTCTTCTCCCATATTGATGAACTACGTTCTATGAAATTAGGCGTGCCTTTTTTCTTTGAAATGAAGGATGCGTTAGAAAAAGAAGGGCTTGCGATCCCTGATAGCATCGAAACCACGCAGAAACTGGAGGAATATCTATGCCGATAAACTTCCATGATGTTTCCTTTATCTATAACCGGAAATCGCCTTTAGAATACGAGGCGCTAAAAGACGTTTCTTTGGATATCGAAAACGGATCCTTCGTTGCCCTTGTTGGTCGAACGGGGTGCGGCAAATCCACGTTGATTCAACATATTAACGCCTTGCTTAACCCGACTTCGGGCGAAGTGAAGGTCGATGATTTTTGCAATTCCAGCGACAAAAAGAAACGCACCAAGAAAACAAAAGAGCTTCGCCGCCATGTCGGCTTGGTTTTCCAATTCCCCGAATATCAGTTATTTGAAGACACGGTGGAAAAAGACGTTGCCTATGGACCTAAGAATTTTGGAATGAAGGGGCCAGAGGCATTAGAAGAAGCCCATAAGGCTTTGCGGATGGTAGGCTTGGACGAATCCTTTGACAAGCGTTCCCCGTTAGAACTTTCCGGCGGAGAAAAACGACGTGTGGCCATTGCCGGCATCTTGGCTTATCGCCCCTCCTATTTGATTATTGACGAGCCGACCGCGGGATTAGACCCAGCGGGAGCCTTGGTTTTGATGGATTTATTTGAGAAAATCCACCAAGAGGGAACCACGATTATTTTAGTGACCCACGACATGAATTTGGTGCTTCGTTATTGCGATAAAGTCATTGTGATGGACCAAGGAAAAATCGCGCGAATCTCCACCCCGGTAGAACTATTCAGCGAGGACATGGAACGGTTTAGCCTAGAAACCCCGTTGCTATATTCCTTCATCACCCAACTAAAGCAAAAGGGAATGAAACTCGATGAAGGGAAAATTGTAGACTGCCAAACCTTGGCCAAACAAATCGCATCCAACAAGGAGAAAACCTTATGATGAAGGGGTTCGCCTTAGGAAAATACGTCCCCTATTCTTCTTGGGTGCATCGATTGGATCCCCGCGTGAAAATTGCCACGACCATCCTTTTAATGGTTGCGGTCTTCTTTCCTTTTCAACATGTTTTGGACGATGGGTCTTTGGTAAATGCTTGGGCGATGTCTTATTTGATGCAGGCGGTCATGGTCCTAGTGATTTCCATCATTTTATGGAGCACCCACATGTCCATTCGTAGCGTGCTCTCGAATCTAAGATCCCTGTGGTTCATGGTGATTTTTCTTCTTGTCATCTATTGCTTGGTCCCTTATCAAAATCCGACTCTTGGCGTGGCTTGGACCGTCCCAGCCTTAAATAACTGGACCGTCTATTGGGATTCCTTTGCAGAAGCAGGGCGGATTCTACTGCGTCTTGTTCTCATGATCGAACTCACGATGATTCTTACGGCATCGACGAAGCCTTTGGACCTTACTTATGCGTTTGAATGGTACCTGTCCCCCTTAAAAATTTTGCATTTCCCCGCCGCAGAAGTCGCCATGACGATTTCGATTGCCTTGCGTTTTATTCCCACGTTATTAGAAGACGCGACTCGTGTTATGAAGGCACAATCCTCTCGTGGCGTGGATTTTGAGCACGGTTCTTTGTTCCGCCGCATTGCTGGGGTGACTTCTTTAATCATCCCCTTATTTGTTTCTTCCTTTATGCGCAGCGAGGAACTGGCAAACGCCATGGAATGCCGCGGATACGATCCTGCTGCCAAAAGAACCAAATATCGGATTCTTAAATTCCATTGGAGCGACTTGTTTGCTTTCCTTTTCGCGGCCATTGTTATGTCCGGATTTATCACGTTATCCTGTCTCCATGTGGATATCTTCGCTTTGTTTGGAGTGATGGTCCCATGAAAAAATATTTTGGAAAGCTTTCCTATTTAGGGGCCCCCTACCTTGGGTTTGAACGGCAAAAAGAGGGAAAAACCATTCAAGGGATATTGGAAGAGCAGCTCTCTTCTTTGACGGGAAGGAAAACGGTGATTAAAGCCGCGGGAAGAACAGATGCTGGGGTAAACGCATTAGGACAGACCTTTACCTTTGAGGCGAAAAAAATCCGTGATTTAACCCATTTTATGTACGCGTTAAATCGTTTGTTGCCCCGCACGATGGAAGTGTTGGAATTAAAAGAAGTCCCTTTGTCTTTTGATGCCCGTCATTCCTGTTACGGGAAAATCTATCGATACGATTTTTCCTTTGGATCGAAATTGCCCCTTCAAGCCGATGTGGTAGCTTATTTAGGCGACCGAAAGAATTTTGATTTGGAAAAATTCCAGGAGGCATTAGAAGCCTTTGAAGGAAAACATTGCTTTAAGAATTTTACCTCCAAAGCCGAGGATAAGGACGGCTTTATCCGTGACGTTCATATTCAAGATATCCGGGTGGATATGGAAAAACGAACGGGATCCGTGGTTTTTAAATCGAATGGCTTTATGACCTACATGGTTCGATTTTTAATGGGCGCGGCCTTCCAATGTGCATTAGGAAAAATCCAGGTTCAAGATATTAAAGAACGTTTAGAAAGAGAACAAAGAAAAATCATGTCCTTCAAAGCTCCCGCGGAAGGGCTTTGCCTTTTGGAGGTGCTTTATCCATGCAACTAAAAGCGAATTACCATAGCCATACGGCTCGTTGCGGGCACGCGACCGGGGAGGATGAAGAATACGTCCGGGCGGGTATCCGCGCGGGAATTACGATTTTTGGATTTTCCGATCATGTCATTTTGCCGGACAAAACTCAGCCAAGAATGCGGGGGGCCCCCTACATGCTTCCGGATTACCTTGATTCTGTGGCTCGCCTCAAAGAAAAATATAAAGACCAAATCGAAATCCATACCGGGTTTGAATGCGAATGGTATGGGAGACGTTACGAATCCTATTACCGCGATTTGCTAGCAAGCGGTAAGGTGGAATACCTGATTCTAGGACAGCATTGTTTTTTGAGTGACGACCAGTTTTGCTGGTATGGCAACCAAGTAGATGCCGATCAAGCGTTGGATGATTATTGCGATGCCGTGATAGAGGGGATGGAATCGGGGCTTTTCCTTTACGTCTGCCATCCTGATTTCTTCATGCTTTGGTATCCAAACTGGAATTCGCATACCCGCGAGGTTGCTAGACGCATTGCTAGAAAAGCCAAAGAACTTGGAATTCCTTTGGAAGTGAATATGGGTCCGAAGTCCCGTTCCCCGGAATTGGACTTAAACGACGAACGCATCGCGCATTATCCTTATCCTCTTTTTTGGGATATCGTTGCCGAAGAAGGGCCAGACTGCGTGATTGGAGTCGACGCTCATCTTCCTTCCATTTATGACGAAGTAAGCGACGCTCCCTTCCACGATTTTATCAAGAAGCATCATTTACACCGCCTCGAAACGCTTTCATTAACGAAAAATAGCGAAAAATAGCCTATTCCGTGTGTGTATGCGTGTGTAGTTTATTACATTTACCTTTTTCTCGGTTTTTCCTAGTGGTATAGTAGACGCGCAAAAACCAGGAGTTTTTATGGGAAGACACTTTGAAGTTCGTGCAGCGGCCATGGCGGCCACCGCCAAAGCGAAGTCCGCGATCTACATGCGTGCTTCGAAAGAAATCTATGCAGCGGCAAAATCCGGCGATCCGGATCCCGCGAGCAACCTCGCGCTTCGCAGCGCGATTGAAAAATATCGCAAACAATGCCCGAAAGACGTTATTGAACGTGCCATCGAAAAAGCCAAAGGCGGAGACGCCGTTGCTTATATCCAGGGCCGTTATGAATTCATGGGACCGGAAGGCAGCAACATCATTGTTGATACCCTCACCGATAACGTGAACCGTGCTTTGGTCAACGTTCGCACCATCGTCACCCGCAAGGGCGGCAAGATGGCCAGCGTTGCCTATAACTTTGAATTGCTTGGCATCTTGAATTTCAAGGCCACCGAACAAGCGACCCGCGATGCCGTCGAAGAAGCTTTGATTTTAGGCGACGTCGATGTCCGTGAAGTCTCGATCGACGACAACGAGGAGATTGAAGTCCGCGTTGCTCCTAGCGACATGGACAAAGCCAAAGACGCCCTTAAGGATCTTGGCGTGGCCGACTTCGACCGCGCTGAAACCACGATGTATCCGAACGAATGGATCACCGTTGATGGCGATGCCCTTGGCAAGCTCCAAGACATGCAGGCACAACTCGACGAATGTGAAGACGTCCAAGCCGTCTACACCAACGTCGAAAACCTCTAATCTTAAAACAAGACGATTCAGGGCTCCTTCACAGGAGTCCTTTTTCTTACCAAATTCCTTTTAAAGCCATTTCTACGGCTTCGCGCACGTGAAACGCGTCCGCGTACCTTAATAGTTTTTCGTGGTCTAAGTCATAGCTTTTTGCTTGAGACAGGATGGAACGGTATTCTTCGTCCTCGTATCGTTTGTAATGACGTAATACGTCTAGAAAGGCTCGTTCCTTGTCATAAGTAGGAACAAGAGGACCATGAGGAGAAACGGCAAGACCAAGGCCCAAAAGGAAATCGTCTCCTGATACGTGATAGGAGCGAGACCCTTCGATGCCGGAAGTCATATAGTTTCTTGGGAGATAAACTTCTAATTCCTTGGGTTGTTCCTTCAGGATGCCATGGAGAAATAAAGCGCTTCTAGAAGCAAATACGGCTTTGCGGTATCGGAAATGAAGAATGGTGAAGGGATCCACCTCATACCCTTTTTTCACATAGAGCCCTTTGCATACTTTTTTGAAGATTCCTTCTTCCTCCGCCATGCATAGATAGGTTTGAGCAATGCCTTTTTCCTTGGCTTCTGCCACAGAAACGTATCCATCATTTAGTTCGGCAAAATCGAGCAATTTTTGAATTTTCTTTTCTTTCACACAACAATTATAATAAAACGTTGTCTAAAAGAAAATGAAAGTCTTGAAATTTCTTTGACATTGGGGGGTATGCTAAGGATAATACAACACGGCGTTTCAAAAGAAACTCTGTCTATCAATTATCAGAAAGGAAATTACTATGCAGCGTCAAACCACGTTGGCGAAAGCTTCGACTGTCCAACACGATTGGTACGTCGTTGATGCTACCAACATCCCTCTCGGCCGCTTGGCTTCTAAAGTCGCGGTCATCCTCATGGGCAAGAACAAGCCCACCTACACTCCGACCCTTGATTGCGGTGACAACGTCATCATCATCAATGCCTCGAAAGTGAAACTCACCGGTAACCATCCGCAATCCAAGAAAAACTACTACAACGTTTCTGGATACAACGGTGGTCTCCGCACCCGTTCCTCCGGCGTCATGCTCAAGGAATATCCGGTCGAAATGATGGAACGTGCCGTTTGGGGCATGCTTCCGAAAGGACCTCTTGGCCGTCAGATGATCAAGAAGCTTCACGTCTATGCTGACGACAAGCACGAGCAATCCGCTCAAAAACCGGTCGTTCTCGACCTTAGCAAATAAGGAGATAACCCATGGCTAACGAAAAATATTATGGAACTGGCCGCCGCAAATCCTCGGTCGCCCGCGTCTACGTTGCTGCTGGCAGCGGCAAAATCACGGTCAATGGCCGCGAAGTGAAGGAATACTTCCCCTATGCCACCCTCATCCAGAACTTGAAGCAGCCCCTTGCCCTTCTTGGTGCTGAAGACAAGTACGATGTCGTCTCCTTCGTCGAAGGCGGCGGCTTCACTGGACAAGCCGAAGCGATCCGTCTTGGCATCGCCCGTGCGTTACTCGAAGCTCACGAAGATCGTTCCACCCTCAAGAAGGCTGGAATGTTGACCCGTAACGCTCGCGTTAAGGAACGTAAGAAATACGGTCTCAAAGCCGCTCGTCGCGCTCCGCAATTCTCCAAGCGTTAATCGTTCGCAATTCAATTGCTTCAAAACTCCGGAATTCACGTTCCGGAGTTTTTATATTTCGTTATTTCCTTAAAAAACAGTTTTGATTTGCGGTTTCTTACTTAACTTTACATAAATACTGTATCTTAACTTAAAAAGAGTTAAAATACATAAAAAGAGTTAAGAGTAAAGGCGCTCGCATGGATTATCTCAACAAAGTTCTCGGAATCAAGGTCACTTATAGCAACGTAAAGATCGAACATTTACCTAACTTTATTGTCTCAAGGTATCACGTGCAGCCTGTATTTATCGATAAACAAAAGGCAATTTTTCTTTACCCTAAGACTGAACTAGAACAAGTGGACGCTTTAAACAAACATATTGCCCGAATTCAGGAAAATATGAATTTGCCTGTTGTGTTGGTGCTACGGGGACTTAGTTCTCGCCACAAGGAATATTTAATTCGCGATAGAATTCCTTTTATCGTAGAAGAAAAACAGGTTTATTTGCCTTTTATGGCGATGTACCTGCAAGAACGAGGTATCGCAGAGATACAAAAAAGAGACGCAATTCTTCCGTCGGCCCAAGTTCTGCTATTGCATTTCATTTATAACGGGGCAAAAGAACTAACTACCAACCAAGCCGCGAAAGATTTGGAATGGACCCCAACTTCCATATCAAGAGCTTCCAAACAACTTGAGGAATTTGGATTGCTACAGATAAGGAAAATGGGAGTTCAAAGGATTCTGACAGCAGAAAATTCCCCCGAAGAATTATTCCAAAAAGCAAAAGATACATTGTTGAACCCCATCAAGCGTACGGTCTATGTTCCAAAGGAATACGCATCTACTAATTTATTGGAAAGTGGATGTTCGGCCTTGGCGGGGTATTCCATGTTAAATGCTCCGGGTGTTAAATGTTATGCAACGGAAAAAATCTCTCAGTGGCAAGGCGTAATAACGGAAAGGCTGTTGGATTCGCGGACACAGGTTGCCGTGGAAATGTGGCGATACAGCCCTTGGAAGCTAGCTAAGCAGAATCGCGTGGATAGGCTTTCACTAGCGCTGGCATTGAGGGAAAACACCGACGAACGCGTAGAAGATGCGGTAGAAAAAATGCTAAGCGAGCTGTGGAAGGAAATAGATGGTTGCAGGAATTGACGATTTTAAAAAATGGTTTCGGGGTTGTGAAGGACAATATGTCATCATCGGCGGAATGGCATGCGATATCTTGATGACAAAGGAAGGGTTGGACTTTCGCGCGACTAAGGATATTGATCTTGTTTTGATTATAGAAGCGGTGGATGTAAATTTCGGAAGGAAGTTTTGGGATTACATCAAACAAGCAGGATACGAACACTGCAATAAAAGTACGGGGGCCCCACAGTTTTATCGATTTAGTCGTCCCATTTCGAATCGATATCCAGCCATGATCGAATTGTTCACTCGCAAATTGGATGTCATTCAGCTTCCGAAGGATGCAATATTAACGCCCTTGCCCATGGATGAGGATATTTCAAGTTTATCCGCCATCTTGTTGGATGACGATTATTATGAGTTTTTAAAAGAAGGAAAAGTGACGGTGGATGGAATAACGGTTCTTGGCGCGGACTATTTGATTCCATTTAAGGCAAAAGCGTGGTTGGATTTAACAAAACGCAAAGTCTTGGGACAACACATAGATGACAAAAATATCAAGAAACACAAAAACGATGTTTTCCGTTTAACCGAATTGGTTGATCCAACGAATAAAATAACGGCTCCTTTGGGTGTGTACGCTGACATTCAGGAATTTGTGCAAAGGATGCAAAATGAAAGTGTTGATATGAAACAATTGGGGCTAGTCGGTAAAACAAAGGAACAAATACTTAAAGAAATCAAAGAGATGTACACGAAACGCTAGGCGTAAGACGTCATAAATATGCCAATGTAATTCGTTTTGAATGAGAAAACCAAGAGGCCGATAACATCCGAAAATTGGCTTAATTTTATCGATTACACGGCCGTAAGAAATGGTTTTTGCAAAATCTGTGAAAGTTGAAAAATTATGCTTGCCTAGTGCCTGACGTTGTCCTATTATATTTAAGCGCTTTCGGGCGTGGTGTGGGCCTTTAGCTCAGTTGGTTAGAGCGTGCGCTTGATAAGCGCAAGGTCGATGGTTCGAGCCCATTAAGGCCCACCATTTAGAAGAAAGCCCCGGATCGCTTCACGGTCCGGGGTTATTTTGTTTCTTGGGTGTTTAGCTCAGAGGGAGAGCGCTTCCTTCACACGGAAGAGGTCGAGGGTTCGATCCCCCCAACACCCACCAGCTTCATTTGCCGCGATAGCTCAATTGGCAGAGCAACTGATTTGTAATCAGTAGGTTGCTGGTTCGATTCCGGTTCGCGGCACCATCTTAGTGGTACGAAAAAGCTGCAAAACATAAAAAGCACAAGATATAGTTGTCTTGCGCTTTTTTGTTTTCTATATCATGTGTTTTCGAGGTGGAGTGAAATCTTTGAATTTAACGGTTGCACTTCGGCACTTTTTTCGGAAAACAGGATTGGAACGGACGACTTTGTTTTAATCCCCGTCTGACGCCTACAATTTAACATAAATATTTTCATAGAGGACAAGGATAGATGTTCTCTCTTTTTTATGTCGTTTTGAGTGGTGATTTTCTATTTGTAGTGAGAAAAATTATAATAATAACAACAGGAGACAAATATGGGATTTTTTGAAAATACACGGAAGCCACAAGGATTCGGCGGGAAGATAATGGTAAAAATGATGAATACAGGCCATAGCAAGCTGGCAAAATGGGGCTTTGCTAAGATTAATGCAAAATCGAACGCCAAAGTATTAGATATCGGTTGTGGTGGTGGAGCAAACATTGCCAACTGGTTAGGAAAATGCGCGGCAGGGCATGTTACAGGGATAGATTATTCGAAAGTCAGCGTAGAGGAATCGAAAAAACTAAACGCTATCGCAATCAAACAAGGCAAGTGTGATATTGTTTATGGCGACGTATCGTCTATGCCGTTTGATGAGGAGACTTTTGATTGCGTTTCTGCGTTTGAGACGGTTTATTTTTGGAAAGACCTTGAAAAATGTTTTGCAGAGGTTCGCCGTGTTATGAAAAACGGTGGCACATTCCTCATATGCAACGAGAGCGATGGCACCAATTCCAAGGACGAAAAATGGGTAAAAAAAATAGGGGGAATGAAAATCTACAACGAAATGCAACTTCTCACGCTGTTAGAAAAAGCTGGATTTTGTGATAGGAAGAGTTTTGTGGATGCTAAAAAACACTGGCTGTGCATTATTGCGAACAAATAAGTGGATGATCGGGTGTCTTCTAATGAGATGACAGTGTAATTATTTCGTATTAGAACGCCATTTAAACACTTATCCACCGAAGAAATTCGGTGGTTTTTCTTTTATCTACTTCGATTTTTGCAATTATGCCAAAAAATACGGTGAATAAATTGGCAAAATGCCAAAAAATACGGTGAATAAATTGGCAAAAAGAATTATTCTTATTCTGGATGGATTGATGTTATGGGATTCAAAAGAAAGATTATGTCGGAACTTCTTCGTTGGAAGAATTCTAAAATCGCTGGAAAAAATCACGAGGCTTTGATTATCAAAGGCTTAAGGCAAGTGGGCAAAACTTATATTGCCAAACAATTCGGCGAAGAAAACTACGAAAACGTCGTTTATATGAATTTTAAGATGCAGCCTGAAATCAAGAATGCTTTTCTTGAGGATTTGCGCGTCGATTCCATTACGATGGCTTTGTCTTTATATTTGCCCCCTTTCCATTTGGTTCCTGGGAAAACTCTACTTATCATGGATGAGATTCAAGAATGCCCGAATGCCCGTTCTAGCTTAAGAAGTTTTGTTTTGGACCAAAGATACGATGTTTTGGCTACGGGGTCTTTATTGGGGATCAAAGGATATAATCGGACTTCAGGACAAGGACCATCCGTGGGACAAGAAAAGATTCTTACGATGACATCCATGGATTTTGAAGAATTCCTTTGGGCAAAAGGGGTGAATGAGAGAATTTTAGATTTGCTCAAGGAGTCCTATGAGAAGCGAATGCCCATTTCTTCGGCTATTCACACGGCATTATTAGGTTATTACCGTGAATATTTGGTTGTGGGAGGTATGCCGGAAGTCGTAGACCTTTTCCTAAAAAGCGGGGATTATGCGGTTACGCGCGAAAAACAAAGAAATCTTATGGAGAGCTATCGAAGTGATTTTGGAAAATTTATCTCCGAAACAGGACAGGAACGAACGGATAAACCCCTGCTCATTAAACTGAATCAAATCATGGATTCGTTACCCATTCAATTGGCAAAGGATTATAAAAAATTCCAATTTAGTAATGTGGACAAAAATGCAAAATCGGATCGATACTCCGAAGCTTTGTAATGGCTTGTTGATTATGGACTTCTCATCCCTTGTTTTAATTTGGCGAGCTTTGATCTACCGTTAAATGGATCTGCAATACCGAATGAATTTAAAATCTATTTTTCGGATGTTGGGCTTTTTGTATCGCAACTCGAAGAAGGGACGGCAAGCGATATCATTAACGACAATTTAGGGATCTATAAAGGTGCATTATACGAAGAGATGGTGGCGGACGCTTTTACTAAAAACGGGCGCAAACTCTATTATTTTCGGAAGACAACGGGGCTAGAGATTGATTTTGTTACCCGTTATCAAGGTCAAGCTACGTTAATTGAAGCAAAGGCTAGAAACGGAAAAACAAAGGCCGCTAATGAAGTTTTGAGCAATCCCAAATATCATGTGAATCAAATGATTAAACTTTATTCGGGTAATGTTGGAACGCAGGACAATAAATTATCGTTGCCTTATTATTTGTCCTTTCTGATTCAAGAACATTGATGGACAAATACGATGCTTTTCTATTTTTCTGCCACAGGTAATACCGAGCACGTTGCTGAGGAAATTAAAACAAAAGGAGAATCCGTCGTTTTTATTCCTGATGCAATCAAAAAGGGAACGTTTGATTTTGACGTAATGGATCACAGGATTGGCATCCTTTCCCCTACGTACTTTTGGGGATTGCCTAGCATTGTAAAAGGCTTTCTAGAAAAAGCGCATTTTAAATATAAGGGAAAACCCTATTGTTTTTACGTTGCTACGTGCGGGACGACTCCTGGAGGTTCTGGCTCCATTGCCAAGAATTTATTGAAGAATAAGGGCCTTTCTTTAGATGCTTGTTTTGATATTAAAATGCCGGACACTTGGACTGTGATATTTGATTTATCCAACAAGAAAAAAGTCGATCAGAAACTTTTAAAATCGGATAAAGAAATCCAAAAATTACAGTGTCAATTAAAAAGACAAATTACAGGGAATCACATGGGTTTAACCACCCCAAGATTTGTCGCAGATCATTATCAAAAGACTTATGACAACAAGGTTAGAAAAACACGTAATCTTTCGGTAAGCAATAGTTGTATCGGCTGTGGTATATGCGCAAAGAATTGCCCGGTTCAGGCCATTGAAATTAAAGATAAAAAGCCGGTCTGGATAACGGAGTTTTGCGTCATGTGTTTAGGATGCCTGCACCGTTGCCCTGAACATGCAATCTATTATGGGAATGGAAAAGTGACCAACTCTCACGGCCAATATACCTACCCTAACAAACGCAAGGAAATGGAAACTGAATGATTTGCTATTTGGATTTTTTCTTTCTTTTATCTTTAGGTTTATAGTAGAAACCCCAGTTCATTAATTCATAAAAGGCGGGCATTAAATCTTCACCTTGATCCGTTAAACGATAAGACGTTTCCCGAGGTCCGGAGACGTCCTTTTTAATGAATCCCATGCTCTCCAAATCCTTTAATGTTGATGACAAAGCCGCAGGAGTAATCCCATCACAAAAAGATTGGATTTGCCCAAATCGAGCTTCGGCCAAACACATCATGGCGTAAAGGGTTTGCATCTTCCATTTCCCTTGTAGGAGTTCAAAAACAGGCATAATAGGGCTTTTTCCGTACTCGTCAGTGATGGGTTCACCAATACGATAGGTAAATTCCTCATATGTCATTCTTTTTTCCATATTGAGTTTCCTTTCATTCGAGTCTTTTTTATTGATATATACTTTGATATATATCTAAATAATAATGAAATAGTCGAGATGGCATCGAATTTTTTAGCAAATCTATCAGGATGAAATTTTTAAAAATTAGTTTTTAATTTGATGATAAATCTTTTTGTCAGTTTCCAATTTTTACCCCAAATATTTTTTGGAAATAAACCGATTGCAGTTTCCGATTTATGATCTTCTCTTTTTTAAAATTTTTAAAGTAAATTGACTGAAATATTTTTCTTTTTAAACAATTTTAGAAATTGGGAATTCATTTCTAAAATTTTAGTTGGTTTCCCTCCATGCATAGAGGCTATTCATGTAAAACATAGCCAACTATTTACAATAATTATAAACTATAAAAAATATAGTTCAATCAATTTACTATCTGCTTTCTTTTAAATATAAACATTCGACAGAACCTAATAAAAAAATATTTTTTAATTTTTAAAAACAGGCAAATTATTAATATCAACTTTCGAAAAACAAACTATAAAAAATATAGTAACTACTATTTGTTCTGCATCACATCTCTCGGGAGTTTTTAAAAATATTTTGTCGGATCCATTTCGACAATTATGCAAGACTGCCGTGAATGGTCGTCTTTTGTTTGACACACAGTTTGATGCCCCTGCATTTGCTAATTCACAGTAAATTTTTGGTTTTCTATAGGTGTTTGGTTTCCGCTGGTTTTCATGTGTAAAAAAGTCATTCCTTTCTGCTCCAGTTTTCATTTCCTTGCCTCCTATTTCTCGTTTTAGCGCACCTGTTTGGTATAATTTTGTTGTCTTATGTTTGAACCTTTAGCATTCAGAATTCGCCCGAAAACGTTAGATGATGTTGTTGGGCAAGCCGCCCTTGTTGGGCCGGAATCGTTTTTACGGAAATCCATTGATCAAAAAGCTTTGTTTTCCTTTATCTTTTTTGGGCCTCCCGGAACGGGGAAAACAACCATCGCGAAAGCCTATGCTCGCTCGATGAAAATTCACTATGTTTCCCTGAATGCCGTTACCTGCTCTAAGAAGGATATGGAACAGGCAGTAGAAGATGCCAAAATTTGGAAACCGACGATTCTTATCATGGATGAAGTTCATCGTCTGGATAAGTCGAAACAGGATTACCTTTTGCCCTTTGTGGAAAACGGAACTTTCTATTTGATTGGCGCAACTACTGCGAACCCTTACATCTCTTTAAACCGCGCGATTCGAAGCCGGTGTCGCTTATTGGAAGTTAAACCCTTAAACGAAGATGAAGTTGTGCAAGGGTTAAAACGAGCCATTCAAATCCCAGAAGGGCTAAACGGCAAATGCTCGTTTGATGAAGATGCCTTGCATTACATCGCTAAACTCTGCGGGGGCGACATGCGTTACTCCCTAAACCTGCTGGAAGAAGCATCGGTTCAATTCGCGGGAAAAGATGTCATTACAAAAGACGATGTAGCCGTCATCGAAAACGTTCCAAATTACGCAATGGATAAAGATGATGAGGAACATTACGATTCTGTTTCCGCCCTCCAAAAATCGATTCGTGGATGTGATGTGAATGCTGCCCTTTATTATCTAGCTCGCCTTTGCGTGGCCAAGGATTTGGATTCGATTAAAAGACGTTTGCTTGTAGCAGCTTATGAAGATATCGGCTTGGCCAATCCCCAAGCCGTGATGCGCACCCAATTGGCCATCGCGGCGGCGGAGCAAGTGGGTTTCCCTGAAGCTACGATTCCTCTTGGCGATGCGGTCGTGGATCTATGCTTGTCCCCCCATTCTCGCGTAGGAGATGATTCCATGAAAAAGGCCATGGATTTCGCATCTACCCAGCCCTTCGTGGTTCAAGACTATCTAAAGCTCACTCCCGTCAACGTGAAGGAAGAGGATCAATATCCTTATGATCGTCCGGACGTGTGGCCAAAGTTGCAATATTTGCCCGATCCCTTTAAGGATATGGAATTCTTTATCGAAGAACCAAATTCGCCCTCTTCCTATATTCGCGCGTTAAATGCCCGTTATCAGGAATTAAAGAAAGCGGGGCGGTCGAACAATCTGGCCAAATTAAAGGCCCAAAAGCCTGCCAAGAAATAATCTTGTAACCGCTTTCTGAAAACTTTTCCCTTGTTTTTCCTTTTCATTGAAGTAAAGTACGTGTCCCTCAAAAACGAGGGAATGGCCCAAAAGGTCATGCATCACAAAATGAGAAGGAGGTATAACAATGGTTGAATTCATCAAAAAGCACCTTGCTGGTAGCACTCATGTCCAGCACTCGCGTAAGTCGTCTTCCCGTCGCCCCGTTCGCAAATTCCTTGATTCTGTAGCTGAAGGCTATGGCATCAACCTCGCGGATGGCATCAACAACGGAAATTTCTAACCCATTCGACTTGAAAGACACCCTTCGCTTCTAGGAAACGAAGGGTTTTCTTTTCGCGAAAAAGTACTACGAAATCCCTGTGAACCGAGTATAATCGATTTGCTTTGTTAAACGGATATTCTTCGAATAACGCAAAGACGGTCACCCATCGTTATCGGGTTATGCGGGCATGGCGAAATTGGCAGACGCGTTAGACTTAGGATCTAATGGGTAACTCCGTGCAGGTTCAAGTCCTGTTGCCCGCACCATCGAAATAATCGGCCCCCGTTTCCTAGAAAGGAATCTCGGAGGCTTTTATTTTTCTCCGGGTCGGTAAATCCATGGACGTGAACTTTAAGCCCTACAAGACGGGAATGGTTACCGGGGAGTATCCAAAACGTTGTGCATTTGACCTTGCACTAGTCAAGAGAAAGTGGACAATGCCCTGTCCATTTTTTTGATTGCCCCGTCTTATTTGCCGAAGGCGGCTGAGCCGTCCTTTTTGGCGCCCTGCCAACTCCCGTAGAACTTCTCCGTCATTGATCTCGCCGACGCAATTGCCGGAATCGATCACGTCATCAACGTTCATCGAAACCGTTTCATCGGTGGCGAGACGGATGACGGCACCGCCCTCGTAACGTTTGCCACCGATTGTGATGGAAGGGAGGTCTCTGACGATGCTGAAGTCGTAAGTGACGGTGGTTCCGGTGGCGGTGGTGATCGTGTTGGAATAGGTGCTGTTCGGATAAGCGGATTTGCGGAGGAGATAACGGGTTCCGGCTCTGAAGGTTCCGTTGGTGTAGACGCCACTGGAACTGGAATAGTCGAATTCGATGTAGTCCCCTTCGTTGGAATAGAGGCCAGTGTTGATTCTCTCGTTCTTAGTGATGGTGCCTTTGTAGACGACAGCACTGTTTCTTAAGATAGAAACCTCAGACTGAGCGGGCTCATATTCCATTCCGACCAGGGCTGGCAATATCAGCATAGCTGGTACGTGGGGGAGCTGAAGGAGAGGGGGATACTCCAATCGATGTCGAGGAAGGGGAACTGCCTCGACAACTGCATCATGGAGTCGTTCTTCGGGACGATGAAGAACGAGATGTTCTACGGCCACGAAGCCGAATACGGGAGCTTCGAGGCAAGCTTCGGTGGACATCCATGCGGGGCGTCGTTATGATGGTTTCAATTCGGTCCAGCAAATTGGGTACGCATCAGTTTGGATGCCCCCGTTCGCTCAACCACCTTGCGGTTATAGTTTTGGCCGGTTGATTTTCGCTCAACCACCTTAAACCACCTTAAAAGTTATAGAGCCAAAAAGAGGCTGCTGATCAACCACTAGGTTTTTCAACAGCCTCCTTTGGTTCATTCTCGTTAAGTTACAGCTTCGGCGAGTTGTCGCCGGGCCACCCCCATTCATCTCTCTTACAAGTTCTTGGACCGAAGGTATCGGATTATTTCCGGTTTATTTCTTTGCGGTAGGGATTGAACGAAAAGCAATTCCAGACGAAGAAAATGGCAAGCAGATGAACGATCAGACTAAAGATGATTAACCCCTCGGTAGACTCGATTAAGGAAAACCAAACATGCTCACCCGCGGCATAGGTAAATGCTTGAAAAAGATAAGTCGCCAGAAGAACCGTCAAACATACGATGGATAGCCAAAATACCTTTTTATTCGACTCCGAAATTGGCGCGTGAGAAAGATAAGACTTTCTTATGGCGAAACCCTCGATACAAGCCACCGCAATCAACGGAATGGCAAAGAGGGCAACAAGCGTCAAAGCTGGAAGAAATCCATACCAAGAACAGCTGTTTGCTTCCTTGTTTGAAGAAACCGCCAAGATGATCGTCTGAACGGAAAGATAAATCAGAAGAGAAACGCCAATCACGGCTAGAACAGAAACTGCGACAAGGCTAAAAATCGTTTTTTTCATGTCGACTCCTTAGTTTTGAGAATAAACGAATAAATCGCCATTATAGTAACCAACATTCGCATTCCCGATAATGGTGGCATTTGTTTCTGCACTAGTCAAGAGAAAGTGGACCTTGAGTTCCATGATTTTTTTGACGCCCCACTATAGTGGAACATGACTATTCGTAAAAATGCCGATGGCGTCTTTGGCCGATTTGCGAAAATGGCCCAATTTGGTAATCTATCGAAAAAAGGGGGCTGCAAACGCCAT
>CAKUWP010000007.1:0-91521 GCA_934699525.1 uncultured Bacilli bacterium
ATGCGACTTTTTGCTTGCCCGTCAGCAAGCGGAGGGAATCGCCCCCCTCAATTACACAAACTTAATGTAACTCTCAAAAGATTCGATTTCATCGAATAAAATTCATAAAATCTACATTTGTGAATGAGACAGAATGATGAAAAAAGAGCCTCTCTTTATTCCATAGAAGAAACTCTTTGATACGATTGATTTATTTGTTTGTCGATAGACTCATGCGTCTTTTCCATAGGCCGTAACTGGCGTTCCCGGGCGCTGGCGGGAACAAGATGGCGCCCGCCTCTTCTAATTTCGTCCAACGTCCTTCGTCGATTTCTTTCGAGAGGCGAAGGGGCTGTTTTTTGGCTTTGGCAAAGAACCCAATCATCAGATTTCCGTTTAAGGGGTAGGAAAAGGTGGCTTTTAGATGAAGTTCCTCTAATTCGAGGCCCAACTCTTCTTTTACTTCACGTCGAAAAGCTTCTTCCGCGGTTTCGTTGGGCTTCATATATCCCGCGGGAAGCGTCCAGTAGATGGGGGAAAGATAATTTTGCTTTAAAGTAACGATTTCTCCATCTTCGTTTTCGATGAGCCCGATGACGCAGGTGGAGAAGGAATCAAAATAATATCGGCGGCATTCGAGGCAATAGGGGACTTTTCCGTCGTCTCCGGCATCCTTGAGGGTGAGGAGTTGACCACAATGGGGGCAGTAAGAATAATGCATGGCTCCATTATAGGGGCAGAAGTTCAAACGAGGTCATTTTTTACGATGTAAACGCTTTTACGACAAAAAATAGTAACAGGGTGTATAGTGGCCTTATGAAGAATTTCGTGTTTATTTCCCCCAATTTTCCCCGCCGATATTACCTCTGGTGCGAAGCCTTGGCCCATCGGGGCGTCCGAGTGCTAGGAATTGGAGATACTCCGTGGAATCAATGCGAAAAACGCCTTCGGGATTGCCTAACGGATTACGTTTATGTTCCAAACATGAACGTTTATGCGGATATGAGCAAAGCCCTTGCTTCCTTAATTCAAAAATATGGCCCCATCGATGGACTAGAATCCAACAATGAATGGTGGCTGCCAACGGATGCGAAACTTCGCGAGGAATTTGATATCCCCGGCCTTCGTCCCCAAGAACTAGAAGCGATGAACCATAAGTCGAAGATGAAGGAACGTTTCGAGCAAGGTGGGGCCAAAACCATTCGTTACGTGCTACTAAATTCCCAAAAGGATTTAGATAAGGCCCTTGAGTTCGCTTCTCAAGTCGGATACCCCCTCTTCGTCAAACCCGACTGCGGGGTTGGGGCAAGCGAATCCTATCGGTTGAAGGATGAAGCCTCCCTTCGTGCTTTCTTTGCTAAACCCCTTGACGTCCCCCATATTTTGGAAGAATTCGTGGATGGGAAGATTGTTTCTTTTGATGGCATTTGCGACGCCCAAAGCAACTGCGTCTTCGTGACGACCGATCATTTTCCTACCCCCATCGCCGACGTCGTCAACCAAAAGCTCGACTATTATTATTTTGATAACCCCATTTCTCTTCCCATGAAGGATTTGGATGAAAAAGCCTTTGAAGAAACGGGAAGAAAAGTCGTCAAGGCCTTCGGCATAACCAAACGTTGCTTCCACATTGAATTCTTTGTTTTGAACCAAGCCAAAGAAGGCTTAGGAGAAAAAGGCGACTTCGTGGCCCTAGAATGCAATATGCGCGCTCCAGGAGGAGATACCCCCGATCTTATGAATTTCGGTTCGTCTTGCTCCGTTTACGATATCTTTGCCGACGTCTTTTTGGACCGCCCCATTTTGTTAGATCCTAAGGCAAAATGCTATTACGCCTTTGCCTCTCATCGTCGCGATTGCTACACCTATCAACATAGCCTAGAAGAAGTTTTCCGAAATTACGGCGATAAAATCGTCCAATGGGGCCGCTACCCCAAAGGCCTCGCCGATGCGATGTGTGATTTGTATTTTGATGCCAAGTTCGAACGTTTTGAAGATGGCCTTGCCTTCGATGCGTTCTTAAGAGAGAAGAAGCATTAATTCAGCGTATAACCCGCTTTTAAAATTTTTTCCTGCTCGGAGGAGCTTGCTTTGCTATATTCAAAAATCGCCGAAGGGGATTCTTTTTGAATGGATTCTTGAACAAAGGAGGCCCGCTTATTGCTATCATTATCCACCAAATAAGGGGAAGTGGGGTTCTTTTCCCGGAACGCCAAGAACGCTTCCGCATTTTGAAATAAATAAAGGTTGGACCGATGGACTTGGGAAAAAAGATAAGTCGAAAACGCGTAAGGGGAATAGGCGTTATTTTGCATGGATAGAACCGTCGAGGTTTTGTTAGAAATTATCGCCCCAAAAGGAGTTCCGACCTTGGAGGCGGAAATCCCTAATTCCGGATAAGCCTTCTCCAAGTCGTTAAAAAAAGGGGATAATGCGGCATTGGAAACGCGGTAGCAACTAATCGAGGTTTTGCCCAAAAAATAAGAGAGGGGCTCTTCAATTTTCTTGCAATGACTGCAAGAAGAGGAGTCCGCATAAAGAAAAAAAGATTCGTTATTTTCGATGAATCGGCTTGCCGTTTCGATATCCAAGGTGGCCGTTACCTCACTTAAATCAAAATCTTCTAAACGGGTATCGATGTCCCCGTTTTGCGTTAACGATGGCACGCCTTCTTCATAATGAAAATCGGGAACGATTTGCTTCGATGGCCCCAAAGAACAAGAAGTAAGAGAAAAGAAGAGAAGAAGCGTCCTTTTTTTCATGCCGTATATTATAAGAAGAAAAGGAAGAAAGCGGTATCGAAGTGTTTTTAGGAATAAATGCGTTACAATAAGCCTAGAAAATATTTCTAGGAGACGAACATGAACATTCTACACGCGATATCTAAATCCCGTATTACCCCCGAACACTTCCTTGCCTGCGTGGAAATTCCCGCGGGAAGCAAGAACAAATATGAACTTGACGTGGAAACGGGAGCCCTTATTCTGGACCGCATTCTTTATACGGCGACCCATTACCCCCAAAACTATGGTTTTATTCCGCGGACTTGGAGCTTAGACGAGGACCCTCTCGACGTCTTGGTCATCTGCTCCCAGCCCATCGTTCCGATGTCGCTAGTCCGCGCTTATCCCGTTGCTGTCTTGAACATGATCGATTCGGGAGAAGTGGACCAAAAAATCATCGCGATTGCCGAGAACGACCCCTTGTACAACACGTACCATTCTCTTCACGAACTTCCTCCTCATATCGTCGAGGAAATCTCCCATTTCTTCCAACATTATAAAGAACTCGAACACGGCAAAGACACCATCATCGAAGGGGTGCGCGGTTCCCAATACGCCAAACAAGTCGTCGCGGAAGCGATTGAACGTTATAACCAAAAATTCCCGGATAAGAAATAAGCGTTTCTGCTTTATTTTGCTTGCCACTTTCTCGCCTTCAAGTAGGCTTCTTTGGCTTTGGGACTCACTTGTCTAAAATAGGCGCTTTGATAGGCTTTGACGATCGCTTGTCCTTTGACGTTGCCTCTCCGAATATTTTTATGCGGAGTATACATGACTTCGCCCTCTTCGCGGGAGGAGGCTAAAAGACACAATTCGCAGGCAAGCGTGATTTCTTCGTTATTGGGATTTTCTTTTTGAAGGATCAAATGGGCTCCATGCCCCTCTTTAACGTGGAACCATAGGTATTCGCCTTTCGTTAAAAGCAAGAAGGAGAGGAAGTCATTTTGGGAAGCATTTTTTCCAAAAACATAATAAACCCCACCCTCTTCGACGGAATAAGGGTGTATCGCATTCCCACTTAACGGGGTCTTGAGCCCTTTCTTTTTATTTCCCGTTTCTTCTAATCCATATTCCTTGGACAATTTTTCTAGCATCGCTTCGTCACAGGAATCAAGGTTTTGGACAAGGAGGCGATATTCCTCGGCCTCTTTTTTTGCCTCTTCTAAATATTTTTCGGCTTTGGCCAGGGTCGCCTTGGCTTTTTTGGCTCGATGAAAGAAATTTTCCGCGTTGGAGACAAGGCTACGCGAAGGATCAAGAGGCACGGAAACCCCATAGACATCCATGGTTCCCGTTTCGGGATGGATGGAATCCATGTTCATGTAGATGTAGTTACCATATTCCCCGTCATCTAGATGGGCTTTGGCTTTTTCGATATCTTGAGCGATGGATTTTTCTTTTCGCCTCAATGACTTTTCTTTCGTCGCGCAATAACGATATAAGTGGTTGAACCGCGTTTTCTTTCGCTTTTCCTTCAATTTGGCTTCTTTTTCGATGCAAATTTTTTGATAGGCATCTTCGTCAAAAGGAAGGGGGGCGTAGGTCAAAGAATCGTTTTTAAGAGGTGGTTCATACTGAATGCCGCGGAAGATGGGCCGAGGATCCGTAATCAGGTTCGTTCGTAAAGCTCCTAATACCTTTTTGGATTCATCAAGCAAAATAAGGTTGGCTTTGGTTGGGATCAGCTCGGCGATGAGATAGAGGGTAATCTCGCGAAAGATGGAATCCACCGCCTTTAATTCGAAGCCAAGAACGCGGTCCTCGTTGACGCAGAAGACGCGCTCGACAATAGAATTTGATACTTCTTTCCTTAATAACATCGAAAAGGACGTAGATAAAGAAACGACGTCCATGGGGGAAGAGGAAAGATAAACGTAAGGATCCCCTGAATTCAAAACGAAATTCAATCGCCCGGAAGAAGAGAGACCAAACGAAAAAACATCGGAATCGTATTGAACGATTTTGCTAAGGCGTTGCCCCTTTAAGCGGCTGGAGTAAATCGAAGCCAGGGATTGAATTTGACTTTCTTTAAGTGCCATGGAAAGCATTATGCCACAAAGCGGACTCCAATTATGTTCTTTGACTCAAAATTAAACCGCTTTCTTTGCCCTTTTGTCGAAAAAGCAATAGAAGAGGAATAATAGAGGAAGAACGAAATAAGGAATGCGTAGCAAAAGGAAACGATTCCAACCGGAGAAAAGCAAGCCAAAATAAGAGGCCGAATCGAGTAAATTCAAGGCGTCCTCATCTAAACAATGCCCAAAACATGCTAGAATGGATCCATGAGCATTTTAGAACCAGAAATTGATTTTTATGCGGGCGAATACCCCGCTTATTTAAGCAAGGCCATTGAAGCCAAAGCGATGAAACGCCTTCAAAAAGTCGGGATGCATTGCGGATTGGAATATACTTCCCTGGCCTATTTTGCTTCCGTAGAGCCTTATTCGCGTTACGCCCATTCCTTGGGGGTGGCTGAAATCATTCTCCATTTCGGGGGATCCAAGCAAGAAGTGCTTGCAGGCCTTTATCACGATATCGCTACCCCGGCCTTTTCCCATGTGATTGATTTTTTAGAAGGCGACCCCGTCAAACAAGAAGCGACGGAAGCTCCTACCCGCGCTTTATTGGAACACAATCCAGAAATTGTTTCGTTTTTGAAAGAAGAAGGGCTAAAGGTGGAAGACGTCGCCGATTATCACCTTTATCTTCTTTGTGATAACGACGCGCCTTTATTGTCCGCTGACCGCTTGGAATACACCTTATCCAATTTCCTCCATTTCCATTTTTGCTCTCTTCAAGAAGCCCGTTCCCTCTATGAAGATTTGCGTTTTGATTTTAACGATAAAGGGGAGAAGGAGATTGGCTTCCAAAGCCTAGAGAAAGCCAAGCGTTTTGGTTTATTAGCCCTCCAAAATTCCTTGATGTATTGCCGTGCCGAAGATCGTTACGCGATGAATCTATTGTCCAAGGTCCTTTCTCTTTACCTGGAACAAGGCGTTTTAACGAAAGCGGATTTATGGACGGATGAAGACCAGGTGCTAGATAGAATCAAGCAAAGCGGACTCGTCTTGCCGTGGATGAGCTTCAGCGGGCTATATTGCGTGGAAGCGGGAGAGCGGAATCCCCAAAAGAAGGGGTACCTCTATAGCGAGACCATCTCGACCAAGAAGCGGTTTATCGACCCCTATGTTTTTGGGAAAGGCCGCTTATCTCGTTTAGACCCGGAATTCGCGTCGATGCTTCGTTATTTTCAGCAAACGACCTTCGACGTCTCCCTTTCCGGTTACAGCCTTTTCGACCCGCAAAAATAACGTCAATCGAAGCGGTTTCATGGAAAAAAACCAAAAAGTATAAAAAACCGTCTCTTTTCTCTTTGCTTTTTGGTCCGCTTCACGGCTAGAATACCCCTAATATGAATCGCAAGGGAAAACTCATCATTTTATCGGGCCCCTCTGGAGTCGGAAAAGGGACCGTGCGCATGGCTTTGATGAAAAATCCAAACCTGCACCTTTTCTATAGCGTTTCGATGACCACCCGCTCCCCACGTCCCGGAGAAGTCAACGGACGGGAGTATTATTTTGTTTCGAAAGAAGAATTCCAAAGAAACATCGATTCGGGCAATTTGCTCGAATGGGCGGAATTCGTGGGGAACCGGTATGGCACCCCCAAGGATAAAGTGGAGCAAATGAGGGAGGAAGGCAAGAACGTCCTTCTTGAAATCGAAGTCAATGGAACCTTGGAGGTTTTGAAAAAATGCCCCGATGCGATTTCCATTTACTTGATGCCCCCTTCCTTTGAAGCTTTGGAAGCAAGAATCCGCGGAAGAAGCACGGAAAGCGAAGACGTCATTCAAATGCGTCTAGCCAAAGCCAGAAAAGAAATGACGATGCAAGACCATTACGCCTATAAGGTGTATAACGACGACATTGAAAAAGCCGCCGAGAAGATTGCAGAAATCATCGAAGAAGCTTGACCCCTATCCCCGTTTCGGGGATTTTCTTTTATACTTAGAGGATGAAGATTCTTTCGGTGTTGATTGAATATGGATTAAATTCCCTCGACCGCGAATTCTCCTATTTTTATGAAGGGGAAGAGCGTGTAGAGAAGGGATTTCGCGTTCGAATTCCCTTCGGCCATCAATCGATCATGGGCTTTGTAACCCGGGTGGAAGAAACCAACTTATCCGCGGAGGAATGGAAAAAGCAAAACGGATACGAACTCCTCCCCATTCAAGGAATCGTAGATCAAGAACCCCTTCTGAATGAGGAACTTTTAACTCTTGCAGATGAAGTGGCTTCCTATTATTTATCTCCGCGCATCTCCGTCCTCCAAGCGATGCTTCCCCCTTCTTTGCGCCCTAGTATTTCGAGCCTTTCCAAACCTAAAATCGCTTACGACACCTATGTGTCCGTCTTGGATGCAAGCGAAGAAGGGCTTACCCCCAAACAAATTGAGATGGTGCGTCTAGTTGCTTCCAACGAAGAAATCCTAAAAAAGGAAGCCGGTAGCCCCGATATTTTGAAACGCCTCGTTTCCATGGGCCGCCTTCGTTTATTTCAAAAAGAAAAGCAACGCTTTCAAATCCCCGCTTATGAGCGGGAACAGCCTCACGATTTAAACGAAGAACAGCAAAAAGCCTATGACGGCATCCTTGCTTCCTCCAAAGAAGTCATTCTCCTTCAAGGGGTGACAGGGTCAGGAAAAACCGAGGTTTACCTCCATCTAAGCGAAGCCTATCTTCAACAGGAAAAAAGCATCTTGATGATGGTTCCTGAAATCTCCTTAACTCCCGTCATGGTCGAATATTTTTCAAGGAGGTTTGGAAAACAAATCGCCATTCTCCATAGTGGGCTGACCCCTTCGGAGAAATACGATGAATACCGCCGCATCGCTAGAGGAGAGGCCAAAATCGTCGTCGGCGCCCGCAGCGCCGTCTTCGCTCCCTTGATCAACATCGGTTTGATTTTAATCGATGAGGAACACGTGGAATCCTATAAGCAGGATGGACTCCCTTTTTACCACGCTAGAGAAGTGGCGATCCTACGGGCAAAGCATTTTAATGCGAAAGTGGTTTTAGGCTCGGCCACCCCCTCTTTTGAAACCAAAGCCCGCGCGGGGAAGGGGGTATATGGATATGAGGTCATGGAACACCGTGCCAATAGCAAACCCCTCCCCAAAACTCAAATCATTGACTTGAGAGACCGCAGCATCATGATGCCGGGGGACCGGGTCTTCTCCAAGATCCTCCTTGATAAAATCAAGGACCGCTTGGATAAAAAAGAACAGGTCATGTTGCTGGTCAATCGAAGGGGCTATGCCTCTTTTTGCCGTTGCGCCCATTGCGGCTACACCTTTACTTGCCCTACTTGCCACGGCAATCTGACTTATCATAAAGAAGACGGGATGCTCAAATGCCATCACTGCGGGTATGTCGAACTCTATCCCGATACCTGCCCTTCTTGCGGAGGACATGACCTCCAACGCGTGGGGTTTGGCACGGAAAGAGCTGTGAAAGTCCTCCAGGAATATTTGCCGAATGCCCGCATCGCCCGCCTGGATAGCGACATTGGCAAAGCCAAGAAAACGGTAGAAAAAACCTTACGGGAATTTAAAAACAAAGAATACGATATCCTGATTGGCACTCAGATGATTGCCAAAGGGCATGACTTTCCTTCCGTCACTTTGGTGGGGGTATTACTTGCCGACATTGGGTTGATGCTACCTTCTTATCGCGCTTCCGAAACGACCTTTGAACTGATTGCCCAGGCCGTTGGAAGAAGCGGAAGAGGATCTCTTCAAGGAGAAGCCTTGATTCAAACCTATAACCCCCAACATTACGCGATTACCCTCGGGGCAAAGCAAGATTACGAAGCGTTCTATCGCCGCGAAATGCAGGAAAGGCATATGGGTCATTATCCCCCTTTCTATTTCCTTGCTTGCTTGACGTTTTATTGCAAAGACGAAAACCGCGCGATTCAAAGCGCGGAGAATATTCGCGATTTGATTTTGACCGAAAAGATTCCTTCTCTTGCCGCGATTGGCCCGATGGTTCCCTATTTTCCTTGCCTTGGAGAATGGCATCGAAGAAATGTGTTGTTGCAGTTCCGTGACCCTTCCAAAGTGAAACCATTTTTAGGGAAATTAATCCACGAATATTCGGGAAAAGGCGGAGTGAAAATCGTCTGTGACGTCGATCCGTTAGATTATTGATTTATCCGATTAAAAACGTTGTCAATAAAACAAGACGAAGATTCCTTTATAAATAAAAGAAAAAGGGGATCAATGTCTTTTTGATAGACTACGTACCCCTGCTAAATCTTGGGAATAGGATAAAAAAAGAGAAACATTGAGTTTTACAAACTACAAAAATTATTGTCAATAATTGAGGAAAAAAGTAGTGGTTTTATTGAAACAAATCTTTCTTTTTGGCCTCGAAATCCTCTTGGGTAATCGTCCCTTCGTCTAGGAGTTTTTTGTATTTGGCTATCAGCTCAATTTTCTCGTCTTCGCTTAATTCTTTCTTCCCGTCTTCCTCGTCAAAGATCTTGGAAGCCATGTATCCTTGGTATCCATATAGATCGGCTTCTGGAATGCAGATTGTTAAGATGCCTCCGATGAGAGAGCAAAAAATGAGGGTGCAAATGCCGGAGGGGATTTTTCTTCCCTCCGAGACGTCCGCTTGTCGCCAAATGAGGATGCCGACGTCGACGATGGTATAAAACAAAGGAACCAAAAATAGCCAAGGGTTGATTTGCTGAAGGTCCATAAAATAAACGAACCAAAAATAAATCACCCTACCGATTCCAACAATCCAACTGAATGCTGCTGCTACCTTATCCATGCGATGCCCCCATGCAAAGAATCGAAATATTTGTTTGAAATTGTGATGGTCGGCTAGTTTTCGTCAAGAGGGGAATTGAGGTTCGGATTGTGGAGACGTGGATAGTGGAAGAAAGGCTTTTATTAGAATGAGATTTTGACTTGGGCCTCGCCTTCAATCCATCTTGGCAAAAAGTAACAAGAAATGCATCTACCCCTCTCGCGTAAGCGGGCGCGTGTGCTATACTTAGGCGACAAGAGGTATTTTTTATTTTATGATCACCATCCAAATCATCGGCCTCGACCACTTTGTCGTTGGCCAGTATTCCCGAGAAAACACCGGTAACATCGCCCAATTATTCGAAACCAAAGAAGACGATGTGAGCTTTGCAAGCACCGAAACCGTTTTGCTTCATCAAGGCGTAGAACAAACAAGCTGGAACGCCGTCGTTTGGGTTCATGCCCCCCATAAATTCGAACCCTTCGAAAACTCGGTCGCCACTTATTTGATGAAAACGCTTGCCAATTTCTGCATTCACGTTGAAGTGGAATTCGATTATTACGAAGACCACGCCCATTACGAATCGATTAATTCTTCCTATCCTCGCTTCATTACCGCGGATCAAGTCCATGACATCTCGGAAGAATGCGAAGAAGAGGAATGCGACGAGGAAGAAGACATCGAAAACGCCGATCCCCGCGATCGCGCCGACCTCGATGCCCATGACGAAAATCAAATTTATCTCGGCAACGCCTTCGAAGGCTTCGACGAAAAACTCGAAGCGGCCCGCGCCAAGAAAAACAACGAGAAATAACGACGATAAAGGAGCACAGCATGCAAGAATTCGATCTCTCTTACGACATCCTCAATGATGTCTTCGACCATAATCAACCCTTCAATGAAGCTTTGAGGAAGGTTTTTCAAACCTCTCCGGAACTTCGCCCGATGCGCTCGGATGTCGCCGCCCTCGTTGGCTGCACCCTTCGTCACCATCACCTCTTCGATTACCTAACCAAGCCCTTGGAGATGGAAGAAGCGGATCGCCGCTATGTCTATTTGGCCCTTGGAAACAATTATTTCTCCCGCCACTTCGAAAAAGCGGACATGAACGAATGCGTTCGCGCTAAACTCGGCGACGAAAAATTCGCCAAAGTCGAAGCGTTGCTCAACGACGAAGGAACCGACCGTTCCCATATCCCGGCCAACATTTCCCGTTCCTCCAACCTTTACCTTTCCCTCCGTTTCAATACTCCGGACTGGGTTTTGAAGGTTTTCGAACATTTCGGATTTGGAACCACCTACAAGATTTTGAACCGCCTTTCCCGCCCGATGCCCCACACTTATCGGGTCCGTACCTCTAATCGTACTGTAGAAAGCGTGTTGGAGAATCCCGAATTCCAAAAAACGGAACTCTCGGGCTTAGTGACCTATACGGGCAAATCGCGTCTTAACAAAAATCCGTTATATGCTTCCATGGATATCTTCGAAGAACGCGCCTTCTCTCGCCGCATCATTGAAGAAAACCTCGTAAAAGCCCCTGAACAAGTGCTTTTGTATAATGGAAACGCTTCCCCGGAACTCATGCTCGATTTGATCGAGACTTATGGGGATACGATCGGGCTCAACATCGCCTGCGATGACACGGAACGTTATGCCCCTGTTCATCGGCTCATCCGCAATAAAGGGCTCCACAATGTGAATTTCTTCACCTCCCCCCAATGTGAGTCCTTAGCTTCCGCGGTTTCTCAACCCCAAGAACTCGTTATTGTTGCCCCCAATTCCACAAATTTTGATTTGATTCCGCTTTCTCCGGATTATTTGCTCCATTTCGACAAGAGCGAGATGGATGCCATCATCAAAAACCAAGGCATCGCTTTGGAAAATGCCTCCCAATTCGTCGAAGCCGGCGGCAAATTGATTTATTGCGTCTACACCATCTCGATGAAAGAAGGCATCCAAACGCTTCGCTCTTTCTTTGCTAGCCACAAAGACTTCCGCATCGAATCGCATAAGCAGTATTTCCCGTTTGAAAAAGACGGTTGCTGCGCCTATATGGCCGTTCTTACCAAACTTGACCATGAAGAAGCGGATCCTTTCGGCGCTTATGCCGCTAAAATCGCCAAGGACGGTAAAAAGGAATGAAGAAAAATCTTTTTGGAATTCCGCTGGATAAACTCACCGCGGAATTCGTTTCGCTTGGCCAAAGCAAATATCGCGGCAAGCAACTCTATACCTGGATTTATGAAAAAGGCGTCTATGACTTCGATCAAATGACCGATATCTCCAAGGCATTCCGCGAGACGCTTTCTTCTTCCTATTGCTTAACTCTCCCCAAAATTTTCCGTCGCCAGGATTCTAGTGACGGCACCTTGAAATTGCTTCTAGAGATGGAAGATGGAGCCAAAGTAGAAACGGTCTTGATGCCCTATAATTATGGCAGTGCTATCTGCGTTTCGAGCCAGGTCGGCTGCAACATGGGCTGCGCCTTTTGCGCTTCGGGGCTCAACAAAAAAGAACGTAATTTAACGGCGAGTGAAATGCTAGGAGAAGTCCTGGTTATGAATTCCTTGCTTCAAGAACGTGGCGAGCGCGTCACCCATATCGTGGTGATGGGAACGGGGGAACCCTTTGATAATTACGATAACGTCATGGATTTCATCAAATGCGCGAACGACCAAAACGGTTTGGCAATCGGCGCCCGTCATATCACGGTTTCTACCTGTGGTATCCCCGATAAAATCCGTGCTTATGGAAGAGAAGGAATCCAAATCAACCTTGCGATTTCCCTTCACGCCTCCAACGAAGCCCTTCGCGAAGAGCTCATGCCGATTTGCCGGGCTCATCCGATTCCGGAACTTTTCGACGCGGTGGCGGATTATGAGAAAAATGCCGGAAGAAGGGTCACCTTTGAATACATCCTTCTCCGCGGCGTGAATGACTCCTTGGACAATGCAAACGAACTCGCGGATTTGATTCACGAATACGGCATCTATGCTTATGTGAATTTGATTCCCTATAACGAAGTTCAGGAAAAACCTTTCAAACGCAGCCCCTCTAGTGCGATTAAGGCGTTTGCCGATCGTTTGATGAAACGAGGAATCAATACGACGATTCGCAAAGAATTCGGCAGTGATATCGACGCTGCTTGCGGTCAATTGCGCGCCAAATACATGAAAAAGAAATAACCCAAAAAAGGAGGCGGGTGGATATGAAACGCTATACCGGACAATTTGCGCACCGCACGGATTGCGGTCGCGTCCGTATTTCCAACGAAGACCAAGCCAATGTCCTCACCAATGAACGGGGAGACGTGTTGCTTTTAGTTTGCGATGGCATGGGCGGCCAAAATAAAGGCGATTACGCCTCGAAAACCGCGATGGATTTCGTTTCTTCCTCCTTTTCTTCTTGCTCTAGACCCAGCGTTCGTTGGCTTTATAAGATCATTCGCAAGGCGAACCGTGCCTTATATGATGAATCGGACCGCGACCCCAAATATTCGGGGATGGGTACGACTTTATGCGCCGTTTTGATCCAGGGCCAAAAGATGGTGATTGCCAATGTCGGTGATTCTAGAGCCTATTCCTATAGTGAAGAAGAAGGTCTTCTTCGTTTGACCAAAGATCAAACCTATGTCTCCTACTTGCTTCGCACGGGGCAAATCAGTGAGCAGGAAGCTTTAACCCATCCGGACCGCCACGTTTTGATGAATGCGCTTGGAATTTACGCTAGCGCCTCCATGGATATCGAAACCAAGCCCTATCGAGGACAAGCCATCCTTTTATGCACGGACGGGCTTTACAATAATCTCAGCGAAATGGAGATGCGGGCTATTCTCAATACGGATGATCGGCCGGACCAAAAAGTAAAATCGCTCGTCATGGACGCCAATAACAATGGCGGCAGCGACAACATCGGCATCGCCTATTGGGAGGTTTTGCCTCAATGATTAAAATCGGCGATAAAATTGGCGGACGTTACCGGATTCTTTCCCGCATCGCGATGGGAGGAATGGCGGACGTTTACGAAGCCAATGATTTGATTTTAAAACGCGTTGTTTCTTTGAAGGTCATGCGGGAATCGCTATTAAAAGATCCAGAAAACGCAGAACGTTTTCGCGCGGAAACCATCGCCGCGGCCAGCTTTAACCACCCTAACATCGTTCGCGTTTACGGCATGGGCGAAGTGGATGGGCGTCCCTATATGGCAAACGAATATATCAAGGGACAAACGCTTCGGGATAAGCTTAATTTCTCTTTGACTTTATCGTTATCCGAAGCCTGCGAAGTGATGCTTCAGCTAACTAGCGGCATCGATTACATCCATAAGCACGGCCTCGTCCATCGCGACATCAAACCGGACAATTTGTTTTACATGAGCGATGGTACCGTTAAAATCAGCGATTTTGGGATTTCGACTTCCATTGGTATGAAACCAAGCGGCGATTCGATCCAAGGGACGATTTATTATTGCGCCCCTGAGGTTTTGATGGGCCGCCCGGCAGAAATTGCTAACGATATCTATTCGATGGGCGTCGTCTTTTTTGAAATGCTTACGGGGCACGTCCCATTTGATGGCAAAGACCCCGAGGAAATCGCGGTGAAACAAGTCCGCAGCCGTTTCCCCGAAGTATCCAAATTCGTTCCATCCGTCCCCGTGATGATTGATCGCATTATTGCCCAGGCGTGTCGAAAGCGTCCCGAAGAGCGTTATCTGACGGCGGAAGAATTCCACGATGCGATTTTAAGGGCAATGAATGACAAAGAACAATTCAAGGAGCGAAAAGGCTTGCTTCAACGCCTTTTCGGATTCAAATAAATGAGCCAAAACATCACGATTTCCCCTTCGATTTTAGCGGCGGACCCCGCCCATTTAGAACAAGAAATCCAGAAAATGGAAAAAGCGGGAGCCCAGTTTATCCATTTGGATGTGATGGATGGGCATTTTGTTCCCGCAAAGACGTTTGATGATTCCTTGATTCGTAAACTTCGCCCGTGTTCGAAGATCGTTTTCGACGTTCATTTGATGGTGGAGGACCCTCTTCGTGTCATTCCTTCCTATTGCCTAGCTGGGAGCGACTATGTGACCTTCCACGTGGAAGCCTGCAAAAATTTATTAGAAGCCCGTCAATGCATCGATTTGATTCATTCTTTTTCCAAAAAAGCAGGAATCGCCGTTAAACCCCATACCCCAGTAGAAGAAGTCTTTCCTTTGTGGAACGACTTGGATTTATTGCTCGTCATGTCGGTAGAGCCGGGGAAAGGCGGACAAAAATTTATGCCAAGCGCCCTCCCTAAACTTGCCCTTGCCAAAAAACAAAACGAAATCACCCATCACGAAGTGCTTTTAAACGTCGATGGAGGCATCAACGCGGAAACGGGAAAAGCCTGTAAAGAAGCGGGAGCAAGCGTTTTGGTTGCAGGAAGCTACCTTTATGGCCATGATGATTATGTGGAACGTTTGAAAGGGTTGCTGCAATGATGGAAACGGCTGCTTTGATTCTATTTGTTGGTTTTGTCGCATTGGGCTTCATCAGCTTCGGATTTAGTTTATATTTCGGCGCTGCCTCCTTTAAGAAAACCCATAAAACCGGCTACTCCCTTCTTTCGGATTTCCCCTTTGAACTATTTGAAGCCAAGGATTCCCTTTCGAATCTTGGGCGCGTTTTCTTCTTTATTTATGCTGCCTGCTCTTTGGGTCAAGGCGCGTTAATCTTGATTTTGCAAGGGAATGCTTCCTTCCAATATTTGCTGGGTCTTGGGGTGATTTTGCTTTTATTAAAAGGCGGGGAAATCGGGACGATGCTAGGGTTGACCTACGTTCCTGCCTATGACACCAAACGTCATTTAGCCTTATTTGTTGCTTTTGGAGGCGTTTCGTTTTTAGAGGCTTTGGTTTCAGGCTTTACGAGCTTGAATTTAGGAAAAATGCTGCCAGAAGCCCCCACATTGTCCTATGCCTTCATGATTGTTTTCTTCGTCATCGCCTTGGTGCTAGGGATTTTAATGCTCAACCCCAAATTGACGCGTTGGCCGGAATTAAAGACGGAGATGTCGGAGGATGGATCGATTTTGACTGTCCGCCCTCGCCCCTTCATTCTTGCTTTCAGCGAATGGATCGTTGTTTTCTCTAACCTCGTGGTTCAAATTCTCCTGGGCGCGGAAATCTTGGCGTTTTGCTTTCAATTAGAATCCATTTAAGCCAAAAGATAAACCAAATCAATAGGGCCATATGGCCCTTTTTTGTTGTTTCGAGCCCTCGTAAAAAAGCACATTAAAAAAACCTTCCATTTTTAATAGGAGTTTCGCAAAAATTTTTCTTTTTTTCGTTATATATAAGGTAGGGGGTTTCCGTTATGGAGCGAATCCCTAAAATCGTCGCGCGACGCCCTAGGAAGGACGGAAAGCATGCTCGAACTCATCGCCTTAATGGCGTTGATCGATCTGTTCCTGGCCCTCTTCAAGGGCGGGGACCGCCACGACGACGAAGAGTGAATGAAAAGCGAGCCCTAAACAGGGTTCGCGAAACCTCACTTATAGTATAGGGCGATTCCGCGCGGCGTCAAGGTTCCTTGGGCCGAAAGGCCCGAGGGGCTTTGTAGCCTATCAACGCGCTGAAGAAATTCCAATCGACTTAGTCCTATTCAGTGGTAAGACCCGCCACGACGACGAAGAGTGAATAAAAAGCGAGCCCATCAAAGGGTTCGCCAAGAAACACTTATAGTATAGGGCGATTCCGCGCGGCGTCAAGGTTCCTTGGGCCGAAAGGCCCGAGGGGCTTTGTCGTTAAAAGGCTATTCGTCAAAGTGCTAGGAATGCTATCTATATCATATAGATAATAGAAGTGAAGAAGTGGGCAAAGAAAAACCCTTCCAAATCGGAAGGGTGATCGTTCTAAAAACTAATCTTATTTAGCTTCTTCCGCAACCGGGGCTTCTTTGACCGTCTTGTTCAAGGTGCGATAGGCGCGGTTCGAGATGCGAACCTCAACCATCTTGCCGTCGATCATGATTTTTCTCTTTTGGAGATTGACGTTCCAGCGGCGACGGGTAGCACGAAGGGAGTGGCTACGATTGTTCCCGCTGACGGGTCCTTTTCCGGTGATAGGGCAATATCTGGACATACTCTTTACCTCTTTCGCAATAAGCGCGATAAGAATGTTACCATTTGAAACCTAAACTGTCGAGCCTTTTTTATATAAAAAAGCGGAATAGAACCTTACACCGTAAAAATTGCAAAAAAAGTATAAAAAGAAGGCAAAAAATCTAATGAATTCCCTGTTTATGGTTTACAATAAGAAGCACATGAAACGATAGGAGGGACAAAAAAGATGTCCATCAAAATCGCCGCCATGGTTCTCGCCGGAGGAAAAGGGACTCGCTTGCAGGCCCTGACGAGAAAAATGGCAAAACCCGCGGTCAGCTACGGAGGCAAGTACCGCATTATCGATTTTCCTCTTTCCAATTGCGCCAATAGTGGCATTAATCACGTTGGCGTATTGACCCAATACGAATCCAGCGGCTTGAACACCTACGTTGGGTCCGGAAAGAATTGGGGCTTAAATGGGGTAGATGCCCTCACGAGCGTTTTGACTCCGAAGCAAACCGAGGACGGAAGTTCTTGGTACCGCGGCACCGCGGATGCCATCTATCAAAATTTGGATTGGCTCGATGAGTTGGATCCCGAATATGTTTTGATTTTATCGGGCGACCATGTCTATTGCTGCACCTATAACGCGATGCTTGCCTTAGCGGAAGAAAAGAAAGCGGACTGCACGATCGCGGTCATGCCCGTCCCCATCCAAGAAGCCAGCCGCTTTGGAATTCTTGAAACCGACGATGATTGCAACATCACGGCCTTCAAGGAAAAACCCAAGGTTCCGAAGTCCAACCTCGCATCCATGGGAATTTATATCTTCCGTTATCATTCTCTCCGCGCGGCCTTGCTTGCCGATGCCAAAGACGAAAATAGCGATCACGACTTTGGGAAGAACATCATTCCGACGATGCTTGCCCAAGAAAAGAAGATGGTCGCCTATACCTATAATGGCTATTGGAAGGACGTTGGAACAATTGCTTCGCTCCATCAAGCCAACATGGATTTGCTCCTTTCTTCCCATCCCAAGACGAACCTTTATACCGTCGCGGGCCCTCATCACATCTATTCCTTGGATAATCACGCAACGCCCCAATATATTGGCCCCAAAGCCAAAGTCCGGGATTCTCTCATCAATCAAGGGGCAACGATTTTAGGATCGGTGGATCGTTGCGTTATTTCCAGCGGAGCCATCGTAGAAGAAGGCGCGATTGTTGAAAACGCCGTCTTAATGGACAATTCCGTCATTTCCAAAGGTGCCCGTGTCTATGATGCGATCGTCGGCCCCGATACCCTCGTGGAAGAAAATGAAGTCGTTAACGATACAAGAGACGGCATTGTTCTCGTCTCGAACACGAAGGCGGCCAAGAGGTAATCACGATGAAAAAAGTCATTGGTTTAGTTAATTTCCATTCTTCTCCGGAAGTCACCCCCATCACGGATTCCCGCCCTTTGGGATCGACGTCTTTCCTAGGACGTTATGCGATGTGCGATTTCCCCCTCTCCAATTTCTGCAATTCCGGCATTTCGATTGTTGGGCTGCTAGTAAAAAACCATCAACGTTCCATTTTAAAGCACCTTGGCTCGATGGATTCGTGGATGAGAAATACCAAAACCAGCCGGGAAATCATCATGTACAATGAGCCGGCCCATCAATTCCCCGAGCTCAACACCGATTTGCAGAACCTCCGCGAAAACGATTGGGCGCTTTATGATAGCGACGCCGAATATATCGTGATTGCCCCTGCCCATATCATCGCTAGAGTGGATTTCCGCCCGATCCTCGACGAGCATATCGCTCGGAAAGAAAAAATCACGGTCGTTGCGACGAAAATTGAAGATGCCTCCAAATCCTTCCATAGCGAGAACATCATTGAGATGACTCCGGAAGGATATGCCAAAAGCGCTTATAAGAACCCGCTCAATATCCATGGACCTGCCACGGTTTCGATGTCGTCTTATATTATCAATCGCACTGTGTTCGCGGATATGATTAATCGTTCCCTTAAGCCCAATCCCACCTTGGATTTGAAGACGCTCATTTATCAAGCGGCCCAAGAAGGCACTTATCCCGTTCACGTCCATATGTTTGATGGTTTTGTCCGTTGCATCGATAGTTTCCGCGGCTATATGGAGGCGTGCTTTGAATTGCTTCAACCGAAGCTTCAGAAAGAACTCTTCTCCCCAGATTGGCCGATTTATACGAAATCTCACGATACCCCGCCGGCTCTATATGGGGAAAATAGCGTCATCGCCAATTCGATGATCGCCAATGGCGCCGTCATCGAAGGAACGGTCATCGATTCCATCATCGGACGTGATGTCCGCGTCGCTAAAGGCGCCGTAGTTCGCAATTCCATCCTCTTTTCCAATAGCAAAGTGGCGGAAAATGCGACGGTGGAAAATGCTTTAATCGACAAATACGCCTGCATCACCCGCGCTAAAAAGGTTGGAGGAACAAAAGACGTGCCTCTTTACCTTCACCAAGGAGCGATTTTATGAAGATTGCGATGATTGCTAGCGAGATCAACCCGCTTGTGAAAACGGGGGGTCTTGCCGACGTCGTCCATGCCTTATCCGTCGAATTAAAGAAAAAAGGCAATGACGTCATCTGCGTATTGCCCTATTATCGCGTAATCGCCTCCAAGCCCATTCGTCTTTCTCCCGTCATGGATTTAACGATTAAGATGGGCTGGAGGAAACAAATCGCCGACATTCATTCTGCCTGCATCGATGGGGTCACCTATTACGTCATCGGAAGCGGTTATTACTTTGATCGCCCCTCTATTTATGGCTATGACGATGATGGAGAACGCTTTGCCTTCTTCTCCCTCGCCGCGATGGCTCTTCTTAACGCCTTATCCTTCCATCCCGATATCGTCCATGTCCATGACTGGCAAACCGGCATGATTCCTTCCATTGGAAAAGTGCTTTATTCGGATGCGAAATGCTTTGCTTCGACTCGTTATGTCTTAACGATTCATAACCCTGCTTTCAAGGGAATGCTATCTCGTTCCTCCTTAGGCGACCTTTACAATTTGCCCGAATCCTTCGTTAGTAGTGGAATCGCTGATTTTGGCGATGGGGTCTCGACTTTAAAATGCGGCATCATGGCCGCGGATAAAATCACGACGGTCTCGCCCACTCATCGTGAAGAATTGCTCCGCTTTGAAACGGCGCAGGGACTCGATGGGGTTTTGAAACTCCGCCAACATGATTTTGCGGGCTTTGTTAACGGCATCGATGTGGAGGAATTTAATCCTGAAAAGGATAGCCTTCTTCCTTGCCCCTATAGTGTGAAAAACCTCCGCAAAGGCAAAAACGAAGCAAGAAAAGAATTGCTCCGCCTCGCTAATCTCCCCGATAACCACGGGCCTTTGTTTGGCCTCGTCTCTCGCCTTACCTATCAAAAAGGAATTGATTTGATTCTAGGCTGCGCCAGAGAAATGCTTCTATCCGGCGGCATGCTCGCTGTCCTAGGAAGTGGAGAATATCCTCTGGAACAAGGGTTTGAATCCTTGCGGAGAGAATTCCCAAGCCAAGTCGCCCTTTATATCGGTTATAGCGATCCCCGCGCCCATTTGATTTATGCGGCTTCCGATTTCTTCCTGATGCCGAGTTTATTTGAACCCTGTGGCATTGGGCAGATGATCGCCGAACGTTATGGGTCTCTCCCCGTCGCCCGCGATACCGGCGGACTCCATGATACGATTGTTAGCTGGAACGGAGAAAACGACGCCGAAGCAAATGGATTCCTTTTCCGCGATTATAACGTGGACGGACTCCGCTATGGCATTGGCCAAGCCCAACGCGTTTTTTCGGATAAGACGTTGCTCCGCCGCCTTTGCCTCAATGCGATGAAGACGGATCATTCTTGGGAAAGAAGTGCCGAACTTTACGCCGGATTATATCGTTCGATTCTCTAGTCTTCTCTTTTCCAAATCGAATAACGGGGCTTCGGAAGGGGCTCCGTTTTCTTTTCCTTAAACCATCCTATTCATGAAAAAGGTAGAATTCTACCAAAAACTGGAATAGGGCAAAAAAGACAAACTTCGTGCAGGAATACAAATCGAGGACCAAAGATGGCTCCAAATGAAGATAGTGTCTAGCAATCCCGCTCCATTTTTTAACGATTTCTTGCTTCGTTTTATCGCCTAATTTCTAAAAAAGAAAACCCGACCAAGACGGCCGGGTTTAGAAAGGCAATGTTTACTGGTGATAGGAGAGCAAGGTCTCGAATTCGTTCGGGCTTAAGGCCTCGCCACAATAAGAACCATAAGCGTAAGGCACGCCTAGATCTTGAACGAAGCGGATGCCATCCTCGTCTTTGACCCCTCCGCAAACGGGGATGAGGTTATTGGAGATAATCTCGTTCACGGCGCTTGCATAAGCCATGCGATCGGATTCGTTATTGAGAGCATCGGCTAAACTCGATGGGCTTAAACCGATCCCGTCGACTCCGATCTCTGCAAAACGCTGGGGCGATTCTTTTCCTGCGTGGAGATGACGAACGAAAAGAAGAACCTTGATTTCGTGGAGGTCATGGATGCGCGAACGGGCCAGCTCCATGTTCTTTTCTAAGAAAGAGGCGTTGAAGGCTAAAACCAATGTGCGGGAGGGCACCTTGAATTCCGCGGTATATTCAGCGACCTTGGCGATGAAATTTCGATCCAAGAACGTCGACTCGTCCATGGTGAAGAAGAGGTTCTGGATGCCGTTATCGTGGAAGAGGGTGTCTTTCCGTTGCGAATAATAATCCAAGAACGATTTTAAGCAGGCGAAATCCAACTGTGCGGTAAGCCCTTGCTCTCCCCCGAGGCGTTTGAATTCCTCGGGGTGGATATGGGAATGGTCTTCCGCGATTAAGTCCGCCCTAGCGGCAAGAAGGCGAACTTCGTTGGTAGAAACTTCCTTCATCGCGGCGAAAGAGAGGTCGACGTGACCGCTAGTAAGCTTATCGCGAAGCAAGGATTCGACGTATTCGGGGCGATAGGCTTTTCTTGCCCTGGACTTGCCGACTTCCGAGATGAGCCCCTCGCCCATTTTTTGAGAACGGAGAAGCTCGGTTTGAAATAACGACACCAAGTCATTGACGTTATTGACGTCGGAAGGATAATAGAGCAAAGAATAGGCGTATTGAGGGGTGAAAGAGTCACTTCCCGCATATAAAGGCCCGTGGATTTGGTCGGCGATATCTTCAATGGCGAGCATCAAGGTCGAACGGTTCGTGCTCGCGGAGATGCGCACCACCAAGGTATCCGGGTCGAAACGGTATAGCCCATCATCATAGCCAATCGAGCTGATTTCGCGGGAAACCGCTCCAAGAAGCGAATTGGAATTTTGATCGGCGAGGCGGTCTAATAACTCCGCCTTGTTGGTCAAACGAATCCCAAGGAAAGCCCCACGGGAAAGGGGGTTTCTTAATTCGCGGTTTGCTTCGATTTGGAAGGCTTTCGCGTTTTTGATTTGGAGGGCTTTGTCCGTTAAGGTCGTCGAAGTGGCTCGCGGTTCCTCTTTTTCGATGAGTAGAGTGGCTAAACCTTCTTGCCCTAGCCGATAGGTCAAAACGCTTTGGGCAACTTCCTTGGCTCCTAAAGCGGGGATAATGCGCTTTACCGGCCCATAAACAAGAGGACAATTGGGGCAAGGTTCGTTGTAGCCAAATAAAGCGCGGTAGCATACTTCCCCAAGCTGTGCCCCTTTGAATTTTTGGGGGAGGTTCTCGCTATATTGGACGAGACGCTTTGTTTCGCGGTCCACGGTATAGCAATAACTTTCTTTCTTCGCGCAGAAAGCATTCAAAATCAAATGACGGAGGTCTTCCTTTTCCTTTTTGATCGCGTAAAGCAAATAGGAAGAAGCATAAGGGAAGAAGTCGGAAAGGACTTCTTGACGGATTAAGGACAAGGAGACGGGCTTCGTCGAACTAAAATAGGCAAGTCCTGTTTTTTCTCCTCCGAAACGGAAGGAATATAAATAGAAAGAGGCAATGCTTAAACTTTGGCAACGAAGCGACAAATCGTGAGGCAATTCCAAGACGTCTTGGCAAAAGAATGGAGTCTCGATTCTTCCTTGTTCGTAGAAGGGATTTAATTCTTCCGCGGGAACTACTTCCCCGAATTTTGCTAATCCCAGAACGTCTTCTTCCTCGTCGTGGACGTAAAGCCGGTAGCAGCGCATCTCTGGCTCATAAAGATAAATCCCCGCGCTTTCAAAGCCAGCTTGAAGGCGGTGGAAGGAAAGAAGATGAAGGAGGTTATCCATTCTTTCCGCCTCTTCCTTCCCGTCCATAATCGCGGAAGCGAGGCGATTTTCTTCTCCTAGGATTTCGACGCGTCGGGCAATTTCAGGAAGATGGGGATTGATGGATTTTCCATAACGTTGGGTGCTCCCTTCTTCTAATTCGATGCCTTGGCTCCTTTTTAAGGCACGGGTGGAGACTTCTAATAGCATCTTTTCCTGGACGCCAGGGAAATAAGCTCCCCCTACCCGCGTTCCATAAACGGAAGTAGAAGAAGTTAAGGGATCGGTATAGCAATAGGAAAAGGAACCAATAAAGGATTCGAGCTTCTGACGGAAACTATTTTTAGAAGAAGCACTATAACGGTAGACAAAAAGGGAATTCTCTTCCCCTTCCCCTAATAAATCTTCGGGGAAATTCGCCCGCAAGGCTTTTTTTAAAGCGTTCATCGCTTCTGCCCTTGGGGCGGATTTCGAAACCAAATCAAAGCAAAGAAGGCAGGATAAACTCGAAGGGTTGGATTCTACTTCCTTCCCCAGTGCGTCTTTGAAATCGGAAATAGAAAGAACCTCTAAAGTGGGAGCTTTTCCTCCCTCATCTTGCCCTTTTTCTTTGAGGAGGCGCGAAGTTCTTTCTAAAAAGGCATTCATCCTTTTTTGCAAAGCGTCGGAACGTTCATCGTCCCAAGAGGGTTCTACGTATCGCGTTTCTCCCGCGTCAAAGGCGTCCATTTGAGAAAGAAGAGAGGAGGTCGAATCTTTTTCCTTATCATGGAGCCAGCAATATCCATAGAACATGGCGGTGACGGAGGCGATGATGGCAAGGATTGCCAGGACGAAGAAAGTGATGCCAATTCCAACGAAATGGAGTCCTGATAAAATGGCGGAGCTAATCAAAAAGAGGATGCCAAGAGACAAAGAAACAAGAACCGTTATTAGAATCGGACGTTCCCGTTTAGAATGACGAACTTGCGAAAGCGAAGCAAAAAAGCGTTTCACGTATTTTCGCGGCTTTGATACTTTGCTTTTGGATTTTTGGATGATGTTTTTGTTTTTACCCATATTCCTCCTCCTTTATAACGAACGTTGCATGTTCACAAGCATGGCAATCAACACTTCGCTTAATAAGCCCATGGATTCGAGACCTTTTCGCTTTTTAGAAAGCAATTGCTCCGGGCGAAGCGGCTCATAGGAAACGACCTTCAAGGTCAATAAGGCGGTTTTATAATGGCGGCAGGCTAAAGCAATCCCCCCGGAATTCGTATCGTAACAGGCCATTTTTTCCGTTCCGTTATAGTGACGGGCAATGATGCCTTGGAAGGAGGAAAGGTCCACGTAATCTTTGTCCCCGCTTAACAAGAAGCCGCGTTCTACATAAGCCCCGCCGACTTGATAGGCCATGGCTTCGGCGGTGTCGTTTAACGTGATGGAAGCGTTATAAAAGGGCGGTTCTTCGGGGATTTGGCCGTAAACCGTCTTGCCATCGGTAGAAAAATCCACCCCATAGTTGTAATAACGGTCGGCGATGAAAAGGTCGCCTTGATGGAGGTCGTTGCGCAAAGAATAAACCGCGCCGATTGAAATGCAAACATAGGGGGTGAAGCGTTCTAGCAAATACCCCATTCTTAAAGAAGAGAGCATATTGCCCCTGCCAACGGAAGCGATTAAAACCTCTTCGCCACCGATTTTCCCCGAATAAGCGTGCATCCCCAAAGGGAGGTCAAATTCTTCGATTAGTTCGATGCGGTTCCGGAAATAGAGAATGCTGTCCGCTTCATCACCGACGAGTAGGATCATGAGGTTGTACCTTCCTTTCGCTGTTAGATTGGGGTTCGAAGATATTGCTTTCGAGGAACGCTTCAAACCGGGCGCGTTCCAAAGGACGGGAGAAATAGAAGCCCTGAATGGCATCGAGACCCAGGCTTTGGAGAATCCGGACTTGATCGGCGGTTTCTACGCCTTCGGCAATCGTTTTCATCCCGAGGGCGTGCACTAGTTCGATGATGGAACGGACCATGGAACGGGATTTGTTATCGATTTCGATGTCATCGATGAAGGACTTATCGATTTTTAAAACGGAGAAGGGGATGTTTTTCAAAAAACTTAAGGAAGAATAGCCAATGCCGAAGTCATCCATGGAAGTCCCAAATCCTAACGCTTTGATGCGGCGGATGATCGCGGAGATGAAGACGACGTTTTGGGCGGCCAAAGACTCCGTTAACTCGATATCGATTTCTTTGGGAGAGACGTGATTGTCTTCGCAGGTTTTTTCAAGGAACGAAAGTAAGCTTGGATCATAAACCGAACGACGAGAAAGGTTGATGGAGACGGCGATTTTCCGTCTTCCTTCGCTCCGCCACTTCGCGATATCTTTGCAGACGGTCTCAAAAACATAATGGTCGATTTCTACAATTCGTCCGGAGTTTTCGCAATAAGGAATAAAAGAAGAAGGAGGAAGGATACCACGTTTAGGATGTTTCCAACGGATTAAGGCCTCCGCCCCATAGAAGCAGCCTTTTTTCAGGTCCCATTTCCCCTGGTAATAGATTTGAAGTTCATGACGCTTTAAGGCACGGGCAATTTCTTCGTCCAAACTCTTTCTTCTTTCGTTTTCTTTGACGATGGCCTGGGAATAGATTTCCATGGACCCCGAAAGGCGAGTCCCCACGTTAAAGGAAAGGGCAAATTCGCTGTGGGCGAGGGTAATGGCTGCATTTTCATTGAGCTTCCCCTTTGCTGCACCAAATAAAACGATGACGCTAGGCAAATCGTTCCGCGCATCGATTGCCCCGATTAAGGAAGAAGCAAACCGGGCGAAACGGTCTTTCATCTCGTTGATGTTGCCTCCTTTTGCTTCGGCGTAGACGAAGAAGTCGTTTCGTTCGGAGATTCCATAAGCGATTTCTTCTTTCCCAAATTGCTTTTTTAGTTCTTCGGATACCAATAAATTGATTTGATGAAGAACGGCGAGGTTATTCGCGATTTCTTGTCCGCGGACTTCGCGGAGCTGGAAGGAAACGATATAGGCTTCGTCTTTGGCTTTCTTTTCCAAGGCTTCCTTCGCCGTTTTTCTTTCTAAGCGTAAGAAGGCACGACGGAATTTCTTTTCGAATTCGATATCGCTATCAATACGAACCCCTTCTTTGCCAAAGAGGTTATTTTCCCAACGGGAACGTTGGAATAATTGCTCGCGCCGCATGGAGCAGAAGACGATGCCTGCGGCCAATAAAATCAAAATGGCGAACAAAATCCCCATCCACGCGATAAGGGTATCCACCACCGTTCCATCCGCGACCTCGTTTCTAGCGGCAATACCCACGAGGATTTCCGCGCATAGGGTCCCAAAAAGAAGGAGGATTAGACCAATAATTGTTGCCAACAATCCGTTTCGTTTTTTCTCTCGATTCATTTTGTTTCCTCCTCTTTCTTTCTTTCTTCTTCCAGTTGTTTTCTAACTTCTTGTCGGATTCTTTCTTTTTCTTCTTCGAGGGCCTTTTGCTTGGCTAAGGCTATTTCATCCTTTTTCGACGGCCCTTGGATTTTCTTGCCTTTTTTGGCTTGTTTTCTTAGTTTTTTAAGCTCTTCTTGCTTCGCTTTTTCTTTTTGTTTTCTTAATTCAATTTTATAGGATTCTTTTTCGATGAATTTGATGCGTTGAGCTTCGTCAAGAGGATCGACCCTGGCTTTTTCCATCGTCGCTTTGATTTCTTCCTCTTCCTCTTTTTCTTCCTTTTTGGCTTTTTTCAAGGTATCGATGACCGTAAAGGTGGCAATACTCCCTAAAGGAATAAAGACCATTAAGGGAACAAACCACACCGCGTAGCCATTAGGAACGGCAGGAGAAACGAGTTTTAGCACATTGCCTAAGACTTTGGAATGGGAAACGACGGTCCCTACGACTTCGGAAGCATAAATCGCCCCATCCCGGTAGTCGGGATCCCATTGACCAAATTGAGAATGAAGGTTATCTCCACGCGTATGGAAGACGTATTGGTTTTGGTTGGATGAACTTGGCAAATCAATTTCCATGACCCGATGGGTATCCAAGGCATTTAACGAAGAATAATAGAAGGTGATGATGTCGCCGACGCGAATCAAGGAAGGGTCTTCCTTTTTGATGACGGCCCCTTCCCCGGCTTCGATATGGCCGATTTGGTAACGGTTCGCGGTTTGTTCGATTCCGTTCGCGTCGGTGTAAGGATAGGTTTTGGTGACCCGTTCCTCTTCCTCGATGACTTCAGGGCTACGATTTTCCGCTTTATCCGTAGCCATGGAATCGGTGACGACATAGAGGACGGAACGCCCAAAAACAGAAGGGACGCCATGATTTTCGGGGCGGTTCATCGATACCATCATCGACACTTGGCAGTATGCTAAAAAGAGCACGATTGCTCCTAGCAACCCGTCAACGATGGTAGAAACCACCTTTTTCTTCATGGATTATTTTTTCTCTCCTGTTTCTTGGTTAGCTTTGGCTGCTTCCTCAGCTTCCTTGGCCTCTTTAGCTTGTTTTCTCCTTTGGAGCAATTCTTCTTTGGAGACGCGGACGAATTTTAGGCCGCCCTCTTTTTGCTCCTCGGGAGTCAGCAGGCGCCCCGAATGAAGTTCACGGACAATCTTGATCGTCTTATAACGCTTTTTCTTGTCTTCGCCCTCGCTAGAAGGAGAAAGGAAAATAGAAGGAGTCGGCTCGACTTTGGGGAAGACATAGCCTTTCGCCCGCAAAGCTTCGCGACGCAGCTCGGCTCGCGTTTGACGGAGTCTTTCTTCTTCTAACATCTTTTGGTTGGAATCGATGACCGCGTAAGCACGTTGCAATGCCTTTTGCTTCGTGATTTCTTTTTCGGCGGCCAAAAACTTTTCTTTTTCTTTTCGTTTGGCTTCTTCGTCGGCTTCTTTTCTTCTTGCCTCAGCTTCTAGGGCCACCGCGCGGGCTTTATCTTCTTCGATTGAAAGGTCGACCAAATGCTTTTTGACCGCATAGGAAGAGAAGCGTTCTTCGAGCACTTTTCGTTGCCGTTTTGCTGTCTCGAAGTCGGGATAAGATTCCGGATTTGAATAATCCTTTTCTTCCTCCTCTTTTCGTGGGGCTAAGCCGTCTTTAAATTGATCATAAAGGAACCGCCCATCGTTATAGGTTTCATCTTCTAAAGAGAAGACAACTTTTGGATCCAGGGATTTGGATTTGGTTTTTTCAGGGATAAGAGGCTCAGAAAGCGAAGAACGGACGTTTAAAAAACTCGCCGCGACCAGGCACATCAAATCTTCATAATCCCCTTCGCTGAAGGGGTGTTCCGTCTCTTTGACGTCAAAATGAACGCCAAGTTGAGCATAAGAATCTAGCCACGTCCATAATTCATAACAGGCATGATAATGGGGTTCTTTGACGATCATGTTCGTCCGATGGATGGGGTTCGCCACCATCTTGGCCCCCTTCATGGATTCGGCAAAGGCGCTTTTCCGGTAATAGGCGGCACGTTCACGAAGCCGGGCGAGCCGGAGCAATAAATTCGCGTTGTGCTCCGCTTTGCCCCCATCGCTAGAAGGACGGGAAACGGCAATGCGAGAATCGAGTTCATAACGGGTTCCCCCGATTTCGGTGACGTTATGAAGAAGAAGCAATTCCGAGTCGCGGGTTTCCCCGTGGTCGAGGATATAATGGTACCGTTTCTCGATAAATAAGGCGGCCTTATTGATTAACGACCACACAAACCGGTTTTCATAGATTTGATAATCGACGTCGCTATTGATCGTTAGAATCTTCATCGGGGTGACGTCGTTATTTTGGTCGACCTCATAGACATATTGGGTGTGGGAAGAGAGGTGGACGATGGATTGGGCATTGATTTTCTTCGCCCTGCCCGCGTCAACAAGCTCGGGATTTTCCTTGATGAAGGTACGGGGATTTAAAATAATCGAATCAATCGCCTCGAACCCTTCTTCGAGCTTTTCGATGAAAAGGTCATCGTAAGCTTTTTCTTCTTCCCGTAATTTTTGGGACATAAACGTCTTGCCCGTATGACGAAGGGCATCGTAAAGGGCGCGGAAGCTGGAATTATTGTCTAATAGATTATGAATACGGCCAAAATAGCCTTTTTCCGCGCGGACTAAGGTTTTCTTGGTCTCGCCGCTAGTAAGAGGGATTTCCCCGCGAACTAGGCTAGTAGACGATTCTAAAACCGGAGATTCCAGGCTACTTTCAGGAGCAGAAGGAACTTCGCTAGGAGGCGTTTCTATCCCCATTTCCTCTTCCTTTAAAGGCTCAAGATCGATCGCGGAAAGGATTTCGCCCTCTTGGTTTTCTTCCTGCGCTTGGGTTTCGCCCCAAGTTACGTTGCTTGAATTTCCAATCGCGTCTAAAACTTCCTCTTTGGTCGAAGGGAGGGAAGCGTTATTTCCAATCTTTTTTTCTTCTTCCATGGGGCATTATTCTTGCGATTGCTTCAAGAAGGATTTGATCTTCTTGTGGGATAAAACGAATTCTCCTTTGCCAAATAGACGGACCAATTCTTTATCGAGGGCGAGTAATTCGTCGCGAAGGAAGCCTACGTTTAAAACTTCGAATTTCTTGAGGATTTTCGAGCAGAAAACGTAGTCGACGGCTTCGAGTTCTGTTCCGCCGCATCCCACATAGCAAGGAACGAATTCGCCAAGCTGCTTCATGATACGGTTACCAAAAGCGAGCTTGAAGTGATCGATGACAAAGCTATCCAAAGACTGGAATTTGGTCAAGGTGGCTTCGCTTAAGGGGTGATCGACCATCGCTTGGTCGAAGAGGGATTTAAAGTAATGGTAAGGAAGAGGAAGCGGATCGGTATAAGGAGCTTCGAAAGCAATGCCTTTATTATCAAAGAATAAGGACATGGCACGGTCATAAACCTTATCGGTGATCGTGAAGGTGGAGTCATCGTTATTGGCGGTGCCCACGAACCAAATGTTCTGCGGGATGAGTAACCTTCCATCGCGGAGGTGTTTGGGGTCATCGGGTTGAGGAGCGGCAACGAGGGAGATATTCCATTCGTTGACGTTTGGCATTTCCATGATGGAGAGGAATTCGGCAAAATAGTATTCGATACGGGCGAGGTTCATTTCGTCGAGGACGACGATGTTGATGTCATCGCGGTAGGTGGCTTCATAAATCGCGCGGAGGAATTCGGTCTCGGTGAATTTATGGGTGAAGTCGTTGTAATAGCCTAGTAACTCGCTGCGGTCATGCCAAGAAGGCTGGACGGAGCAGATGGCCGCGTTATGTTTAAAGAAACGCCCTAAGCAATAAGGAAGCGAGGTTTTACCGGTACCGGAAATCCCTTCCAAAATGATGATTTTGCCCGTTCCCATCGCGGCGAAGAATTGCCGGACGACTTCCGGGGTGTAATAAAGTCCCATCTGGGAGCAGGCGAACAAGCGGAAGCGTTCACAGATGCCCACTAGACTAATATCTTGGGCGTCCGTGGGGAGTTCGGTCGGAGACATCGGGGTGGCGTAACGGGAATCCACGAGGGCTAGACGCGGGAAGCGTGGTCCGGTGCCGCTGGTTTCCTCTTCCTTTTCGCCCTTCGGCCCGATTTTAGCAGGAGCTTTGCCGCCCATTCCTTCGAATTGAAGGCCAAGGATGCGGTCTTTTTCGGCCAAGGCTTGATAGAGTTCGTAATTAAGCTCTTCGATTTGGGCCTGCATGCGATCGGCCGCGGATTCCTTCTTATAAAATTTGACGTACCGGTAAATAAAATACCCGATAAAGAAGAGAACCGAGCCGATTAAGGCGATGGCTAGGAGCAAGAAAAGCACATAGAAGAGCCATCCCCAGAATCCAAATCCGGGGGAATAGGTCCTTAATAAAGAGGAATAATTCTCAAATTCCCCGGGGACGCGGGCCCAAGGACCGGCGAAGCGGTCGTTGAACCAGTGGCCGATGTTCGCAAAGAAGGCAACGAGGAATTCCTTAAGGTACTGGAAGTAGTCTGACATAATGGTGCTCCTTTTTTTATTTGGCGGATTCAAGTCCGGTAAAGGCTAAATGAAGGGAGAAGGCGCCGTTAGCGATTTTCTCGGTGAGATGATGGTCCCACCCTTCGGCGTAGAGGGTGAAGACAAGCCGCGTGGGGACGTTGGCTTTTAAATGGGCGAGGGGCTTCATGGTAGAAGCATCGAAATAGGAAGCGGATTTGCTTAACGCGAGCTCTTCGACGGAATAGGAGGTTTCTTTTTGGAAGCCGACGTCGTTATGGAGCCAAGGCGAAATCCCTTTTTGGTGTTTGGCCTCGAAGGCATTGGGGCTAGAAGGAGATAAGCTATCTTCGCTAAGGGGCTCCCCATAAAGTGGGGTTCCCGCATAATCCCCGTAGACGATTTCTTTGCCGTCCCTTGAGTCATAATACCCGTCTTTATCGAGGTCGAGGAGGCCTCCATAGGTCACGGAAGAAGAGCCGCTAGGAGAACAGATGTAGAAGCTGGTCTCGCTAAAGAAACTCACCCGCACCGCATCGACGACTTGGTCGAGGTTGGATCCTTTTAACGAAGAACCCGTTTGGGCATTGATTTCCTCCGCGCGGGACTTATTTAATTCCTTTAAGGGGGAGATTTTGGTCGCCCCGTCTAAAAACAAATAGAGGTTACGGTCGCTGCGGAAGAACATCTCGTATTGGAGAAATCCGTCTTTAGCTACAGGCGTCGAGGTCGGATCTTGACTCGCGTAGAAAGGCTCGTATAGAAGGGGGAATGCCGTGGAGGGATCCGTAGAAGGGTTCCGCCAGCTCGATTCAAACATCGCCGAGACTTCCTTCAACGGTTCGAAGGGAACGTAGCTTTCATCCAAATCCCGAAGCGAAGCGTCGTTCCAAGAAGAGGCGTAATGGATGTTTCCCTCCTTGTCTTTTAGGCCCATTTCCAAATTCGGGGCTCCCCCGAACGTCATTTCGATATGGTCGATCGAAGCGCTTGTGACGATATCAAACCAGGCATAAGTCGCGGTAGCCAAACTAGAAAGAGTCAGCCCAAGCGAAAGCGCCCCTATTCCCAATAGGGATTTGGAATGCGTTGTCTTTTTGGACGGATTCTTTTTCATGATGGTTTATAAAACAGAAGGAGTGAAATTCATTTGGAAGGTCATCGAGGCTCCCTGAGGAGTCGGACCTTGGCAATCGGGGTCGCCCCCTTCGAACCAGAAGGCGAAGGTGAAGCGCGACATTTGTCCCGGCTGCAGGGCGTTGATTTGGTATTCGTTGTCCGCACGGTAACGCTCGGAGAAGATGCCTTCTCCCCCCAGGTAACCGGTGAAGCTATCCGCTTTTTGCTGGCTCCTAGGATCGGTGGCAATCGTTTGATCCAAACGTCGATAGGTGATGTTTTCTCCCGAATGGGTCCCTCGCATCAAATGGGATTCCCCCACGTATTCGCGGGGATCGTCTTCGATACGGATGCCATCTCCAGAATACCTGACGGTCGTATTATCCGCGGCAAAGCACTTGAATAAGCTCGCCTCGGCCACCCCATCCATGGCAAAACGGGTATGCCAAATCCCGACACGTAAAAGGGAATAAGGCTCTACCGCCGCGTTAGAAGGAGAAGAATAACCCGTCATCACAAGGCTCAAGTCGAATTTGACCGCGACCGAGCTAGGATTGAGCAAGAAGCAAGAATAAATCAAGCCGCGATTGATCCGCGAGATTTCATTCCCATCTTCGTCATAACGGATTTCATCTAATTTTTCAGAGTACGAACCGCCATTTTCAGCGATATTAGCTCCATCCCCCACTTTCAAAACGTCGTCGCTAGAAGCGCAGGAGGCATTATCTAGCCCCGGGGCTTTGAGGTGAACAGAAGGAGAAGCGAAGTCCTTAGTTTCGGATAATTGAAGCCGAGCGATATTGGAAGCTTGGTTGATATTGACGGTGAAATTGCCCGAGACGCGACCTAAAAAAGCAATGATCGAAAATAAAGTGACCCCGGCTAACCCGGTAGCCCCGACGATCGTTGCGATTTTCTTGGCTTTTCTACGCCTTGCGATCTTCTCACTCATCTTATAGCTTGGCGAGGGAAAAGCGGAGTCGCTTGGCGGATTGGAAGTTGGTTTACCCAAAGGAAGTGCCTCCTTTCGTTCGCGCGCATAACACACGAAAATGAACTCTCCTAAAGGAGAGATAAGATATTTTGCCCAATTTTTGAAGGGAGTACAACGCTTCAATTGCCCAAAAAGAAGCCACTCCACTTCTCGGGAGCTGGCTGCCTCCTTCGGGGCCCTGTAGCTTTGCGTCGCCTGGTTACCCAGGTTTTGCCTTTATCGATTCGTAGTTTATCGATACTCCTTTTTCCTGTCAATGGCTAACCAAGCCGGGGCGACTTTAATCTATTCGACGCATTATGCCGAAATTCTGGATGAGTTTGAACGAAACGACAACATTTATCTGGTAAGAAATCGAAACGGAATAACCGTGGAGAATTTATCGAACCTTTTAAAAAGAAACGACATTAAGAAAAGCGACGCTTACCAAAGCGGCTATCTAGAAGGAACCGTTCCCCTCTACGACGCCTATATGGCTTTAAAAAAGGGCATTTTGCGATAAGTACGAGGGTGTAAAGGATGGAATTATCCCGGAATGTTTTCTGAATTTGGCGGTCCACTTGGCGGTCCATTTGGCACTCCACTTGGCGGTCCACTTTTGAGCTTCCAATAATTGGGCTTTGGCTGGGTGGCATGGAGGAGCAGATGCGCTGCTTTGGAGAATCTTTCCTTTAACCGCGCTTCCTTTTCTTCGGACATTTGCTTTTGTGTACTTGTGAAAATGGATTGTCTACCTAAGGGGTGAAGATGTGTCCGACGTCACTCTATGTCACTCTATAAAGGACCTTGGTGTCTTGCTTTTAAAATAACGAGGGAATCGTCGCTGAATGACACTCTATGACGCTCTATTAGAATCGGATTTTTCCAAAAAACAAAGGTGAATTTGACACCCTATGTCGCTCTAGTTTTTTTGAATAGAGGAACAAGAAATCATTTATGGATTGCTAAAACATCAATCCCTTGGACATGAAGTTATAGACATTCACGTGGAGGATGCCATTTCGCCTTTGAAGGAAGGTGTCCGTCGTTAGAATGTATTTTGGATAATTATCGGAAATGGATTCCAAGGGCCGATATTCTCGTTCCTCGGTTTCTTCTTGCCCCGTCATCGTGTAGCAAACCTGGGCGTAGGAGTAGTCCCCCGTGATGGAATTGCGGAAGATGAAGTCACATTCGAACTTACCGATTTTGCCGATGGAGATGTGATACCCCTTGTTTTTTGCATAGTTATAAACGATGTTTTCTAAACACGCCCCATAAGGGATGCGATTATCGGTCTGGGTAGCAAAATAGAAACTCATATCGGCGAGGTAATACTTTTCTCCGCCGTTAAGTTCTCGCCTTGTCTTCACGTCCTTTCGGGAGCACCGCTCAATAATCTTCGCATTCAGCAATAACTCGACATAGTTATAAACGCTTTGGACGGATACTTTGACCCCGTTTGTTTTGGATAAATAGGCGGCTAGGGATGGAATAGAAGTGGTGGATCCAAAGTTGTGGAGAATATAGTTTTGGACCTGCTGAAATAACACCCCGTTCCGGATGCGGTGGTTTCGTTTGATATCCTTTAAGAAAATCTCATGAATGATGTTTTTGGAGTATTCTTTCCGCGCATAAGAATCGGATAAAAAAATCGTTTGAGGAAATCCCCCGTTTTGGAGGAAGGATTGGAATTCTTCCGCTAACGAGGAAAGGGTCTGTCCATAAAAGGACTTCATCGCCAGATATTCATCGAAGGTTAAGGTACCCATTTCAAATTCCAGGTATCGACCCGTTAATTTGGTGATGAGTTCCCCGGAAAGCAAATAGGAATTACTTCCGGTGATGAAGAAATTGAAGTCCCCTTCCAACCGGAAGGATTCTAAAACCGTCTCAAAACCTTTGACGTTTTGAACTTCATCGATGAAAAGGTATTTCGTTCCCTCCATCCCTTTGGTATGGGTTTCAATAAGGGCTTCTAATTCATCGGGCTTGCTGATTCGCTTGTAGGGGCGGGAGTTCAAGTCGAGAAAAAGGATTGAAGAGGAGGGAACCCCGTTATTTTCTTCTAGCTCTTGACTAATCAATTTCATGATCGAGGATTTGCCACATCTTCGGATTCCCGTGATGACTTTGATTAAAGAAGTGTCTTGGTAGAAGGGGCGAATCCGCTTCAAAATGTTTTCCCGTTTGAATAATTCCATAAGGCCATTTTATTCCGAATTAGCCGTTTAACAAGAATCTTTTGAAGAAAATTTCAATTTTTTCTTGTTAAACGCGTATTTCACGGGAGGAAAATGGTGGTGACTTATGGGCTAAACTCGTCCAATCGTTTTGGAACAAGAGAAGAAAAAGGCTTCCTGGTTCGGAAGCCAGTGGATAAACGTAAAAGAAGAACTAAGCTCTTTCCATGGCCGCGAAATAAACGGTCGATGGAATTGCTTCTTTCACCCGGTAATGATTCGTATCTACTTTTTCTAAAGAAGAACTCGAAGTGGAAACATCATAAAAGACATACGGGGCGGATTCCCCAACGATAATAGAGAAGGAATAGACGTGCCCTAGAGCAAGAGGCATCGTGTCGACGATTTTAGAAGAGCCGTTCGTGGTAAAGCCGTAATAGCTAACGTGACTCGAACCGTATTCGTAATCCAAGTCCGAGACATTGAATTCAAGATGTTTCCCCGCGGCATTTTTCACCGCGGACAAATCGATTTCAAAGGGAACTTCGGTCGTTTCGACCTGAATGGAACCATAAGGAACAACCTTTAGCTCAAAACAAAGTTCAATCTTGGAAGCCGAAGAAACCCCGTTACTCGGCGTCATGCTTGTTTTAATCCGCGTGGTCCCGGTTTTAATTTGGCTCCGATCGATATGAAGATCGATGCGGTTGATGACGTTGCTGCCTCCTGTTCCTGATAGCGAATCTTGGGGTTCGATAGAAATCGCAGCAGAAGGAACAACACCTTCATTTTGGGAAAGGATAGACTTGTCATCTTTCTTGATCGCGGTGACATAAGCCCAGTTAGCTTGGTTGATTGCAATTTTAATCACGGGATCATCCCAGGAAGAATATTCTTCACTTGGATTAGGGGTAGTAATCGTAAAGCTTTCTTTTTCAATGGATCCTGCCTTGCAACTAGAGACCAAACTAAAGTCGATCGCAGGAGTAGAAGAAGCCGAAGATTCGCTTGTCGTGGAATCCGATGACGGGCTAGAAGTCGAAGGACTAGAACCGCAGGCGCAAAGCAATGCACTAGAAGCTAGGGCCAGAAGAAATGATTTTTTCATGCGTATGCCTCCAATAGGGAAAATTATATCTTTTCCTCCTCCATCCGAAAATGCAAAGAAAGCAAAAAGAAAAGGGGCCGTCGGCCCCTGTTATTATTCGTCTTTCTTTTCGGCTGCTGCCTTCGCCCGTTCCTCGGCTTCGATTTCTTTTCGTAATTCTTCTCTAGCCTCAGCTCTAGCTTGGGCTTGGATTTCGTTGATTTCGGCATCGCTAAGCTTGGATTCACGCTTGGAGGCATAGATGATGAGATAGATGATATCCAAAACAAGGATGACAAGAAGCGGAAGCACGATGATCAAGAAGAACGGCGTCGGGTTATTTTGGAACCAGCCGATCATCGGTCCGTTCTTATCGAGGTTCATCTGTTGCCAGTTGGGTCCCGATTCCGGTTTGTTGTAGGTCACAATCACGAGAATCGACACGATGAGGCAGAAGAGGATGATCGCCGCTTCCACGATTCCCGCGATTAATAGGGTGCGTTTTGTTTTCTTGTCCATAATTTTAAATTCGCTATTCGGTAAATAAAAACTTACTTGTTGCTTAATTTTATGCGCACTCGCCTAGGATTGCAACTTGTACCTTTTTTCGACAAATCCGCTTGTCTACGCTTGTTTTCTTTTGCTATCTACTTTCCTCTATATTTCTTCTATTTGGAAACTCATTCTCCGCTCATTTCGTTTCGTCACTCTTGTTATTTCGTTTCCCTGTTATCAAAAAGTTTCGATAAAAAGCCAACTTTTCTTTTTGAAGCGAAATTGCTTCGTTTTGAAGCGAAAAAAATTTCGTTTCAATTTCGCTAATTTCGTTGAAAATTTCGCTTCAACTTTCAAAATTTCGCTTCAGATTTCGCTTCAAGAGAAATGAAGGGGATGGTCAATTGGAATAATAACGATACTTTGCGCTTGTTCCTATAACCTCGGGGGTTACTAGACGAATGGCTCGAGAGGGAAGGGATAAAACTACTATTCTATTGATATAGATATATATAGAGGTTCAAGGATTAGTTAAGCGGATAAGATCGATTAGGCGTCCTATTCCGAGGAGAGGTTCTTGGCCATAAAACTTTTTTAAATTTCGAAATGCTGTTTTTAGTTATAAGTCTTGCATTAAGACTCCATTTGATGAAGGGGTTCCGCGTGCTTTTTCCTTTGCTAATCATTTTCTTCTATATCCACCCCATGATCAATTCCCTTCCTTTTCGTTGAAAAAAGGGAAGCGCAATGATAATTTAGTGGGGTTAAAAGCAAAACCGAAGCGATTCGGTGACGCAAAACTACAGGGTCTAGTTTTTTAGACAGCCAGTTGCCACTAGACCCTTATGGCAAACATCCAAACCGCATTAAAACGCCGTCGTATGGCTCGTATCCGTTTCGTAGCCAGCGCAGTTTTAGGCACTTTGGTATTGTCCACGATTGGGGTTTCCACCTTTGCCTGGTTCACCACCAACCGCTTTGCCAAAACAACCTATTCCCAAATCGTGGCCCGTGACCCCGCGATCCTTGGAACGCCTACCTACTATCGCTACGTTCGCCCCTCTTCTTCCCAAGAGGGTGACCCTTATTATTTTTCTAAAATCGCAGATAACACCTTTGATATCGGGGCATATCGCGATAAAGACCTTTTGGGAGAATCGAGCTATCGGATGCTCATTCAAATCCCTGTTTTGGCTTCCTTTGAACGCGTTGTTGCCTTTGCACGTTCCGACCGTCCAACGATTTTAGAACCCCGCCAAGAAGGAGATTCTTCTTCTTGGGATTGGCCTTCGACTTTCGAAGAGAGTTTTGCTAAAGCCAATTCCTTCACCAACCCCCTCTCCGCGGTCATCGCGTTTGCTTCCTACGCCGACTCGGAGATCAACCAAACGCTACAAGAAGTGACGACAGAAGAAGGACAAACCTATTCCTGCTTGTCCATCCAAAAGAAAAAAGCGGTCAAGGGTTTTGTGGATGTGGACGTTTCCACCGCCCCGGTGACTTTGACCTATGCCCCGCAAGGATATTTGGAAATCCCTTCAGGAGAAAACGAGGTTCAATTGGCCTTAGACGGGGCGAGAAATGTTTGGCTATTGCTAGATTATAACGCGGAAGCCGTTACGAGCCTTTATACGGACAATATCGGCAACGCCCTTTTTGAGGAGGGGATGCTTTCTTCTAATGGGGAGCGTCTAGGGTACGTAGCTTATTACCGGGATTTCACTCTTTCGGTGAAGGAGGGGAAATGATGAAGGATAAGACCTTTAAACTACTCTTTTCCGGCGTTTTGTCTTCGTTCATCGCCCTTACGGCCTCGCTTGCTTCTTTTTCCTACGCCTGGTTCAAAAACAAAAACATCATCCAGGAGGCCTTCGTCGGGAAAAGCTATGGTTCTTATTTTGCTTACGGAAACGGAACGGCGGAAAAGCCTTATGGCATCACTCGTCCCCTGCATCTTTATAACCTTGCATGGCTACAATACCTTGGCCATTTCAACCAGGCAGACGAATCGGGGAAGCTGAAACGGCAATTCCATTTTGAACTCGGGGACGATTTTGATGCCTCTACTTTGACGTTGCCCCCCATCGGGACAACGGAAAACCCTTTCGTGGGGACGTTCAACGGGAACGGCAAAACCATCAAAGGGCTAAAAATCGCCAATACCCGAAGCGAGCTGAATGCTCCTAGCGCCGTCAAAAGCATCTCCGATCAAGGCGATAGTTATTTCCATATCCTCGGCCTTTTTGGCGTAGTCGGGGAATATAAGCCCGCCGTAACCGGCTCTTCCCCCTATGCTTCGATTACTCCCGAAATCAAGAATTTCACGTTGATGGATGCAACCGTCTCGGACACGAACTCCGCTTCGGGAGAACAAAACCAAGTCCTGATGGGTTTGGCCGCGGGATACGTCAACGGGAGGATGTCTGACGTTGCGATATCCAATTCCAGTTCGGCTTCTTCGACCCTAAAAATCCAAAACGAGGCCCATGCCTATACTTCAGGGTCCCCCTCTTTTGCCTGCATTTCCAAATATTCCTTAGTGGGGTATTGCGAGCCCGAGTACGAAAACGCGGTCGAGAAAATGTCCTATTCCGTCGCTAGCCCCGAAACCCAGCAGAAGAACTTCGTTGTCAATGGCCAAGGTTCGAAAGCCGGCTGGGGCGGGGGCATCGACATGAAGGCCATCAACACCCGCCTGCAGGATATCCGCGATAATTATTGCGATGTCGGAACGAGTTCCCATCCTTATTATTATGATCGCACCTACAACATTTCTTCTTCTGGAGTGAAAACCGAAATCGATAAGGGAAATTGGCAAGATGGGAACGACCAAAACGATTATAGTTATGTTGGCGAGGCCCGCCTTTATAACTCGGATTTCCATTCTGCGACCTATAACCCCAAAATTGGAAATTACAATTTCCTTTATTCGAACGATGGCACCGATATGGAGGATGCCTCGGAAATTGACAACATCTATACGATGCTCGATGGTGGATACTATCAACGCGCTAATATTTATCGAGAAGAGGTCGAAAAACATTATTACTTTGCTATCGTTTATCCAAGTGGGGAAAGCGATTACTTCCTTTCTCTTCTAGGAGACGGCTCTCTCGGCTATGAAGAAAACGCCGAGAACCCTTACGTTTGGAAAATGCCATCTTCCGGCGATTATGGCACCATTTCCCAAGTCCGCGACGGTGTGGAATATTATTTGGTTAACGATGCGGGAAGCCTGAAAACCACAACGGATTCTTCTCGCGCCACCGACTGGTACGTGGATCCCTCTTCCAAAATCTCTTCGATTCTTAACGGGAAGACCTATTATCTCCATTTCACCGTCCCCTCAGAAACGGGGGCGACTGCCGGATGGTCGTTAGTGGAACGCTCCCAATTTAGCAGTGGTTCCACGTTTTTGATTTCTTCTGGCTCCAATTATTTGAAAATCAAGGATAGCCGCGACGGGGTGGAGAATACGACCAATCCTTGGGAAGCCACGCGGTGGACCATCGAACTAGACCAAAACCGAGCCAGCGTCTATACCACAGTGGATTCCACTCGTTATTATCTTTCGATTTCCTCTTCGTGGGGCATTGCGGAGGTAAACGTGGGCAGCGCTACTTCGACGATGTCTATTTCTTCGTCTTCTCTTAGCTCTACGGTCTCTTTTTATTACTCCAGGTATAGCAAATACTATCTTGCCTTCAATAATGGCAAGTGGACGGCTTCCAGAGAGACTTCCAGCGTCAACCTCGTTTCTCTTCAGGGGACCACTAGTTCCGACCGTGTCGAAACGAGAACATCCACGGATTCTTTTTACACGGTAAGCTATGATGTTTTCGACCATTCGGAATCCAAGGTTGATTATTCTGGCAATGAAAACACTTTCTCTCCGATTAACGCTTACACGACGCAAGAGGAAGCCTCGAAATATGGAGCGAACAAATACGAGCCGACGGAGAATAACACGGGTTATCTGATTGGAGGATCCACGTATAAGGATTCGTATCTTCGAACTTACGATTATCGTCACGTCAATTTCCGTTTCGGCAAATTCGCCATCGCCAATAACATTTCCAGTTGCTATTCCGATAGCAGGGGATTTTTTAACGTCCAAACGGTCAATAATCAGGGAGAAAATGCCGTGATTTCTTCCAAGACTGTCAACGGCAAAACCGTTTGGACGGCCGAGGGCGACGACACGGTTTTAAGCAAATATTCCGAAGTCACCAACGGGCTTTGGAACAATAGCTTGAAAGGAAGCAAAAGCATCTGGGGCATCCACTTTATGGATGCGAACCTCTCTACGGATAATCTTGTCACTGCCCCCTGGGTTTCCATCAATAACCAAACCCATACGGACTATCAAATGCCCGCTAATTCCATTAACTTTCAATTGAAAGAGAAGGGCAGCATCAATTTCATGTCGGGAACGTATTTTGGGTCGAGCAATGAAGGGGACAACGACAGCTTCTTTTCTTTGCATCAAATTATCCGCGATTTGGGGAACGAGTCCAAGGTTCATGAAATCCGTCAAATCCAAGCGATCCTTCGTAACGATGACCATCCCGAATACCCCTATGTCTATGCCTACAAGGACGGCTCCTATTCCTTGCCATACCGCTTAAGCGACAAGGGAGAGAAACTAGAAATGGACGGGGTAACCCCTATGGAAGAATCCTACAGAAAGTCCCCTAGCAAGCCCACGGGATATTCCTCGATTTTCGATGTCGCTCGCATCATGAAACGAAACGACTTGCTGTTGAACAAAGCTTATTACTTCGAAGTCCCCGTCAACGAAGGGGAATATGCCTTGGGCTCCGTCTCCGGGGGCGTTGGCTGCTATTTGATGTACCTCGACATCGGGGCATCCGCCAAAGAAATCAACCGTACCCGCGTTACGGAGTTCATCCACGAAATCCAAGAATCGTTTTATTTCCCCCTGGGTGTATCCCTTGTGGCGACGGGTACCTCGTCGGTAGACCCCACCGATTCGGTTTGCGTCTTGGTTCGATCGGGATATGTGGGGACTTTGACCTTGCAACGGGATTCCGCTCCCGAAGATCAGAAAGTGGAAGTTGGCGGTGTCGATGATTCCGTATCTCCTTCGTTCAAAGGGGATGGAATCGTATTGGAGTCCCCCACTGGAGAAACGTTGAAGGATCCAGAGCCATTTTCGAGGAAAACCAAGACCCTACGTCGATTGCATTTCTATGATTACTCCGTGAATAAGCGAACCTTAGCCCGCGTGGATTTCCTCGATGAAACCTTAACGATGGAGAATTTATTGACGGGGACGATCTCCACGACCTCTCGTCCACGAGAAATCCATCGTTATTATCAAGATGAAAATTCGTCTTGGGTGGAAGATACCTCTGAGCTCACCGATACTTCAATCGTCCCGATTTACCGCGATGAAGCAGAAGGAGAGAAAAAACAAGGCTCGGTATACGATTCAAGCGAATTAGATTCGATCCATTGGAACGATCCCGATGCTTCTAACGTTTTGGTGGGATTCTCTTATTCCTATATTAATAAGAAGGCGGATGGAACTTCCCAAGCGGAAGCTACCTTCCAATACACCTTAACCTTGGTTGATCCCGATGGAGATGGCTACCAAACGATTCAGGGCTTCCTTGCGGCAGGAGAAGGTCAGTTAGATCCCAAGATTACTATCACCAAAGAACCATCCGGCACCATCACGGTCACCATCTCCTTGAATGGGACGGTTGTCTATACCAATGCCTGATTTTTTGGAAGAATTTTATTTCGAAAAGCATCGTAACGAAGCAGAGAAATTTTAGAATAGCAAAGAAGAGTTTTCCTTATCCTGCTTGATAAAGAGAAGGTTTCGGCCATTGGCTTACATCGATATCTATGGGATGAATCAAAACACGTACCCCTTTTTGTCTTCGCGGCCGTTTTATCCCATTTGCCAGGAATAGTAATAATTTCATTAAAAAGAAAAATTAATGAAATAAATACTGAAAAAGCAGTAATAATTTCACTAAAAGATAAAATTAATGAAATAATTACTTCATTCAGACGGAGAAAAAGGATAGTATTTTCTTGCGAATATGCGGACTTCACTTAAAAAAGAAATATTAAATAGTTTGGGAAATGGATTGCTCAAACTCCTTGTTGGCTTGGCCGGTTCCGGAAAATCCCATTTTTTATTCCATGATCTTTTTAACGAGCTAAACGCTTGCTCCGATTATCAAATCATGGAAATACGTCAATCCTCTTACAATGACCCCGCTGCATTGCTTTTGAGAATGAGGGAAAATCACGAAAAACATGTAATTGTTCTGATCGATGATATTTTTCTCTTCGAGCATTCGGAATCCTTGTTCGATGTTTGTGCTGGGCGAAGCGATGTAGACGTTATTGCAACCAGCGATTTAGAACCTTCTTTTGCCCTGGGGGAGAAAGAAACCCTAATTCGCGGACGCCTTCAGTGCTTTGCTTTCACGCCCGTTTCTTATATCGATTCCCTGAAGTCTGGTTCCGTGAAAAACGATGAAGAATATCTAGAACGCGGTGGCCTTTTCATCTCCAAAGACGATTGCTTAGCGAAGGCAATAGAAGAAGGGCGCCAATTGAAAAAGTTCCGTGGAGACTATCAACGAAATATCGAGTTGGTTTTTCGTTATTCGCTGAATCATAGCGACATCCCGCTGTCGGTGAATCAAATTCGCATGGATCTGGAATCCAAACTTTCCATTAATACCTTTCTCTCTTATTTTGATTTTCTAAAAGGCGCGAAGCTGCTCCAGGCGTTGCCTAGAGAAAACGTAGAAAGGGAACAGACGAATGCCCGCTTGTTTGCTCTTTACCCCATGGACGTTGGTTTCAAAGGGGAAAAGAGGAATCGTGTCGTCGAAGATAAAACGATGATTTTGTCCAAACTAGTCGAAGAGTCTTACCGCGTTTCTAGCGGTTATGTGTATGGCAAATTCGGTGGGGCGTTCCAAGCCTTGGACGTCGCATTCATTTTACGGAAAGGCCGCGACAAAATTTATTTGTCGTATGGGGATTCGGACGGATCCAAAGAAGCAGAGGTCATGGCCCGTTTTTTGAAAGACTCTTATTTGAAAATTGTTGTTGTCCCGATCGAAGTCACCCCCTGGAAGGATGGAAGTGGAATCCTTCATATGGGATTAGAGCATTTTCTTCGAACGGGCTTAAGCGAATGGGTGGGAGGACAAGAAGACTAAATGGATGTCGTATTTAAACGAAATAGGGAAATCCAACAACTCCTTCGGTTTAGAGGCAATGGGAAAATCAAGGTCATCGAAGGATTGAGGCAGGTTGGCAAGTCTTTTCTTTTGAAGGAACTATTCTACAAAACCCTGTTAGATTTAGGGGTTAAAAACGAAGAAATAGCCTTGCTTGATTTTTTAGAAAAGGACGATGAGATTCGTGAAGAGGCGGAATTGAAGGCTAAAGTCCGTTCCCTCGCCGCTTTGAACCCCATTTCTTACCTATTTATGGATGAAATCCAACTGGTGAAAGGTTTTGGGACCGCTCTTAAGACCTTGCATCTTCAGAACCCCGACATTGATATCTACGTCACGGGTTCCAATTCCAAGACGTTATCCAAAGATATTCAACGAGAAATTGGGGCAGAAGATTCTTGCGAAGTCATCGTTCGTCCTTTGACGTTCGAAGAAGCCTGTGAAGACTATCCCTCTTTCCGTTTCACGGATTATTTTTCTTATGGTGGATTGCCTAAGGTCGTTCGGGCGGATGGGATGTCCGGAAAAAACAATGCTTTTGAAACGCTATATCGAGAAACCTATGAAAAAGACATTCTCGATCGAACGATGGACCTTAAAAACATTGGAGAAAACGAAAAGAAGAAAATCCTCCAAAGAGTGTTTGACACCATCACAACCGGGCTTAGCCTTAAGACCATCGCCAAGCAAATTAACGCGGATAATAAATCTCAAAATAAAAATAGCTCTGCCGTCCACGCAGATATCGATACTTATTTCAAAAGGCTTGTTGATTCCTTTTTATTTGAGGGAATGGACGAAGACGCTTCCGATGCCTATGAAAGCGGGAAAAACCATATCGAGAATCGAGGGAAATGCTATTGCGAGGACCCAGGCTTACTGCGATATGCTTCCCGTGCCAAGGATTTGGATTCGGCAGTTTTTGAAAATATCGTTTTCATGAATCTTTTCTCGAAAGGCTATCGTCCCGTATCGCTTAAATTCGATTATGTGGACCTCGCGTCAAAAACAGAATGCAAGAACAGGGGCGTTGATTTTTACTTTGAGAAGAACGGGGAGAACTATTTGGTTCAGGCCGTTTTGGTCCTTCTTGATGGAGAAAATTACCAAAGGGAGGTCAGCAACCTCCGCCATTGCCAAAGGACGGGGAAAAGACTGGTGGTATATTTCTACGATCGAACCTCCTCTCATCCGGATGCGGAGGGCGTAGAATTTTTGCAGGTGGAAGATTTCCTAAAAAGAATTTAATAGAAATGCTTAGGTGGTGTGGGGTGCATTAACACCTCCTATCAAAACTCCAAATCCCGTTACGAATCCATTGGTCGATGGGTTCCACGGCATCGTCGAAAGGTAATCCCTATTAATCTTCATAATCCATGGCCTCCAACATTGGATATACCTTCTCTTCTATCTTTCTCTTTCTCGCGTATTGAAAGAGAAAATCCATGTCTTTGTCCTTCCCCTTCAGGAACGTCTTCACGGCCTTGAGGAACAACTCCGAATCATAATCTTTTCTCTTCCGTATCATCTCAACGATCATCTTTTCTTTAGAGAAACAAGCGACCGTATTTCCAAACATGGTTTCGGCACTGACATTGCCCCAAGCGAATAGTTCGGCGTTGTTTTCAATGTGACAAACGGCATAGGGGGCGATGCTTTCCTTTCTCACTCTGCAGCCTTTCGGCATCGTGAAATCGATAGAAGCCGGTATCCGATCGGTCAGCCCGAGTAGATAAAGCGCTGTGATACCGGAATAGACAATCCTTGGATACCTTCTTTGCCATTGAAATAGTTCATCGACGGCGCCTTCCTTGGCGTAGACGCCCTGGCTAATTCTAAAAAGATGATGGGAACGGACGTACCTGGCAAAACTCGCTGGCGGTACCCCGTTAGCAAGGGCGTCTTTCCTGGATATGCTGCCGTCGCCTGTTTCCATCATCCTTTCTAGCATCTTTTGATTTTGATTCATTGGTACCACCATTTTTCAAATTCCGTGTAATCGATATATCATCCATTGTCCATGGCTTGGGCGCATTTTTTCAAAATGAAAGGCGGATCCCCTTGCCTGATGTTTCTCTTTGAAAGGCAAACGGGACACTGTTCCTGGGAGTGGTGAGAAAAGAAGAAGTGACTGGCTAGATTTTTGCCAATTTATTTCATCCTCTAATCAAAATAAAGTGCCAAAACTTATGACCAATGGCCACAAAGTAATGGGACTCTAAAAACCCATAAAGCAAAAGGAAACCTCTCTTCAAAATCGAACTTTTATCATGCTCCTTGCGGAAACATTTAGAAATCAGTCCATCTTAATTGCCGCTATATATTTCGCGTTTCTCGATTTGCTATTCGCGGTTGTTTCCAAGGAACCGGCTTCTAGCAACGGTTTTAATATGTCGGCCATAAAATGGCTTCTGCTCTTATATCCGATATGAGCCTGAATTTCTTCTCTGGAATGAGCGACGCCATTGCAGAAGGATAATATCGCTTCGTCGTACTTGCCGTTGAGGATCACACTGTTATTTTTTTCGCCTAGCATATCGTATAGGGTAATCAGAAAATAATCGTGCTGATCATTCAATTGGGGTTCCTTGAATTTCAACTTCTTGTATACGTTGTATATCTTTCTAAGTCCGCTGCCGCTCCTTTCCATGAGACCAGCAATCTCAAAGCAACGGCATATGACCTTATTCCTTCTTACGGATGGTATCGAATCAAGATTGTATTCGTCGGGCTTTTTCGGGAGAAGCCACCCACCTGGAGAGGTGATGACAAGCCGATCCTTAAAGATATCGACATCGACCTGCGTCCCATCGATGGAGTAGTCCCTGTGGGCTAGGGCGTTGACAACGGCTTCCCTCAGGGCGATTTTCGGATAGGAGGACGTGTCGAGTCTTGATCCATCCGCGTTTTTGACGAATCCACTCCGACTATTCCTGCTTACGAAATCCATGATGTTATCGAACACATCGCAAAGACACCCTTTGAATTCCTTCTTGTCGATCACCTCGTCGCTTCCTTTGTCGAAGCCGTTCCAAAGCCTGCATACGGCCAATGTCTCGTCGCCATCGAAGCTATCGGAGAACATCTTTAACCCTTCGGTTATTCTTCCGTCCTGACCGACGATTTCTTTGCTTATGAGCATCTTTTCCGTTGGTTTTTCACCATCTTTTCTATAGAGGGCTGCCAATTTGCTGAATTTGGAGAAATTTTTTACTTCATATTGTTCGTTCAGCAATTGAGTGTCCATTCCCATTTTTCTTTTTCCCATGGAAAGGATTTGGCTAATGGTCGCAGGCAGAGTAGAGCCATCTTCTCTGATGTAAACCTTTTCGTTGTAATCGCCGGACTTGAAGATGACCATTTCGTTCAAATAATCGGTCCAAATGGCAAGAATGTATTTGCCTTCACCGCAAGAGAAAACCGAAAAAGAAACTTCGATATGGGGAAATATATGCCTGTTTATGGTTTTGAGGACCAAAATCTTTGTTCGATCCACTTCGTCTCCATCAATGCCGACGACATCCTTGTTGTTGGATACCCCAACCAAAATATATCCGCCATAGGTATTCGCGTAGCCAACTAAAGTTTTGGCCCATTTTTCTACCTTGTCCTCACTCGTCTCCAAATGAAGCTTATATTCGCATTCTTTATTCTCAAAAAAATCCGCTTGAACTAATTCTTCAAGATTTTTCACGGTAAATCCTCCTGGCAAATATATTTTGCATCATGTGCCCTGCAAAAACAATATCATGTGCCCTATCATGTGCCCTGCAAAAACTGTATCATGTTCCCTATCATGTTCCCTCATGTGCCCTCTCCGTCCCTTCCATTGGGACAAAAGCAATCAAACGAATCCGAGGCGGTTATAGGAATGCCTTGGATTACTTACGTAAAGCCAACCGTATGGAAAGGCCTGAAATTGATAAAGGGACATCGTAACCGGAAAGTAGACCCTTATATCGAGTCTATAGATCATGGAAGCCCCATTAGCATATAGAATCCTGGAAGATGAAAGAGATGGGGAAGCGTCTTCTAAACGGGGACTGCTTGGCGTTCCAACCCATCGTAGGAACCCCATAGACCAGAAGAAGTCAACAGGAGGATAAGAAGGAGCAAGAACCCCACCAATGGAAGCCTAGTACCCAAAGAGAAAGAGGTACAAAGCCCATAATCATCGCATAAAACAAATAAATAGTAAGGGAATGCTTACTTTATGGTTGAAACCCGTTTCTTAAATTCTATAATAGAGCCATCTAGCATACGGGGGAGCCCAATTCTTCGTCGTGCTGGAATTCAAATTCCCCGCATCCGCGTTGGCGGGGATAGCCCAAATACGCGGATTCAAGTTCCTATTAATAAGAATAAGGAACAGAAAGGAAGCAATGAAAGGCAAAACCAAAGCTTTGATGGCAATCTCCGCCCTCTCTGTTGGCGCTTTGGCCTCCGCAGGCGCATCCACCTTCGCCTGGTTCCAAGTGAATCGGACGGTGGCTCTAGCCTATTCCTCGGTCACGATGCAAAATCGCTCCGCGGAATTAAGCGGCAAACTCATTGGCTTGGATGGAGTAGCGGCTACCGGAAATGCAAATGCCCAAACGATTTCTGGAGCTACAAGTACTGCAAGCGATGTGAGCAGTAAAGACGGTAAGACCTTCTATTCTCCAGACTGGGGAATGGAAATCGGTAATGACAAAGCTCCCGTCCGCGTCAACGATGTCTCCGAAGGCGGCGAGAATACCTATTATGCCGAATACGCCTTCTCGTTAACCCACAAAGGGGTGAAAAAAGACGCAGCCGGTTATAACGCCAAAACGGATCGTCCGTTTGAAGTCTATCTGACCGCAGGCACCAAAGTCTTCGCCCATGAAGACACCGACGAAGCCCAAAAGAAAGCCAATGAGGCCGCGACCAGCTGGACTCGTGTGGCGATTCTCCAAGGGGAACATCCCGAAACCCCAATTGCTAGCCACGATGATATCGTTTCTAGCACGTTGAAGCCCATTCTGACGTTCGAATCGAAGTCCGTGGGAACAACGGCCGCGGATAAGACCCAATTCATCCAATCCAAGAACCTAATTACGGATGACAAATTGGATCTCGCATCCTATCAAGATAGTGATCGCCATTACGTTCTAGGAGATGAAGGAGTGTTCGCCAATACGAGCAAAGATTCCAACATCCATTCCAAGAACTATCTCAGCACGATTGCAAGCGGAACCACCTCCTATTACGTGGTTCGCGTCTGGCTAGAAGGCACCGAGAATAATGACCAACGTTCCGCCCAAGGCGGCAAGGTGGACATTAATCTCGAAATCAACGCCCTCTCGCAAGCCATCGCTTAATTAATCTTCAATTCATACATTCATTGAAAGGAAATCAAAACAAATGAAAACGAAAGCTAAACTCGTCCTCGCTCTCTCCGTCCTCACGGCTGGAACCGCGGTCGCCGGCGCTACTGGCACCTTCGCTTGGTTCACCACTAACCGCAGCGCGACCCTCATCTATAACAACATCTCTGCCGTCAACAACCACGGTACTTTGGAAGTTGAACTGAAAAAATTGTCCGATGGTAAGGCTGGCAATGCTGTCGCCGCCGAAAACGACGCCTCCATAAAGACCATCACCGGCACCACTGACTCTGCAACTACGGACATTTCCTCTGCCGATGGCGCGACCCTCGTCAAGCCGATTTGGACCAAAGACGCTGGAAATGGAAACGCTATTGAAAAAACTGTCGATGCCACCTATAAAACTGACTACACCGTGTATTTGATTGGTTTGAAGAACTCCAAGCCGACTGGGTTGAACGTCTTCCTTGACAAAGGCACCCTTATCAAGGCTAGTGCCACGGAACAACCAGACACAAAAAAGAAAAACGAGGCGTTAGCAAAATATACTCGTGTTGCGATTAATGATGCTAATACAGCGACCGAGCCGAAGGAAACGGATGGTTCGTACACGGTTGCAGCGAAGAACACTATCATGTTCGAAAATAACGCGACCGATACTTATTTAGCTCCGGCCGCCGGTGCTGGAACGGCCACTCCCATTGCCTTGCCGGAAGAAAGCGATAACTACTCGCACGTTAAAGAGTTCGCCGCTATTAATAGTGACTCCAAGGCAACTCATCCGCAATTTTTGATTAACCTTCCTGGCAACGAGTCGACCACCCACTGGTTCACCGTTACCGTTTGGCTCGAAGGAACCAAGGATGATGGCGAAAGCTTCGACGCTTGTGCCGGCGGATCCGTCGACGTCAATTTGCAACTCGTTGCTTACGACGCCTAATCCGTTTCGTTAAAACCCTACGTCTACAAGCGGGGGAGGGGATTCCCTCTCCCGCTTATCTCTACTTATCAAGAAGAAAGGAAACCGCCGCGATGAAAAATCCAAACAAAGCCCTGATTGCCATCTCGGTTTTAATCGTGGCTTCTTTATCCACCGCGGCGGTTTCCACTCTTGCTTGGTTTAATGTGAACCGCTCGGTATCGATGAATTATTCTTCGATTACCATTAATGGCAACTATGGCCATTTAAGGGTATCGATTGAATCCGTATCCGACCCCTATGCCAAGATTGATAAAAACGATGAGCATTATATCGAAGGAGCCCACGAAACGTTGGTATCCACTTCCTCGGTGGTTCAGGATGTTTCTTCGGGGGACGGCAGGCGGATCTATGCCCCTGTATGGCGCGATAGCAGCAGAACTGACGGGAAGGTCAGCTATGTCCGCGATGTCACGGAGAATTACAATTATTACACCTTGTTCCGGTTCACGATTTCTAATCCCGACACCGCGGATTTAAATTTGTATTTAGCAAGTGGCACCGGCATTATGCCGCTAGATAGGGAATCCGGTCGTGACCAGGCTTTATCCAATTGGACCCGGGTATCGATAGTCGAAGTCTCTAAAGGCTATTACGACCAAAAACGTGGGGATGCATTACGAAATGGACAAACCCGCGTCGTATTTGAAAAAGAAACTGATGGCAATACGAATCGTTTTGTCTCATCGATGGCTACCCACGATTCCAAATTAACCCTTGGTTCTTATACGGATTCGGATATCAATCATATCTATGCCGAATCCATCGTCATGCCGAATAAAACCATGGGACTCGACCATCCTCAATCCCTGGGTGTCATTAAGCCCAGCGAAACCCGTTATTACTATGGGGTTACGTGGCTAGAAGGAACGGAAGTGGAGAACCAAGACGAATGCGACAAGGGTTCCGTATCGATATCCCTGGCGTTCGCCGGCATTGATCCAACCATCCTCTGATCATCAATCAATAACCGTGGATGCCGTCCCCAACCCGGGGCGGCATCTTTTCTATGGACGCATAGTAACCGCTTTCCAGGTTTTTTGCGCGCATGGAATCCCCCTTGTTTTAAATCTCATTTGCAAACGAGGGAAGAATAGATTCGATTGTTTCTTGTTTTTTCCGAGTCTGTCGCGGTATTTAATGCGGATTTACTTCGGATGCGCCATTTCCAGGGATGATTTCACCTTGTCCTTTTCGCCCCCTGGGCCGTTCGGTACAGGTTCATCCATTCCCGAAGGCTTGAGCGATCGCAGCCCGAATTCGCTCGCGTGAGCTTTCCCGTCTTATCTCGCCCCCTTTTTTGGCCAATCCCTTTTTGGAGTTCGGAACGTCGAAGGGCTTTTCGTTGATTCAAGCCCTCCCGGATAGGGCGGTCCTGTCCCAAATTCCGCGAAGGACGGAGAAAACTTTGGAACTCCGGTAGCGGCGGTTTTTCTATAACGGCATTGCAGGACCGCCAAGTCAAATCTGCGACGCCGCCGAGGAAAAGCCATTTGATTGTCCGTTCTTTTTTTCTTTAGCGTGTCAATTATTACGCCTAAAAAATCATCTCGCGTTTGCAAATGCGGTTTTTGTTGTATTTTCTTGAAGGAAATCCACCTCTGGTCTGATAGAATTTTCTTATTGGAAGCGTTACAGCGGATTTTCCATGCAAAATGGGGGTTTCTTATGACTGCTATTGATGGGTTTATTTATCGATCATTTCTTTCTTGCTTGAACACAATTTGAAATTGAGACAAAAGGCGGAGTTGGAGATTTAACCACATGGCGCAGTACAAGATCGAAAAAGCATACTTCGCTCTTTGGGGAAGAGAAGTTACGGTACATGAGTATGAGGAATTCCAGCAAAACCACGCCAATTGCCGCTCTTTCCGCGACCTTCGCTGCGTCCATTGCGACGATCCAATTGAGTTTGTTCGCCGAGATAGTGGCTATTTCTTCAAGCACAATCCTAGCGGAGACGGCCATGAATTCTGCAAGCTCTATTCCGGGCACAGGGAACCGACACCGGAATTCCAGTTCAAGATTAAGGCCGCTCACGAACAGGACATAGGTCTTGTCTTTAACATTTTGAACATTGATGGAAAGTGGAAGTCGTCCATCACCATTCCTCCCTTCGACCAAACGGAATTGGCGAGACATCAAGCGAATCACACCGTCATCAAAATCACATTGGATAACGGCTGCGAATTGCCAAGCCTGCCAGTCAATCTAGAGCAGTTCACGCCAGGTGAGTTACGCAGATTGGATTTTCCCGCAATCCCCCAATGGCTGAACATTCGTTTTTTAGGGAATAACCGGCCTTCTTCGGCCACGAAATTGACTTTGCCGGGATTCATTCCGGACAAAACGCTTTACCAAACGTCATTGCGCGACGCTTTTACTGAGACGGTCCATAATTCCGGATTGATTGATTTGCGCCCGATAAGGCAGCTCTCGTTGCGCCGAGTCAGCCGCTTGATTTATACCGAAAGGCCTTATATCTTCTTCGTCGATCAAAGACGAGGGAAATACACATTTCCCATAGTTTCGGTCCACGCTGACTTGAAAAAGTTTCAATTCTACAAAGATCCGCAATTTCCCTATGACGCTTATCAAGTGGTTTTCCATGTCGTCAATCAGGAGACATCCGACTTTTGCTCGAAGAGGGGATGCATGCTGGAAGAACGCGCGGATGCGACGCTTTTGTGGCCGCCGGTCACCGTTTCGGGTGAAAACCGTTATCTAGACAGCGGAAGTCGTTATATGTTTTTCGGTCTAGAAGGCGACGGGAAGGTTTTCGATTTGATCACGGTCCCGACTCCGCGTGACTATTTCAAAGTCAGCAACCAAAATATCACCCCTTTTTACGTCATCAAAAAGGCTCAGCCCGATAGTGGAAAGCCGGTGGGAACCACATTGCAAGAAACGCGGCAAGAAGTGGATTGTTCCAGTCTTCCTCATTACCGCTTCGTCGATGGCGTTTTGATTGGGAAGGAGACGGAGCATAAGTATCAGTTAGTTATGGGCGAAACGCTACTGCAACTCGCATCACGGTTGTCGCCAAAAATCATATCTTCGGTGCGCAAACAGCAGATTCAATCTTCCGTGATGGCGATATTGCTTAAGGATGCGATCGAATCGCCGTCAAATTACATCCCCTTTACTAAAGGGCAGTATTCGCGTCTTAGAGAGAGATATGGATCAGACAATTTCGTTATTGATTATTTAGACTATTGCTTATACCAAGGCGAAATCAACGAAATCGCCTTACGCCTATTGATTGGAGGCATGCAAAATGGATTGTGACATCAAGACGCTAAGCAAAGAGGAACTGTCGCTTTTGCTAGAAAGCATCCCGAGGAAAGCCTATTTGTTTTTTGGCAAGCCGAGCCAAGTTATGGTTTCTGGATTCAGGAATATAAACAAAATCCCTGATCTCGTGTTTTACAATAACATCAAAAAGCTTATAGACAAGGACAACTCTTTTGTCGGCTCCTTGAACAAGTTCCTCGGAATGGAACGCAACAACATTCTTAAAGAGGTTGCCAAATACGAAAAGGAGCAAGGGTACGACCACATTTCTGCCTATGGCAAAGTGATTGAGAAGGCTATCAGTGAGAAATACCGCGCCTTATACCTAAAGCTTTTCGGCGAAGACGAATCAGATGCCAAAGCGATTCTAAGATCCATTGAGGCGGAAGCCGCGCTTGAATCGAAGATCAAGGCCATTGTCGCGCCGATGATTCCTGAACCAGATAAAAGAATCGACGCCTTAAAAGAAGAAGTTTCTTGTTTGAAAACGGAATCGGCCAAATTGGTGAAAACGCAAAAGGAAATCAAGGAAACGGGCGAGGCAGGTCAACGCCAGATTCGCTCCGATTTCTCTCGAGACCTTGAGGCGAATATCGCGAAAGTCGAAACCGGCATCTCGGCTTTGTCCTCATCCCTAAAGAAAGCCATCGCTGATTTCGAGAAAAAACTTGCCTCCAAACCGAAAGTAGAGTCCGCGGTTCCCAAAAAAGAATTCACCTCGATTAGTGAAGCGATAGAGGAACTGTCGAAAAGGGTCGCCGATTTGGAAGATGCCTTCGCCGAAATACCTTCGCAAATCTTTGCGGCTCCGAATAGCTCTGCGAGTAGCCCTTTCGAAATCATTACTGTGCCCCAGGTTTTGGACATTGATGTCAGCGACGAAGAATTCCTCGGCGACAATATCATCGACGTGGCGGAGGGCCGCATACCCCATGGTTCGGCCGATATGTACCGAAGCGCGATTCTTGAATGCATCTATTCCAATCGGCCAATTGTAGCCGCGGGAAAGGCGGCAAAACATTTAGCTGAGGAGATCTCTGGCGTCTTAACGGGTCAAATATACTATCGAGTAAAATTGATATCGAGAAACTTCGAATATGCTGACCTTATTGATGCGATTAATAAAATCTGCAAGGAAGACGAGCCGTCGGTCATTTTGGTGGAGGATGTCCTTCTGAAGGGCGATTTAACGGATTTGCTCCGGCGTTTGAAGAGAGTCGCCCCATGTTCTAAATTCATTTTCTCACTCTCAGAGCCAAGATTCGTCAAATTCCTCGATCCGTCAGTCTTCACAGAATGCCTATATTTCGGAGGCGTTTTCAAAGACGTACCTTCGCCATACGTATACAAGACTTCGATATCCGATCGACCGGAAATAGAAACGCCGGAATTCGATAGATTAAAGGAAGCGTTGGGAATCCGAAATGGTTTTGCCTTCAAGTTGCATCAAAAAGACTGGTCCGGATTGACCACCTATTGCCTTTTGCCCTATATGATGGACTATAACCAAGTTGCGCTGGCGGATGCTTTAGCGAGGATTCCGGACCCAGATTTGCGCAGGAAATGCAAGGAGGTCCTCGATGTCTAATTGCGAAATGTTGTATCGCACCGCGGCGTTAGATCTTGGGCTGCCCCAATACGAGGGCGAGGACAAGATGGATTATTCTTTCCGCCTGGTCTATTCAATGGTGGCAACATGGATTCTTTCTTCATTCAACGATCGTCCGACGGGTTTCGAATCCGCGGATGGCAAGGTCTCTAAATCGCATGTAACAGGAACTGCAATGGATGTGCTTTCATCGTTAAAAAAGATCGACTCGAGTCTTTCCGTATACTTCCGTGATGCAGATGACTTGGAATTTGTTAACGCCGCGGAAAAAGAATATTTGCTATTGGGCTTTGTGAAATCAGGCCGATTCAGTTTTGTTCCGGAGCCATTTAGGAAAAGGATTTCGGTCTCTGACAAGTATTCCTTGGTGATTGATTCGTATCGAAAACCAATGAAAATGATTGCGTTAAGTCAACTGTTACCAAGAACGGAGGAGGACTCGACGTTCGAAGATATTTTTCTTTACAAGAAATCAGCGAAAAAGGCGTTCGAAGCTTTGGAGAGAACGTTGGATTATCAAAAGTTTACAAGCCAGACAAAAGGCAAAATCGAGTATTACGATCCGATTGGCAAGGGCTTCAAATCTCACGATCCACGCCAATTGTCTAATTTGCCACTGGTTTTTCTAAGGTTTGACAATGGTGCTCAATACGGAATTGAGAAGAGGGTAGATTCTGAAACCTATATAGGTTACCTACCAGAAATTTATAGCAAATGGAATGATGACGAAAACTTTGGTCGGGAAGGCTGGAGGGCGCTTCTAGGCTACTGCTCATTCATCGGGAAACCTTTGAAAGCTGTTTTGAAGCCATATAAAAAAGGCTCAACTTTCTTGAAAATGCAATATATATCAATGCCGAAATCGGAAGAGGCGATTATGCTTGCTCTAGCGTGGCCTGGTCGATACGCGTTAGACAGGGAACAATGGATTGTCGATGACATGATGCTTCCAAGCGTTAAGGCGCTTTTGAAGCATCTATCGATCGAATGGGAGTGAGGGCGATGGCGTTTTACGGTATTAAAAAAACACAACAATTAATGCACGAAAGGCTCAAGGATTACATTAAGAGCCAGTATTTCGGCGACAACGAGCTGTTGTTAAACGCAGCAGACGAGCTCTTGGATCCCGTCGGACAGATTGGTCAGAAGCCGTATATTGAATCGACCCCGTCTTACGTTAAGTCCCTAGACGGCATCGCAAAAAGCGGGATCGACCCAGAGATCAAAGCGTTTTTCGAAACGTTGATTCAGGAAAGACTCGGTGTTTTTAAAACCCCATTTAAACATCAAGTCGATGCCTTGGAAGGATTCGCTGGAGGAAAGAATCTCTTTGTTGCTACCGGGACCGGTTCAGGCAAGACCGAATGCTTTATGTGGCCGATTCTATATAAACTTTTCGAAGAAGCTAAAAGGAGACCGGAGAGTTGGAAACATAGAGGCGTCCGAACCCTGATTGTCTATCCAATGAACGCCTTGGTATCGGATCAGATTGCCAGATTGCGTGGAATGATTGGCGATGAGGAAGGGAAGTTTGTCGGTGCCTTCACACAAGCGACCGGGGGACGCAGGCCTCAATTTGGCATGTATACTGGCAGAACCCCTTACGCTGGACCGAAAATGACGAAATCATCCAACCTCGAAATCGCCACTTCCTATAGAGAATCTTTTTTGGCTTCCCCTGAGTTGGATGAGGAGGCGAGAAGGCAAAAAGAATTCGATATCGCGGGTTTGAAAAAGATACACAAATACCCTGCAAAGAATGTGACCGCCTTTGTCGAGGCTTTAGAAGAAGGAGCGAAATTCACATACGACAATTCTAACGACGCCGAATTGATGCTTCGTTTCGAGATGCAGCAGACTCCGCCGGATATTTTGATTACAAACTATTCGATGCTCGAATACATGCTCATTCGCAAAACGGAAGGAAAAATCTGGTCGGACACGAAGGGTTGGCTCGACGCCTCTCCTGAGAACAAGCTTCTTGTCGTCATTGATGAAGCGCATATGTATTCTGGTGCTAGCGGCGGAGAGGTCGCTTTATTAATCCGTCGGTTATTTGCTCGTTTAGGGCTAACCGATGATCGAATTCAGTTCATCATGACCAGCGCTTCGATGCCAAACGAAACGAAAGACGATCGAGACTCTATTCGGGTTTTCGCCGAAAGCCTTTCGGGTAGCGATGCCAATAAGTTTCTTTATCTTTTCGGCAATAAAGAATCCCTGTCCGAATCTAATGTTGTCCCGTTAAATCTGGAAAAGCTGGCGTCTTTGTCGCTTGAAAAAGATAAACTCACGGAAGTCGAAATCGTGCGAAATATTACCTTATTTGCAAAAGAGATCTTTGGAAAAGGCATACCTCAAGACGAAGCGAATGCGAGAACGTGGCTTTTTGACGCGCTACCGACCTATGAACCTTTTGTGCGTTTGTTCAACGCTTGCCGCGGCGAAGCGGTTCCCTATGACGAGTTAATGAGACGCGTTATGCAATCGGCTGGAACGGAAGCGGAGAAAGCTTTTGAGAATCTCTTGCTGATAGCGCCTTTGGCTAAAGATTCAAACGGGAACGTGCTTTTCCCCGCCCGAATGCACGCGTTCTTCCGTGGTTTGAATGGCATTTATGCTTGCATAAACCCGGAATGCCCGCACGCGCATTCCGGTGACCACGTCCATTTGGGTGCCTTATTCACAAACGACGTCGGCCAATGCCCTTATTGCCGTTCAAAGGTGTATGAAATCGTCAATGATCGTCGCTGTGGTGCGGTTTTCATTCGAGGCTTTACCCAAAAATCCAGTTTGCATTTGCCTTCCTTTTATTATTGGCCGAAAAAAGGCATCGATATGGAACAAGGCTTGGTTGAAGTTCCATTCTATGTTTTACCCGACAATTTTGATATTTCGCAAAAGAAGCACTCGCACGTGCAATACCTTGACTCCAAATCCGGGAAGGCGTATGCGAATCCACCAAAATCTGGCAACTTCCTCAAAGTATTGGTCAGCGAAGCGGAAGAGAACGAAGACCATGTCATCCCATTTCATGAATGCCCGCGTTGTGAGAAGAAATTTCGCTTTATTGGCTTATCCGACTTCCGTGTTAAAGGGAATATCCCTTTCTACAATGTGGTCAAAGCCCAATTTAATGCACAACCTCTTGTTAAAACGCCATCGCATTTTCTGCCAAACGGCGGGCGTAAAGTTTTGCTATTTTCCGACTCTCGACAATCGGCTGCCATTCTTGCGCGGGATATGACAAAACTAGCCGACCTCGAGTCCTTCAGAAAAACGATTTATATGGCGATGCAAAAGGTTTATGGACAGCACGGGGCCAACGTTCCGCTTTCGATGCTTTACCCCGCTTTCCTCGAAATATGCATCGAACATAACCTCAGGTTCTTCTATGGCAAGGACTTAGATAAGTTCTCCGCGGACAAAACCCAGATGGTTCGAAAACTCGATCGTTTCAAGAGAATGGGAAGAGCAGTGGATTATCAACGCTTGGCAATGGATTTTAACACCCCGTCGGAGATGTATCAGGCGGATTTGATTGAGCTGTTCTGTAATCCGACAATCAGCTTCCTAAATCTGGGGTTGGGCTATTTGGTTCCAGTCGACGATAAGCTTTTTGATGCACTGGACGAAACCGGCGAACCGTCCCTCACAGAAGAGGAGTTCCTGAAGATATTCACGAGCTTCCTCTATTCAACGTTCGTCGACTCATTCGCATTTGATAACACCGTCAGTGAGGAAACGCGGAAGAGCGTGAAATACATCAAGGGAAACCGTTATGGCTTCTCGACTTGGGATGCATACATCAGCGATGCCGTTAAGGAGAGATACCCAACAACTTATAAACAGATTTACCAAGCCATCGTCGACAATTTCTATAGGAAAGAGGACATCAATTATTTTTTAAATCTCCAAACCGTGAAGGTCCATTTGGATCCAATTTCGACGAATTGGACCCGATGCAGGAAGTGCGGAACCATCCATCCATTTAATCTCGATGGCAAATGCCTGGTTTGCGGTTCAAGCGATATTGACATCAAGGACTGTAAGGATTTTTCACAGATTGATTATTGGAGGATTCCCATCCTTTCCGACGAACCGATTGTCTCGATAAACACGGAGGAGCATACCGCCCAACTCTCCCACAACGACCAAAAGGTCGAAACTTGGGCGAAGACCGAAGACTATGAGATGCGTTTCCAAGATATCAATGTCGAGAAAGAAGGTACAATGCCAATCGACGTTTTGAGTTGTACAACCACCATGGAAGTTGGCATCGATATCGGCAGCTTGACCGCCGTCGGATTGCGTAACGTGCCGCCATTGCGAGAGAACTACCAGCAAAGGGCCGGCCGCGCAGGCCGAAGAGGCACCGCTTTGTCAACCATTACGACCTATGCTCAGGGCGGGCCTCACGATACCTATTACTTTAGCCATCCTGAGAGAATAATCCGAGGGAAACCCAGGAACCCTTGGATCGATACTTCGAATGAAAAACTTCTTCATAGACACTTCAATCTAGTTGTATTGACCCGTTTCTTTGAAACAAAGCCCGAATCCTTGGAAGACTGCAAGGTATCGCGATTGAAGGAATATCTCCCCGATTTGCGAAACTTCCTGACCTCTTTCACGGTGGGCGAAGATGAGATGCGTCTTCTATTTGGTGATGCCAAGCTTTCGCATATGAAGAAGTCGATGGCGGGCGCTCTAGATTTTTGCGAGGCTTGTTTTACCGAAGACTTGAATAATGAAAACACCTTCGATAAATTGTTCGAAATCGGATTTTTCCCAACCTATTCGTTCCCATTGGATGTCGTTAATTTCTCCATTGAGGATCCTCAAACGCATCAAGTATTGTTATTGCCGCAGCGGAGCATCGATATTGCGCTGAACGAATATGCGCCAGGAAGAACGATTGTCGTCGACAAGAAGACGTATAAGTCGGGCGGCATATACGTGCACGAAGAAAGGTCCACCTTCAAACCGGCCGAACCATATTTCGAACCTGATTCCGGTTTCTTTTCGGAAGTCTATATTTGTGGTAATCCACTTTGCGGATGGTTTGGCAAAGAATTGCCCAAAGACGGTTTGTGCCCCTTCTGCGGCGAGCCCATCCACTCTGGGCACGAGCATCATATGCTTAAGCCGTGGGGCTTTGCTCCGCTCAATGGGCGCGAAATACCGGAAACTGAGGCAACCGCGGATCTTACCTATAGTGACGAGCCTTGCTATTCTGCAACGCCATCCGGCGATTTGAAGAGAACGAAGTTCGTCAATATCAAGGTTTCCAACCGAAAGAACGAGGAAATCACAATCCTTAATAAAGGCAAGGGCGGAGACGGGTTCGACGTATGCAGGCAATGTGGGGCCGCGCAATTGCACAATGGTAAGTCTCTTAAGGAAAATGGAGTCGGAGCGCCGTTCTGGGTGGGAGGGCGCCAAGCTGACTGCGCTCACAAATTCGTGGAAGAAGGCGTCTACCTTGGAACAAGCTTCCGGACGGACATGTTTTTCATGCAAATTTCCGTCGATCCGCGCCTGATTACCAAAGACGAAGCCGTGCTCAAATCCGCTGCCGCAACGCTGTGCGAAGCTTTGAAACTGTCCGCGAGTCGAGTCCTCGATATTGAGTACAGCGACCTAACCGTTGGTTCAAGGCAAAGACGTTCTGGGGGAAAGAGATTTATTGATATCTATTTCTATGATAGCTTGTCGAGCGGGGCTGGGTATTCAACCCAAATCGAAGCGAACCTGGATGGGATATTCGCGCAAGCAAGAGAGATATTAAGGAGCTCTGACGATAGGGATATTTGCAATTTCTGGAATCAGCGCATCCAATACTTATTTAATAAGAAATTAACGATGCAGTTCCTCGATTGGGCTACGGACGGGACCCTTCCGCCATCGTTTACAAAGGATGAATGCGAAATCTTGTGTGCGCCTTTAATAAGTATCTTGTCCAACGAGACTGAGCTGACTTCGAGGCTAACTGGAGACGTGCTCTCGGTAGGGGAGAAGAGATATCGAATGATTCCCTCGATCTTACTCGGAAATTCGAACACAATTAGCGATTTTGAAATAGAGCATTCATTACCGTCGGTTGTGGAAAGACTAATCAAACAATGATGTACAAAGAGAACAACAAAGAGAGAAAGAATGTCACGAATACTTGAAGAAATCACAACAGATAGAATTGGTTTGGCCGTTTGCCTGCAAAGATTATTGGTAATAGCTAATAAGACCGAAAACGCCGATTTAGCGAAATGGTGTACCAACGAATTGAATGGATATCCATCCCGTGAAGACCTACCTTTCTATAGGAAAAAGAAATCAAGACATATTGTCTATTCTGGGATTAACGGCGGGTTTCAAGTAACGAATCAACCTTTGCTTCCGGGATACTTGAAGGAAGAGACTGTAGACAAAGCAGAGGACATCGGTCTATTGGAAGGAATTCAAGACGTGCAGAAAAGAATGGAATCCGAGAAGCCCATCTATAGAGATCTAACCGCTCTTGCAGGAGAAGTGCATGACAACACAAAAGACGAAATGCTAAATATCGGTGTCCAATGTATATCAATCAAACAAATGATTGATTCACGGCTCTATTCAGAAGTATACGAGGCTGTAAAAATAAGAATCATCAATCTTCTGTGTTCTTATGAAGCGGCCGGGATAAAAGTCGATAAGATCGACGTCGCTTCATGCGGAAAAAGTTTAGCCAAAGAAAACCGCCTAGTATACGACGAAGTCATCGTTAATGGCCGAACCTATTCGTTCAAGGCCAAAGAAAGCAAATTTGTATGGTCGATTCTTGTTCCAATTCTTGTCGGAATAGTTTCGGCCGTGGCTTCCGGCCTTATCGTTTTTTACCTAACCCGGTAAAAGGAATCGTCTAGCGTCTATTTAAAATGCCCGTATTACTTTCGCGGTTTTAATAACGCTGATGCGCCAAATCCACGCTTATTGTGTCTTCAAATCAAGCTAAGAAAACGCCAAATTTATCCCTCGTTTTATCCCTCACTTTATCCCTCACTTGAGATATAATTGAATCGATAAGAAGGGGTGCTAGTATGAACGAAGAACTTGTTGAAAAAGTGGAGGAGCTGATCCTGCTCCCCAAGGAATGGCCTTGGTTCGAATTCAAGGAGAACTGGTACGAGCCCGTCCAGCTCGGCGAATACATTTCTGCCTTGGCCAATAGCGCTGCCTTTGAAGATGAACCTTATGCCTATTTCGTCTGGGGCGTGAACGATGAAACCCATGAAGTTGTCGGGACGACCTTCGATTTCCGCCAAGATTACCAAAAGTGCCCGTTAGAGACGTTTTTGGCGTCTGGCCTCGACCCGGACGTCAACTTCCGCTTCGAGGAGATCGATGTTCGCGGAAAAAGGGTCGTGGTGCTGAAAATCCCGAAGGCGGACAAATTCATCGTCTCGTTCAAGGGGAGGAGATTCTTCAGGATCGGTTCGAGCAAAGTCGACCTGGCGAACTATCCGGAGCGCGAGATGGCGTTGATGGACGTCATCCGGAACGGGTACCCGACCCTGGATAACACGGAATCCCAATACCAGGACCTCACTTTCGCACAATTGTTTGGCTATTTCGCTGGCAAGGGAATCGCCTTGAAGCAATCGAACTTCAAGAAGAATCTTGGCCTTCTGACGAAAGATGGAAGATACAATCTCCTCGCGCAGATTCTATCTGACGATTCGCACGTCTCGATTCGCTATTCCATATTCCGCGGCAAAACCAAGACCGACCCCTTGTATTCCGTGAGGGAATTTGGCAATTGCTGTGTCTTGGTTTCCCTGGACAAGCTGATCGATTACGGCGACACCATCAATCTGATTCAAGCGGACGAGACGAACCGAAAAGTAGAACGGAAGGACGTCCCACTTTTTGAACCCAGTGCCTTTTTTGAAGCAACACTCAACGCAATTCTCCACAACAAATGGGTGACGGGTTATGGTCCCGCGTTCACGATGTATTCCGATAGGTTGGAGATCCTCTCCCGCGGCCCGTTGCCGCCGGAGCAGACCGTGCTCGGGTTCTATCGAGGGGATTCGGTACCCGTCAACAAAAGCCTCGCCAAAATCATCAACCAGCTCCACATTTCCGAGACCAGCGGCAGAGGAGTTCCGAAAATCACCTCGTTCTATGGGGAAGACGCCATTGCCATTGAGGAAAATTCGATTCGTGTCACCATCCCATTTAATTTCGTCCATCAACCGGAAGTGAGGGATAAAGTGAGGGATAAAGTGAGGGATACGCTCAATCAAACCCAACAGAAGATGCTTGAACTGATTCGGGACAACCCGAGCATCACTCGGCCTCGTCTCATGGTGGAGTTGAGATTAGGCGAGACCGCCGTTCAGAACAATATTTCCTTCCTTAAGAAAAGCGGATACATCCAACGCGTTGGATCGAACAAAAAAGGGTATTGGGAGACGCTGAAATAGGGAAACCTAGGCAAGCACAATAGAGGGGCGTAAACGGGCTCGCCGTCCTGTACCTTTTAGTTGCCCGCGCATTTGTTCCATTTCAAAAGGCGTGAAGCAAAGTCGAGGGAAGCGGAGAACCCGAAATCCCCGGTGATAACCAACGGGGAAAGGGAAGAACATTTTGCTTATCATGTTTTCGACCAAGAAAACGGTGGCAATACAGACCGTTTTGTCTCGTCGATGGCCACCCACGATTCCAAATTAACCCTGGGTTCTTATGCGGATTCGGATATCAATCATATCTATACCGAATCCATCGTCATGCCAAATAAAACCATGGGACTTGACCATCCCCAATCCCTGGGTGTCATTAAACCCAGCGAAACCCGTTATTACTATGGGGTCACGTGGCTAGAAGGAACGGAAGTGGAGAACCAAGACGAATGTGACAAAGGCTCGGTATCGATATCTCTCGCGTTTGCAGGCATTGATCCAACCATCCTCTGACCATCGATCAATAACCATGAATGCCGTCCCCAACCCGGGACGGCATCTTTTCTATGGATGCTTCGTAACCGCTTTCATGTTTATTTAGGCGCATAGAATCGGCTTTGTTTAAAATCATGGTTTCATTCTTATATATAGTAGGATAGACTAGAGCCGTGAGATCAGGCCTATGGGGATTCTATGCCTACCCTAGGATAGAAGCAGGCCCCTTCTCTCCTCTAGTCTATTAGACCGTTCTTCCTATTCGTTAGCAAAGGAAGCGAACTTGCCAAGGCCTTATCCTTGGCCGTCTACTAGGAGCGGTGCACCCTTCTCCCAGAAGGCGCCGTTCCGAGGCTATCAAACGGGTGCGACCCGCTTCACGGCCAAGGATAAAGCGCGTTAATCAAATTAGGAGAAACAAAGAACATGAAGAAAAGATTCTTAGCGTTAGCCTTAGGAACCCTTGCTTTCGGTGTGACCCTAGGCGGAGTGAAGATGGGCTTAGGCCATCAAGATGCGTTGATGGTGAAGGCGGCGGAAGAGACTAAATTTGAAACATTATCTTTTCCGGATAAAAATAATTCAGAGAACAGCCAGTCGGCGGGGTATTCTAAAACGTGGACGGCAATTTCAGAAAATGGCGTTAAATACGCTGTAAGTAACTTCAATAATAATGGTTGGAGAAATAACTGGAAATTTATTAAATGTGGCAGCAAGAAAGGCGCATCCACCGGATCGATTTCCACCATCGGTTCGATGGACAAAGCCGTATGCAAAGTTAGTTTTAATGTTGATGCGATTAAGGAACCAAAAGCAATTAAATCAATTTCATTGCTTGTTGCAAACAACGATAAGTTCAATGACCCAAAAACATATTCATTATCTTCGGCTGCGATTGTTGGTGAGAACTATTTTTCTTTGCCGTCTCCAGATGTAAATCTTTATTATCGGTTACAGTTTGATTGCAACAAAACGAACGACAATGGTGCAATTACTGTCAAGAGTGTTTCTTTTTATACTGACAAAGAAACCCCGGCCGAACCATCTTCCCCGGTTAAATCCATTTCCGCTGGTTTAAAGAATCCGGATGCTGTCTTCTACGCTGGGAACAAAGTGACACTTGGTGATTTTGTTATCACCGCCACGAGAGGAGATGGGAAAGTGGAAGAACTCACTTCGGGTGTTGTTTTAAAGAATGACACGCTTGTTGAAGGGGCTAACACCATTGAATTCGAATACATCGAAAACGGAAAGACATTTACGTGTACTTGCCAAGTTCCTGCGATTGCGAAGCCTCTTTACACTAAATCGACAAATGTTGCCGACATCGTCGCTGGAAAGAGAATCCTAATTACCAATTCCGATGGTACTAAGGCTATGGGCACCCAAAAAACCAATAATCGCAGCTATGTTGCGGCCGCTCCGTCCGAAGATAAAATCGCTTTGGCTGATGGGATGGCGTCCCTGTTGGTTGTTCCGGCCAAAAACGGGACTTTTGCGCTGTGTGACGAAACGGCTAATGGCTTGCTTTATGCCTCGAGCGATTCGGCGAATCAGCTGAAAACTATGACAAGGTTTTCTTCGATTGATGAGAATGCTTTTGCAACCATTGGATGCGTCGACTCTATTTGGTCCATCCAATTTACGGGTTCTAATTCCCACAATACGCTGCGTTATAATCCGAACAACGGAAGCCCAATCTTTGCTTGCTACACCCCTGATAAAGAGGACACGGAGGACGTTTCCGTCTATGTTTCCTCCGAAACTCCTGTGACCTTCAGCACCGATGCTTGGGCCGATAGCTTTATCGCTAATGTTTCCAGCAAGTGTGATGCTACTGGTGCAACTGCTACCTGGACTGATGGCTGGAATACCGCTAAAGAATCATTCAATAAATTAACGATGGCTAATAAGATGGCTCTCCTTTATGGCTCTAATTCCGAAAAGGTAAACCAAGCTATTGCAACCTACAAGTTCATCGTTGATAAATACAACACCGTCGATGACTATCTAGGACTTGGAACTGGTAAAACCACTAAAGCCAATGCCCTGATGCTTCCGGGTGCAACGGATTCCACCACGTGGACTCTTGTTGGCATTGGAGCTGTTACGATTGCCGCTAGTGCATCTCTACTCTTCTTCCGTCGTAAGAAATCCAACTAATCCTAAGGATATATAAGGATATGGAGCCGCTTCAAAACGCGGCTCCATTTTCTATTACGCGTATCAAAAATGAATTCAGTTTATCTACCAATTGATCGTAGGCTGGAGGAAAATAGAACAAACAAAAAAATAAACCGACTCGTGATTCGTGAGTATTGGGAGACAAATATGGAAGAAACGAAGGAACAAAAGGATAATAGCCAGATTAAAACCGCAAGCAACGCGAGCGAAGATAATCCCGCCTCCAGCAATGAGGAACAAAATAAACAGAAGGATCCTGCCGCTAAGGATCGAAAAAAGAAGAAGCGCTATTACGGAAGTTTTTTGATTGATGGGTTTGCAGCGGTCATTTTGGTTACACTTGCTTTTCTAGACAAATATCGGTTTAGCAAAACGGTGTCAAACTATAGCGGATTGCCCGAAACCCCCTATTCGTGCATTATCGTTTTGTTACCTGCGGTTGTCGCGATTCTTGCCGTTTCGCTTTCGTTGAGCAAAGAGAAAATCTATGGAGTTACTTTACGCGACATTAAGACTTTACGAGGACCTTTTTACTTCGATTTTCTTCATGTTGTGATCGTCACGGGTGTGATTATCGGAACTTATTCAACTTTTGATGCACTTGGCTTGAGGATTGCTTTGTATTCTTTGGAGGCGTTTGCCTTCTTATATGCGTTATATTTTGCCGTCCAAGACATTCCGGTGATGGCATGCCAAAACTGGTTATTGAGAATCATTTTGCAAAGGAATTATCAGGTTATTCATTCGGACAATTTGCTTCAGGAAGATAGGGCTCGTGAAACGTTTGACACCATGATGACCAACATCGTCTTGGAAGAAGGAATGGATACGGCCTATAAAGCATTGACGAAAGGCAACCGGTGGGAAATTAACCCGTCCCAGATTTTGGAGGATTTGATTGATTACGAGTTTCGTTTTTTTCGAGATTACCAAAAGGATTTTTCGGAAAAGCATTCTGTACTGAATCCCGAATGCTGTTCTGAAAGCATCACTAAGAAAATTGATCACGGATATAAAAACATTCTCCATCTTCTTTCCTATGATTCGGATGGCATATTAAACGGTCTGTTAGGTTCGGATAAGTTTTGTTCTATTACAAAATGTATTTATGCGCTTCATAAGTTATGCTCTGCGATTGGACTAGAAGGAAAAGAAAAAGAACAACTTACCGGATTTTTAGAAAAAGTAATGCCTTCCTATTTCTCAAAGCCAAAAGAGCCGTTGGCCACTTCGTTCCTTGTTTGTATGCTGTCCAGCACGTTGTATAGGGGTGAGACGTGGTTTGTCCGATATATTAGAGATTGTGAAGATCCTTTACGCTACCTAATTTCATTTTCATACAGTCCAATTGGCGTTTTTATAAGCATGCTGATTTACCATGCAAAAAGGGTGCTGGTTGGAGAACGAAAGAAAGAAATCGAAGAATTCTTGAAAGAACCGGAAGAAGGCATTAATTCGCATGACGATACCTGGCAATCGGCGATGCAATTTTCACTAGAATATATTCAAACGACCAATGCCATCCAATCTATTTGCGACTTTCTCCTCTTTTATCGTTCTATACCCAGCGACTATTTTAGTCCTTTGGGGAACGGGAATGGTTCTAGCGGGGGTAGTGACAATGACTTTACGGAACTCAATTTATTTCACGATTGGCTGCTATTGGTCTTCGCCTCGTTGTCCAACGACGACTTTTCCCCAGAAACGTTCGATGCGACTATGAACAGGCTAGAAGAACGGGATAAGAAAATTTTGGCTGAAGAACTGTCTGAAAATTGGCTGCTGGATGGCAAATTAAGAAGCGATGTGGATTGCTCATTTTTGAAATTTTACGAAGGGGATAACGCGACGATGTCAAGTTCCGATTGGAGCGAAGAGCCCTTTGTGAAGAAGCTGGTTGATATCCATGATAAATATTACGAAGAAGAGTACAAATCGAAATACGCTGCAAATTCGAATGGCGGCGTCGAGAAAGTAAGACAAGACATCATTGATTCGTTTAACAAGGGTTTAAAGAAGTGCGAATTTTATTATCATGCGCTTAATGTGGATAACGCATCGAAATTATGCTTTATGTTTTGGCTTAGGGGCGAGAATTGGATGGACATTCTTGACGCACATTTGAAGCAGATACCCCTCTCTCTTGAAATGAAAACACGAGAGAAAATCGAGTCTGCATCATCGGCTTTCGCTGTTGCCAAAGGAGAAAAACCTGATGTGATAATAGATAGAATCAAGTCCATTGGGGCAACGCATACGTCATCCCGATATTGGGGCCGTAGTTATTTGGCCAACAAAGACTCGGAAATTAAAGAAAAAATGGCCGCCTTAGGGCTGAAGTATGTACCGGGCATACCCTTGCAACTATTCTGGAAAGAAGGCGCCATTAAATTTAATGCGAAAATTGATGAAACTCAGCCACTGATTCGTCCGCTGACCCCGTCAGAGATTGAAGAAGTTATCCAACAAGAATATACGACGTTTGAAAATGGACTATATCGTTACAGTGCTACCCTAGATGATGGACGGCATAGTTTCTATGTCACAAAAGAAGAATTGATAGAAAAACTTAAAAACACATATTTTTACGTGTGCATTGTTTTCCAATACGCTGTCTTGTGTGATTCTAACGGAGTCCTCATTGTTGATAAGAAATACGATTGGGGAGACGATTCGAAAAATTCGGGATCTAAAACCGAGTAGTGGCTCTAAGTGGAAGATCGCAAAATGAAAATCATTGTTTCTACCAATCCAGAATACGTCGAAAAAATCCTAAGCGGGGAGAAAAAGTTCGAATATCGGACGAGGGTTGCTAAACAACAGGTTGATACCCTTATTATCTATGCAACAAAACCAATCATGAAGATTGTCGCAGAAGTAGAAATCCTAGATGTTATCGCGACTTCACCTAAAGAGCTTTGGGTTCAAACCAAGAACCAGTCCGGGATTACTAAGTCGTTCTTTGATGAATACTTTAAGGACAAGCAGGTTGCTTATGCCTATAAGCTTGGAGAAGTTAAAGTATACGAGAAACCGAAATCCTTATTGGACTTTGGCTTAACAATGGCCCCACAGTCTTTTGCCTATGTGAAATGCCGCTGCCCATAACGCTTCATCGTGGTTGTCCTAGAATAAGGCCAATAATAGAACCTCCGGTCTTTTTACGATGGGAACATGTCTATTGAAGCCTATCTATTACATTGTCAAAACTTTGACTCAAAATCATAAACATTGTCGAAATGTTATGTGATAATAGGCTTGAAGTTAATGGGGCAATATATGAGTGATGAACAGGGTAAAACTACAAGTAATGTAGACGAGGAACATCCCGTTTCTAACGAAGAAAAGAAAAGGAAAAAATCAAAGAGCACCATCGCCGAGAATCGCTCGAAGAAGAAAACGGTCAAAAACAAAAATAAGAAGGCGACGAAAGGGCGTGACCCGGACGCTCATTATATAAGCTATATTGTGGACGCAATCTTTGCGTTTGTCCTAATCGTTTTTAGCCTTTGCGACGGTTTCCTTATTAAGAAACAATGCCCTAACTATTCTTTGATACCCATTTATTCTTTCGTTGTAGTTGTAACTTTGATGCCTTGCATCGTCACTATCGTTTCTTTGCTACTGTCTATTGGCAAGGATGAGATTTATGGTGCGACGATAGCGGAAATAAACAAAATGCGTGGGCCAGGCTATTTCACCCTTTTTCACAATGTTTTGGTTTCGTGCTTTGTCATCATTGCTCATGCGATATTGGTTTTCTTTGATTTAAGGGGCACACTTTGGGTCCTGGAAGCCCTGGCATCGATTTATGCAGTTACGTTTGTCTTGCAACAATTGCCTGTCATGGTACGCTCGGAAAAAACGGTCCGCCGAATTTTGCGTAGAAAATTCCTAACTGAAAACCCTGAAAATCTTCTTTTCTCAAGAACCTCGAGTGATACCTTTGAAAAAATGATTACAGAGATTGTATTTGGGGAAGGGATGGGCACCGCGTATCGCGTTCTAATTGGTAACAATGCTACGGAGAACCTTGTTTATTATTTGTTTAATACACCTAATGAATATTTTTGGAATGCGCTAGACGATATTTCGGATGACGATCCTATGCTGGGACGTGACGAGGAAACCGAAGTGCTGATCAAAAGAATCGGCCAAGCTTATGACATGATCTACGATATGCTTTCGTATGATTCTCGCGGTGTTTTGAGTGATCAATTGACTGCCGATAAATATTTTCACTTTACAAGGACTCTTTTTGTGTTGCACAAATTATGTTCCAAACTTGGACTTAAGGAAAAAGAGAAAAGTGCAATCAATCACATTTTTTCAAATACTGTCTTCCATCCTTTTTCTAAGCCTGATGCATCGTTAAAAACGGCCGTCATTACTTGCATGATTGTAACCACACTTAATGAGGGTGAGACGTGGTTTTTGGAATATTTTCGCGACAGCGACTACGGGTTAAGCCCGGCTTTCAATTTGTGCGATAATTTGATGGGCGTATTTACCAGCATGATAATTCATCATTTGCTTTCCAAAAAAGCATTGACGGAAGATGAAAAAAAGAAAATTGATACATTCATGAAAGAGCCTGCTAAAGGGCTTAATTCCGATGGCTTTTCGTGGCTAGAAACCATGCACCAATCCCTTCAATATTTTGATGTTAAAGACGCAATTGAGTCGATTGCCGGATTATTGAATATTTTTGATTCGGTGTCTGAAGGGGTGTTTTATTTGCACGGGAATCGTAAACGCCCTTCCTATGACGGCTCGGAGATTTTCACTAAAAGAGATTTGTTCCACGATTGGCTGCTTTTGGTTTTCTCAACTTCAAATTGGGCGGATTTTTCGACCAATCCGTTTGAAAAAGATAAATTGTTCGTGACCGAGCAAAATAAGAAAGAATTTGTGGAAGAACTGTCTGAGAAATGGTTATTGAATAAACAATTAAGAAAAGACGTCGATTGCTCGTTTTTGAAATTTTATGGAGGTGATGACAACGACGAAACAAGCGCTAATTGGGCAAAGGAACCTTTGACAGAAAAACTCTGCGAATTTCACAACAATTTTTATGACAAACAAAACGAAAAAAATAGATTTCAAACGTCCGACAAAGAATTTGACAATGCAAAGAAAATAATTACCAATTCATTTGCTGACGCCGTGCGTAAAAATAAATTTTTTGCGGTTGATTTGAACGTTGATAACGAACCGATGCTTTATTTTGAATGCGAATTAAGGGGCCGAGACTGGATGAGACAACTAACTATTTGCTTAAGTCGGCTGCCCACGTATTTTATGCTACGAACCGATGAAATTATTGAAGCTAATGCTTCGACAATAAATATTTCGGAAGACAAATCCCCCGGCGAGCTTTTAAGAAAGGTGTCGGAAATTCATGCGAATCGTACCTCTTGTCTATACTGGAGAAAGAATTATTTACCGGACGGGGATTCCGAACTTAAGAAGAAAATTGAAGATTTACATATCGAATATATTTCAGGCATACACCCATTGTTGTTTTGGAAGGATGGCAGGATAAGGTTCAACGCCAAGATCGACGCCGATCATACCAAGGTTCGCCGACTAACAGCAATGGAAATAGACGAAATTATTAAAGAAGAATATCCGCCGTTTGAAAATGGTTTATATCGGTATAGTCAAATCAAGGGCGATGACAAACACAGCTTTTCGGTTACGAAGGAACGTCTGTCCGAATTAATAAAAGAAACAACGTTCCGTGCGCGTATTGCGTTCCGGTTCATGGTAGACGTTGATTCAAAGAGCGTTATCCTGCTGAATCATAAAATAGACTGGGACAAATATCTTAAGGATCCGAGCAAGCCATCAAAATAAAATTTGTGCATCCCCCTCCGTTTTCCCCGTAAACAGGCCTAAAAAGCTGATTTGTTTTGTATCAATAAAGAGACTGTGAGAAACCGCGCAATGAAGCCGCTCAGCCCTCAACGAAGGACGTGGCACTCAATTGGCACTCAATAATGGCACTCAATGGCACTCATCGGTCCCTTATCGGAGGAAGGTGCTGCAGGTAAAAGCCGGCTTTGCGTGGTCGCTCCGGCCCTACGGACGACAACTACATGTAGATCGGAAAACGGGAAGGGGGATTCCGATGATTTCTTCCAAATATGACGAAGGGGCGTTTGATTTCTCCGACAACGACATTACAGTCACCATCCCATTCAACTTCATCAATGAGGTGGGTAATAAAGTGGGTGATAAAGTGGGTGATAAAGTGGGTGATAAAGTGGGTGATAAAACTAAAACTCTCAACGATTCCCAAACGAAGGTGCTTGCAGAAATAAGAAACAATCCGAATATCACAAAACCACAACTTATGATCGTTTGCAACCTTGGGAAGACATCCATTGACAACATCATTTCCATCCTTAAGAAAAAAGGTTATATCGAAAGAGTCGGATCGAATAAATCCGGTTATTGGAAATGTTAGTTGGCAGACGGTATAAGGCACTTTAATGGTTTGGAGCGCCTTGCCCCACTCACATCGCACATCAGTTTTGTTGCCGTTTTCGGTACAATATCCATCGGCATCTACCTTCGTTTTCTTGGTCGAAAATAATCTAGGCGAAGTGCCTTTTCCTTTGGCCGCTGTTTACCGCTGGGGGTTGGGTATTCCGCCCCCTTCGATTTTGCCCCCCCATTTGAAGAAGAACAAATAAGGATATATGGTACAGGTATCCCTAGAACCCTTCGGGCATATGAGGGGGCGGACAAACAACCTGTTTTTAATCCAAGCGGTAATTTCTTCATGCTGACATTGCCGAACCAAAATTATGTTGACCCTGTAAATGACCCTGTAAATGACCCTGTAAAAATCGAGGATGATAGACTGGGGGACTTAGAATTACTGATTCTACAAGCAATACAGCAAAACCCAGGAATCAGCACAAAAAATCTACTTAACCTAATCAAGGAAAAGCAGCCTGAAGTCACGTTGGACATCTTGAAAAACAACATCAAAAGAAAATTGCATAATTACATCGAATTCCTAGGTGCCCAGAAAAAAGGCGGTTATTTCATCAAAGGGAAAAACGAATGAGCCTTGCTCGTGCCGCGGTTCAAGACTTTTTCTTGCTCCATCCTTATTTTTGAGGAAGGAATATCGCTAATAAGCATATTAGACCCTATAAAGAATGGAAGTACGGACCAAAAACTGAACCGCGGCATTCCTTCCTTTTATGGTCCGGCTTTTTGTCCACGCTCCATTAAAACGAAGTGGAATGTAAAAAAGATTTCGAATTGAAAAGATGCTAGAAAGGAAATTTATACCCAACTTTATACCCAACCAATATTGATTTATACCCAACTTTTTGGTCATGTTCGGTTGGGAATAAAAAATGGATTTGAATGAATTGATCAATGAACTTTGCTCCTATCAATACGAGAAAGAATGGTTTTCTCAAAAAATAGTAGCAAAATTACGAGTAAACAAATGAATTGTGAGGAAAAATCCCTTCCTGCGAAAGGAAGGGAACGAAGCTAGTCATCCAACGGTATAGTAGAATGTCGCCTTTCCGACGCCTTCCTTTTTAATTTTGCCTTCATCGCAGAGCTTTTTGAGAGTCTGTTCTACGGAGCCTTTGCTGATTTCTGGGCATAGCTCTGCGATGTCGGCTTTGGTGAACTTTCCGATTTTAGAACGAACGGCCTTTTCGACCATTTCCCTGGCAGACATCTTCTTTCCGACGATATTGACCCTGTCCTGAAAGTCTCGATAGGCAGCTAGAACGGTCCCAAGGAGGTATTGGATGAAAGGAGTGTCATCGTTGCTGCCCTCTATCCAACCGCTGGAGCTTGCCTGCAAGGCATCGTAATAGTCGCTCTTGGTGACTTGTATTTTCTTTTCCAGCGAGATGTATTTCCCAACCTCGTATCCGTTTTGATAGAGAAGGAGTGTGGTAAGAAGCCTGGACATTCTTCCGTTTCCATCGTTGAAGGGGTGGATGCAGAGAAAGTCGTGGATGAAAACCGGGATGACGATGAGGGGATCGATGCGGTATTGGTGGATAGCCTTGTCGTATTCCTTGCAAAGTTTTTCCATCGCTTCTGGTGTCTCAAAAGGTTCTAGTGGGCGGAAGAGAACCATCTTCGTCCCGTCTTTTGCTATGGCATCGATCTCGTTGGGGGAATCCTTGAACTTGCCGCCGAAACGCTCATCGGAGAATTGGTACAGCTCCCTATGAAGCTGAAGGATCATGTTAGGGGTGATGGGGATGTAGTCAAAATTTGTGTGAATGATGTCAAGGACATGGCGGTACCCTTTGATTTCTTTTTCGTTGCGGTTTTTGGGTATCGCCTTATCCTTCATCAGCTGGACAAATCTCTGGTTGGTCGTAACGATTCCTTCAATTTCGTTGCTGGATTCCGTGCTTTGGATTTTGGAAAGCTCGATGAGTCGATCAAGTTCTTCTGGCTTCTGTTCTAGGTAAAGCTCCTGTTTCCCCTTATATTCATGGATCAAGCCGATGTAATTGATGGTTTCCCTGTCAAAGGTTCTCTCCCTTAGTTTGTAGTAATCCAATTCTTTCCGCATTTTCTCACAATCCTTTCTGTTTACTCACAAAATATAGCCTAAATTGTGAGCAAACTCAATTTTTATAGGAAATGGATGATAAGAACGAATTCCAAATGTTCCCGTGAACAAAAAGTTGTCCGATATATTCCTGCAACTTCATATTTCCGAAAGAACCGGCCGAGGCGTCCCGAGAATCATCAATTCTTATGGAAAGCAGGCCTTTGAGTTTCTTGATGACGGTGTCGAGGTTACCGTTCCGTTCCATAGGATAAATATCACCTCATGGGGTGATAAACGGGGTGATAAATGGGGTGATAAAAAAGAGATGCCCGATAATTACGCCAAGGTTCTCCATCTAATAAGAGACAACCCTAATGCAACGAAGCCCCAAATGGCCAAAGAACTGCATGTCGGAAAATCAACCATCGATAGAGCGATGGAGCATTTGAAAAACAAGGGGTTGATAGAAAGGATGGGATCGAATAAATCCGGGTATTGGAAAGCCAAAGATTAATCGTTTGGAAATTGGATGGGGAAAGCGAATGCCATCATTAGATAGTGGCTTTTGAGTGAATTCCTAAAAATGCATATTTACTCCATCGTGTTCTAATGAAGTGGTTCCTTTTTACCCGTTGCAACGTCAGTCCTGCAGGCCTATCAAAAACCAACTTCATTACTTTGATCGCATTTGGGACGTGTTTTTAGGAGTTACACGGATGTGTGGAGGAGGTTCATCTCATCATGATTGTCGATGGGGAAGGCCGTGGAATGGCCGGATTCGATCAGCTCGATATTTGGGTGAAGAAAGAAAAAGCATGATCTTGGCGGATGAAAAGCGGAAAGAATATCTATGGGCGATGTTCTTTTGCCTTGATGGGGCCTATCGGATTAAAACGGAACTTATGCCCGAAAGGGTTATGAGACTAGAGCGGAAGCGACAAAGGATATATCCCGCCCCCTCTAAACAGGCCTAAAAAGCCGATTTTGCTTTCTTCGTCGCTTAATGCGCGATAAACTAGGTTTACTTTTAGAGAAGAAAACGAAAGGTTGATGGACTCCATGGCGATTTCTGAGCAGGCGAACGAATACAAGAAAGCAGGGATTGCTTTTGATTCCGGTTCAGAAGGAACCGTGGATAAAGACAAAGCCATCGAATGCTTTTTAAAGGAAGCCGAATGCGGGGATCCGAATGGATATTTGTATGCCGGCAAAATCTATCAGTTCGATAAAAAAGACAACGTCAAAGCCTTTGAATGCTTTTTAAAAGCCGCGGAACATAAAGTTCCCCAAAGCTATAACTATGTTTCGCTTTGCTATAAAAAAGGACTGGGTACCTCCAAGGATGAAAATAAAGCCATGGAATATGCTCGTTTAGGCAAAGAAGCCGGGGATTTCTTCAGTGCTTATAACCTCGGATTATGGCTATATAACGACGCCTCGAAACGCCTAGAAGCCTATGATTGCTTCTTGGCCGCGAAAGCGTCCAAAGGGTTTAGCAAAGCCAAACCTGAAATCCAGCAGCGGATTGAATCGCTCTTACTAGAACTCGCCCCCCAAACCAAAGAGCAAGTAGAAGTAGTTCAACCCGAACCCAAGAAAGAATCTAAGCCCTGGTTACTCGGTTTCTATATCATCTTGATGGTATTAGGAGTCGCGGGGATTATATTAAGTTGCTTTGCTGTTTTCCAACTAAAGCAACCCTCCTGGTATGGGTTACTGGGATTATTTATCCCGATGGTATTATTTAACGTCGTCCCCTTCGTCTTTAAGAAGGCTCGTTATAACGAGATTCATTTCTATATCGATTGCTTATTCGCCTTCGGTTATATCGTCGCGATCCTTGTCGCGGCAATCCTCTGGTACAAGGCCAAAGGCATCTAAAAAAGGAATTCGAGTTTTTTCCTTACTTTTGTCTACAAAGTTCCGATCAAAAGATCCGATAGAATCGAACTTTTAATTTTTAATTCCCGTATTTGGACTATCTTTAGCACTTTTTTGGCGTTCCCTGAGTACAATAGGTCTCGCGTGTACGCGTATTTTCTTCATTCCTATCGAAGAAGAAACCGCGCGTACACGACCTATCAATAAAGGGGAATAACATGAAAAACAAAAAAATGGCTGTAGCAGGCATTTCCCTGCTAGGGTCCATCGGCGTGATTTCCACCGGCTTTGCAGGGTGGATTATAGGCGCCCCGTCTCAGCAAGGAGGAGGAAGCGGATCCATTTCAGCGGATGGCGACGTTACCACGCTTGGACTGGAAAAAGTTACCGAAGGCACTGGATTTGGAACTGGTGCTGACCTTGACGAAAAGATTTTCTTCGGCGCGAATGCTGCGTCTAAGCCGAATGGATGGCTCACTGCCAATTTAGGTGAGAAAGAGGCTAACAAAGAAGACCTAAAGGCGGAATATACGTTTGTTGTCAAATACACGAACGTTGGTTCGATTACGGTTTCCGATATTAATTTCCAAGAAACAGGCTCCGCCTATTCTTCATTAGCGGATAATGGGGCCACTCAAGGCGTCGTCGGTGCGCTGCCGACATTAAAAACCGCGTCGAGCACTGATTCTGGATATGTCACGATTAACAACGTCGAAGGCTCCACCAAGTTTAACGTTGACGTCGCCAAAAAATCGGCAACATTGGTAACAAACAAATCGGACAAGGCACAAATGTTGACCATTAAATTCTCTATCGGCTTCGCTTGGGGCGCTGTGTTCAATCATGAGAACCCAATGGACTTCTATAATACAAGCGGAAAAACAAAGGAGAGTGACGGGGCTAAAGCAAGCGAGAATATTGCCAATTTAAAAAAGCTTACTGGCGCAGGCTTCACCCTCTCGTTCACTGTTTCGGCGAAGTAATTAAATTCGTTTCCTTCATTAGTTTATAAATATTTAAAAGGAGTAAAAAAATCATGAAGAAAAAAGCAATGATCATGGCCGTGGCTAGCCTCGGATCCATGGCCCTCATCGGAACCGGTTTTGCAGGCTGGGTTATCTCGGCAAATGCTACCACCAGCGCTTCTGGCGTTGTGACGGCTTTTGACGTCGCCGACCATCGTTTGGTTGTTGAAAGCGGAACCTGGGACAAGAAAAATGCCGATGGCAATGGTGAAATCATTTTCGGAACCAATAACGCAACGGGACTTGCTCACGATTGGTTTAGTTTTACTGGCGAAGATGGGAAAACCGAACAATTGAAAATTGTGTATACCTTTACGGTTAAATCAAAAGATGCTGGCGATGCGGGAAAATTTACCGTTGCACAACAAATGGGCGAGAACAAATTTAAATTAACGGCTGGCGCTGATAATTGGACCAACGCCAAAAACCTTGGATTGGTTGCTGCCGAACCCAAGGTCGAATTTGATACACCTGAAGGTGGCGCATATACGCTTGCTGCCGCGGGAACCACTGTCAATATGACCGTTACATTTAAATGGGGCAGCCACTTCGGCGATAAGAATCCTTTGGAATTCTACAACAACGGCGATACGGATGGTTCGACCAGCATGCCAGCTGAAAGTAGACCCGAATCCAAGAAAACAGAAGATCCTTATACCTGGGCTGACGATGCGCTCTTCTGCATTAAAGAATTGTTAAAGGTCAATAAAGTTGGCTTCACGCTTGGCGTTGACGTTGCTAGACAACAATAAATAAGGAGTCGTTGCTTTTATGGCTAAATTAACTAGAAAATCCTATCAACGCAAAGCGATGGTCGTTGGGGCCACCGCCTTTGCGGGCATTGCCCTTGTGGCAACCGGATTTGCAGCCTGGGTTATTTCCAGCTCTGCAACCAAGAACGTTCAAGGCAACGTTAACGTCGGTGTTGTTTCTGATAAATCCATTAAATTGACCGTTAATCCGATCACCGATGGATTCTCTTTCGATTCTAAGAAGGACGACAAAACGGGTCGCGTTCGTTGCGATGGCAAGAACTGGGAGAATCTCTCCATTACCGTTTCGGGTGAATATACCAACCCTGATATGGTTAATAAGTTTAATATTGCCTTGCGCATGGGGACCGTCGCCTCGGAAAATGCTGATCCGGTGTTCGACACTGAAGCGAAAGGCCGTTTCACTGCTGCGGCTGCCGAACCGAACAAATATATTGTTCTTCCCGCTTGCTTTGGCGCGGCTGGCGTTGACTTTGACACCACAGGCGTAGCTGAAGCAGGCAAGACCCTTACGGTTGCTCCAGATAAGAGCAAAGCGACGTTCAGTTATACGATTTCGTTTGCTTGGGGCGACCACTTTAAAGATACAGAAGATACCAACAATAATTTGAACCCATCCGAATTCTACGATTCTAAAACAGGTACAAAGAATTACGGTGGGGATAAATACAAAGAAGATTTGAACAAATTCTTCAAGGCTCTTACCAACAAGGAAGCTGCATCCCCCGAAGAAATTACAGCAGGTTATTCTTCATTGAACTTCGTGGTTGTCGTAACCGCCGATACCTCCGGTGCTGCCGCCTAATTGTTCTATATCTATATAAATATATATAAGGGGAATTAGAACTAGATGCGCCACTCCAAGATGGAGAAACAAACCAAGAAAATGGTGACACTCGGTGTCTCCGTTTTCGCCGTGGTTTCGCTTTGCTCCGTTGGAGCGGCGGCTTTCGTAGTTACGAGTTCCGCCTCGGCTTCTAGTGGTGGCAACGCCCACATTGGCATCATCCAAGACGCTAAAGTCCGTTTTGAATCAACGGATGGACACCAACTCACGGATTTCTTCAAAGCCGATAAGGATGATTTATACAACCAAATCTGCTTTGACGCTCCCAAAGACGATAACACGGGTCGCTTCCGGTATTTCGATGATGGGAAACATTTATACGAGCATTTAACCGTTCGTATTCAAGGCAAAGTCATGTCCTGGACTTATATCTCTAGAGTCACTTTGCAGTTACAAACCGCAACGGCATATACGGGAAATAAGGGCAATCCGATTTTAGATGCAATAGAAGCTGGCTATATCGAACTGGAGCCGATTAATAATTCGACGGATTATATCAATACGCCGGTAGAGATTCCTCTTGGGGCGCTCGATACCGCCAATGATTCGAAAGCCTTTGATGTTACCCTCGGATTTAGATGGGGCGAGAAATTCAATCGTATGAAGCCCTCGATTTATTATGATGACGCTGGCCCTGAGGGCGGCGCCCATATCTCTGATAAAGAGATGCGAGAAGAGATGAAGAAATTCACCACGCTTCTCCATTATGGGAAAGACTTCAAGGGACCATATCCAACTGACGAAAAAGACCTGCCCGAATTAAGTTTCACGGCGATCCTCACCGCGGAGATCAACTAGTTATGAAATCCGCGGACATCATCAGCCTAGTGATGAGTTTGCTGGGTGTTGTGAGCTTCTGCGCCGTCTTCACGATTCTATTTGGCAAATACGTCAAAGCCAACGTGAAGGAGACGAAAGAAGGAAAACGCGACATTGAACTCATTGACCGGGAAATCACCGAGCAGGACGTAAAAGCCAAGCGGCGTAAGAAAGCTGGAGCAATCATTTCTAACGTATTGTTCTATGGTTTCTTAGCCTTAATCACCCCCGCGTTCGCCTTCGCTTTAATTAATAAAGCCCAAGGGAACTTAACGGGATTTGGTAACGAATCGATGTTAGTTGTTGCTTCGGGCTCCATGAGCTTTAAAAACGATGCGAATAGCTATTTATTCGACGAAGAGAAGCAAAAGACCTATACGTTAGATAATCAATTCGCCCAATACGACATGATCTTTGTGACGAAGGTTCATGATGCTAGCGACATCCACCTCTATGATGTTGTGGCCTTCTATAACCGGAATCCCGCGGCGAATGCGATTTATATCCACCGCGTGATTGATATTAAAACCGGTTCCGACGGGGTGACCCGTTACGTGACCCGGGGAGATGCGAATAACGCGACAGATAACGCAGGCCAAGAACAGTATTACGCAACCCTAGACGACATCAAAGGCGTCTATAACGGGAAGAAGGTCCAGGGAATTGGAATGTTAGTCATGTTCTTCCAATCTCCTCATGGCATCATCACAATTCTCTCCGTGGCCTATAGCATCTTGATGTTTAATTACCTCGCGGGAAAAATCGATAAGGCGGAAGAAGAACGGGTTCAAAAGCTATCCGAGATTGTGGATTCGGTCTCTGTGAGAAAAGACCCGAAGAATCTAAGTTCCGCTTTCCGCGAGACCATCTATTATGGAGGCTACGCTTATCACTTCAATGAAGCGGGCTTCCTCTCCAAAGAAGAAGCCCCAGGCCTTGGCAATAACCTCAAAAAAGTTGTCACTTCTAACGGCCAAGAAACCTCCTCTAGCTTCTTGATGGGAGAAACCCCCATCCAAGAAGAAGAACTTATGGATACTTCAAGTTATGAAGAAGAGCAAAATAACGAAGAAGAAATCCAAGATACGACGAAAGATTATGAATGAAAGGAATACCCCCATGGACATTCAAGAAAACGAAAACCTCGGGATGGATTCGTTAACCGCGAATTCCACTTCAGAGCCAGAAGCTCCCAAAGCCCCCGAGAATAAAGAAAAGCCAACGAAAGGAATTCGAAGGGAATATCTCACCCGCGGAAATTTGATTTTCATCGGGTTATCGATGTTTTTCACCTTCTTAATGATTTTCGTCGGGATCTGCATCACCGTGCACGGAGAAGGAGAATCGAGCCTTGTTTCTTCGAAAAACCCGATTGCCTTGCTCCGTCAAAGCTTAGGATTACCCGCGATCAACGCCCATATGGGCGGACAGACGTTAAACGTTCTCGTCGCGATCTTTATCAGCCTCTTCGTCTTTGCCTTTATCTTTGAATACCGTCACGCGATTCTAGACGGCAAGAAATGGTACGCGAAGAAGAATTGGCTCTGGTATGTAGGAACCCTCCTTGTTTGCCTTGCTCTTTCCGTTGGATTTGGTTTACTCCTCCAAGTCCCCCACACGAAAGAGAATCTAGGCAACGCCTTAACCTTCCTTGGCGAATCCCTCTTAATTAGCTTATTGCTCTATCTCTTCTTCGCCGTTTTGATTTCTGCTGTTCTCCTTTGCCTTGTGAACTTCGTTCATCTTGGTAAGCCCTTTGCTAAAGTTGGCGATTCTTTAGAAGAGGAAGACCGGAACGAAGATGTGGCCAAAGGGATGGGAGAAGAAGGCTCTAACGGCTTCCAAAGCGTCTCGAGCCAAATCTCCGCGGAGAATGTTGAAGGTGGAGGAGCTGGGGGAGCCGGAACTGGTGCCACCGCCGAAGCCCTTGCAGAAAGAGAAATCGTCTTCCCCTCTTTATGCAAAATCGATAAGCATTATGAAGGCTACGCGATTGAATCGATCCATGGGGATGATATCGCTTTGCCGGAATTAATCACCAAATTCCGTTCCTTCTTAGCCGGAAAAGAAAAACTCTATTACGATACCGACACGCTTCGTTTCTTTGTGGCAGGTCTAGCCGCTTCCCATCTAGAAATCCTAGAAGGGTTATCAGGAACTGGGAAATCCTCCCTCCCGCGTAGCTTTGCTAAATTTGTAGGTGGCGTCAGTGTCTTCGTCCCCGTCCAAGCGACTTGGAGAGACAAATCGGCCTTAATTGGTTATTTTAACGATTTCTCGAAGACCTATCGCGAGACCGACTTCTTGATGAATCTTTATGAAGCCAATTACAATCCGGACCGTATTTATCTCTTCGTTTTGGATGAAATGAATATCTCGCGTGTTGAATATTATTTTGCAGACTTCCTCTCCGTCTTGGAATATCCAGAAGACGAATGGAAGATCCGCGTCATGCATTTCCCAACCGGGTTTGTTGGACCTGCCAAACTAGAAGACGGGAAAGTCGATATTCCAGGTTCTGCCTATTTTATTGGAACGGCCAACCAAGACGATTCGACCTTCTCGATTGCGGATAAGGTCTATGACCGTGCCATTACCTTATCCTTCCATAATCGTAACGCGGCTTTTGCTGCCAAAGAAGAAGTCGAACCCATCGTCTTAAGTGCTTCGAAGCTCCACACGTTATTCGACGAAGCGGAAGCGAATAAGGATTATGCCTTAACGGAGGCCGACGAAACCAAATTCGAGCAAATCACCGATTACGTCTATGATGAATTCGGGGTCGCCTTTGGTAACCGTATCCTTATGCAGATGGAGAAGATGGTCCCGGTATTTATCGCCTGCGGTGGCAAGAAAGAAACCGTTTTGGATTTCTTCTTGACCCGCAAAATTCTATCGAAGCTTGAAGGGCGTTATGAAGATAACGTCAAGCCGGGCTTAGAACATATCCTCGATTTGATCTCGTCTTTATACGGGGATAACAAATTCAATCAATCGCGCGACGCCATTAAGAGAATGTTACGTCGCTTTTAGTCCAGAAAGGGGTTATCATGAGAAAGGAAGAAGAAAGGCGGCTTCAAGAAGCTAGTACACATATTGCTTCGTTGAAGAGTTCAAGCCCGACGATCCGCGGGTTCTTTGACTCGCTTTCTTCTTCCCCCTTTCTATCGTTACAAGGGGCTTTCATCGACGGAGACTTTGCCTTCTTCGAGGAAGCCTCTCATATTTTGTCTATCATCGAAACGATCTGCCATAAGCCTCATGTGGTCTCCAAAAACGTGGAGACGATTCTCCGTGCCGATCAGGCGGGTTCGTTAAGCAATGATTCCTTTGCCAAAACCCTCCGCGACCCGGCCTTATGGAAAAACAAAGCAGGGAGAATGGAACCGGAATACGTCCATCACAAAGAAAACGAAGACGATATTTTAATCTACGAGAACCTTTTCATTGTGATGGCCTTACGCCGAATCGAAAAAGAATTACGTCACCGGAAAGCCTTCTACGAGAATCGCATCCATTTGGTGGGCTCGACTCGATTAAGTTTAGATAGCGATCGCACGTACGAAGCCTTATGTGCGTTCCCCCGTTTATTTAGTAAAATCGAGAGAATCCAAAAAAGCGATTTCTATCGGATCGTTTCCAAAGCTGATTGCGATCTTCCCCGGATTTATCCAACGAACATTTTAAAATCCGATCGGCTCTATCACCGAGTGTACCGTTTTTACCTCGAAATCAGCCAATATGGCCGTAACCAAAGTGCCACGGAAGATTTAGGCACCTATTTCTATTGCTATATTCTAAAGCTTCTATTAAATGGCGGCTTTGCCTTGTCCCCTAAATCCAGCCGGGTTTCGATGGACCCTAAAAACGATTTCTTAACCCATTCCAAAGATATCCGCTTGATTTCCAAGGATTTCTTATTGGTCATCAATCGTTTGGATTTTGATGCGTTACGTTTTGAACTAACGCCCCTTGGGAAAGAAGACCATCCCACGGCTAAATATTTGCTGCTATTCACCGCTAGCGATTCCTTAGAAGGGTTTAGCCTAGGCAAATACGCAGGAGAAACTTCTGCCTACGATGAAATCGATGTCCTCTCCATTTGGGATACGGCGATACTAGGAAGAAAAAAATATCTTCCTATCCACCAAGAAGATGGAGAAGAAGAGTTACTAAAGCGTCTTTTCCAAGGCAAAGGAGAATTAAAGGAAGCCTCGATCCCCTTATATTCCCTTTATTGCCCGGTATGTGGAGAAAAGGGAATGTTAGAAGAAGGATATGTCAAAGAATGCCCCCATTGCCATAGCAAATACGCCTTTATTCAAACTAAGAAAAAACAAACCCGCTTATGGGTAATAAGCCAAAAGGAGGAAGAAGAATAATGGATTTCAATCACTTAGAAAAACTCCCTTCCTCTGAATGTGCCCTAGAAATTAATGAACTTCATAAAAGCTACGGCAAGAAAGAAGTGATCCAAGGGCTCAATCTCCAAGTCAAAAAAGGAGAAGTTTTTGGGTTTTTAGGAAAAAACGGCGTTGGCAAATCCACGACCATCGATTGCGTCATCGGCTGCAAGAAATTTCAAAGCGGCGAAATTAAAATCCTAGGCGACGATATTTTGCTTCATCCCTTAGAAGCCAAAGCCCATTTTGGCTATGTTGCCAGCGAACCCAATTGCTACGAATCGATGACGGGATACGAATATTTGGATTTCATCGCTTCCGTTTATTCCGTGTCCCAGGTCGATTTTGCGAATAACGCGAAATATTTAGCCAAGCGCTTAGACTTAAGCGAAGAAGCCTTAAGCCGTCCGACTTCGGGATATAGCCATGGTATGAAGCAGAAGCTTTGCTTAATTGCTTCCCTTCTCCATCGCCCGGAAATTTGGATCCTTGATGAACCAACCGTCGGCCTCGACGTCATGGCCGTAGAAGAATTAACGAAGATGATGCGCGAATATGCGGATAATGGCCAAACCGTCTTGCTTACCAGCCATAACATCGATTTAGTCCGTGAATTATGCGACCGCGTTGCGATTTTAAATTCAGGCAAAATCGCCTTGTTGCTCGATTTAAAGAAGAACCCGAATGCAAGACTTAGTTTAAAACGCACGTTCTTCGCAGTCTATGAAAGCGAGGAGAAAGAAAAATAATGCTGAATCTCATCGCCAAAGACATCAAATTGCTTTTAGGAGGCAAGGAGAAAGGAGTCTCCCTTTTCCTTCGCGTCCTCTTTTTGGTGCTTGGCCTTGGGGTTTTAGTTTTTGTCGAAAGTTATCTTTACCGCGAAATCCTTACAAAATTATCTTCCTTCCCGGGGGCTTCCTTAAGCTTTACGACCTTATTTCTATTTATCGTTTCTTTGTTCTCGATTTTGTTCTCGTTATTACAAGCCGAGAAACTCCTCTTCGACGAATCAGACCGTCGTGACATGGATATCCTTCCGATTTCCCCCGCAAAAAAGATTTTCTCCAAGTTGATTTTATTACTGGGTTCCCATTATCTTCTTGATTTCTTATTTGTTTATCCTGTTCTTTTATCTTATGGACTGGTCTTCCGTAAACTCGTCTTATTCTATTTCCTCGGTATCTTTTATCCTTTGATGACCTTCTTCTTTGAAGTGGGTCTAGCTTTAGCTCTTGTTTATCCCTTCCATTATTTGAAGCAATTACTATCTTCTCGTCCCTATCTAGAATTTATCGTGATTGCTATTCTTCTTGGGCTTGGGGCTTTTGCCTACGCCAAACTTCTCGATGTCTTTGTTTCTTTGGTTTCTGGAAGTGGCATCAACGCCTTCTTAACGGATGCGAATTTATCCAAGATGGTGGCGAACCGTAAATACTGGATCGTCGCCAATTATTTGGTTCAGCTTTTCTTTGCGGGTTCTAGTAGCGGCCTCCTCTTATGGGCGGCCTTTAGCCTTTTTGCCTTTATCCTTGGCTTATTGCTATCGGTTCCTTTTTATAGCCGCAATATCGGGGGGGGAGCCAAAGCCCATACTCGGGTTCCTAAAATCCGTTTTAAGCCGTTAAGCCCCGAGAAAGCCTATTTTAAAAAAGAATTCATTTTGCTTTTCCGCGATTCGACTAGCCTATTCTCTTTTGCAGGATTCTTGTTATTAAGCCCCTATCTAGCCTATTCGATTCTTTATGCCTTAAATACCGTCTTTTCTAGTGGGACCGTCGCTTATTATTTTGTTTCGTTCCCCAATCTAGCGACTTACATCAATTTCTTCGCCCTTTTGATGTTATTTCTTTGCGTCTCTAGCGGAGGCATGGATTATTTTGGGCGAGAAGGGGAAGCGATGAAGATTCTAAAAACGATTCCTTTCTCCCCCATAAAGCAACTCGTCTTGAAATTTGCTCCGACTTTCCTAGCCTCTTCGGTATCCTTCCTTATCACTACGATTGTTGTTTCTTCTACGGGGGTTTTAGGCGCTGGAGCCACCTGGCTAGCCTACGCCTTTGGAGAAGTTGCTTTATTCTCCTTGTCCTTGCTCCGCTTAATGGAAGAAATGAAGAAGACAAGGTCAGGGGCTAATCTCACCTTATTATCTTCTTTATATAGTTACGGGGCGCCTTTTCTATTCTTAGGGATTGCCGCCTTATTCTCGTTTTTACGTTTACCGGTAGGAATCATCTATTTGATCGCCTTTGCCGTGTTGCTTGCAATCTCTCTTCCTGGAGTTCTTTATTTTATGAAGCAAAAGAAGAACCTCTGGGATAACATGGAGGTAGGAAACTAAGATGAAAAAGGGTAATTTAGTTTTCCTCCTTCTCTTCCCCTTTGTCGTGGCTTTTTTAGGCGTGAGCACCGCGACGGGAGGCTTTAACCGCATCGAAAAGGATTTAATCGATATTGAGTGGGAATATCCTTCCCAGGTGGGTTTTAAAATCCAAGCCCAGCCCATTAAGCTTGAAGCAGAACAAATTTACGACAAGACCTGCATGTTGGCTTATGGGAATGATTTGGTTTGGAACGTCGTCAACGTGGATCCTAGCGATGAAGAGGTTTATTGCACTTTAACCGTCTCTGACCGCATCAATGCTCAGGGGAATTTTGATTATTACCTCACCCCATTAAAAGAAGGGGACGTCTATTTAAGCGTCTCAAACCGTAAGGGAACGATTAAAAAGACGACAACCGCGGTGTTTTATTCTTCGTATGGCTTAACCGTAACCCCCAAGGTGGAAGCCTCAAACGCGAACATTGATTCAAAACTCTATTATGGGGAATATGATGGAACGGGCGCGAATAAAAAGAAAGCAACAATTGAATATACCTTTACCCCCTTCCCGGCAGATACGACGAACGCGTTACGCTTAGAAGAAACCAGTTCCAATCTTTCGGTGGACCTCCATAAAGGAACAGTCCAGATCAAAGATATCCAAAAGCCCTTGGAAGAAGCTTATTTTACGTTGGAATATCATGGTAAGACCCGTAAGACCAGCTTTGTCGTCGTTCAAAACGGCGTCAATGTCTATGACTATTCCACCTTATTAAGCTGTTCGAATCAATCGGAACAGGGCGAAATCATCTGCCTTCGTAAATCTTTTGAATCCCTCGATAACTTCGCTTTAAAAGACGAAAAAGGGAACATGAAGCTCGAAAATGGGATTCCTGTAGCCAAGAAAAGTAACGTCGCCTTGTTTGGCACCTATTTAGGCAAAGAAAAAGATGGCTCGGCCAAATGGAATTTCAAAAACGAAGTCTATTCTCATGAGACGACGGCCAACACGGCTTATATCGATGCCTGGAACGAATTTGCTTCCTCTTCGTCTTTATATCGCGATTCGATCCTTTCTAAATCCCTTTATACAGGACTTCGTATCCAAAAGGATTTCTATGGGAATGGATATACCCTAAATTTCCATAACTTGGCTTATCCTTATGGCAAGACCACGATGGTCACAAGTGACGGCAAAACCGCGACCGTTCCGTCTTTAACGACCTCCAATTTATTCCGTGGTCCTTTATTTACTTACTGCATGGGCGACCCCAAGCGTTTCCCGTTAATTGGATTATATGGGGAAGATAACGCGGGAATCTATTTAGATGGAGACGATATCCTAGTTAACGACCTTGACGTGAAAAACGCGGATTATGGGGATTCCTATTCTTTCCTCCAATATGCAGGAACCGTAATGAATTTACATGGGGACAACATCGAAATCCGAAACTCCAAACTCCATAACGGCAAAAACGTCGTCCGTGCCTTCTCTTCGAAGAATTCTAAAATCGTGAATTGCCTTTTAAGCGACGCTTTAAATTTCTGCCTTACCCTAGGAAGTGATGAGACGACTCCCGTAGATCCTAACGCCACCTCTTCGTTCTTGCAGCTTGATGGAACGAAGAAATCCGCGGCTTATGACGCTTATCTTAACGGCCCAGGACAAGATGTATTAACGAGTTACCTAGGAAGTTTAGGTGGAGATGCTAGCGTTTCCCGCGCGGCAGAAGGAGCGATCAACTCTTTGCAATCTGCCTCGCATCCGAAGACCGGCTTGCATGATTACGCGACGAGTCTAGAAGTCGAAGATACCCTTTTCTATCGAAGTGGAGTCTCTCCGATTGGCTTAGAAAATTCCTTCAATGGACCCTTCTTATATAACCTCTCCCCGTCTTTAATGGGAACCTTAATCCAATCCCTGAATACTCCAATTGATGGAGCCGGACATAGCCTTGTCCCCTTTGTTCCTAAGAACATGGCCTTCAACATGGCTCCTTCTAAACTCAATTTAATCGGCAAGACGGATTTCTTTGATGATAAGAAGCCTAGCGACTTCGTGTTAGACGGCATTCTCCAACAGGATTTCACGGGACTTATCTCGATTCTTCCTGATGAAATCAAGGATAAGATCCAAAAACTCAATAAGGATATCTCCATTGATGCGATCTTCCCCTTAAAAGAAGTACTGACCCAATTAGCCAAAGACGAGAATCTTGTTTATGGCGAGCAAGGTACCATCTCCGTTCCTATCGCTTTCTATGGAGGCGGATATAATGGAAGCATCGTAGAAACCTACCGGTGGAAGAACTTCAACGACCATTACGCGGGAATCAAAGATTGCGATTTGGTCCATTATTACCTCTATCGCCCTGCCGAAGGCCAAGAAGTCTATTGGAACCTTCTCTACCGGATTGTTACGATGGTCACAGGATTTAATCCCTTCCAGTTTGGTTTCTTTGATTCTTCGGGATCTAGATTTGGCAAATACCCAAGCCTCGATACCTTAAAACAAAATGCGATAAGCGCCTTATAAAAGCAAAAGGAGAACGAATATGAAAAAAAGTAGTCTCAAACATCTTGCCCTAAGCTTTATTGCCTTAGGAGTATTAGGAACCACGAGTTCCTGCAATGGCTTCTTTTCGGGAGACGATGCGATTACGATTTCGCGTGTAGATACCACGACTCTTCAAAACGGAGACACGTTAGTCACGATTATCTATGCAAATGAAGATAAGCGTCCCACCACCTTTACCGTCCCAGCAGGGATTGGAGTAACGGAAGTCAATGCGACCAAAAACGAAAAAGGGGAAACGACCATTACCTTTAAAACTAGTGATGGCAAATCCACCTCGTTCACCGTCCCCGCGGTCCGTTCTTTGGATTACATTGAACCGACTTATAACGAGGATGGTTCCATTACCTTAACGATCCATTATACGGATGGAACAACGGACAAAAACCAAATCACTCTTTCTAAAGGTGAAAAAGGGGACCCGGGACAAGACGGGAAAGACGGCAAAGGCATTGAATCCATCGCTTCCCAAACCCAGGCGGATGGTTCGATTCGCTTAACGATTACCTTTAGCGATGGTTCCATTGATGATTCTATTGTCATCCCCCAAGGGACCGGAGTTGTTTCTAGCGAATCGAGTGCCGATGAAGAAGGCAATATCACCGTCACCCTTCATTATTCGAATGGCGAATCCGAATCCTTTGTTTTGAAGCGTCAATCCGGCTGGATCAGCGGCAAAGGCGCCCCGCGTCCTAGCCAAGGACAGGCGGGAGATTTCTATTACGACCAAGATGGCAACGCGATTTATTATTTTGACGCGGATAAAGGCTGGCAACTCATGATTTCGCTTGCTGATCAATCCAATCAACTTTATACCGTCACCTTCGATTTGAACGCGACGGATGCGAAATTCCTTTACGATGCGCAGAGCCAAATCCAAATTAAGCGTGGACGTAATTTCTATAGCGAATCCATCGAAGTTCCTTTGGCGTCTCGTCCTAACTATGAATTCGATGGGTGGTATACTTCTAATGTGGTGAAACCGACGACTGGCAAATTCACCGACCTCACCAACGTCTGGGGCGATATCAAACTCTTCGCCCGTTGGGTGCGAGCCTAATTTATTTACCAATTGACCAAGAAAGGAGGCAATAACCATGGGATTCTTCTCTCGACATCGTAAAGCATTTAAAAGTGTGATTGCCTCTTTCGGCATGCTGTTTGGGTTGTTGGCGGGTGTTAGTGTTGCTACGAATGTAGGGTACGCCAGCTTGTCTGGGTCGTTAAACAGTGGCTTGTCATCTTTGATTAGTATCTCTGAGAAAAGTGGGATAGGTCTTTCAAAAGATGCGACATGGATGGTGGGAGACGATTCCGTTTCCGGAACCGTTACCGGTGGTAGTAGTCTTCTTGGAGCTAAAACCTGTTGCATCGTTGTTAATAATTTGTCGGGAGGTAGCGTTGAACTATCGTTTGGATGGGATTTTCAAACGACGGGCGGATATGTGGATATCGGCGGCGATAAGCGTACGAATAATGTTTTCGGACAGAAGAAAACACTCACGCTTTCCAGTTCCTCTAGTTTAACCATTGAATTACACGCTAATAACAAACAAAAGAAATCAGATTTATCATTGTACGCAATAACGGCGTTGAAAATCTCGAGGCCTCAACTTATTTTTTCACCGTCCGTTAATGGAACGTACACGGTCGATGGCTATGCCGTAAATGAAACGTATAAGCCTGAACCGAAAGATTCACGCGAGGGGTATAAACTTATTGCGACCCCGAATAATGGTTATAGCTTTGTGGGCTGGCAAGCAGATTTCGGATCGGGATATCAAATACGTAATATCGAGTCGCCCTGCATTTTCCGAGAATCCGAGCCATGTACGGTAACCGCCATTTTTTCGGTCGAAAATTCTAATGCCATGTTTCTACATGACGGTCAATATTTTGCTGATTTGGATTCTGCTGTTGCCTCTGCTTTGAAAAATGCTAGATATAGGAGCAAATAAGGGATTGTAGATTCGTGTTATAATTCCGGTCAGCCAAACAAGTTGGACTTGGGAG
>CAKUWP010000008.1:0-78090 GCA_934699525.1 uncultured Bacilli bacterium
CAAAGATCAATGCGCCGCAAGCCGCTCCCTAGCGGCGGGGTCTCCCCCGATTTGCGTGCTGGAATACTTTAGGCTTTCGCCAAGGATGTGTCAAGAAGAATTTTTAATTTTTCTCGATTATTTGGAAGCTATTTGTTTCCAACGCCTGCCACCTCTTTATTCCTAAAAAGGTTAGCGATGGATATTTTACACATCGCCAGATGGCTTGCAACTGTTTTTTCACGCTTTTCTCATTTTCTTTTGCAATTAGCGATAAGTCGGCCGGCTCACCCTTTACTCCTTTATATATAAATATAGATAAGGGAATAAAGTTTAGTGAGGGCATCTTCCACATTCAGGGGTTGATTAACATAAAAAGAAGTTTCGTTCTTCCTTTAGAATTACTTATAAAAGCTCTTCATAGTAAAAGCCGCGCCCGAAGGCGCGGCTTATTGGGTTTTGAAACGACTTAGTCGACCCAGCGAACGAGAACGACTTCCGCGTTATCGCCTTTACGGTTGCCAAGCTTCAAAGCGCTGGTGTAACCGCCGTTGCGATTTGCGAATTTCGGGCCAATCTCGTTGAAAAGCTTGGCGAGGGCTTCCGTCCCATTTTCGTCAACGAATCCCGTGCGAACAACACGAGCCGCTTGACGGCGGGCATGGAGGTCTCCACGCTTTGCAAGGGTGACCATGTGATCCGCTAACGTTTTGAGTTCTTTCACGACGCCAGAAGTCACCTTGACTTCGCCGTTGATGATAAGGCTCGAAACGACATTGCGGAGCATCGATTTGTTCTTCGAGGCGGTATAACCGGCCTTGAAACGAACGCCGGCTTTGCCGTGAACGTTCTTTCTTCCTTGTGCTGCCATTTTTTATTCTCCTACGTAATCACGGAAATGAAGCCCGATTTCGGCGAGTTTTTCCTTCACTTCCTTGAGCGACTTCTTGCCCAAATTGCGGACTTTCATCATCTCGTCTTCACTCTTTTGGGTGAGTTCCATGACCGTGGTGATGCCAGCGCGCTTCAAGCAGTTATTGCTACGAACGCTGAGATCGAGTTCTTCGATCAACATGTTCTGATATTTGTTTTCCTCAGTCTTCACTTCTTCTTTGACCATGCGGTAATCTTTCGCGTTTTCAATCAACGTGAATTTCGCAAAGTGAGCGATGAGAAGTTGCGAGGCCAACGTGACGGCTTCCGACGGGGTGCAAGATCCGTTCGTGGTGACTTCAAGAGTCAACGCATCGAATTTCGAATCATGTCCGACGCGGGTCGGTTCCACGCTGTAAGCGACTTTCAAGACGGGGCTGTAGTTGGAGTCCGTCGAGATAACGCCGACTGTATCAATCTTGTGAATGAGCTTATTTTGTTCCGCAGTAACGTAGCCACGGCCCGTGCCGACGAAGATGGTCATCTGGAGACGGCCTTCTTCATTGAGGTGGGCGATTTCGAGGTCGCCGTTGACAACGGAGACCAAGGACGGGCAAACGAGATCGGAAGCTTTGACGACACAGGGTCCTTCCACATCAAGGGTAATGCGCTTGATGTCGTTGGATTCGTCGTCAATCTTTAAAACCAAATCCTTGAGATTGAGGATAATCGCGGTGACGTCTTCATCACAGCCTTTGATCGCCGTGAATTCGTGACGAACGCCCTCGATTTGAACCGCATAAACGGACGCGCCGGGGAGAGCACTCAGCAAAACGCGACGAAGCGCGTTGCCAAGCGTGATTCCAAAGCCACGTTCAAGCGGCTTGATGAGGAATTTTCCATAATGTTCAGCGTCGTCGTTGACCACGGTTTGAACGGTGAAGGGTTCGAAGGGGTTGGGAAGAGCAGATTGCTCTTTCTCTTCGACTTTGTTAGCGATTGCCATTAATAATCCTCCTATTGGTTAGCTAGTGTAGCGATTTAGAAATACAGGACTAGCCGCGAGGACGCTTGGGCGGACGGCAGCCGTTGTGAGGGATTGGGGTGGTGTCTTCGATGGAAAGGACTTGGAGTCCAACCGTCGTCAACGCGCGAACCGCGGATTCACGACCGGCACCCGGACCTTTGACCTCAACTTCGACTTGGCGAAGGCCTTGATCGAAAGCGGTTTTGCCAGCTGCTTCGGCAGCGAGTTGAGCCGCGAACGGGGTAGCTTTTTTAGCGCCTTTGTATCCCAAGGCACCGGCAGAGCTCCAGGCAATAACATTGCCTTGGGGATCCGTGATGGTGACGATGGTATTGTTGAAGGTGCTGTGGATGTGAGCAACGCCTTTGGTGAAGGAGCGTTTGATCTTCTTCTTGCGGGCGGTGGTTTTCTTAGAATCAGCCATTGTTATTTACCTCCTTACCTCGTCGCTTCTTTCTTGTTCGCAATGGTCTTTCTCTTACCTTTGCGCGAACGAGCATTGGTGCGAGTACGTTGGCCGCGAACGGGGAGGCCTCTCTTGTGACGGATACCACGATAGCATCCGATTTCCGTTAAACGTTTGATGTTAAGCGCAACCTCACGGCGAAGGTCGCCTTCGGTGCGGTATTTCGCGACTTCGGAACGAAGCGCGGTGAGCTGCTCGTCGGTAAGGTTCTTGGTGCGAATATCGACCGAGACACCAGCGGCGTCGCAGATTTTCGTGGCAGTCGTGTTTCCGATACCGTAGATGTAGGTAAGGGAGACAACGATGCGCTTTTCATTTGGGATATCAACCCCAGCAATACGTGCCATATTTGCTACGATTCCTTTCTAACGCTCATCAACCCTGACGCTGTTTGTGCTTGGGGTTGGAGCAAATGACCATGACTTTGCCATGGCGCCGAATGACTTTGCATTTATCACAAATCGGCTTGACAGACGGTCTGACTTTCATGTTTTTTACTCCTAATTGGATTCAGTTCCTATAACGGAACGTAATACGCCCACGTGTTAAATCATACGGTGAGAATTGGACGGTGACCCGATCACCGGGGAGAATTCGAATGTAGTTCATACGGATTTTTCCCGAAACGCAGGCTTGGACCACAACGCCCGTTTGCAATTTCACCTTGAAGTTCGCGTTGGGAAGACATTCCACAACGGTTGCTTCGACTTCAATGCAATCTTCTTTGCTCAAAAAACAGCTTCTCCTTTCTGCCCTCGATTAAATTTTCGTGAGGATCTCGCAACCATCTTTGGTAACCGCCAATGTGTTTTCGTAATGGGCGGTCAGGCCTTTGTCCTTCGCCACAACCGTCCAGCCATCTTTGAGGACGCGGACTGCGTTATGGTGTTCGAAGATCATTGGCTCGATGCAAATGGTCATCCCTTCCCTAAGAACCGGGCCAGTACCCGGGGTTCCATAGCAGGGAATGTAGGGATCTTCGTGCATTTCGCGGCCGATTCCGTGTCCGGTATAATCCCGGGCGACGCTACAGCCGTATTTCTTGGCGGTTTCCTCGATGGCGTGGCAAACGTCACCAAGATGCACCCCTGGTTTTACCAGGGCCATAGCATTATCGAAGCATTCCTTGGCAATTGCAATCATTCTTTTTTGCCGCTCGCCACAAATTCCTACTTCGTAGGTCCGGCAAGCGTCGCCGCAATAGCCGTTCTTCTTGGTGACCAAATCCAGAGAAATGATGTCGCCGTCTCGAAGAATCTGTTTGGAGGAGGGGATTCCGTGAAGAATCACTTCGTTCACGCTGGTGCAAACCGATGCCGGATAGCCGTAATAGCCCTTCTCAGCAGGGATTGCCCCATTCTGACGCATCACACGCTCGACTTGTTTGTCCAAGAATGCGGTGCTGACTCCGGGCTGAACCATTGGTCCAACCTCTTCAAAAACCAAGGCAGCCACGCGACCGGCCTCACGCATGAGGTCGATTTCGCGTGGCGATTTGATGATGATCACTTGTTCGCCTCAAGAAGAGAACAAATCTCTTCAAAAAGAGTTTGGGCATCCACTTTGCCATCAAAGCCGTGGTAAACCCCTTCTTTTTTGTAGAAATCCTGAAGCGGAGCTGTTTGCTTGTAATAGTTTTCCAAACGAATTTGGAGCGAGGCTTCGTTATCGTCTTTGCGCTGAATCAGTTCCGTGCCGCAGCGATCGCAGATGCCTTCCTTTTGCGGCTTCATATCCTGAATGTGATAGGAGGCGCCGCATTTGGAGCAAACACGACGGCCGCTGATGCGACGAACGAGTTCACTGTCTTCAACAACAATGTCGACGACCATGGAAACCTTTCGGTCAATTTCCGGGCCCATTTGTTTCAAGGCTTCTGCTTGAACCAACGTGCGAGGGAAACCGTCGAGAAGATAGCCATTGGCACAGTCCGGGCGAGAAAGTCTCTCGCGGACCAAGCCGATCGTGACGTCATCGGGAACCAAGTCTCCACGTTCGATGATGGCTTTCGCCTTCAATCCGAGCGGGGTGCCTTGGGAGATGGCTTCACGGAACATATCGCCAGTGGAGATATGAGGGATGTGGAAAGCGTCAACAATACGGGTCGCTTGGGTGCCTTTCCCGGCTCCCGGCGGGCCCATGAGGATGATATTCAACATGCTTACATGCCTCCTTGAACTTGCTCAAAAGATTTTCCGGCGAGCAAACCATCGATTTGCGCATTGAGCTCAATGCAAACGCCGACCACGATGATCATGCCGGTGCCGCCAATCGCAAGCGAAGTATCCGTTCCGAAGATGCCAGACAAAGTCAAGGCAATCGGAAGCAAGGAAATCACAGCGAGGGCTAACGCGCCAATGCAGGTCACGCGGTTTAAAACCTTCGAAACGTATCGCTCGGTTTCTTTTCCAGGGCGAATGCCCGGGATATAGGAACCGTTCTTTTGGAAATTGTCTGCCATCTGTTCGGGGTCGATCTGCATCTGAGCATAGAAGAATGTGAAGACGATGATCAACGTCACGTAAATGAGCAAGCCCCACGGCATGCTCCAAGTTTTCCCATCAAACCATGGCATTTCATACATGGCCGAATAATTGAAGATTTGGAGCCATTGCGCATTCGCCGCATCCGCGGAAATGAAACTCGCAACAACCGAAGGCGCCATCATGATGGAAGACGCGAAGATAACAGGAATAACCCCAGCGCTATTAATCTTGATGGGGAGGAAGGAGGCACGGGCCATAGAGGCCGTTTGTCCGCCTTTTCCCGCATGCTGGACAGGGATTTTCCGACGGGAGAGTTCAAAGAACACAACTCCGCCGGTAATCGCCACAAGCGCGAGGATATATAAGACGAATTGGAAGGAGCCACGAATCAAAGCGTTCGAGCCCATTCCTTGGTTTTGACTGATCCACTTGGAGAAAGCCGTGTGAATCTGGATGGGAAGGCTGCGCACACAGCCGGCAAAGATAATGACGGAAATGCCGTTGCCCAATCCCTTTTCGGTGATTTGGTCACCCAGCCACATCGTAAGCATGGAGCCCGCGAGCATGACGGTGACGATATAAAGATACGTCCAGAAATTATCGGCAAGGGTCAAGGTAATGTAGCTTGAATTCTGCATCGTCTTGATGATGCCATAAGCCTGGACGGCGCCGAGAAGCAAGGATAGGTAACGGGTCGCCATTTCGATCTTCTTGCGGCCATATTGTCCTTGTTTGGATAAATCCGTCAACGCGGGCAATACGTCCTTTGAGAGGAGCTCGATGATGATCTGAGCGGTAATGTAAGGCGAGACCCCTAGGGCAAAGACAGAGAAGTTCGAAAGCGCTCCCCCGCCCAACAAATCCATCAAGGCCAGGGCGCTGCCGGAGTTCATTGCATTTTGCAATTCCGCTTCGGCATGGACGCCCGGAACCGAGATAGCCGCCCCGATCCTGATGACGAAGAGAATCATGACCGTAAAGAAGATACGGCCAACAATCTCCTTGTTTTTGAAGATCGAGACGAACTTATGCATTAGGCAATAACCTTGGCTTCGCCGCCGAGGTCCTCAATCGCTTTCTTCGCAGAGGCAGAGAAGGCCTTCGCTTCGACGACGAGCTTCTTGGTGAGCTTGCCATTGCCGAGGACTTTCACGCCGCTGAGTTCTTTCTTGATGATTTTCTTTTCAAGAAGGATAGCGGTGGTAACCGTTTCGCCCTCTTGGAAATACTTTTCAAGAGTATTGAGGCTGATCGTCGCGTAGACGGTCGGGTTGTTGTGGTGAGTTTTACGAGCGCCAAACTTCGGAAGACGGCGAGCGATCGGCGTTTGTCCGCCTTCGAATCCGTTCTTCTTGGTGTGGGCGTGGGCACCCTGCCCCTTCGTGCCTTTGCCAGCGGTCTTTCCGTTTCCGGATCCGCGGCCACGGCCCTTGCGGAAGGCATCCGTCTTCGCGCCGGGGGCGTTGTGGAGATTATGAAGGTTCGTCATGATTACTTATCTCCTTTCGAGGCATCTTTTTTAGCGGCCATCGCAGCTTTGTGGGCGGCGCGTTCCGCATCATGTTTGGCTTTGATTTGTTCCGGGGTCTTCTTGCCACGGAGGATCATGACCTTATCGTACTCCTTGAGGGAGAGAAGGCCAGCCGAGGTGGCGCGAATCACGTTGATCGGGGTACGGGAACCGTAAACCTTAGCAACGATGTTCTTGACACCAGCGAGTTCGACGATGGCGCGAACAGCACCGCCAGCGACAATACCCGTGCCAGCCGGAGCCGGTTTCAAGACGACCTTGGTCGATCCGAAAACGCCTTCGACGTCATGGGTGATCGTTCCCTTAAGGAGGGGAACGGAATACATTTGCTTGCGAGCAGCGGCCAACGACTTTTTGATGGCATCGGGGACTTCGCCCGACTTCGACATCGCGAAGCCATATTTGCCTTTTCCATCGCCGACAACGGCGAGAGCGGAGAAGCGGACGTGTTTTCCGCCTTGAACCGTTTTGGAAACGCGGTTGATAGCAACCACGCGCTCGGTCAATCCATCGTCGTTTCCACGATGGAATCCGCCGCGACCGCCACGTCTTTCAGACGGACGTCCACGGTGGGAAGCGTCTTTGCGATCCCCAGGACGGGGAGCGGCGGCCGAGCCATGGGGCTCGTATCCGCTTTTAGCAGAGGCTTGTTCCTCGACGTTTTCCGCCGGGGCATTGACTTTGTTTTCTTCTTCCATGGTCCTTCTCCTTAGAACTTAAGTCCGCCTTCGCGCGCAGCATCGGCTAACGCAGCGACGCGGCCGTGGTAGAGGTATCCGCCGCGGTCGAAGGCAACGATTTCGATGCCTTTGGCTTTGGCTTTGGCGGCAAGATCAGCACCGACTTTGGCAGCCGCTTCGCAGTTTCCGCCGTTTTCGAGCTTCAATTGCGTGGACGAACTGGAGACGAGGGTGATTCCCTTCGTATCGTCGATGATTTGCGCTTCAATGTTTTTATTGGAGCGGAAGACGCAGAGGCGCGGTTTTTCGGCTGTGCCGGAGACTTTGGCGCGAACGCGAACGTGTTTGCGAACGCGGGCGACGTTTCTCGATTCTTTTTCAATCATAGCATCTCACTCCTATTACTTCTTGCCAGTGGCAGCGGCGCGCTTACCTTCCTTACGGATGATATGTTCGCCCTTGTATTTGATTCCTTTGCCACCATAAGGTTCCGGACGCTTGGTGTCGTGGATGAGGGCAGCCATTTGGCCGACCTTTTGCTTGTCGATACCTTCGACGGCGATGTGGGTTTCATCTTTGCAGGTGATTTTAACCCCTTCAATCGGTTGAAGGACGACTTCGTGGGAGAAGCCAACGTTGAGAACGATGGCATTTCCGCGCATGGCGCAGCGATAACCGATACCGACGATTTCAAGTTCTTTCTTGTAACCTTCGGAAACGCCGACGACGGCGTTGTGGATGTTGGCACGGGTCGTTCCGTGCAAAGTGCGCTCTTCGATTTCATTGCCCTTAACGGTGCAATGGATCGCTCCGTCTTTGACCTCGACGCTCACGAGAGCGGGGACGCTCACGCTTAATTCGCCTTTGGATCCTTTGACGGTGATGACGCCGTTGGCGAAGTTCGCCGTGACGCCTTCAGGAAGAACGACGGGTTTAAATCCGATACGAGACATTTTGTTTTCTTCCTTTCTCTATTACCAAATGTAGCAGAGGACTTCGCCACCGACGTTGGCTTTGCGAGCCTGGGAGTCGGTGAGCAATCCCTTGGGGGTGCTGACGATGGCAATGCCAAGGCCATGCAAGACCGTCGGGATTTTGTCCGCTTCAGAGTAGACGCGGAGACCAGGTTTGGAGATTCTCTTCAAATTGGTGATCGCACGTTCGCCGGAGGCGCTGTACTTGAGGAGGACGTTGAGGGTTTTCTTTCCATCGTTCTCTTCGACGTTGAAACCGTTGATGAACCCTTCGTTTTGAAGGATTTTCGCGATGTTTTCTTTCATCTTGGAGTGCGGCATGGAGACTTCGTCATAACGAAGAGCGTTCGCATTGCGGATGCGGGTGAGCATATCCGCGATTGGATCGCCAATATTAGCGTTCATAGCTTTCATTGTTTCTTTCTCCTTTCCATTACCAAGAGGCCTTTTTCATGCCCGGGATTTCGCCCTTATAGGCGAGTTCACGGAGGCAGATACGGCAGAGGCCGAAGCGGCGGATGACGCCGTGAGGACGGCCGCAACGCTTGCAGCGAGTGTACTCACGAGTGGAGAACTTCTGCTTGCGGTTGCATTTGTTGATTAAACTTTTCTTAGCCATTTTCGGTCTCCTTACTTACGGAACGGGAAGCCCATTTTGTCCAAGAGGGCAAACGCTTCCTTGTCGCTCTTCGCCGTGGTGACGAAGACGATGTCCATACCACGGATCTTGGCCACTTTATCATAGTCAATTTCCGGGAAGATGAGCTGTTCCTTGACGCCCAAGGTGTAATTGCCGTGGCCGTCGAAGGCGTTCTTGCTGATACCGCGGAAATCGCGGACGCGAGGCAAGGCGATCGAGACAAGCTTATCGAGGAATTCGTACATGCGTTGGCCGCGAAGGGTCACTTTGCAGCCGATGGCCTGTCCTTCGCGGACTTTGAAGGTCGCGATGGATTTCTTGGCCTTGGTGACGACGGGGTGCTGACCCGCGATGATCGTGAGGTCATTAACCGCGTCATCCAACGCTTTGGAATTTTGGGTCGCATCACCAACACCCATGTTGATGACGATCTTTTCGAGGCGCGGAGCCATCATGATGGTGGAATAACCGAATTCCTTCACGAGAGCGGGACGCACTTCTTCTTTGTATTTCTTTTGGAGGCGGTTGACGTATTTCACGTTTTCTTCCTCCACAGGGGCCGCCTTAACGGCTTTCTTAGCAGTTGCCATTTAGCGTTTCCTCCTTAGTCAAGGACCTCGCCGCTTTTCGCGACACGGACCTTTTTGCCTTTGACGACCTTGTGATAGACACGGGTCGGCTTTTTCGTTTTCGGATCGATGACCATGACATTGCTGGCATCGAACGGAGCGTAGATGTCGACGATGCTGCCTTCAGGGACAGATTGGGTCGGCTTCTTGTGCTTCTTATGGACGTTGACACCTTCGACGACGACTCGATTGAGCTTCGGATAGACGCGTTGGACGGTCCCTTCTTTGCCTTTGTCGGCGCCGGAGATAACGACGATCTTATCACCTTTTTTGATGTTCATGTTTCCTTATCTCCTTATAGCACTTCGATCGCGAGGGAAATAATCTTCATATAGCCTTTTTCGCGAAGTTCGCGAGCGACAGGCCCGAAGACACGGGTTCCAACCGGATTTCCGTCGTTGTCGACGATAACGACGGCGTTGTCATCGAAGCGGATGGTCGAGCCATCTTTGCGTTGTACGGGGTACTTCACGCGGACGATGACGCCTTTGACGACGTCGCTCTTCTTGACCTTACCATTCGGGGTGGCCTCTTTGACAGCGCAGAGAACGATGTCGCCGAGGGAAGAGACTTTGCGGTGGCTTCCGCCGTATTGACGGAAGACGCGGACGGAGCGGGCGCCGGAGTTATCGGCAACCACGAGGTTCGTTTCGTTCTGGACCATTATTTGGCCTCCTCAGCCGGAGCGACCACTTCGGAGGAGCCTTCGGCTTCTTCGAGTTTCGTTTCAGCTTCCGCGGCATTTTCAGCCGTGACAACTTTTTGGTCGATGCTCACAAGACGGAAGCGAACCATCTTAGAGAGCGGACGGGTCGCCATGATGGTGACGACGTCGCCGACATTGGCGGCGTTGTTTTCATCGTGGGCGTAGTATTTCTTGGAATAACCGACGCGTTTGCCGTAGAGCGGGTGGTTGCGTTCGGTGGAGACGGTGACAACAATCGTCTTATTCATTTTCGTCGAGGTGACAACACCTTGAACGGAGAAGCGATGATTTCTTTCCATGATTGGTCTCCTTTATTACTTAGCGATGTTAAGCTCGCGTTCGCGCTTAACGGTTTCACATTTCGCAAGATCTTTGCGAGCAGTGTGGATCTCATTGCCATTCTCCAAGCTGCCAACCGCTTTCTTGCGGCGGAGTTCGAAGAGGTGTTGCTTGAGATCGTAGATCTTGGCATTGAGCTCTTCCGGGGTCAATGCGCGGATATCTTTGATTTCCATTATTTGGCCTCCTCAGCGGGTGCGGGGGTATCGTTTCCGGTATCCGCAACCGTGGTTTTCTCAACGCCTTCTTCGGCTTCAAGGGCTTCGACGGAGGAAGCGTGGGCTTCTTCCATCTTGAGCAAGTCTGCCTGGGACAAGGCCTTGGTGCGTTTCACAACCTTGGTCTTGACGGGGAGCTTGTAACCAGCAAGGCGAAGCGCTTCCGTAGCAATCTTCGGGTCGATGCCGCCAATTTCGAACATGACGGTGCCGGCTTTGACGACGGCCGCCCAGCCTTCCGGGCTGCCTTTACCGGAACCCATACGAACTTCGGCAGGCTTCTTGGTAAGAGCGTGATGTGGGAAGATACGGATCCAAACTTTTCCGGCGCGGTCCGTATAACGGGCGAGCACGATACGAGCGGATTCGATTTGGTGATCGGTGATGTAAGCACCTTCAAGGGCCATCAAACCATATTCGCCGAAGTCGACGGTGGTTCCACCCTTGGCTTTGCCCTCATAGCTTAATCCGTGGGGGCGACGGTATTTAACGCGCTTTGGCTGCAGCATTTTCGCTTCCTCCTTTGCGTTCCGGACGACGAGCGCCGCGACGGTCATTGCCACGGAATCCTCCGCGGGTCATGGCCGGGGCATCCTCGTTGGGGATGGCCAAGTCTTCTTTGTTCAAGGAACGGCAGATCCACACCTTGACGCCGATGTTTCCATAGGTCGTCTGAGCGGTGACATGAGCGAAGTCGATGTCAGCACGGATGGTGTGTAGAGGAACGACGCCCTCTTTGTATCCTTCGGCGCGGGCGATTTCCGCTCCGCCAAGGCGGCCGGAGCAGAGGGTTTTGCATCCCTTAGCACCAGCGCGGCGCATTCTTTGAATGGCTTTCTTCATGGTCGAACGGAAGGCGGCACGATTTTCGAGTTCGCTCGCAATCCATTGAGCCATAAGGTTGGCATCGAGGTCCGGGTTTTTGATTTCCACAACGTCGAGTTGAGGATTGCCGGATTTCACAATGCGCTTGAGATCGTTGACGATCTTCTCCTTGTTCGATCCTTCTTGTCCAAGGACTTCGCCAGGACGAGCAACGAACAATTTGATTTTGACGTCATGGCCTTTGTCGGTTTTGACGCGGCCAATCTCGACGCGGGAGAGCATCGCGGATTTCGCAGCTTTTTCAAGGTAGCGGCGGATGGCGATGTCCTCATTGATGTAGGTTCCGTAGTCTTTCTTCGGAGCGTACCATTTCGAACTCCAGTCGCGGTTGATACCAACGCGCATGCCAACGGCATTAACTTTGTGTCCCATAGTTTTATCGCGACCCTCCTTAGTTCCTTTCCTTCACGGTGATGCGGATGTTGGCGTTACGTTTGATGATACCAGAGGCAGAACCTTTAGCACGCGGGATGTAACGCTTGATCTTCAAGCCATCGCTGACTTGGATTTCGCTGATGTAGAGCTTGCTGCCATCCATGTGGAAGTTGTTGATGGCGTTAGCAGCGGCGCTCTTGATGAGTTTTTCCACCGGGGTCACCGCCGCTTTGTTGGTGATCGCGAGGATGGCGAGCGCGTCCTTGACGTCTTTGCCACGGACAAGGTCAATCACAAGACGGACTTTGCGCGGGGTGACGCGGACATCGCGGGCGAAGGCATGAGCTTCGGTGACGGCCGGTTTTTCCGGGGCCACCGGGGCTTTCTTCGCTTCTTTAGCAGCCTGTTTGGCAGCTTTCTTCGCTTCTTTGGTTTCGACTTCCTTCACCGCTTCTTCCTTAACGGTTTCGGTTTCTTTCTTCTCGGCTTTCTTGGCAGCGGGTTTTTTCGCCGGGGCCTTCTTCGCCGTGGTCGTCTTTTTCGCCGGAGCTTTTTTCACGGTCTTCTTTTCTTCTTCAGCCATGATGTTTCTCCTTATTTCTTAGCGGCTTGGTCGCCGACGTTGTTTCCGTGGTGGCCAGGGAAGTTACGGGTCGGGGCGAATTCGCCAAGTTTGTGTCCGACCATATCTTCGGTGACGTAGACGGTGATGTGTTCGTGGCCGTTATAGACCGCGAAGGTTTGTTCGACGAAGGCGGGATAGATCGTCGAGCGGCGAGACCATGTCTTGATGATCTCTTTTTTGCCGGATTTGAGGTTGGCTTCTACCTTTTTGAGAAGGTATTCATCCACAAATGGGCCTTTTTTCAGTGAACGAGACATTTCCTATCTCTCCTTTCCTTACTTCTTAGAAGCACGTCTGACAATGAGACGCGTCGAATTCTTCTTCATATGACGGGTCTTGACGCCTTGGCATCTCTTGCCCCAAGGGCTGCGAGGAGCATCACGTCCGACCGGGCACTTACCCTCACCACCACCATGAGGGTGATCGCAGGGGTTCATGGCAGAACCACGGACCGTCGGGCGGGTTCCCTTCCAACGGGATTTACCAGCTTTGCCGAGGTTGATGAGGTTCCAGTCCTCGTTACCAACGATACCGATGGTAGCGCGGCAGTTCTTGAGGAGCTTGCGGACTTCGCCAGAAGCCAAGCGAACGATGACATATTTGCCTTCGTTGCCGAGGATCTGAGCCGAGGTTCCGGCGGCACGGCACATTTGAGCGCCTTTGCCGGGTTGAAGCTCGAGGCCATGGATGAAGGTTCCTTCAGGAATGTTTTGAAGTTCGAGGCAGTTGCCGACTTTGATGTCGGTCTTTTCGCCCGAGATGACCACATCGCCAACCTTGAGGTTTTGCGGCTCAAGGATGTAGGACTTTACGCCATCCGCATAGCAGATGAGCGCGATGTTGGCGTTGCGGTTGGGATCGTATTCGATCGCCTTGACGGTCGCGGGGATGTTGTCCTTGCGGCGACGGAAGTCGATGATACGATAACGACGCTTGTTGCCACCGCCGATGTGACGGCAGGTGATTTTACCCTGATTGTTGCGACCACCGGTCTTTTTGACGCGGCCAAGCAACGATTTTTCAGGAGTGGATTTGGTGATGTCCTCAAACGTGGAGTTCGTCATGGAACGACGAGACTTGGTATAAGGACGATACGTTCTAATAGCCATTCTTGGTTCTCCTATATTGGATGCTTTTCCTATATATCTTTATTTATATATATAAGAGGGTGATTCCTTACTCTTTGAAGAGATCAACAGCGCTTCCTTCGGCAACCGTGACGATGGCTTTCTTGTAGCCAGAGATGGTGCCCTTGTAACGGCCACCACGCGTCGTGGTTTTGGAACGGACGTTGATGGTTTTAACATCGACGACCTTCACTTGGAAGATATGCTCGAAGGCATATTTGATCTCGGTTTTGTTCGCAGAACCCGCCACTTTGATCGTGACTTTGTTTTCGTTCTGCATCAGGGCCATGGATTTCTCGGTGATGATGGGAGAATCGATGACGGTGAAGTCTTTGGCGGTCGGCTTCGGGAAGGAAGCTTTCTTTTCCTCAACTTTTTCCGCTTTCACGGTTTTCTTTTCTTCAGCCATATTACTTCAAGGCCTCCTCGATGTTCTTGATTCCGTCCTTGCTAACGATGATGTTATCGAAGTAGAGGACGTCGTAGACGGAGATGTTGTCCGAAGTCGTAACAACGAGCTTGTCGATGTTGCGAGCGGAGAGGACGACATTTTCGTTCTCGAATTCAGTGACGACGAGGTTCTTCTTGCCAGCGAGGCCGAGGGCCGTAAGATGGCCGGCGAATCCTTTGGTCGAAACTTTTTCGACTTGGAGGGAATCGATGACAACGATTCCACCTTCCGCGACTTTCTCGCTCAACACGCCGCGAAGGGCGAGGTTGTGAGCTTTCTTATTTTGAGAAAGTTTGTAATTTTGATTGCCGTCGGGTCCGAAGACGGTTCCGCCGCCAACCCAGATTGGGGACTTGACGTCGCCGGAACGGGCGCGACCAGTTCCTTTTTGTCTCCAGGGCTTCTTATTGGTGCCGTGGACTTCGTGACGTTTCTTGGTTTTCGCGGTGGCTTGGCGAAGATTCGCTTGATAGACCGTGACCGCGTCTTTGATGACTTGCGGATTGACGTCGGTGACGCCGAAGACGTCAGCGGAGACTTCAACCTTGCCAGCATCTTCACCATTCAAGGTTTTGACGGCTAAGCTGATCTTTTTTTCTGCAGCCATGGTTTATTCTCCTTTCTTCGTGAGATCAAGCGCGGGCTTGACTTCCGGTTTGTTGAATTGAACGCGGACAGGGGAACGAAGCATAACGATGCTCTTCTTCGGTCCGGGAACGCCGCCCTTGACGAGGATGTAGCCTTTTTCAAGGTTGCTCTCAATGACGGTGACGTTTTGGATGGTGACTTGTTCGGGTCCCCAGTGTCCAGACATGTGTTTGCCAGGGATGATGCGGTTGTTGTCACGGCCGTTGTTGGCAACGGAGCCGATGCCGCGGTGGTAGCCGGAACCATGTCCTTTGGGTCCGATGTGCATATTCCACTTTTTGATGGTGCCGGAATAGCCGTGTCCCTTGTTGTGGCCGATGACGTCGACGACGTCGCCAGCTTGGAACATATCAGCGGTTAAGGTCTCGCCAACGTTCTTGCCGTAGATTTCGTCGCCCTTGAGCTCGTAGAGCCCTTCTTTAACGGTGACGCCGGCTTTCTTGAAGAGTCCTTTTTCCGGTTTGTTGGCTCTGCGTTCGGCCATGTCTTCATAGCCGACGACGAGCGCTTCATAACCATTCTTTTCGATGGTTCTCTTGTCAACGATGACGTTGGGGAGAACCTCGATGACGGTGACGGGGTACATCGTTCCGTCGGCGGCGAAGACCTCAGTCATGCCCGCTTTGCGTCCGATGATGGATTTCATGATGGTGGTCCTCCTTATAACTTGATGTCGATATCGACGCCAGAGGGAAGATCCAACTTCCTCAACGCATCGACCGTGTCTTTTTGCGGATTGGTGATGTAAACCAATCTCTTGTGGGTGCGGATCTCGAATTGCTCACGGCTATCCTTGTATTTGAAGGTAGCGCGGAGAATCGTGTAGACCTGCTTTTCCGTCGGTAGAGGGATGGGTCCCTTCACACCGGCATTTGTCTTTTTGGCAACGGCCAGAATCTTCTCAACCGATTGATCAAGAATTTCGTGGTCATAAGCCGTTAAGCGAACGCGAATCGCTTTTTCTTTTGCCATGAATGTTCCTCCTTAGTTTTTTCAGGCTTCTTGGCGAATGTTCCCTGCGAATTCCCCGACCACCCTTTCATGACAACGCCTGTGGGTGTGTCGGCAACCTCGCAGTTCAACGCAAGCGCCAGCGTTAGAAAATATACGCGCACGCCTAGGTGTAGTCAACTCTTTTTTTCTCAAAAAATGTAGCAATTAACGAATGTTTTGAAAAACGGGGAATCCACGCATAAAAAAGGTTCGACGGCATCGAAGAAACTTAGAAAAAAAGAAATTTTTTGTGCACCATGCACAAAGTTTTAAATATTTAATGGCGACTTATTTGGAATTATTGGAACGGTTTTTCATGGCTTGAAACGAATATTCGCATCCACAATAAAGCTGGTTATAAAGCCCGTACTTCAACCGAATTTGACGCCCTTTTTCAATTCCCCCATTCTTTTTGAAATCGGAAATGAAATAACGGCAATTCTTATGTTGCTTTTCTAATCCAAGGCCAATGGCATTTAAAACGGGGCTGCTTTTTTGGCGGGAAATGGTCATCACCGTCGTGAAATAATCAAACCCATGGCTTTCCGCGTAATCATAGGCTTCTTCCATTCGCTTGCGATAGCATAGGAAGCAACGAGTCCGCCCTTCCTTTTGTAAGGCAAAGGGACGAAGATCCTTCATGTATTCCTCGTGATCGTAAGGCGGCATAACAAGACCAACCTCCAAGCCCTCGTCCTTTTTGAGATCCTGAAGCAAAACTTCTAGTTCTTTTTTTCTGCGACCATACTCTTCAAACGGATAAATGTTGCTGTTCCCGTAGTAAATCGTCACATCGAAATGTTGGCAAAGGAAAGTCAAAGGAAAGCAACTACAAGGCCCGCAACAAGCGTGCAGCAGGAGCTTTGGTTTCGTTTCTTCTGGGATTTTTGAAATCGTTTCAAGAGAAATTTCGTAATCTTCGTTACGCGCACGCATAAAATAAATAAGGCAACGCGCCTATACGCGTAAGCTATTCCTCCTGATGGTCATAATCGTAATGACCATAAATAAACATTGCGTCTCCAAAACTGAAGAAACGATATCCGTCTTGAACGGCTTTTTCATAGCATTTCAAAGTCCATTTTCTGCCCATAAAAGCCGAAACAAGCATGACCAAGGTGCTTTTTGGCAAATGGAAATTGGTAACAAGCGCATCCACGGCTTGATAATGATAACCGGGGGAGATGAAAATCGAGGTGGCTTCATGGCAGGCGCGGAATTCACCATATTTTTGATAAACCGATTCCAGAGTACGAACGGAAGTCGTGCCAATAGCAATGATCCGTCGCCCTTCTTTTTTCGCCAAATTTAGGCGTTCGGCAGTATGGGCATCCATTTCATAAGTCTCCGAATGCATGTGATGTTCTTTGGTGTCCTGCACTTTAACGGGGCGGAAAGTGCCCAAACCAATGTTGAGGGTGATATCCAAGACCTCTACGCCTTTTTCCTGGATTTTTTGAAAAAGTTCATCCGTAAAATGGAATCCCGCGGTGGGCGCGGCGGCCGAACCGGGAACTTTCGCGTAAACCGTTTGATAATCGGAATTATCATCGCATTGCTTTTTGATATAAGGCGGAAGGGGCATTAAGCCTAATTGGTCTAAGACCTCAAGGAAGATTCCCGAATAGGAAAAGCGCATATGACGGATGCCCTCTGGCAAGACCTTGGTGCATTCGCAGGTTAATTTTCCATCACCAAAATCGCAATGGCTGCCAACGTGCACGGAATGGGCGTTGCCAACAAGGCATTCCCAAACGTCCTCCCCTTCTTCCGGGACTTCATGCAAAAGCAAAACTTCTACCTTTCCCTGCGTTTCGGACTTCACGCCAATCAATCGAGCAGGAATGACTTTGGTGTTGTTACGCACCATAACGTCTCCCGGCTGAAGGTAATCCAAAATATCGTGGAAAACTTTGTTTTCAACCGTTTGGTGTTCTCGGTCAACGACCATTAAGCGAGCCTCGTCTCTCTTTTTCAAAGGAGTTTGGGCAATCTGGGATTCAGGTAAATAAAAATCAAACAAACGGATATCCATTTAAAAACCTCTTTTGTCGTTGTATTTCGCGTAAATTTCTTCTTTGTAATCTCCGAAGCGATCCTCTTGGATGGCTTTTCTCGCCCCTTCCACCACGCGAATCAAGAAACGGATGTTGTGGATGGAATTCAAAGTCTTGCCAAATTCCTCATTGGCTTTGTAAAGGTGGTGCAAATAAGCTTTCGTGAAGTGGGTGCAAGTATAGCAATCACATTCTTCATCCAAAGGGGTGAAGTCTTCGGCGTATTGAGCCCTTTGAATATTGACGCGACCATGGCTTGTCATCAAAGCGCCGTGACGGGCAAGGCGCGTGGGAAGAACACAGTCCATCATGTCTACGCCCATGGCGATGCCTTCCAAAATATAGTCGATAGAACCAACTCCCATGAGATATCTTGGCTTGTTCGGCGGCAAGAAGCGAATGGCGTCTCTTACCATCTGGTAGCAAACTTCCTTGGGTTCGCCGATCGAAGTTCCTCCAATGGAATAGCCAGGGAAGTCCATGGCCGCCAATTCTTTTGCGGCGTGTTCACGCAAATCAGGGAAGGCTCCTCCTTGTACAATGCCAAAAAGGGCTTGATCTTCTCTTTTATGGGCTTCCAACCCTCTTTTTGCCCAGCGAAGCGTACGTTCCGTGGATTTCGCCACATATTCTTTGGTAGCAGGATAAGGGATGCATTCATCAAAACTCATGATGATGTCCGCCCCTAACGCTTCTTCAATGCGGATGGCTTCTTCCGGAGAGAAGAATTCCTTGTTCCCATTCAATTCGTTATGGAACAAAACCCCTTCTTCCGTAATTTTTCTTCTTTTAGCGAGGGAAAACACTTGGAATCCACCCGAATCCGTAAGGATGGGTCCATCATATTGCATGAAAGAATGCAAACCTCCCGCTTTGCGGACCACTTCTTCACCAGGGCGTAAGTGAAGGTGATAGGTGTTGGCCAAAATAATGCCCGATCCACAAGCTTTCACTTGCTCCGGGGACATGCATTTGACGGTGGCGTTAGTTCCTACCGGCATAAAGGTTGGAACTTCTACATCTCCATGTGGAGTATGCAGGATGCCATAACGCGCGCCCGTTTGTTTGTCGACATGCAAAATTTCAAGATAAAAAGAGTTTCCCATAGCGGAGGTATTGTAGGCTAATGCCTTTTCAATTAAAAGGGTTCGAGGGTTACCAATAGCGAACCGCGACAAGCGTCATCGCTTTGTTCACCTCGGCATCGGACAATAGCGGAAGCGCAGAGTCATCAAAGCCTTTGCGGTGGAGCAATTCGTGGCCTTCTTTCCCCAAGAACCACGTACGCAATCCTTCCAATTCGAATTTGTTTTTATCGTTTAGGGGTTCGTATTTGGTGGGAAGATAGAACATTTGAGAACCGCGAAGCATGAAATTTTGGGGTTCCCAATCTAAGCAAACCTTGGAAAACCGAGCAAAGCGATAAAGGGCAAACATCGCTTCAAAATAATTTTCTGTTAACGGTCCGTGAGAAAGGGCCTCCAAAACAGACTGCTCGGGGAAATAATCGAAAACAATGACGTGATTTTCATCGTCATGGAAACAAATCTTTGCCATGTTAATGCCCGCATGCTTAAGAATCTTGTAGTTCTTCATCGCTTCTTCGAAACCCTCAGAATAGGTTCGAATGCAATAGGTGCGGCCGCTCCACGTGGCAATGTAGGTCGCATGGTCTTCGTGTTCTGCTACTACGGAAGTTAGAACGAATTTCTTGTTTTTGATTTGAATCACGTTTTCCATATGGTCTATTGTAACAAAAAAGGCCGTTCTTAGAAAGAAGGCCTAACGTCGTGAAGAAAGTGATTATTCGCCATTCGCGTCTTTTTTCTTTGCTTGTTTTTTATGGATGACGAAGCGGACAAGCAAAATCACCGAGAAAACGAAAGCAGCGAGTAAAATCGTAGCCATGTATCCCGCGGAATCGATTCCCACATCTTTCCAAGCACAGGCTCTTCCCGGGGTATAAAGCTGAATCAATTCGCTAAAGCCCGCCAAAGAGAATCCCAAAACGCCGGATACTCCAAGCGCTGCATATCGTACCCACGCCCTTCGGAAAGCAAGGAAGATAAAGATGACGCTGAAGATGGCGGTGAAAACAAACAAACCAAAATGCCCCAAAGATTTGCGGACAAGGATTGATAATTGTTGATACGTGAAACGAGAATTTCTCGCTACATGGAAACGGATGACTTGCTTATAGGTTTGAAGGCTATCCTCTCCTCCGTAAATAATTTCATAGGCGTCTTCGCCAATTCCCGTGGAGGAGACATGTCCCGCCTTGTCGATCCGAATGCAGTTTGTTTGACCTTCCTTAGAGGCAAGGCGACGGAACGTCCAAGTTCCTGAAGTCGAGGAGGCTAACGTCTTAATATAGATTTGATAGGGGCGCGCATATTCTAAATCCACGCGATAATAACCAACGCTGCCGTCTTCTTTCTTCACCACGTCATATTTCGACGGGGCCATCTTTTCCATGTCGAGTTCAAAAGGACTCACGGTATTCGTGACGCGAATCTTCTTGGAATAGGCGATGGCATTATTATCCTCGGAAATGACGTTAATAACGGCTTTCCCGGCTTTTAAGGCTTTGGCCAATCCGGTTTTTGGATTGATGGCAATGACATCCGGCTCGGAGGAGGAGAAAGATACCCGCTTATTCGTGGCGTCTTCATTCATTCTTGCATTCGCTTGAAAGACGGTGCCTACGGGAACGGAAGAGCAATCGTTTTGCGCTTGATTGTATTCATTGGCTTCCATCGTCGTTTCAAAAGCCACGTCAAAGGAAGAACGATCCACGGCGATATAGGTGACGCGGACCCCGCACAGTAAGGTTTTAACAACGATGTCGTCCCGATGAATCAACAATTTCAAGGGGATGGGCGAAGCGCCGCTATTTTGGCGAATGCCCTGCAACGTGCAGGAATTCTCCACCAAAGCAAGGTGGTCTTCTTGCCCTTCTTCTATTTCCAAAGACAGCGTGGTTTCCATGGGGGTCGTCACCGTGGTGCCATCGGCAAATGTAGTTTGATAGGAGCAAACAAGATCGATGGTTTTTCGTTCATCCTTCCCAATTTCAACAATGGGGTCTGTGGAATAATCTAATTCCACTGGTTTGGTATTAATGAGGGTTTTAAAGCGGTTTGGCGCATCCACGCCGCGGATTTTGTATTCCTTTTCCAGCCCCGTAACCGCGGATTTGGCGCGGAGAATGGTGACTCCGGCTTTTTTAAACTGGATACCGGCTTTTTTGCTCGACGTAAATTCGGCGATACTTTCGTCGTCGATGCTTAATTCAATTGCACTAGATTCCAGCGACTTTTTCACCGCGGCGTTGCTGCTATCCACCGTGATTTTGGCGTTCATCATGTTTTTTTCGTATTTGGTGTTCGTCAAAAACTCGGTTTCTTGGTCTTCATAAAATTTGGTAAGGTGGAAATCCAAACCACCCGTTGTCGCATCTTCTACTTTTTCGTAACGGAAAACTTCGGTTTTGAAAGAAACGGAACGGTCATTTTGATTGGGGTAATAATACAATTGGCCTTCTTCGGGTGCCATCGAATCCATGCGAGGGGTGAGATCATAAGATTTGTAGTTTTGGCTTTTCGATGAGAAATACGTATCCACAGGATAGGATTCACCAGAAGGCTTTTTGAGTTCGAAGAGGAAATTGCTCTTCTTGTAATCGTTCTCATTTAGTCCGGTGCGGAAATTCACCGTGGCTTTCACGTGATCGGCGTAAATGTAATCACTGGAAGAACGAACTTTTTTCAAAGTGATGTGGTTGAGTAATGTGCTGGATAAAACAACCGACTTAATATCTTCTTTTTGAAAAATTAAGGCTTTTTTAACGGAGAAAGAGGAGGAAACAGGGGATACGCCTGCAAGATCATACGAGACTTCAAACGGAATCGATTCGTTTTCCCAGTTCTTCTTATCCGCGAGCAGCTTATCCTTCATTTTAATCCCGAAGGAAAATTGACCTGCGCCCGTCTTCTTTTTGGAAACAACGTCGAAATAGGAGGCGTAGGAATTCTGGATTTTCACGTTCAACAAATTGGGATTAAACGAAGCTGCTATATCATTAAATGTGCCCTTTACCGTTAGAGTTAGTTGGTTTTCATTGATCGTTCCCGAAGACGGCAAAACCATGATAGCGGACACGGGGATCACAATTTCCGACTTTTTGCCCACGGTGACCTTCAAGGTTTCTTCCACCTCAGAATTATCGTTGCTTTGAATATGAATCGTCGTGGTTCCGCTATCGACGGGATGAATAAATCCGTCTTCGTTGACCGTTGCCACTGCTTCGTCTTCCGAAAAATAGGAAAGGGACTTATCCGTCGCATTTTCAGGTAAAACACTGCATTCGATTTTTAGGCCATCATCCCCATAATTGAAATTCACTTCTTTGGTTGGCAGTACCAAGTTCGTGACAGGAACGTTTTGACAATGAAAACGATAGGTGTGAGCAAGGTCCTTGTTTTGTTCGCTGCGAACACTGAAAGCGATTTCCCCCGCCCTTTTGAAGCAAATCGAGGAATCGGCCTCCGAAAAATCCACATCTTCCGTATCGTAATCCCAAATTAGATTTCTATAAGACGTGTCTTCGGGGCTATAAACGACGGAAAACGATACTCTGTCCCCCACGAAAACCGAAAAATCCGAAGCGCAAGTGAAGGATACGGCAAAATCTTTTAATTCCTTGATGGCGGTTTTGTCGTAGTTCTTATCGATGGCATCCTGAATTCCGCCCGCAACTTGGTTGGATTGATTCGAGCTGCTGTCGGCGTCCATGGCGCTTTCCGCCAAAATAACCGCTGCGCAGGCGCAATACGCCCCTAAAGCCACCCATTGTGAAACAATGCGACCCCACTTCTTGCTCATTGATCCTATTATAGGACTCGAAAATGAAATTTGAATTAAAATATTAGCGGTTTTTTAGCGGATTACTCTTTATTTACTCTTTAGGATATGAGCCAGGCCTCCCAAGGACGTTTCTTTGTATTCGTCCGACAAACTATCGCCCGTCATTTTCATTGCTTTAACAACGTTATCAAAGCTCACCTGGTTTTGGCGAACCGGGGAAATGAATTTCGCGTATAAGAAACTATCATAGGCCCGCAAGGCCCCCACGCCATTCCGTTCAATACAGGGAATGATGACATACCCGTCCACCGGATCACAAGAAAGGCCAAGGAAATGCTCCATTGCGCACTCGGCAGCGTATTCAATTTGATAAAGCGAGAGACCCATGCAATCGCAAACTGCGGCGGCAGCCATGGAAGAAGCTGTGCCAATTTCCGCCTGGCATCCGCCAATCGATCCGGCAATAGAGGCGTTTTGCTTCACTAAATCACCAAATATTCCAGCTGCGTACAAAGCATCGCGGAGACGATATAACGGAACGCGCTTCTCTTTATGAAGATAATAAAGACAAGCGGGGAGAACACCACTAGAACCGCAAGTGGGAGCCGTAACGATTTCTTCCCCGCACGCGCTTCCTTCTGCTACGGCGTAAGCATAAGAAGAAAGCAGAACTTCTTTTCTCCCATCGCCCTTAGCCATGGCTAAAGCGCGTTCATGGATGGCACCCGCGCAACGTTCCCACCGTAAGCGAGGATTTTGATTTGCAGGAATCAGCCCTTTGGCGGCTAGACCCCTATCCACCGACGCGATCATTTGTTTCAAAACATTCATGAGATACCCGTCGATGTCTTCCTTTTCGAATCGAAGACAAAATTCCCTCAAAGATGAAAGATGGTGCTTCGTCATATATTCTCGGATTTCCTGAAAGTTGGAGAAGGGATAAATATCTTCGTTTCTAGTATTGAGGTCGTCTTCGCTATAGATAGCCCCTCCTCCTAGAGATAGGTACCGCGCCTTTTTGATGATTCCTCCCTTTTTCAATGCATAAAAATCCATCGTCAAAGGGTGAGGAAGATGCGTATTTACATCAAACACCACCTCTACTGGCAACGGGTTCAAAGCCTTTTTAACGGCTTTTTCACTCCCGTGCCCCGTCCCCGTTAACGCCAGGGATCCATAGAAAGCTACACGCACCGCATCGGCATTGGGAGGGCATAAATGCTCGTGAAAGCTTTTCGCGGCCAAATAAGGCCCAATGGTATGGCTGGAACTAGGTCCAGGTCCGAAACGAAACAAGCATGCAAGACTTTTCATTTGGTAACATTCTATCAAAAGTGGAAAAGGAGGAGAAAACGGATTAGGATATTTCCCGCATGTCCACGTTGATTCTTCTTTCAGCCATACCCGGAAGTGGAAAATCCACTTGGGCCAAACAATACGCTTCCACGCACCCACGCACCTATATTGTTTCCAGCGATCAAATTCGGTTGCGTCTTTTTGGTGCCGTTAACGATTTTCGCGATGAAGCATTGGTATGGAAAACCTTTTTAGAAGATTTGCATCGCTTCGGCGCGGAGGAAGGAAGCACGGTCATCGCGGATTCCACGAATTTAACCAACGAATACCGCCAATATTACGTGGAGCAAACCCCGGAATTTGACACCCATGTCCTCGTTCTTTTTCATATTCCCTTCGATATTTGTAAAAAGCAAAACCTGCTACGTACCGGGGCAAGCGTAGTTCCTAACGCCATCATGAATCAACTGCGCGCGCAATTCGAAAAGCCAACTCAAAGCGTGATGGACCTTTATGACGAATGCATTATCGTCGAAAAGAACTTTGTTGCCGATTCTATCAAAGCTAAATAAGTTTTAACGTCCACATACACGAAAAAACGCCCCGATTTACGAGGCGTCATTTTAATGCGTGTTAGGGATTAGGCCTTCATGCCGTCCGCTTCTTTTAGCTTGGGTGGGAAAACAGTGTAATAAACAAGGATTAAGGCAATCAAGCAAAGGAGACCGCCAGTGATGTAGGACATTGTCGCAAATTCGAGCATGCTGCCGAATTTCGCGCCGTAGGTTTTGCCCATGAAGGAGACGTGATCGCTGACGTTATCAAATTGCCATTGTCCAAAGACGCCGGCACCAATGATGGATCCGCCATTCACAAAGAGCGCGGTTTCGAAAAGATAACCGTTGCGCTTCTTGATGGTGTTGTGCTTCTCGGAATTGCGGTATCCCAAATAGGCAATGCCACTAAAAAGAGCGCCAACGAGCGGCATCAAAGCCAAGACGCCGGTCTTAAGCAAAACAGCGCTGGAATAAGCGAAGATTTGCTTGGAGAAATGGTTAACAAGGAACATGACGCCGAAGATCGCGCCAGTAGCTAAATCTGCCACGAAGAGAGAAGAGGTGAGGATACGCATGATTTTATTCGTGTTTTCCCCTTCTCCAAAAAGATGCATCAAAGGGACGTTGCTTCCAATAAGAGCAATAATGAGCAAAATCACATAAACAACGATAACAAAGGCAATATCATCATCGCCGATGTTGCTGCTGGTCAAGCGATAGAGCCACATGGCGTTGAGGAAGAGGAAAGCAGCCACGATGTAGCCGATTCCAATGTAGCAGGTAAAGGAACGAACCACTAAATCCGAATTGCTTTGGCGAACGAAAGAAGCAACCGAATAAACGAACCCAGCCAAAGCCATCAAAGCTGCGGCAAGTCCAAAAGCACCGAGCATGACGGATAATCCAACGCTGATTTCCGGAAGATCAATCGAAGCAGAGGGAGACGTTCCCAAAATCAAATTCGGGCTGATCACGAAGCCGAACCAGACTCCTAGAAAGCCAAAACCCGCAAGGAGCAAGGCAAAAATAATGATGTTAATTAATCGGACGGATGGCGAATATTTCATAGGGTTCCTCTCAAATGCCTTTTCTATAAGAAAACGATACAAAAAAGGCGACGTTGAATATTTAAATCTATCTTTAAGAGATAGTCAACGCGTTTATCGAGGCAAAGGCAAAATAGTTGAGCCTCTTTTAGGCGTCAGAAAGGACTCTAGCCGCCGTTTCAAACGCCCTTAACGCAGCCTTCAGCAAGTCCTGGCCTTCTTTGTCACGGGGCAATAATGCATAGACGCCCCTCCCGCCTGCACTAATGGGCAAGGGGAGATAGCGGGAACTTCCCATCGTGGAAAAACCGCTAACCAAAGCGCGACTAGATGCAAAAAGTGGATAACGCCTCCCCATTTCAAAAACGCCGGAAAGCAAACTTTGCGCCAGGGAACGGGGCAAGATTTTATGAAGATTGGCCAAGAAAACTCCACCGAAATAAGATGGTCTTACGCTTCCAAGAAGCATCGGCTCGCGTTTGGACAAGAAGTCGCCCATCATCTCCGCGGGAATCGCATAAGGAGAGAGGCGAGAAAAACTATTGGAAAGCAATTTGCCACCAAAATCATAGGATTCTTGCAAAGAGCACTCTTCCGCTTCTTGTTCGGTTAAAGAGGTGGAAACGCAGGCAATAGCATTGCCCGCCCCCGACCAGGAATTCAGTTGCAATCCCAAATCCACGCGGAAAGGGACCGAAGCAACATTCGTTAGAGGCGCATTGCAATAGCCAAATTGGATTCGGGTATCTCTACCTTCCGCAGAAGGGACATTTTCTTCCACGTATAAAGGGGGGAGGGTAGCCATTCCACCACGTCCAAAATAATTGGTTTCAAAATCGCGGCCATTGATTTCGACGAAAACGCCTAGACGTGGCGTGGCGTTTTTCAAGGGAACGCGACACTTAGCAGCGGTTTCAAGGCCAAGGGGTGTATTTCCCCCAGCAACGACGACCTGCACCGCTTTCACGCTTTTCCTTGTTCCATTCAAAAGGAAACTCACCCCTTTTGGCCATCCGAGAAAACGATCAACAGAAAGGGCTTTTGCTCCATAAATGACACGCCCGCCACGATCTGTAATATATCGTTCCATCGCCAGGCAAAGGGAATTCACTTGGTCTTTGGAGACAAAAGAAAAGCCTTCTTTTTTAACGGATTCGGGAAGCCCCAAAGAAACAAGGGCATCCAAAACAAATTGAGATTGGCTTGTACGAATTTCTCTTTGCAAATAGCCTCCATGCAAAGCAGAAAAGCCACCGAAACCATAGGAGGGATTCGAAGCGGGGTCAAAAATTTGCTTTTCCCTAAAGTCGTGGTAGCTTTTTTCTCGATTGACAGCATTGCCGCCTTGTTCCAAGACAATCACTTCAGCCCCATGCTTAGCCAATAAATAAGCGCAAAAAAGCCCAGAAAAACCTGTACCTATTACGCAAATAGCCCCTTTGCCGTGAAAGGAAGGAAATTGAAAGGGGGCCATTTCCTCGAAGAAATGAATCTGAGTATTGCGAACAAAAGAAAAGGTATCGACTGCACAGTCATAAAAAACACAAAGGCGGTTATCCACTAGTCTCGCACGCCGATTCACCCATTCAAAGCGGAAGGAATTGGAAGGAATTCGCAACCGATTGGCAATTTGATTTCTAATTTGAGCTTCCCCTTGATTAGGAAGAAGCATAATATCCCCTACAAAATACCTCATAGCACCCCTCTAGCAGCCAAAATTCCGGATATGGCCGCCCATAACAAATTATATCCTCCGCAATAGCCGGCAACATCCAAACATTCGCCCGCAAAGGAAACTCGCGTTTCTTTTTTGGATCGAAGCGTTTCTTCGTCCACTTCACCTAAAGCGATGCCGCCCAAACTAACCTGGCTATCCTCGAAACCGTAATTCTCTTGGTAATGAAAGACCAAATCTTTGGCTCTTTTTGCAAGTGCCATCGGATCGTGATTCCCGTTAAAAGACAAATAACGGGCCAATGGTTCCATCAGATATCCATCCAAATAAAAGGAGCGTTTTTTAGAAGACTCCATCCAGCAGGAACCCAGCTGTTCTAGCGAATAATCCGGGAACAAGTCCAAGTGAATCTCCGTTCCTTTTTTCGCGTGGTTCACGGATAAAAATAAGGACGCATTGAAAATTGCGATTCCAGATAGGCCGTCTTTTTTCCAAAGTATCTCCCCTCGCTCAGAGAAAAGAGAGCCCCCCATATCGATTCGAATCTTAGCGTCGTGACGCACACCTGCCAAAGATTTGGTATGTTCCGCAGTGCGAATTGGACACAAAACCGGCAAAAAGGAATGAGATACATAGTGGTGTTTCTCAAAAACTTTCGCCATAGACCCATCCGTCCCAAGGTTTTTCCCAGACGCGCCACCCGTACAAAAAATAACGTGATCAAAGTCTTCTTTACCGCCTGAAGTTATCAGCTCCACCTTATTCGAAAAGACGTGGTAATCTATCAAGCGTTCTAGGCAACGTACCTTAACGCCCTTTTCTTGGAGCAACTCCTCCAAGTAATGGACAAATGAGGGAGCGCTATAAATGAGGGGATAAGCTAATTCACCATGATAAAGCAGAGGAACGCCTAGCTCTTGCCATTTCTTCTCCATATCTTGAGGAGAAAACCGTGCAAAAACCCCGCGGATAAAATCAGAGCAATTGTAAAAAGAGGGGGAAGCATCGCAATGTAAAAGATTGCAGTGGCCATTACCCGTCGCGTATATCTTTTTAGCCAGCTTATCGTTTTGTTCGAAAATAACAACCTCCGCACAGGGGTCTATCGTTTTCATTTCAATGCCGGCCATTATGCCAGACAAACTTCCGCCTACAATACCTACACGCATACTTAATATTGTAAAAGAGGCTTCGCGAATTTGAAGCCTCTTCCCCTTTTTATGTTTTTTATCGATCTAAGTAATGGGAGATTTCCCAGTCCGAGACATAACTACGATATTGGTCCCATTCCAAACGCTTCGCTTCAAGATATTTATTGTAAGTATGGTCTCCAAGCATTTGATAGATTAACGGATCGCGGGTCATCTCTTTTACTGCGTCTTTGAGGTTTTCTGGCAAATTCGGAATCCCCTGCGCCTCTCTTTGTTCGCGAGTAAGAGAGAAAATGTTGTCGTAGACCGGCGGGACCAATTCTTCTTCTTTGATATTTTTTAGCCCATCCATTCCCGCGGCCAAAATCGCGGCTAACGCCAAATAAGGATTGGCCGTGGCGTCGACATTGCGAAGTTCGGTTCTTGTTCCCTTGCCGCGGCTAGCGGGAATGCGAATCATGGCCGAACGGTTCGCGTCACTCCAGCAAACATAGCAGGGGGCCTCGTAACCAGGAATCAAACGCTTGTAGGAATTAACGCTGGGGTTCGTTAGAGCAGCGAGGGATCGGGCGTGTTTGATGATGCCACTAATCCATTTGCGGCAAAGAAGCGAAAGTTTCAACGGATCGTTGGGATCATAGAAGAGATTAACGCCCTCCGCATCGGAAAGAGAACAGTTCGTATGCATTCCAGACCCATTGATCCCCGCAATGGGCTTAGGCATAAAGGTGGCTAAATAGCCATGTTTTCGAGCGATGAATTTGACAACCTGTTTGAAGGTTTGGACATTGTCGCAAGCCTCTAAAACGTGAGCAAAGCGGAAATTGATTTCTTCTTGCCCCGGGGCAACCTCATGATGGGCGGTTTGGATAACGAAACCAAGCCGTTCCAACTCCATGGCGATATCACGCCGCACATATTCGGCCCCATCGATTGGAGACAAATCAAAATAGGATCCTTTGTCGACAGGGTTAAGAGTCGGGCATCCTTTTTCATCCAGTTTGAACAAGAAAAATTCGGGTTCAAAGCCTACGTCTAGAGCCGAAATGCCCATGTCGTTAAGCGCTTTGATTTGTCGTTTCAAAATAAAACGAGGATCCCCTACAAACGGTTTTCCATAAGAAGTGTAAACATCGCAAATCAAACGAGCGACCTTTCCGTACGTCGAATCTTCAAAATCAAGAATCATCCACGTATCCAAGTCGGGCCGGAGGAACATATCGGCTTCTTTAATTCGGACGAAACCCTCAATCGACGAGCCGTCAAACATAATTTTGTTATCCAAAGCATCGTCAAGTTGGGCAACCGAAATTTCTACGGCTTTGATGGACCCTAGAATGTCCGTAAATTGGAGCCGTACGTAGCCAACCTTCTCCTCTTTTGCCATTTTTAGGATATCGGCTTTGCTGTATTTTCTCATAATTGGTGTCCTTTCACCTTAATGAACCAAAAAATTATGGATTTTTAAGAATTCATGTCAATATCATTGTCAAAAAAATTTTACTTTCTCGATTTTATCGCAACTTTTTAAGGACAACCAATAGTACTCTTACTCCTTTATAAAAATTAACCTTGGAAATTTTTCTATTAAATTGACACTTTTTCCACCCTCTTCAAATCATAAGGAAAACCAAAGAATTCATTAGAGTTCATCGGAATATTTACCTTCCAATCCTGAAAGGGCATAATAGGTCAATATGAACGAAAGAGAAGGCCTCGTCTACTGCATTTCTCAAATGGAAATGCTCCACCTCAAGCTCCATCACCTCTATTTACAATTGGAGCCCGAAGAGCAAAAAAGGGCTTTCCCCAATGGCTTCTTGACCTTCCAAAATCATTTCAATGAGTTGCTCCAATTCAATCTGGCAAGCATCTCGTCTCAATTCGGCCATTTCAATTTAGAAGAACGTTTTCTTCTAGCGGGCATTGCCAACATGTCCGTGGATTTAACCGCGGATCTTAACCGCCACTTAGTCAAAAGAAATTTCCCCATCGAAATTCATTGGACTGCTCAGCCTAAAATCCTCAATGACAAATTAGAACAGATAAAAGAAGCCATTCAGGAACCTATCGCCGCCCTTCGTGAGGAAGTTCAAAAAGGAATAGATTCGTTGCCATTCTCTCAAAAGGATTTCTCCGATTACGCAGAGGGCATCTTATTGATTTCAGATAAATTAATGGCACTAAGCAACGATCGAAACGAAGAAAATTGCAATATCGCCGCCGATGTCATGCGCCAGGAATTCATCAATCCTCTTTTTAGCGGCAACCGCTTTATTCTCGCCATTTGTTAATCGATAAACCAAGCCAATAAGCCTATACGTCCCGCCTCTTTTTTTATTCTTGCAGCTTATTTGATATGAAAATCTTCGGCGATGGAAGAAAAAGTTCCTGCCGTCCAGCCCATCATTTCATTAGCGGGATATTCTTTCTTTTTGGCCCTCCCGCCTTGCAAGGGATCGTAGGTTTCCCATAGTTTTCCCGTATCCAAGAAACATTGCGAAACATTGCGGAGCCATCTTTCGCCCACTTCCTTTGCTTCTTTATCCATCCCAATGGACCGAAGGCCCCAATAGACCAAATAATTGTCGTAAGGCCAAGAATAGGGATAAGCAGCTTGATAAGCGATGGTTTCCGAGGGATCTTTTTGCGTGGAAACCACCCCAAAAGGATAAAGCAAGCGTTCCAAGGCCTTTCTAGCGGCTTCTTGATTATCGGAAAGCCCCGTAATAAAGGGCATGAATTGACCGGTAAAACAAAAATCAGGGCGCAGGAAACAACCGCGGTCAAAATCGTAATCGTAATAGAGGCCGTCTTCCGCGAGCATATAGCGATCCATTTTTTGTTTCCTGCTTTGGGCATTAGCAAGGAAACGGGCTTGTTCTTCGGGTTCAAACCGCTCTGCTAAAGCAGCCAAATCCAGTTCCATTCCATACAGATTTGCATTCAAATCGACGGGATTCACGTAAATTCCTCGATCTAAGAAACGCGGGGTGAAATCTAAACCGGCCTCTGCATCTGCGACATAGCATTCCCCTAAATGGGCCATTTCCTTCTCGCTTTTATCCACGGAAAGACCAAGTCGTTCCAAAGCGACGTAACGATAGTAATCCACCAATTCTTCTTGGGGCAACGGGTTATGAAAATGTCGGTTCAATCCATTAGGCGCGATCCGCTTGCTCATCCAAAAGTCGTATTCTTTTTTCAAAGCGAGATAGGCCTTTTGAAGCCACGCTGAATCGAATTTTGCCCGAGCAATATCCATGACCATAAAATGGAGATAAGGCGGCTGGGAACACCACCGAATCAAGTTGGCGTTATAGGCATTGGGTACAAAGCCTAGCTTTTCTAAAGTGTAAACCAAATTATCGACGTTCCATTTGGCTAAATCGAAATGGCCATCCGCTATCATTCCTCGATTGGTATAAAACGTGTCCCAATAAAACAACGAATGGAAATCTCCAGCAATGCAAGGCGGGACAAAAGGGCAAGGCAAACGAAACCCGTCATCTGGTTCGTTTTCCGGTTTATGAACGGCGGCCTCCCAGCGGGAAGAAATATACGTCCTAGTCCGAATAACTGCTTCAACTTCTTTTGAATTCATGAAGGCACCTCACTCATCGTCGGCAAAAACTAAACGCGCCTCACCGATTAGACCAGCATCCAAATCCGTTCCCTCGATTCTGTTAGCTAAAACACTTTGGATGCGAACATGGATTTCATTGTGTCCAGAATGAAGCGCGTTCGTTAAATCAAAGTCATAGGGGGCCCATAAGCGTGCTCCGACGTCTTTCTCGTTGCACCGAACCCAAGCAAAGTCACGAACTTGATCAAGGCACAGTCTTGCCTTATTCGGACATTTATCCACGTCAAAGGTATAAAGAAGATCTATGGTGCCGTCAAAATGGGCAATTCCATTTTCATGGGCAGAGGTCAATTTTTCTTCTTTTCCATTAAATGAAGCTTTCTCGCACTTCAAAACTATCGAATTCCATTTCAAAGCCTTTGCAGGGACTTGATTTCCGGGTCGCAAAATCAGCAACATGGATTCTTTTGGACCAAAAGCAATGCGTTCCTGACGTTCTTCTCCCGCTTCAAAAAGCACACACGTCTCCCCTGTTTCGCCATTCCACCGTTCAACCTGCAGCCCTTTAGGAACTAAAAATCCAATCGTGGAAGGAACCTCTAAAGCATTTAGAAGAAAACGAATAAGAGTCTCTCCGTCCTTCCTGCCATAGCAATAAACGCCATGCCCAACAACTTCTAAGTCTAGTTCCTTGGTCAAATAACGAACGGCGTCCGCTTCTTCATAATAGGTGAAGGAGACCATCCCGGAGATAAAGCCTTTATCCTTGCCCATTTTCATCACAACGCCGGATTCGGCATACCGTTGCACCTGCAGAGCCGCCTCGCTAGAAGGAAGACAAGGCAAAATCAAAGCTTCGTATCCGTGATTTTTAATCACAAGTCTCGTCCCTTCCACTCGGGATTCAACCAGTTGATCTTCGGAGACAAAATCGAAATCGATTCCTTTATCCAAAAGGGCGCCCGTGAGAGAAGCGAGACATTCGTCCATCAAACGAACGTCATAATGATTTAAAGGAGCAAAAATCTCGGCGGCTTTTTTCGCTGGATAATAAACGGCGATTTTGGCATCCCTTTCACCTTGGCTTAAAACATAAGACAAGCGGGATACATAGTTCGCAAACTGATGATATTCCTTCCAATAAGGGTTTTGAATGAATTGAGAAGGGGGCGACTCCAATGCACGATATCCTTCCGTTGAATAGAAGAACGCATGGGGAACGAGCATATTGACGCCTTGAACATATTGAAGATCGACACGTTCTTTCATTTCTTGCGGGGTTAAAGACCAAGAAAAGCACCCAAAGGTCTCGGAAAAACAACGAGGTTTGTTCAAGAAATGGGCCGCGCTAGCGCCTAATTTTTCAGTAACGCGGGGAAAAACATGGTCGATGCAGTCGATGCCAGAATAATCAAGCGCATCCATCACACCAAAGAAATTGCCCTCCATTTGGACAAGATCCTCCAGCTTTTCCTCCCGATGCAAATGGCCAATATGAAGCAATCCATCCGCATGCAAAAAGGAAGAAATCACATCGAAATAAGATTCGCGATAAAACCGAACAAGCGCTTCGTAATAGTCTTTTCTCGTCTTGGGGCTGATTTCCATGTTTTGCCATAGCCCACATAGATGGGGACGTATATCGTAGCCATAAGCCTTTTCAAACCGCTCCGCAAAATCAGGGGTCCAGGCGATAGAATTTAAATTACGGTCTTGATCGAGGTAATTTTGGTAAAAACCAGGCTCGTCCGTGAAAAAGCCCTTTATGACGTTCCCCCAATATTCTGGTAAGCGTTTTTTATATTCTTTGTGCGTCGCAGAAAGAAATACCTGTGTAGCCTTGGGATTAAGCAAGTCCACGTAGGGCTTATCCGAATACGCGGGGCGGTGGTCGCATTTCTCCATACGGAAAACAAATACTTCCCAGCTTAACGTTTCTGAATGCCAAGGTTCTTTGCCGTTCCGACCATAATCCGTGATATCGACAAATTCGCGGTCCTGATAAACCGCGGTGACTTCTACTAACTTTGAATGAGGCCGATCCTCGACGACAACAGGCTTCCCTAGAACCGGATATATTTTTTCTACGCTCAAACACCAAGCGCAAAAATCCGGATTCGCATCGACGACGCGACCGCTCGCATACCCACTCGGCCAATTATCTTCGTCGTAAATCCACAAGCGCATCCCAAGTCGCTTTGCCGTTTCGCAGGATAGGCGAACTCGTTCAAACCATGCATCGGACAAATAAGGCATCGTTAGGCCTTTTCTCGCATGAATAATCGCCTCATTTACACCTTGTTCCTTCATTTGTTCCAGTTGAAAAACAATTTGATCTTCCTTCATTTCACCGTTCCAAAACCAAAAAGGAACAGGTCCATATTCGGATGAAGGATAAAGGAATGCATTTTCGTTCATTGGAATTACCTATTAGATAGCGAAATTCACGATGCGTAAATTTTCCCCATTATTATAGAACGCCGCTGAGCTCGCTTTTCATTTTTTCATGATACAAAACTGCTATTTTTAATACCTTTTAAAAGCGTAAGGGCTTTCTTTGCCTTTTTTTATGTCTTTTTTTCTATAGGAGTCTATCATTGATAAGTAAGAATATGAAACACAGCAAACCCATGCTCATTCGGCCGGATAGTGATCGAATCACCCAGCAATACGCCACGCCAAACCCTCCCCATAATCACGTTTTGTGGGAGTTGACCATCTATCAGGACGGAATATCCAAAAATATCGTTAACGGCATACCTGCCGATGCCACTTCTGGCGACATCTTTCTCATGGGTCCCGCCCACCTTCACGAAATCGTTTTTATCAAAACGCCGCATTTACATCAGGACATTTATTTCACAGAGGAAGATATTCGTTTCGCCCTCAAGAACTGGCCAAGCGAATTATCGAAGGAAGTATTAAGTGGGGAGCGACTCATCCATTTAAAAGCGGACATCAACACCTATGATTCCGTGCAAAAATACTGCAAAACCCTCTTAAAATTCACGGTTTCCGACTCCATGGAAAAACGTCCTTCTGTCGTCAAAGCCCTATCCATCTCCCTCTTGGAATATATCCTTGGGCTTTATCTCATTGAAAATTACGGGGAGCGGCAAGGGGAACCAAAGTGGCTGATTGAATTACTCGTTCAACTCCAAAGACCAGAAGTATTCTCTAAAAGGGTCAATGACATCGTGGGGATGACCAACTATTCCCATTCCCAAGTCAGCACCATCTTTAAAAACTATCTCGGGGTATCCCTCGTGGATTACCTTATTAAAATTCGCATGTCTTACGCGGAGGAGTTACTGGCGAAAACCAATGCTTCCGTCTTAATGATTGCGGAAGAATGTGGGTACGCCTCCCTCTCCTCGTTCATCAAATTATTCCACGCCTTTACGGGATATACGCCGCTTCAGTACCGCAAAAAAGGCGGCAAGCAGTAAACCTATCCTTTTACTCCATCGCTAGCGGATAAGCCGTTTTGAAGCGGCTTCTGGAAAATCGCATACATGATGACCACAGGGATCATGGAAATGATAAGAGCTGCAAATTTAACGCCGAAATCCACGTTGGCATCCGCCATCAGGTTATTCAAACCTGCAGACATCGTGTAAAAATTCTTGTCTTCGATAAAAGTAATCGACATAGCGTATTCATTCCAAACGCCCGTGAATGAAAGCAAAGCAACGATAAATAAGGGCGGCTTTACCATCGGCAAAACCACGCGGAAGAATCGCTGGAATTCATTGGCGCCATCAATTTCAGCCGCTTCGAGAATGTCATTATTAATTCCGCGCATGAAAGGCAAGGTCAAGAAAATATAGAACGGAACGCCTTGAATCGCATTTAGTAACATTAACGTCGGAATCACCCACCAGCCGTCTAATAGATGCAATTTGTAGCAAAATTGATACAAAGGGATTAGTAGAAGCATCTGGGGAACCATCATGAAAACCGAATAGAAATGGTCTAGAAGACGGAAAAAGAAATGATGGTATTTGGCAATCACATAACTCGACCCTAAAACCATCAAGACGCAAAGGCAAACCGATCCGGCCGAAAGAATTAACGTATTCATGAAATAACGGCCGAATTGGGCTCCATTCCACGCCTCCGCGTAATTGTTAAACCGCCAAACCGTCGGCAAAGAGAATGCCCCTTGCATCACATCCCCTTTGTTTTTGAAAGAGGTCATGACGGCCCAAAGCAAGGGGAAAATAATTAAAATCGCCCAAAGGACTAGCAAGACGCGAAACACCCAGCGAATCGCGATGACGCTGCCAGATTCCGGAGCTTTTTTCGCTTTCAGCTTTGGGGTTTTTGCTACTTCTATTTTCATGCGAACCTCCTCCCCAATTTGTTCATCAATGCCTTAACGGCAAGCGAAACCGTCGCGCTGATGAATAGCATCACGATCGCCGCCGCATAAGAGAAAGCCACGCGAGACCTCGACGTACCATAAAGATACACGTATAAGCCCATAACCATGGCGTTGTTGTTAAGTCCTCCGTTCGGCAAGAAGACATTTACAATCGCGAAGTTTCCGCCCAAGGACTGATAAAGAATGGAAACGACCATAAAGGTCACTTCCAACCACACAGCCGGCATCGTGATATGAAATAGTTGTTGCCAAGATGACGCTCCATCGATTTCAGAAGCCTCATATAAATCCAAGGGAATTTGATTGATGGAAGAGATCATGGTCAGCATGAAAAGCCCTACGCCGCACCAGGAAGCGACAAACCCAATGCAAAGCAACGGGTATTGGGTCAGCCAATCCACCGCCCCTTCTTTATTGAATAGACCTATAAAAGCATTGAGCAAGCCAGACTGGCCCGCCATGAAGACAAAGCTCCATAGCGAGCCAATAATGACCGTAGAAAGAATATTAGGAAGATAGAAGAGGAATTTATAGGTGATAACCTCTCCTGTTTTAAGGCGGAACCTCGTTAACGACACGGCGAAGAGAACAGTCAACAAAATGATGATCACCTCTTTGATGCCTGTGATGATGAAGTCGTTGGAAACCGCCTTCCAAAAAACGGGATCCATCAGCACTTCTTTATAATTATCCACCCCAATCCATTCTTTCGTGCGATACCCCCTCCAGTTCGTAAAGGAATCCAAGACGGACTGAAAAATCGGGTATACGCAGAAAAGGAGGTAAACTAGGAAGGGAAGCAGGCAAAACAAGGAAGCAAAAAGGATCTTCCATCCGTCGATTCGCCGACGCGATTTCCCGTTGGATTTTCGAAGTGCTGAGGTCGTCATTTTATTTCCCGGACAATTCTTTGGTAGCGGCAGCAACGATGTTATTGATAACCGTATCCACCGCCGTCGGATCGTTTACCAAGGTGTTAACCCCGTCGTTGATGGCTTTGTCGACGCCACCCCACGACCCATTGTTGGACGCGTGTTTGTATGCGGGGTTATTGAAGACCGATTGCGTATAGGCCAAAACATCGGAAACCTTATCGTCATTGGTGAAGTCCACTTTGGTGGGTACGGGAGAGTCCGAAGCATAGGCGAATTGCTTTTGAACGTCATCGCGATAAAGATACGTCATGAATTCCTTGGCAGCTTTCTTGTTGGAAGCTTCCTTGGCTACGGCGCAGGTAATCGAAGTCGTAACAATATATTGCTGCTTTTGAACTAACGGAGACGGGGCGTAGCGCATTTTGAATCCTTCAGGGATATCCTTTTCCATTTCGCCACGGAGCCAAAGTCCGTTGGGGATTAACGCCGCTTCGTGATTTAGCCACCTCAATTGGCTGCCGGTGTGATCCGCAGAAATGCAGTCCGCCACAACGCGGTCATTGGTTTGAACAAAGTCGGCAAACCGTTGAATAACCGATTTGAATTCCGCGGTTTTATAAACATCAGCGTCTTTGCAGTTCATGATGCGGCCAAAGATTTCGTCGCCAAGCTCTGCAAAAGCGGGGACCAAAAACCCTTGGGTCAAATAACCAGAATAGATTCCGGGATAAATGAGAGTTTTCATTCCAGATTCGTCAGCCTTGATCGTGTTGGCAAACGATTTCAAATCATTGTAGTTGGAGGGCATGGAATAGCCTTTCTCCTCGAAAAGGGCTTCGTCATACCACATACCCCAGGCGTTAAGGACCAAGGGGGCGCCGTAAGAAATCGTTTTACCCTTATCGTCCGTATAAGTTCTCCAGTAGGCGGAATCGACTTTATCGGAAATCTTGACGTTTTCACCAGGAACCAAAGCCGTCGACGACCATTCGGACAAATCTTCGAGCAATCCTTCCTTTAGCCACGTATCGCGATCCTGCGTGCCGTCGAGGTAAACAAAATCGGGAGGGTTTCCATGTTTCCAACGATTCGCGAATTGCTCATTCACGTTGTTGTCCATGTTAGCGCTGATGTCATACTCGGGATGGTCTTTTTCAAAGAGTTTGAGGGCGTATTCCCATGCGGAAGTTCCGTAGCCACCTGCAAAGATTTGGAGGGTGAATTTTCCTCCTTCGGTGCCGGTTCCACCACCGGTTCCACCACCGCATCCCGCGAGGAGGATCGAGGTTGCCATCAAGGCGATCATCGTCGTTTTGTTTTTCATTTTGAAGAATCCTTTCTATTTACTGTTTTCTTCTTTATCAACGCAGCGATTAAAACCGCTGACATTGCCACCACTTCGGCGCCGCCAATCGCGCCACAAACGCAAAGAACCGCATCCCAGTCCTTCTTGACCGTTGGAACCGTCGGCTCATTCGGTTCACTAGGCGGAACGTTTTCTTCTTGCCCATAGCTTCCCGCTGGCATCAAACGATAGAGATAAGTTGTTTTGGCTTCCAAAGTCGTTTCGAAGGAAGTGATATTTTTCCCGATTAGACGCCCTGCAAAGACATCCACAACATCATAAGCCTTAGGCAAACGAATCGTGCGCTGACCTCCGTATGGCGAATCAATGCAAAGATAAGCGTTGGACGAGAAGACAACGTCGCTATAAGAATCGTCATAGACGTGTCCGCCTTCTTGGAGGAGCAAATTCCGGACAAACATCGCAGGAACATGGCCGATGCTAGAGAAAACGGTTGTATACGTTCCCCCGTCTTTGCTGGCAGCTTTCTTATAAGCAAGCCCGATATCTTCCGAACCCAAAATATTTCCAAGGGCAACCGCATTGGCGTCCGTTACCTTTGCAACGGGACTTACCTCCGCGATCTCCGATTTGCCATAAGTGAATCCCTTCATGTCTTGAAGCAAGGGATCTTCGCTTTCTGCCATTGACTTGACCGCGGTTCTCGGGGTTCCGGAAACCAAGGACACATCCATATCCACCAAATCCGATATATTGGCCGCGGACATATCCCCTTCATCTCCATAAATTCCCGGTGTCCCACACCAAATGACGCTAGACCCCGACTTGCGGACCTTGTTTTTGATGGCTTCACGCGTTTCTTGGTCAAAGCGGTTCCCGACAATCAAATAAACCTTGTAGTCTTTTTCAAAGCCTTTTTTGAAGTCGCTAGCCAATAGGGTGTCATAACCGACCCCAATATGGGCAAGGTCTTCTTTTTGACGGCTGAGATTCACCTCAAGTGCGCTATAGGACGCACCGAAGTGATAGGCGTAATCATGAGGCATGTTGTCTTCGATGACAAAAGCGACCTCGTGATTGTTCTCATTGTCCAATTTCCAAGAGTATTCCCACTCCTTCATCATGAGATAGCAGCAATAATAGATTTCATCGTCGTGATACCAACCACCCGTCATGTCATAAATCCAGGCGGCGGCTCCGGTGATCATCGTGTTGCCCATATCGCGTTTCATCAGATTAATCGTGTCTTCGATGGAATAGGTCTTGCCCCACTCATCCATGGTGGAAGGGTTTTGGTCCGGCATATCGACTTTAACCGTTCGTTCATCGAATTCGGCCATGCAAAGCTTGCCGGCGTTGACAATTGAAGTGACCGTTTGCATATACGAATTGCTATATCCAGATTGACGGGTCATATAAGAAATCGGCCCGCAGAAGAAATCGATAGGGAAAGACGAATCCAAGAATTTAGAGAATAAGCTGTTATAAATGCCACTGGACTCGTAGGTCAAAGCATTCGTGATATAGCCTTGATAGGTGCCAGCAAGCCACTTGCCGTCCGAAACTTCTTTCACCACGGAAGAGAACTCGTAAATCGAATTCGTCACCAGCGTGGATTTAAATTCCTGGTAATCCATGACGTTGCGTTGCTTCACCCCATCTAGCAAGGAGGGGTAGGTGCTAGGCTCACGCTCGCCATAGCTAGGAATGGTCGCATTCGAAAGGGTGAGACTCGAATCGCCCCACGCCTTTTGCAAAGCGGAGTCCGTTTTATATTTTTCCGTTAAGAATTCGCGGAAGGTATTCTGCGCAAGTTTGGAGAAATCCGCACAATTCCCTAACTCCATACCATATTCTTGCCATTCATAGGTGGCACCTTGAGCGAATTTAACCGCGAAGATATGGGCCGCATAAGGTTGGGCTTTCATGTGTTCCAAAACCGCGCGGATATAATCGCAAACATCTTTCACCCAACGTTTGGAAGAATAGGAAACGGAATCGGTTCCACCTTTCGCGCTTAAAGCACGTTCTTCCGGATAACGGTTCAGCCACCAAGAAGGAGGATCGCAGCTGATCATGACCATGATTTTGGCTTTAGGCGCGCCAGATAAGGTGGTGTAGATTCGTTCGTCAAACGGTTCGAAATTGTATTTTCCCTCATCCGTCCACGTCGAAGCGCCCGAAATGTTATCAACGACCTTATTGTTTCCCAAGGCAATGAGTTTGACCCCGGCGTCATACATTTTTTGCGCATAGACGGGTTTGAAATAATTGAGGCCGTCGCTTTGCATCCATAGATAAGGGGCATAGTTCTTTCCGCCAATTTCCAAAATCGTGGAATTGTTCTTCCTTACCACTTTAGATTCATCCAAATGAATTTCAGTCGGAAGGAGGGAAACGTAATGCCCACGGATTTTGTTATCCATGTAGTCGTCATTGTTAATAATCTTGATTTTCTCGGTATCAAACTGGAAGAAATAGGACCCTTCTTCCATGTAATCGGGAACATCGACTTCATAGGTCACTTCATTGGCTTGGTTCGGAACCCACTCTGTCATAGAAGGCCCCTTGACCTGACGCAGCGAAGATTGAATCGGCGCATCGTCTAAATCGCTGGAATACTTTCCCCAGAAGGACACGCTTAAATCCAAGGGTTTTTCGATTTTTTCAGCAGGCTTCCAACTAGCCGTAAAGGTCAGAGTATCCCCTAAAACGCATTCGGAAGGCATAGCAATATCGACGAGTTCCAATTCCAATGACGTTGAAGCGAGCGAAACAAAGGGAATCGATCCCCAAGGCATGCAGCCTACCTCGCCAACCACATACGACTTCACCCAAGAAGAATCATCAAAATCAGGTTGAATCCACTCTTCGGCCTCTTCGCCCGTGATGTATTGTTCTTCTAGTTTTCCGGCCGTCTTTGAACATAAGGTTTCTTTATCGGAATAAATCGAGAGGACGCGTCCCGACTCGGTAACGATCGTCGCCTCGAAAAGAAGACCAGAATAATACGTGCCGTTGAAAACTCGAGCGGCTAAGACATTTTTGCCAACCACCAAATCATTGGTTATGTCGATGATGGTGGGCACCGCCCAGCTTCCACCTCTTCCATAGGCTTTTCCATTCACGAAAGTGAAGCGAACATCATCCGCGGTAAGCTGCAAACTGGCAGAAGCAACTTTTTCCGTCAATTCAAACGTCTTTCGATACCAACGATTCTGATATTGGGCATCCGAGGTAACGTCTTTATCGGGGTACGTGATCCATTTGCCCTGCCATCCAGCCGTTTCGTTGGGGGAATAGGTCATCGTAGCGTGTACGTTGTCAATGAAAAGAGATTCACTCGATTGATTTTCAAAAGAAATATAAGTTTTGATTCCTCGCGGCAAGGTGATTTCCACGGATTTTTGTTCCATGGATTCGGTAAGCGTGATTTCTTTCGTGATTTTTTGAATGGATTGATGTGCGCTATCAAAAGTCTCAAAAAGAACTTGGGCCTTTTCCCCTTCTTTGCCCCGGGCATCGAAAGTAAGGGCGTACCCGCATCCGCTTTGGAAACGATTGCACACCGTTTTGGCGGTGCCTTCCGGAAGAATTTCTAGTTCTCCCTCTTCCTTTCCTTTGGCTTGTTTTAAATCCCAATTGGGGAAAGACATGTCCTCTTTAGGGAAAGAGAAGGTTTCATCATAAACATCATCTCCTGTCTTCACGCAATAAAGGGAATCCACGTAAAGATCGGAGCTTCCATATCCCACGACGATATCAACTTTAGCGGAGGCTGCCGTGGATTTGGATTGGAATTCCAAGAAAAATTCCGTCCATTCCGAATAGGTAGAATCCCCATTAAGTCGCGTATAGGGACCTGTGATCGTGCGAATGGTAGAACCGCTGCTATCCAAGGTCGTGACATTCAAGGTGAGGTTTACGCCATAAGAATTCTTACTGCTATAGTAAAAACCCACCCGATAACGCTCTCCCGACTCGATGGGGAAAGGGTTCTCGTTTTGCAACGTTAACACGGCACCATCGTTAGAACGAACAATGTGGCCGGATTTAGTTCCGTCTCTAGAAGCTTCGGACGTATAGGCGAATTCCTCGGGAATCGAGGCTTTCCAACCACTCTCCGTCTCAAAGCTATATTCTCCATTAACCGGGGATGTCGCCCCCGCTTTATCCTCGTCGAAAGTTTCTACACCACGACGAGCAAGCGTGGGGATTGCATCTTTAGCATTGCCTGCAAAGAGCAGGCCCATCATGACGAGAGGAAATAAGAAACGCTTCATATACGGTATCCCTCCTCTTGCAAGAGATAGTAGGTTTTATAGAGGTCTTCTTCGGGCACTCCCGCATCTTTTAAAGCATGGAAGATCTTGCTTTGCAAAGTAGCACCGGGGAACTTCTTAATCTCAGCCACGTAGAAATCATCAATGGATTTCCGGTATCGAAGCCCAATGTTGGAAAATAACGAGAAGAAATAATCTCGATATAAATCTGCCTCCGAAACACCCAAAAGCCCGTTGACCAAATAGGCAATCATACCGGTTCGATCCGTTCCAGCGGTGCAGTGGAAAATAACGGGATAGTTCGATTCGTCCGCCAAGGTGTGGAACACCGTTTTTAGAGTTTCCGAGCATTCATTCTTTAGAAAGTGGGGGCTGTAATTGGCCCAATTAATGGGGGCTTGGATGTATTTGACGCTATTGGAACCGTAGCTAAGAACGCTTTTGGTGTTGTTCTTCAGTCCACCCACCTCGTTATTTTTTACTTCGCGAAGGTCGATTTCCGTCTTGATGCCCAAACGCGCTGCTTCCTTCCGCCCCTCCACCGAAACCGTGGTTTCGACTTTAGAGGAATTGGAGCGATTGAAAGGCCCACTACGATAAAGCATGCCTTGTTTCACCATGAATTGACCGTCCGAATTACGCCAGCCTCCGCAATCGCGGGCGTTGATGACGCCATCTAAATTCAAATTGCGAACCATGTTGTTTTCGGTACGGAACCAGAGTTTTTCGCTCGTTGAGGTTTTACCGCCAAATGTTGTTTGGACCGAATAATAGTAACGGGTGGCCAATTTGAGGTTATACACATAGGCGTGATTACTATTTACTGAATAAACCCACGGATTGGATAAATCCTCATTCTCCGAAATGGTTAAGATATAGCTAGGCTTGGCCTTATCCGAAAGCTTTGTCGCCCTCCATTCAACCTTTAAGGCATCTGGACGAGACAGTTCAGCTTCTCCTTTTGCATATTTCTCGATGCTGTTATTTCCATCTCGCAGATACTTTTCCTGCAAAACGGTATGGAAACCGAACGGGCTTTCCACCTGAAACAAATGGAGCCCAGCGGGATTAGGATCACTCTCCTCCGTTCCTTCCGCGTAAAAACCCTCTTGTTGGTTCGGGATCAAAGAACCAATCAACAATGGGAGCAGGAGAAATGGAGTTTTATTAAACATGTTTCTTCCCTCTCAAAAGAAGAACAATAGAAATCGCTAACCCTGCTGTAGAAACCGCAAGAATAGAAATGGCAATTGGTAATGCAACCGCCGCGGAGGTTCCTTTGTTTTCCGAATTGGATCCTTGATCGTTAGAAGCATCGGGGGCCGGCGTTTGGCTCGAGGTTCCTTGAGATGCACTACCCGCAGACGTTGAAATGCTTTCTTCCGTTTCGCGAGAAAAAGTTTCCTCGCTACTAGAAGACTGATCAGGAATTTCAGGAAAAACGAAGGCAAAATTTCCGTAAGGGAATTCATTTTCGCCAAGGTCCCCACTGGAAACGTGTTCCACGATTGAGTATTTAGCGTGTTCCACACCTGCTTCGTCTTTAACAGAGATATTGCGTAAATAGGAGAGTTCGGACGTAAAATTCGAGAATTGCAAACGCAAATCTGTATTTTCCGCAGCAGCAAAGGTCCCGGTAACGGTTTCCCAATCGTGGGATTGGCCATGATTGGTGATTTGGGCGTTGTTGTAATAGGCGACCCCGTTATAAACGCCTCCCGCAGACGATCCCGAACGAGATTCGTAGGATAACGTGTAAGTTTTGCCAATTTCTAAACCCAGTTGTTCGTTAGAGAAATGAAGCGATCCGCTGGAAACGGCCCCGAATCCACTATTGCCACCTGCAAAGGCTAACGATCCATCGCTAGACTTGGAACATCCAACCATTCCTTCGTAAGTGAATCCAGAATAGTCGTATGCTTCGAATCCACCATCTACGAAATAATTGAATCCCTGCTCGTCCAGGATTTCAATATCGTCCATCCACCATTCTTGATAGGCGAAAAACTGCATCCAGGTCAATGCACAGTTTCCTTTGGCGTTGGACAAAGTAAAGTCAAATTCATAGGTCGCCCACTCGGGGTGGGAAACGCCGGTCGGGACGATGTAGGCATACCAGCCGCGTTCCATGGTCGATCCATTGAAATTATCAATGCGAATAGAGAGTCTATTCGATGCGTTTGGGGTGTTTTTTACGCGGAATCTCAATTTGTATTTCGCGTTCATGATTTGTGGAACGTTTCCCAGGTTAATCTTGATGCCAGCATTACTTAAATGAAGGCTTTTCTCTCCGGAAAAAGCATCGTCAGAAAGCCAACTCGATGTCAGTTTCGTCAAACCGCTAGCCTGGTCTTCCGTCGTTTCTGTAAACATGGTATTGAAAAAATAATTAGGAGCTGGCGACCCGCGAACCGAAACGTCGTTCACAAAAAAGTCTCCATACCCTCTCGCGTAAACGTTTAAGGTAACCGTCGAACATTCCGTAGAAGTTTGGAAATACCCATATACGTTTTTCCATCCGTTTTGACGGCCTTTCATGTCAAAAATCGTGGAATTTACCACCGATCCGTCCGTCTTCTTTTCGGAGGCCTCAAGGATCAAATGATTTTCTTCATCATCCAAACAATCAGAGCGCAAAAACGCTTCTACTTTATAAGAAGTGTTAGGAGAGGCGACAAAAGCGGTCGAATAAGCTTTGAGGATTCCGCCAGCTTGCCTACGATAAAGCTTTAGCGAATTTCCTTTGGATGCATCCTTGTATGCTGCTGCATCTAAATAATCGGTGACAATGGGAGCACCGCCCTCATCAAGAGTGGCGACGTTCCATCCATCGGGTAACGTTGCGGGGGCTTCTTCCGCCTGAACTAACGTCGGATTTTGGGAAATCCCCATTAACGACACGCTAGATAAGGAAAGAAGAGACAAGAGGAGAATCGCTTTTCTTTTCATGGTTCCGTTCCTTTGTGCTATTCATTTTTCCATAAAAGCCCTTACATTACTTGTTAATGCTACGTTAAAAATATTCTTTTTTCCCGTTTTGCAAAAAACAAAAATCATCAAAGAGCTAGGTTTTCAACAAGGTGCGTTTTTGCGATTTATTTCTTTTAAATAAGATAACAGGCCTATTTTTTAATCGATTAAACAAAAATGCATTGAATATTTTAGTTTAATTCCTCCAAAAACCGATCTTCATAAAAATAATGATTTTTCGTTATTTGGTTTTTAGAAGGCGAAACATTCCATTAAAGCCTATTTCGCTTCTTCTTTCGCGGCTTTTTCCACGAAGTTTTTAATGCAATCAAAAGTTTCTTCCGAAATGACATGTTCGATTTCGCAGCAATCTTTTTCCGCCAAATCTTCCGATACGCCAAGACGCAACAGGCATTCTTTCAAAACGTGATGACGAGCAAGAACTTTTTCCGCTAATTCACGGCCTTTATCCGTGAGTTTCATATCGCCATAATCTTTGCGCGTGATAAGGCCGCGATCAATGAGTTCGTGGCCCATTTGGTGGACGGCGGGCTTCGAGATGCCAAGCATTTTGGCAACCAAGGTCGTCTCTAATGGTTTCCCTTCTTGCTCGAGCATTAAAAGAGCTTCGCAAAAATCCTCTTGGGAACGGCTATAATCACGCTGAATTTTCATATTTTTATTTTAGAATAAGCAAGGTTAATAATGAAGCGCTTTCTTAGAGGACAACGTCTTGGAAACGGGGTATCATTTCATTCGTGAAAAAATTAATCCTTGTCAGCGGGCCGGCCGGAATCGGGAAATCGACCTGGTCCAAAAACTACGCTTCTTCCCACCCGGAGGAAAAGGTCATCGTGATTGCCGCGGACGAAATTCGCAAAGCCATGTGCGGCGGTTACGACAAATTCCCTGAGAACAACAACATGATGCTCGTCTATGACGAAATGATCCGTGTTGCAAAGGAAACGGCTGAAACCCATAAGGACGTGACGATTCTATTTGATACGACAATGCTATACGATGAACGTCGTCTCTACTTCCGCCGCCAACTTCAGGGATTTGATGAATATGAGTTATTTTTATTAAAACTCCACGATTACAACCAATGTCTAATTCGCAATAAGAAAAGACCCGTGGAGAAATGGGTTCCCGAAGACGTGATTAAGAACATGGTCCGCCGTTACGCCGACCCCTCCCCTTACTGCAAATTGCAATTTGACCACGTCGAAGAAATCTACGTTGACTAAAAAACGAGGCTCAAGCGGCCTCGTTTTCTTTTGGTGAACGATAGATAAATTTCTTCCGCGTTACAAAGTTCCACACCATGGTAAACGCCGTTTTCACCACGAACACCGTCGTGAAAGCCCAGAACGTTAGGATATCTTGTTGGAACAGGGTGGAAAAATTGATGCTGAGGATGTTGATGTTCCAGCCACTCCATCGGAGGCAGGTCATATACCCGATGAATTGGAGGATGGCTCCTCCCAATAGGCCGAGAACACTCCAGAAAAGGAATTTTAGATTCCCCTTCCAAGTCTTGGCCGTTTTAGCGTCTTCTTCTTTGACGTTTTGGAAGCCCCATACCCCGGTTAACGCCCATGTAGCAGGCATGGCAATTAACATGCCGAGGATGGAAAGAAGGAATTGAATGAAAAATGCAGCAATGGCATTATCCGCATTATTTTGAACCCAAGAATAAAGAAGGCTCGTGAGAACCATCTCGCTGACATAATCCAAAAGAGTTCCGTAGATTCCAATGACGGCAAAACGGACAATCTCCATGAAAAGAGAATTCTTGTCCCGCCATCCAAGACAAGTTTGTTGTTTCTCCATTATTTCTTTTTAACCACTTTGGTCGACGATTTAACGGGCGCAGACTTCTTCGCCGGCGCCTTGGCTTTAACTTCTGGTTTTGCCTTGGGCTCTGGTTTTTTCGCCGCAACCGGCTTTGCCGCCTTCACTTCCGTCATCGGTTTTTTGACAGGTTCGAGTTTGGCCTTGGGTTCTGGCTTAGCAGCAATAACAGGTTTTGCCCCCTTGGTTTCCACTTTCACCGCTTCTTTCTTATGAACCTGAGTCGTCGCAATGGATCCTTTAGCCTTTCCTTTGGAATTATGGAAAAGGATCGTTCCTTGTTGATTGGCTCCAAGGGTTTGGCAATAGGTTTCGGCCTCCGCTTTTGTGCTGAAAAGCTTAATAACCGTGTCGCTACCCTGGATGCGGATGGCCCACATGCCGTCCGATTCCCGTTTAGAAACGTGATAGACTTTTCTTTTCTCTGCCATAATAAACAACCTCACTTTCTTGTTTATTTTCACACATTATGATGCTTTTGAATTAGAGAATAGAAGCATATTGCTTCTTTTTTAGCGAAACCAAGTAAAGTCGAACCTTCGATTCGTCCACGTGGAACAATCGACAAACGTTTCGACGGTAGGCGTGTAGCTGCTCAACGTAAGCTGGATCATCGATTTCCGAAGTTTTGTAATCAATGATGGTGTAAACACCGTCTTTTTCGTAAAGCAAGTCGATATATCCCGTCTTTTTCGTTTCCTCGTCGTAATACCCATACTCCGAGAAAACATTGGCTTGTTGGGCTTCTTTTAGTGGCGGCAATTCCAAACAAGTGGCAATGGTCTTTCGATCCCAAACATCCTGAATGAAATCCAAGACCGGATTTTTGAAATCCACGGCTTCCATATAAGCGTGAAGTTTGGTCCCGTATTCAAGGGTCGCCACAGAAACCTCTTCATCCACGAAAGACTTGGATGCTCTCTTGGCAACAACGGGCTGAAATTCCAGCGTCTCATCATTGACATACAAAGGACTGATGACGGGCTTCGATGAAGCATTTTTCTTTAATGGGGCCGGGAAAACCTGGCGATGTCTATCTTCGTAACGGTCTGTTTTGTAGGAAAGAGAGACCACCGATGGAATGCCATCAAAAAGGAGAGCAAAGGGGCGAATGCCAAACTGCACGAAATAATCGTGGACCTTCTTTTTATTCTTCGCTTCCGTCGCCGTAATGCCTAAAACAGGACGGAACGTCTCAGCGTCTTCTTCCAAAATGCATTTCCGCATGTTTTGTAACATCATGTTCAAATCGTCGATATTCTCTTCGCCATCTTCACTATCGGAAACGTCATCTGCTTCTTCGTCTTGTTCTTCCAATCCTTCTTCGGATAAGGCGGCAGCCATCTTGGCAAATTCAGCTTCTTTCTTTTTTTCTTCCTGGATTCCAACGATGCCGCGAGACCCGTTTATATAAGCGTCAGGATAGTATTTAGCCAAATAGAAATTAGCCATCTCTTCTTCAGGCATCGTTTTGAAAATAGATAAATAGCGATCGTAAGCACGGGTCAAAATATCTTGGATTTCGGCATCCAAATATTGGGAAACCCATTCATCATAATAGGCGCGCTTTAAAGAGGAATAATTCTCTTTTTGCAAATCATCAAAGCCGGAGAATCCGATAAGATTTGGTTGCGTCTGAACCAGAGCAAGATGAGACTGATAAGTATTCAGTTCTTCTTGCGACAAAAGGCCGTTTTTCATCAATTTCGTTGCAAAAGTCCCATCAATTTCTAAATGATGAGGGCATCGATGCATCATGGAATAGACTTCTTCGTTCGAATCCGAATAGACATCATTCCCCACGAGAATGATTTCGTTTTCTGCGCGGGTCAACGCCACATAGAAAAGGCGAACGTGCTCATCGATATCCGGATCTTGTTTCTTCCGGATTTCCTTGGCTATAGTTCCCAAAGTGTCGGTAGATTCCTCAAAGGATTGGCCATCAACAAACACGCCCTCCGGATGGAATTGTTCAAAACGGAATTGAAATCCCAAATCCTCTGAGAAAATAAAAGCAGGTAGACTTCTTCCATCTCCTTTGGAAAGGAAATTTCCGGATGAGGGCATATAAACGATCCGATTTTGTAAACCTTTGGATGCGTGAATCGTCATCATATCCACCGCGTCATCAGATTGAACAAGGGTGTCCGAAGCTAGGGACAAGTCATAGAGTTTCACGCTTTGGAACAAATGGACGAAATCAAGAAGCCCCTGTCCTCTTTGTTCTCCTTGAACCGCCATTTGATACAAAGATTCGATTTTTTGGATATTCGCATCTACGTCCCCCATCAAATACAGCCGATCGATCACGTGAAAGCGTTCCAGCAATTCAAGGAAAATAGCGGAAAGGGAGGATTGTCGTAATTTCATCGCCAAATTTTCCATTCTTCGCCAAATGCCGCCTTCAGGATCTTGGGAAGGGTTGTCCGTTTTAAACGGGGCAAGAGGGTCTTCATTTTGTTTTTCGCTTTGCATCAATAGCTCATGAATGTGGGCATCGGAATATTGATCGCGGAACGCATAGCTTCTCGCAATGGATAAGAAAAGATGTTTGGGGTCTTCCGTTTCGGGTTGGATAAAATATTTCAAAAAGGAAATCAAGGATTGAAGGAACAAGACGGAACGCGTTTCCTGCAAATTCTCTGACTGCTTTTCATTGAGTTTAACGCCAGCCTCGTTAAATGCCTTTCGGAACAAGGGAAATGATTTTTTGGTACGCAGCAAAATAACAAAGTCGCCATAACGGCATGGGCGCATCTTTTTGGCATCCAAATCATAAATAAGGTAGCCTTCGCTTACTTTTTGAATGATATCTTGAAGAATCGCAGAGATTTCCCAATGGACTTGAGTGGGGTCGCAGAAGCGTTTCTTTTTAGCGAAAGGATCGCATTCTCCGTATAGCCGCCAGATATGAAAATTATCGTCCTGATCCCCTTTTTGTTGTCCTGCCGTCAAGGCTTCCATGGGGTCTAAATAGTCGATACACCCATGATCTAACGTCATGTAGTAAGAACAGACGTAATTAATGTCATCGATGAGAGAAGGCCTCGATCGATAGTTCGTATTCATGGCAATGACTTGATGACCCGGACCTTGTTGATAATCTTTTTGGCGCTTGCGGAACAATTCCACGTTCGAGTTTCGGAACGCGTAAATGCTTTGTTTAGCGTCACCTACGCAAAAAAGATGAGCCTGCACCATCTTGCCATCCAGCAAAACCGGCTTCATCAAGCTACCAAGGAACAATTCTTGCGTATCGTTGGTGTCCTGATATTCGTCCACCATGATGTAACGGAACCTTCTTCTCACTTCATCGGCAACATCGTTATATTGTTGTTCCGTTAGCAACCGCAAGGACATAGCGCTGATGTCAGAAAAGGAAAAGGAGTTCGTGGAACGAAGGAAATCATTCATGCGACGCCGTACTTCTTCTTCCATTTCTAGAAGGAGATGCACATCAGGCTGGAAGGAAAATAATTTTTCTTTTTCGCGTTCTCTATCCCCGTGATAAGAGTATCGGGTATATAGACTACCCTGCGTATCGCCTGCGATTTCTTTCAAAATTTTAAAAGCAGCATCATATTTCTTTTTCACTTCTTTATCGCCATCTATCACTATTTTCTTGGGTAAAGGCGCCCAATATTTTTCATCCCATTCCCGGAGTTTTTTGGCCATTTCGTCATCATTAGAATCGATGAGTTTTACCATGGTTTGACATAGGGAATCCGTGCAGGTTTCTCCAAAAGAAATGGCGTGATAATCCACGGTGAACGCCGCTTCTCTTTCGAAAACCTTCTTCCATTCCGCTAAATCCAAAGAATCCAAATCGGTGATTTCATCAAAATGAGAAAATACAAAATAAGCCCGATGGATGGCTAGAATCGTCTTTTTTCTTAGGTATTCCATTTTTTCATGGAAAAGTTGATCGGCAAATGTATCGGAAAAGAAACGTTCGTCATATTCCGCTAAATACTTTTCTCGATGAAGGGGGGTCATTTTATCGAGTTCATCCCCCATATCAAGAATCATTTTCTTAATGCCATAATCGCTTTTAAGCGTAATTTTTTTTAGGGTGGAAATTAGGCGAGCCCGTTTTTCGGAATCGCTGTAATAATCCTGAATCACCTCATCCACCAATTCGTTTCGTTTGCTTTGATAAGAGGCGTCGTCCATCACGGATAACTGAGGCGAAACGCCTAGACGTGTCGCGTATTTTCCTACTAAATATTGGTTAAAAGAGTCGAAGGTCTGCACGTGGCTAGAAAGCATCTCTAAGGCTAGTTTAGAGACAGTAGGATCCTTTTCCTTAGCAAATCGCCCAACAATTCGGCTTTTCATTTCGTGGGCCGCATTATTGGTAAAGGTCAAAACAAGCAGCTCACTTGGTTTGATTTTTCCTTCTGCAATGATGTCGTAAACGCGTTCGGTTAGAGTTTTGGTTTTGCCACTTCCCGCACCCGCGGGGATCAGGATATCTTCATAAACGGGGGCTTCAACAGCCGCCTGTTGCATCTTATTAAGACCGTTATCTTTCTTTTTCATCTTCTGCCTCCCCTCTTTTTTTATCCTCTTCAAAATGTTTTGCGATTTGCTTCCACACCTTTGGCAAGGAATCAAAATCATTTGCCTTGCGGTAACAAATATCGCGGAAAGAACAACTTGAACACGCTAGATCACCGCTGGATTTCACCGGCTTATGGAGCTGCCTTTGTGTTGGCGCAATGGCAAAATCGCCATTTTCGATACGGTGAATGACATTAAGGCAGGCCCTTTCCGCGTCCTCAACGATTTGGGGCAAAGAATAATAGGGGTCCCCCATCACTTCTTTTTCTAGACGAAGGGTGTCAGGCATAAAGCGGGGTTTTCCTGCGATGTATTTACCGGTAAATTTGCACTCAGTTTTGCCCTTGCTTGTCTTAAAGGAATCCTCATCATCGTCAGCAGCAAGCCAAAACCCCTCTTCCTTCAAGGTCAAACCCTTAAAAGCAGATTGGCTAAGCACTTTCTTTTCCGATAGCAAATGATTGCCGGCGTCAAAGGCTTGCTTGACGGAGGAAAAATAAATCTGTTGGATTCCGAATCCACCAAATTTACCTTCTCCACATAATTCTTTATCTTTTGATTTTTCTAAAGCAGAGTAATAAAGCGGAAGCTGAATCGACTGTCCGGCACATACGTAACGGCAATCGAACTTTTCTGCGCCCGTTTTATAGTCAATGATGAAATAGTATTTTAGGTCGCCACGTTCAAATTGAACGATTTTGTCCACGCGGCCCGAGAACGGATAAACGCCCTCCTCGTCTTGCAAAGTCCAATAGATTTGCTTTTCCGCGAGGGATTTCGAAATATGGGAACATCCTTTCCACGTCAAGATACGATCTAAAAGGAGCTTTAAGCCGTCATGGTAAATTTCAATGAGGACGTCGTCCCGCTCCGTCCACGTGTCTCCTTTTTGGTTCAAACTTTCTCGACATGCCTCCACGCCTTTTAGGAAGGAGGATTCATAATCGAAGGAGGGCAAGTAAGCCTCTTCCATAATTTTATGAACGAGCTCTCCCAGATAAATAAAGTGATAATCCTGGTCGTCTTCTTTGAGGAATTGCTTTAAATAGAATTGATAAGGACAACGAACATAGGATTCGATACGACTAATGGACCATCTTTTGATTTTCTTGCCTTCATCCCAACCCTTTCCGAGGTTCGTAAAAGCGGGGAAATAGGAAAGGAAACCATCTTCTTGTGGGTTATGAACAAATTGCGCGTCATATTCATGAGCGGACCAAAGACTTTTTGCCTCACTGGTGAAACAGCCCTTTTCATTCAAATCCGCCTTAATAACGCGGAATCGCGAAATGGCTTTTCCATCCTCTTTAGCAGGCATGGTGACCTCATTGATAAATGGGGAATCATAGATAGAATCCGATAAGTGTTCCCGAACGCGAGAAAGGAGAATAATGTTTTGAAAACATAGATAATTCCACTTCTTTCTTTTGTCCAGCAAGGTAAGAACATAGCTAGGATTTGCGTGGATTTTCACCAGTTCTGCATCGGAAATAACGTTTTTATCATCATAGGATTGATAGAAGGATCCATCACAAAAATCCATCACATAAACAAGCGAGTTTTTATCAAAATCAAAGGAAGACGTTACCCGAATTCCACAATCTCCAGCCATCTCTTTGGAGGCAGTGGAAGAAACAATTTCAAGCAGGTTGGCATACCTTTCTTTTTCTTGGGGGAGAGAAGCAATGCCATAAGTTTCGATGATGCGTTTTAATTCAGCCAATTCAGGATTTTCCTTTTCTTCGTCCGTGAAGGAAAAATCACTGGTTTGATAAATTTTAGCCATTTTCTCCGCAACAGCTGGGAGGGAGAGAAGTGGGGTACGGCTAGAGTAAATAACTGGGATGCCAAAGGCGCGGCTCGTTAGATGCAAATAGAAATTGTCGTTTTCGTCCGAAATCAAAATCTTGATGCGACCCGTCATCTCATCTCTTTGATTTTCCGGGGTTTCGAGTAAACGTTTGCGTATATCGCTAAAGACATAAAAATATTGTTGGAATTTATTGCGAAAGGACAAAACATCGATTCTGTCCGTGGCCGTTTTTTCATCGAAAAAAGGTGGAATTTTAAAGTCTGATAAATGAAGAAGATCAAAGGAAATATTTTTTCTTTGGAGAAGGGACTGGATTTCGCTATCCTCATCCATTTCCAAAAGAAAAATTTTGCATTTCCGCAACATGGCTTTTGCCAAAAGGGGGTCACTAGATTTGTATTCTTCTAACCATCCTGATATTTTTTGAGCTTTTTCATTTTGAGAAGCATCACAAACGCGAAGGAGTCTCAGCCACTTCTTCGCATCCATGTAGTCCAAGCCTTTGGACATGAGCCTTTGGATGGCTCCTTCCTTCCAAGAAAAAGACAAAAGGTCTAGGAGTTCTTCACAATCTACCAATTTAAAGCAAGAGAATGGGTTTTCTTTTTTGTACTGAAGCAAAAGGGGCCAATAACAGCGATCCGCAACAATAAGACGTTCTTCCATGTCTTCCCCCTTTTCAAAATTATTATGCTCCTTATTTTAGGGGAAGAGCCTTCGGGGGCAAGGTGGGTAGACCCGATTTTTTTCGCCTTTTCGTCAGCGGAAAACGAAAAATGCCTATCGCAACAAAGCAGAAAATGCTTTCTTTATCCATTGGATAAATAAATCTTGTCATTTTTTTCGTTTTCAAAAGTTTTCATAAAGAAAAGGAAGAATCATTGTGTAGACCTCATCCCTATAATCCGTGAAAAGGTAATATTTCAATACTTAAAAATCATGAAAATTATGTACCTATTTTTAAACTTGTTTTCATCTCTTTTTAGATTAAGATACTTGTATCAACGCCGATGAATAGAGCAACCCGGCTAGAGCCGCTTTTATTCATGGCAACAAGGAGTCTCAAACATGTTAGAAGTCATCAAAAGAGATGGGAGCATTCTCCCCTTCGACTTATTGAAAATCAAAAGTGCGATCGAAAGAGCTTTCCGTGCCGAGCACAAGGAATTCACCCCCGATATCATTGAGCTCCTCGCTTTAAGGGCGACGGCCGTTTTCAACACCAAAGTCAAAGACGAAAAAGTCAGCGTTGAAGACATCCAAGACGCCGTTGAAATTGCTTTGATTCAAACGAATTACATCGACGTAGCGAAGTCCTATATGGAATACCGCAACAAACACGCGGCATTGCGTCAAGTTAAGAATACGTCTTTGGACTTCAAAAACGTCGTTGATAACTACCTTCGTATTGCAGACTGGCGCGTGAAAGAAAATTCCACCGTCACCTATTCCGTCGGCGGTTTGATCTTAAGCAACTCCGGTGCGGTCACCGCCAACTATTGGCTCAGCGAAGTCTACGACAAAGAAATCGCCGATGCTCATCGCAACGCCGACATCCACCTTCATGACTTATCCATGCTCACTGGCTATTGTGCTGGTTGGAGCTTAAAACAACTTATTCAGCAAGGATTAGGCGGCGTCGCTGGTAAAATCACCTCTAGCCCCGCCAAACACCTTATGACCCTTTGCAACCAAATGGTCAATTTCCTGGGCATCATGCAAAACGAATGGGCCGGCGCTCAGGCGTTCTCTTCCTTTGATACCTATTTGGCCCCGTTTGCCGAGGTTGATCATTTAACCTATAAGGAAGTGAAGCAATGCATCCAATCCTTCATTTATGGCGTGAACACTCCAAGCCGTTGGGGAACTCAGGCCCCCTTCACCAACGTTACCTTGGACTGGACCGTTCCCGATGATTTGAAGAACCTTCCCGCCATCGTTGGTGGCAAAGAGATGCCTTTCACCTATGGCGATTGCAAAGAAGAGATGGATATGATCAACCGTGCTTTCATTGAAGTCATGATTGAAGGCGATGCGAACGGCCGTGGATTCCAATATCCAATTCCGACCTATTCCATCACCAAAGACTTCGATTGGTCGCCCACCGAGAACAACAAGCTCCTCTTCACCATGACCGCCAAATACGGCACCCCCTATTTCTCCAATTACATCAATAGTGACATGAAGCCGAGTGATGTCCGTTCCATGTGCTGCCGTTTGCGTCTCGACTTGCGTGAATTGCGCAAGAAGAGCGGCGGATATTTTGGTTCTGGCGAATCTACGGGATCGATTGGCGTCGTCACCATCAATATGCCGCGCATCGCTTATTTGTCCACGAGCAAAGAAGATTTTTATGCTCGTCTTGATCGTTTGATGGATATCTCCGCCCGTTCTCTCAAAATCAAGCGTGAGACCATCACCAAACTTTTGGATGCAGGCTTATACCCCTACACCAAGCATTACCTTGGTTCCTTTAAGAACCACTTCTCCACCATCGGCCTCGTTGGCATGAATGAAACCTGTCTCAATGCCCGTTGGATTCATGAAGACTTAACGCACAAAGCGGCTCAAGATTTCACCGAAGAAGTATTAAATCATATGCGTAATCGCCTCTCTGATTATCAAGAACAATATGGGGATTTGTATAACCTTGAGGCCACGCCAGCCGAATCCACTTCCTTTCGTTTGGCCAAACACGATAAGAAGCGCTACCCGAACATCATCACGGCCTCCAAGGACGAAGGAACTCCTTTCTACACCAATTCCTCGCACTTGCCCGTCGGCTATACCGATGACATCTTTGATGCGCTAGATATCGAAGATCGTTTCCAAACCCTTTATACCTCGGGAACCGTTTTCCATGCGTTCCTCGGCCAAAGATTGCCGGACTGGGAATCCTGCATGAAATTGGTTCGTAAAATCGCCGAGAACTACAAATTGCCGTATTACACCATTTCTCCCACCTATTCTGTTTGCGAGGATCACGGCTATCTCTCCGGTGAACAATGGAAGTGCCCGATTTGTGGAAAAGAAGCCGAAGTCTATTCCCGTATTACGGGTTATTATCGCCCGGTCAAAAACTGGAATGCCGGCAAAACCCAAGAATTCAAGCAAAGAAAGACCTACGACATCAACGAAAGCCAGCAACCCCACCATCATAACGATACATGCTGCTGTGCGGCTCCCAAAGAAGAGAAATCCAGCGGACCCGTCAGCACGTTAATGCTCTTCACTTCTCCTTCTTGCCCGAACTGCAAAATGGCGAAGATGATGTTGGATAAAGCCGGCATTGCCTATGAATGCATCGATGCTGCCAGCCATCTGGAATTAACTCAAAGTTTCGGTATCAAACAAGCTCCGACGTTAGTTGCTCCTGGCACGGATGGATTCGCCATCTACGAAAACGCCAGCAACATCAAAGGGTTCATCAACACCCAAAAGAAATAAACATGTTTGACACCATCATCATCGGCTGTGGCCCTAGTGGAATGACGGCCGCCCTCTACTTACTTCGCGCCAACAAAAGTGTTTTATTGTTGGAAAAAGAAGGAATCGGTGGGCAAATCGCCGAAAGCCCACGCTTAGAGAATTATCCCTCAATTCCTTCAATTTCAGGCAGTGAATTCGCGGATAAATTATTTTCTCAAATCCAAGACCTTGGGGCGGAATTTGAATTCGCGGAAGCCCTTGAAATCCAAAAAGAAGGGGATACGTATATCGTTAAAACGGATGGAGACGCCTATTCCGCTCGATCCATTATCCTAGCAAACGGTTGTAAACATCGAAAACTAGGGCTTGAGAGAGAAGAAGAATTCACCGGCCACGGCATTTCTTATTGCGCAACCTGTGACGGGGCCTTCTTCAAAGACCAAGATGTCGTTGTCATCGGCGACGCCAATAGCGCTCTTCAATACGCGATTGCTTTAAGCGAAATCTGCAAACACGTTCAAATCATGACCCTTTTTGATCGATATTTTGCCGACCCTATCCTCGTGGAACGCATCCAGGAAAATCCGAAAATCTCTGCCCAGCACGAATGGTCCGTCATTCGGTTCGAAGGGGATAAAGATTTAACGGGAGTGACCTTCCAAAACACCAAAACGAAAGAAATCCAAACCATTCCTTGCCAAGGATGTTTCATCGCGATTGGCCAAATCCCCCATAACAACGCCTACGCTTCTCTAGTAGATTTAGACCATGGCTTCATCGTTACGGACGAAAATATGGCGACGAAAACACCGGGCTTATTTGCCTGTGGAGATACCCGCGTCAAAAAGGTTCGCCAAGTTGCAACGGCGATAGGCGATGGGGCAAATGCCGCCATGAGCTGCCTTGCTTATTTGTCCTCACTCGTAGCCGCGTAGAGACACTTCTTCCACATCATCGCGGAGAATAGAAACAAACTTCTCCGCTTTTTCTTTGCTAATGGGGTGGAAGCCGTGTTCCAAACACCCCGCTCGATCTTCATATTTTTGCAAGTAATATCGTTTGGCGCCGTGAATCCATTGCCCCATGGCCTTCATTGCTTCTTCATCGTGGAATTCTTCCATGATGGTGGTGCGGAATTCGTAACCGATGCCACTATTTTGTAGCAATTTAATAGAACGATCGATGGATAATAAATCGATAGACGTCCCTGCTGTTTTTGGATAATTCACAGGAGAATTCTTGATATCCATGGCGATATAATCCACCAATTTCTCTTGAATAAGTTTTTCTAATAAATCCGGTTTCCAACCATTGGAATCCAGTTTAACCACATAACCAAGTGCTTTAATTTGACGTAATTTATCTTCCAAATCAGGAAGTAGGGTCGGTTCCCCTCCGGAGATGCAAACCGCCTCCAAAACACCTTGTCGTTTCTTAAGGTAATCCAAAATCTGCAACCAGGGAATTTTAGGAGCGCTAGTTGGATGAAGCACTAGTTCGCCATTATGACAGAAAGGGCAGCGGAAAGGACAGCCAGCCACGAAAAGCGTCGTCGTTAAACGATGGTCAAAATCAACAAGCGAAAGCTTCTCCCAACCAGAAAAATCCATACACGTCCCTTTTATTTCATCGTAATGATGCGCCCTTCTTTTCTTGGGGCAGCTTGAGGTTTCGCCCCTTTGGCATAGCCTAATGCAAGGTGGCCAATTCCTTCCCATTCGCCTTCTAGGCCCCACTCCTTGAGCCACTCTTTTCCTTGTTCGGTCTCGAATTCTTCTTTTGCGCGATGAATCCAGCAAGAACCAAGCCCCACCGCATCCGCGGCAAGCATCAGATTTCCCATAACAAGGCTTCCATCGTAAACATGGGTGGAAATGTTTTTATTCGTCAAGACAATCAAAATAACGGGTGCGCCATAGAAAGGATCAAAATCCGTGGGCCACCCGCCAATTTTTGCATTCAATTCCCGAATTTCTTTTCCCAATTTTTTATTTTCAATTTGTACAATAACGGTACCCTGGGTACCGCGCCCGCTGGCAGCGTAGAGCCCCGCTTCCATCACTTCATCAATGAGATTTTGATCCGGAATCCGTTCATCAAACGAACGGACGCTGCGACGTTTTTTCATCGCTTCTATTACTCTATTTTCCATCTATCCTAACCTCCGGAAAGAGTATAGCACGCGGGTAAAATTTGCCTTAGATATTTTCATCGGCTAGAATATTGGGGATTCGTCGGAGGGCAAAACGTCGGAACGTTTCAGCCGGATAAGACGCTTGGGTGCGCCCAAGAAAGCCGTTCGGAGGTTTTTTGCTGTGAAAAAAATTAAGCTATCGGACCACTTTACTTTCCGCCGCATTTTATTAGCGGTACTTCCATCCGTAACCATGATGGTTTTTTCGTCAATTTATACCATTGTTGACGGGTTGTTCATCGCGGAATTCGTCGGAGAGGACGCCTTTGCCGGCATTAATCTTGCTTGGCCTTTTATCGCCATTTTATGGGCCGTTGGGTTCATGATGGGCAGTGGGGGCAGCGCGCTTGTTGGGAAAACGTTGGGGGAAGGGGATTCTAAAAAGGCGAACGAGATTTTCTCCCTCATCATCTATGCGACCATTGCTTTGAGCATCGTGGTTTCGCTCATCGGGTTCTTTTCCATGGAACCTTTGATTCGCTGGATGGCGAGTTTATCCAATGGCAACACGGAAGGCATGGTTCAGAACGCCTTAACTTACGGCCATATTTTGGTTATCTTTCTGCCATTCGCCATGTTGCAGAACGTTTTTCAATCTTTTTTCGTCACGGCAGAAAAACCTATCACGGGATTCTTATTCATCTTTATCGGAGGCGTTACCAACATCATCACCGACGCCATTTTCATCGCGGGATTTCACTGGGGAATCGAGGGCGCCGCTTGCGGGACCATCCTCGGCCAAATCGTCGCCGGCGTCGGACCCGTTTTCTATTTCTTGTTCAAAAAAGACATGCGCCTCCGCTTAGGAAAACCCCGTTTCGACCTCATGGCCTTGATCAAAACCTGCACCAACGGCGTCAGCGAATTCGTTTCCAACATCGCTGGTTCCATTGTCGGCATGTGCTATAACGCCCAACTTCTAGCCTTCATTGGGCCGAAGGGCGTTTCCGCCTATGGAATCATCATGTATATCGCTTATGTCTTCCTTGCCATGTTTATAGGCTATTCCATCGGCATCTCCCCCATTATCAGTTACCACTACGGCGCAGGAAACAAAAAAGAGCTCCACGGGCTCTTGACGAAATCGCTCATCATCATCGCGGTTACCAGTTTGGTTATGTTTGGATTGTCGGAAGGGGTTGGACCGCTTTTCGCCAAAGCGTTTTGCGAAGGAGATGGCGAACTCCTGCAAATCACGAACGACTCCATCCGCATCTACAGCTTCGTCTTCTTGCTAGCCGGGTTCTCGATTTTTGGCTCCGCGTTCTTCACCGCGCTCAACAACGGTTTGGTTTCCGCTGTCATTTCGCTAGTCCGCACCTTGGTTTTTGAAATTATATTTGTTTGGACGTTCCCTTTGGTTTGGGGCGTCATGGGCATTTGGGTTTCCGCGCCTGCAGCGGAAGTCGCCGCGGCGGTCCTCACCTCCTGTTGCTTCTTTATCGGATGGAAAAAATACGGATATTGATTCTTCTTGTCCTTTATTTTGCGAAATCCGTTTTCATCGCTTCTTTCCCGATTCGGAGAGTTTCCTTTTTATCCAAGGGAGAGATTCGCACCATCACCCCTTCCACACGAACTCGATAACGGATGGCGTCCACGCGCCGAAGATTTTAAGCCAATGCCTCCTTGGTGTCGCCAAGCTTCTTTTCATCCACTTCAGCGAAAACCATTTTGGCATAGGGACCATTTTGATGCATGGAAGCAATCGGACTCCCATAAGCGTGAGCGGCTCATTGGGAACCAGCCCCTTCGTGCCAGTCACAAACAGAGACGATATTCCCGAAATTCAAAGGCCGTATCCGACTTAAAGAGCATGGGATCGCCGGAAGGGATCGGCCAAGACGAATTTAAAGAAAGAGGCCGTCGGCAAGTCCGACAGTAGCCCCTTTTAAAGGAAGGGGATCCGAGATCTCCATTAGACCTTACGCTTTTTGTTTTTGGATTTCTTGTCCGCCCTTGCCAACAAGAAATCTTGCATATGGGCAAGAAGTTTCATGTCGATATTGAAGAAATAAACGAAGAAGAGGAATCCAAACAAAATCAAAATCGCACCCAAGACCGTGAGAACGATGCTGAAATCGTATTGATTCTATTCTTAAGTTCTTTTTTTGAAACGGCTTTTCTTTAGGAAAATGCCAATTTTTAATGGCATATCGGTAAAAGTGTATTTCAAATTCGATGCAAGCCCGTTCCAGTGGGTGTAATCTAATGGACGTAAAGGAGTTTTTGTATGAAACAGTTTATGGGCGACGACTTCCTCCTGCATGGGGAACTCGCGGAAAAACTTTATAAAGAGCATGCACGAAAGATGCCGATCTTTGACTTTCATTGCCATTTGGTTCCGGAACAAATCGCTTCCGACTACCACTTCTCTTCCATCACGGAAGCCTGGCTCGGCGGAAAAGGATACGGCGACCATTACAAGTGGCGTCTCTTACGGGAAATGGGCGTTCCCGAAGAATACATCACCGGAGAAAAATCGGATTGGGAAAGATTCCAAAAATACGCGGAATGCATGCCCTACTTCATTGGTAACCCCATCTATGAATGGACCCATTTAGAGTTAAAAACCTATTTTGGAATCACCAAACCTCTATGCCCCGAAACGGCCAAAGAAATTTACGACGAATGCAACGAAAAATTAAAGACGTTGTCCGCGCGTAAAATGATGGAACTCAACCACGTGGAAATCGTTTATACCACGGATGACCCCGTCGACGATTTGCATTTCCACGAGCAAATGGTCAAGGATCCAACTCTCAAAACGAAGGTATCCCCCTGTTGGAGACCGGATAAGGCCACGAAAATTGACCAAGCGACCTTCCTTCCTTGGCTCCATCAACTCGAAACGGTGGTTGGTCGTAAATTAGCCACGCTTCAGGATTTATTCGACGCAATGGATGAACGCCTCGCTTATTTTGTAAAGCACGGCTGCCACGCAAGCGATCACGGACTAGACACCTTCCATTACACTAATGGGTCTTATGAAGAAGCTAATGTCGTCTATCAAAAAGCCTTAAAAGGCGAAGAGCTCACCGAAAAAGATTTAGACGTCTACCAAGGGGCATTGCTCGTTCATTTGGGCCGTCAATACCATAAGTATGGCATGGTGCAGCAATACCATATCGGCGCGCTCCGCAATAACTCCACCCGTCAATTCAACGCCCTCGGCGTGGATTCGGGATATGACGCGGTCGGCGATCGCAACTACGCCGAGAAATTAAGCCTGCTGCTCAATGAGTTGGATAAGACCGACGAATTGCCCAAGACCGTTCTTTATACTTTAAACGAAAAAGACTACATCTCGTTGGTGAGCCTTATGAACTGCTTCCAAAATAGCGAAAAAGGCAAAATCCAACTTGGCACCGCCTGGTGGTTCAATGACCATTACGAAGGAATGATGAATCAACTCAAGAAGCTTTCCGCGGACGGATTGCTCTCCTGCTTCATCGGGATGCTCACGGATTCGCGCAGCTTCCTTTCCTATCCTCGCCACGATTATTTCCGTCGCGAACTCTGCGATTATATCGCACATCTCGTCGAAGAAGGGCGTTACCCCTATGACGAGAAGCGTCTTGGCGAGATCGTGGAAAATATCTGCTATTACAACGCAAAATCCTATTTTGGAGAATAAGAAAGCAAACAAGGCCGTTTGAAGAACCGAAAGGCTCATCAACGGTCTTTTTTATTGGGCGCAGATAAAATAAGGCATTTCGGTTTTCGTGGCGTAAGCGACAATAGAGGAGTCCATTTCCTTATTTTATTAATCACGATAATCCAGCAAGAATCCATAACGACCCTCGTCCGCTTTGTGGGTGAATTCAATAACGTTGGTCTTCTCTCTCAGAGTGCTTGTCATGAAAAAGTTGTTGGTGTTTTCAATAACGATGATTTGACTTCCTTCCGCGGCCATCAGGACCTTGAAGGGGCGGCTGGTCATAAACCCATCCTTACTGTTTCGCCGCTGGCACGCTCGTTGCTCCCTCTCTCTTGGCACGCAAGCCATTGAAGAAATCCAACAGAAGGACCTTGTCCTCTCATACGACGAAAAGTTTGGAATCTGCGATGAAAGAGAGGTTTTGGACGTTTGTGTCAGCGAGGCCACTACTTCCTCACGGAAGAGGGTTGGAAGCCCGCGTCCGATAAAGAGTGCGAACTGTTGTGGGACATCAAATTCGAAAAGTTTGTGATGCCAATTCAAGCATACAATTTTAACGTTCAGGGGTTCCGTACGTATGTCGTATTGTGCGGTGCTTGTTCATCGTACATAATGGTTATGGTTATTGTGAGAACCTGAACGAAAGCAACAAAACAATTTTGCGTTGAAAAAAGAGGTGTCAAAACAAATATGGGGATGTGGTCATTGAATGTGTCGTGTTCCGACGAATACGGAGAAGCTTATGACTTATTCTTTGCTTATTATAATTCTCTTGAATGCAACGATGATTTGCGCGAGAAAGCCTATCAAATTGCCGAGAAAATTTATAACGAATCTTTAGATGACGATTATGTGAGGGCAAGTACGGCGTTTGCTTTACTAAAATCCCTTCATAAAATTGGTTTTCCATACAGATTAAACCCCCAGGAAAAAGAAAAACTTATCCAAAATGACCAGGCTGGTTTATCCAGCCTGGACCTCCCGTCAAGCGATTTGGGTAAACGTAGAAAGATTGTTAGTCGTTTTCTTGAAAAATTGGACGGACCGATCGCGAAAATCATATATCCTAAAAAGCCAAAGCTCGATTTTCAAAAAGGAGCCGTCTTTGTCAAAGAAACCATCAAGGGCGATTATTTGTACGCGATATGTTTGGAAGCAAATTATGCCGAAAAGGAACTATTGTGGGCGTTATTGCTTGAACCTTCGGAACTTAAAGATGCAAAAATGTTGTTGAACAAACACCCTGTTGTCGTCGGCTGGTATGACGGCATTTGCAAAAAGTATCCGAAAATGTTCAAATACCCAGATGAAATAAATCAAATACGAGAAATAAAGCCTTCATTTAGATTATCAATTACGAAAAACAACCTAAATTGCGCGAAAAACATCTGCATTGCATTCGACTCTAAGAGACTCTATTGCTCATGGTGGGGATCGGAACTCATATACCTCTATAAAAAGTTTTCCATATATAAATATGAGTTTCGGGTGAATAATGATGGTTCTATTGTGCACAAACCTCTCCCGGAGGCACTGCCTAAAGACATTTATCCTCCACGTGCCAAATCACCAGATTACATTTGCCTATCGGATTATTTGTCTTAATCGCAACGAAAATGCGATCGACAAGCGTGTAAGATCCGGCCAATCCAAACCCTCCAACGAGAACTGAAAAAGGCAGAAATTACCATCATCCAACTTTCAGCATGACAAAGTGAAATTTAATACCACATCTCCAAGAAACGGCTATAATGATGGCGAATAGAACTTGTATACAAGATTAAGGAGGTTCTATGCAAAAACAAGAAATTACCCAAAAAGTCTTGGATTGCGGTGTTGTTGCCGTTATCCGCGCCTCTTCTGTTGAGATGGCCGAGAAAGTCGCTACCGCCTGTGCGGAGGGCGGAATCGTCGGGCTCGAACTTACGTTTACAGTTCCGGGCGCCCAAGAAGTCATTGCTCACCTCGCCGCGAACAAAGAAGCCAAATATGTGGTCGGTGCCGGCACCGTTCTCGATGCCCCGACTGCTCGCACGGCCATCCTTGCCGGAGCTAAATTCATCGTCTCCCCGAGTTTTGATAAAGGCACGGCCGAAATCTGCAATGCCTATCAAATCCCCTATATTGCTGGTTGCTTAACCCCCACTGAGGTTCTCACCGCGATGAAAGCCGGAGTGGATCTCGTCAAGATCTTCCCGGGTGACGTCGTCGGACCCAAATACATCAAGGACCTCCACGGACCCTTCCCCCAAGGCAACTTCTTGCCTTCTGGCGGAGTCAGCGTGGAAAACGCGGCCGAATGGATCAAAAACGGCGCGGCTGCCGTTTCGGCTGGCAGTTCCCTCATCGCTCCAGCCAAAAAAGGCGATTTTGAAGGTGTGAAGAAAAACGCCAGCGAATTCGTCGCCGTGGTGAAAGCGGCTCGCGAAGCGCTTGCTAAATAAAAAGAGGCGATACCTGTATGAAATACGCGACTCTAGGCGAGTTGATGCTTCGCCTTTCTACTCCGGGATATTCCCGCTTCGTCCAAGCCAAGAGCTTTGACGTCAATTATGGAGGTGGTGAGGCCAACGTCGCCCTTGCCCTATGCAATCTTGGCGAAGAAGCAATGTTCATCTCCAAATTCCCACAAAACGAAATTGGGGATGCGGCCAGAAATTCCTTGCGTGAATATGGCGTGGATACCACCGGTATCCTCCGCGGAGGAGAACGTCTTGGCATCTATTATTTAGAAACCGGCGACTCCGTCCGCCCTTCCAAAGTCATTTATGACCGCGCCCATTCTTCGATTTCCGAAGCCAAAGCCAGCGAATTCAATTTCAAGAAACTCTTCAAAGGCGTTCAATGGTTTCATATGACCGGCATCACTCCGGCCTTAGGAAAATCCGCTCAGATTCTCACGGCAAAAGCCTTGAAGACCGCTCACGAAATGGGCATCACGGTCTCCTTCGATTTGAACTTCCGTTCGAAGCTTTGGACCAAAGAAGAGGCTCAGGCCTGTTTAATCCCCTTAATGGAATATGTGGATTATGTCATCGGTAATGAAGAAGACGCGGAAGCCTGCCTTGGCTTTAAAGCAACTGGCAGCGATATTAATAGTGGCAAGATCGATGCGGATGGCTATGCCCCGATGCTTAAGGAAATGTGCGAAAAGTTCCATTTCAAAGGCGCGGCCGCTTCTCTTCGCGAATCCCATTCCGCTAACGACAATGGCTGGAGTGGGGTCCTCTTCACCAACGGGAAATTCTACAAATCCCGCCACTACGAACTTCGCATTGTCGACCGTGTGGGCGGCGGCGATTCCTTTGCCGCTGGTCTCATCTATGGCCTCTCTCATTACGATGATCCCAAAAAGGCCATCAACTGCGCGGTTGCCCACAGTGCTTTGAAACACACGATTCCTGGGGACTATAACCACGTGAGCCTAAAAGAAGTCGAAGCCTTGATGGGTGGAAACGCCTCGGGACGTGTCCAACGGTGATTCATGACCAAGGACATCGAACCTATTTACGAAACGATAAAAAAGGAGATTGTCACCCTTCATCTGAAACCGGGGAGCCGCATTCGCGAGAATGAGCTCTCCGCCTCCTTCGGCGTTTCCCGCACCCCTGTCCGCGATGTTTTAAAGAAATTGGAAGAGAACGGCCTTGTTCGAATCCAATCCAAATCCGGCACTTACGTCACTCCCATCGATTTAAATACCATCAGCGAGGTGCTTTATCTCCGCGCGTATACCGAAACGGAAGTCATGATTGAAGTCGCCGAAAAAGCATCGAAAGAAGATATCCAAGCCATCCGTGATTTATTAAAGCGGCAAGACCAGGAACTAGAGAATCAAATCCCAGGGACCTTAGAATTCGCCGACTTATCCTTCGCCTGCGACAACGCCTTCCATAAAGCGATTTATTCTTTAGCCAATAAAGAAAGCATACTGGATTTCATTGACGAAGCATTCCCTTCCTATTCCCGTTATCGTTATCTTACTAACTTAAGAGGAATCGAAGACGTGAAAAGTTTGGAGAGGATTCATGAGCGGCTTCTTGATGCTTTGCAGAAGAAAAGCCCCGAAGAAATTCGAAAAGTTTCCTTGGAACATCATTTGGCTGGATTACACGGCATCAAAGCCGTCGTCGAAAGACATCCTAAATATTTTGTCCAACAAGAATAGAGAAAAGAGGGCCCGCCCTCTTTTTTCATCATTTCCACTTTAATTGTGAAAATTCAAATCAGGTCTTTCATTGTTTTCAAAGCAAACATCATTCGTTTCATTTGGCTTGATAATTTTGTTTCCTCATAGAAAGATATGCCCATGAAAAAATCCATTCTCGCTTCGTTTATCGTTTATCCACTTCTAGCCATTGGAGCTTTTTGTTTGTTTTTCTTTGTTCGCAAAAATTACGCATTATCCGGTTGGATCGACCCGCTTTTCTTCGCCGGCGCCATTGTTTTAGGCGGCGGATTGCTTAGTTTGTTGGCACGTTTTGGTGCTTTTGACACCGTGACTTATGGATTTCGCTCCATTTTCAAACACATGAACTCCAATTACACGAACGCGCAGGATCCTTACCCCGATTATTACGCATACACGGAATCCAAAAAGGAAAATAGAAAGCAAAATAAGATTTTCCCTTGGCCTTGGCTCGTTCTTGGAATTGGACTTCTCATCGCTTCTTTTGTTATTTGCGGCATCGTTTTTTGAAAATTTTTGAAAGAAATTACGATTTTTTAAATTTCTTCTTGCATCTTTTTCGAGCGGTCTTTTAATAACGGCATCTCGAAAGGAGAAAAAGAAAATGAAAAATCGTAAATTCATTGCACCAGCCGTAGCGTTTGGTGCCATCGCCCTAGCCCTAACAGCTTGCGGCGGAAACCCCGGAACGAATGAAAACACCAGTTCTTCAAAGCCGGGCGGAGAGTCATCGGATACCTCCGTCACGACGAGTTCTTCCACTTCAACCAGCGTTGATCCTAGCACTGCCCCCATTGCCAGTGGAGCTCAGCAGTTCGTCAATTCATCTTACGAGGATCGCACCGAAATCCTTGGCAAGCTTGAAAAATATGCCATCGACCACTCGATTGCAGGCTTGCCACTATACGAAGACTCCGGTTATCAACTCTTCAACCCGCGTGTTGTCAGAGGCACCAACACCTACATCACGAACTTTGGTTTCTCCACCCTTCGCGACGGTTACCTCAAAGGTTCCCTCGCCGGCGAATCCAACAGCAAATACCAAAACTACTACCACAATTGGGACCAAAGCGACCCCGCGACCATCAACGCGTGGAATGACCAAGGCAACCAAGTCGCCGGCCTCTTTGACACCATCGGAACTTCCTATTTCGGTCAACGTTTAAACTCCGATAAGACCGGCTATGAATGGTATGGCATCCTCTCCAAACAGGATCACATGTTCCCTGTCAGTGATGATGGCAAGACCGTGATCACCAAAGATCCGACTGCCGAAGAATTGCACCGCACCTGGCGTTTCTACGTCCGCACCGGCGAAGCTGGAAAAGTCACTTATCGTTCTGGTTCGTCCCGTGCTGACCGCAAAGCCTTCGATGGCCGTTATGTCCAACTCGAAGACTACATCACCACGTACAAAATGCTTCTTAACGGCGCCAACGCCCTCTATCGCGGCACCGAAATGGCAAAAAAGACTGGCAAAGGCGCTATCGCCGGCGTTGCCAACTACTTTGCCGCGACCAAAGCCGCTGGAAAAGAAGGCATCAATAACGACGTCGACTTCTCTGGTGTTGGTATTGAAGCCGGAAGTGACGCGGATGGCGATTACCTCCAAATCACCTACCAGACCCCGCTTAACCGTTTCTATGCGATGTATTCCTGCAACGGCACTCTCTATGAGCCGATTCCGGAAGACTTCATCAATCTAGTCGGTATCAAGAACCTCGCCGGATATTCCTCCGACAAGAGCACAAGCCCAGTGGACAACGTCCTCAGCATGGGCCCCTATATGCTCGAAACGTGGGAAACCGATAAGCTCATCACTTTCCACCGCAACGATCAGTGGTATGAACGTCAAGAAAACCCGAACCTCTATCGCATCGAAGGCATCCACACGGATATTCTCCCCGGCTATGCGACGGATAAGAACATCGCCATCAAGCAATTCCTCAATTCCTCGAACCTCGACGCTTGTGGCGTCACCTCGGACTATCTCGAAAAGTATTCCTCCGACCCTCGCGCTGTCCAAGTCCCCGGCACCGCTGTTTGGAAGTTGAACATCAACTCCTGCACTCCGGAACTTTGGGAAGAACTCTTTGGCGAAGAAGGCAGAATTACCCACACGACCAAAGAAAATTACTGGAACGTCAAGCCCTGGATGTCCAACGACAGCTTCCTCCGCGGCCTCTTCTATTCTATTGACCGTGCGACCTATGCGAAAAACCAAGGCGGCTCTCCTTCCATTAACTTCTTCCCGGATAACTACATCTGCGATCCGGAAAACGGCGTCTCCTACAACTCGACCGCGGCTCACGAAGAAGCCTTGCAAGACTTCTGGGGCGACACCATCGAAACCTTCGGCTACGACAAAGCTCTTTCTCAAGCTTGCTTTGAAGAAGCGATCAAAGAGTTAAAAACCAGTGGCGATATCAAAGATTCCACGGAAGAAATCGGCATCGATGTTTGGTGGATGTATCCCAACCAGATTGAAGGCCAAGGCAAATTGATCGGCGGTTACATCAAATCTTCCTTCGACGCTGCCGCTGCTGCCCTTGGATATAAAGTCCGTTTGGCAGTCAATCATCACGCCGTTGCGAAATGGGACGACGTTTATAACAAACACCTTCTCGTTGGCCAATTCGACTTGGGTTTCGGCTCTATCTCGGGCAACAACCTCGACCCGCTCAACTTCCTTGAAATTCTTAAATCCGATGGTTCCACCGGCTTCACGCTGAACTGGGGTGCCGATACCGGTGCCGTGGAAGAAGGCGAAAATGCCTTGATCTATGGCGGCAAGAAATGGTCCTTCGACGGACTTTGGGACGCTGCGGACCACGGCGTTGTCCTCAGCGCAGAAGGACAACCGCTCGAACCGGTTGAAGTCGTCGTCTCCTCGGTTGTTCCGACCACGGATTCGGTTACGATTAAAGGTACCATCGAAGTCCAGAACTTTGATGGACTCGTCATCGATTTGGCCGACATCTTCGGAACGACCTCCAAAACCTATGCCGACTACTTCGAGATCTATCCGGAAGGCGTTGCGACGACGGAAGACGTCTCGGCGATTACTTGGGACGAAGCAGGCAACTTCTCCTTCACCGTTGGCGGCGAATTATTCGCAAGCGTCAAAGCCTTGGGTGGCTTCTACATCTTCGGCGTGGATTTTGTCCAAACGATTGATGGCGTCTATTGTGGCTTGAAGAGCGCTTTGGCCACTGTTGAGCTCCCCGCCCCCGCCACGCCGGAAGCCTAATCCAACCTCGTCGATCCGTTAATCTTTAGCAGCATCGGACACCCTCCGGTGCTGCTTCTTCGTCAAAAGGGGAGGGTGAATCCCCTTTTGAAGGAGATGGACAAACTTGATATTCACTTTACAATAACAACTAGAAATCTTTTCAAAGAAAGGAGAAACCATGTTCCGCTATTCTTTACAAAGAATATTCCTGGCCATATGCACCACCGTCATCATCTTGACGTTGACGTTCTTTTTGGTGAAATTGCAGCCTTTCCCCACCATTCCGGGGACCAACGAAACCAAACTCGCCTATTATCTTCATCAACAGGATTTAGGATACGTAGTTTGCTATTCCTCCCCTCAGGAAGGTTTAGGATCCCTTCTCTTTTCGATGACCGCGGATAAGGGCGTTTCCTATTACTTCTATCAGCGCCCCCTTTGGGATCAGTATTGCGCTTGGGTCAGCGGTTTGTTCCACGGCACCTGGGGCACTTCCACTTCCATTGCCCCCAACGTGGACTCCATGGTCGTCATCATCGGATCCTCTTGGAGCGATTCCCGCCTATGGACCACGGTGAAAACCAATATTTGGCCTGTTTTGATTTCGGTCCCTGCCGGTATCGGGCTTGGCATCTGGGCCGCTTTGAAGAAAAACAAGATGACGGACCACATCATTTCGACCCTCGTCATGGTCTTCATCTCCGTTCCTTCCTTCATCACCATCAACATTCTTCTTTATATCTTCTCTTATCAATTGGGCTGGTTGCCCAGCCAATGGCCTTCCGTCAGCGCCCCATTGCCCACTAGGGTGCTCGGTTACATCATTCCCACGATGTCCCTCTCCTTTGGTTCCATTTGCGGATATTGTCGTTTTACGCGCGCGGAACTAACCGAAGTCATGTCGAGCGACTTCTTGCTATTAGCTAGAACCAAAGGATTAACGAGGTCGCAATCCATTAAGCGCCACGCACTAAAAAACGCCATGGTCCCCATCCTTCCTTCGATTTTATCGGAAATCATTGGTTTGCTTGGCGGTTCTATGATTCTAGAAGCCCTTTATGGCATCCCAGGTGTTGGGAGACTTTATATCGACGCGATCAACGCCGGAGACTACAACGTTTTGATGGCGGATATGTCGCTATATACGCTCATCGGGCTCATCTCGGGGGTCTTCCTCGATTTATCTTACGGATTCATCGATCCGCGCATTCGTATGGGGGCGAAGAAATAGTATGGAAAACAACAAAACCTTTACCTACCGTGACTCCAAAAACGTGGAGCATACGATTTCCTTCCAAGAAGGCGACTTTTCGCTTAGCCAAGCCGACGTCAAATTAACGGATACCAAATTGCAGTCGAAGCCGACGACGTTCTTCAAAGACGCGATGCGTCGCTTCGTCAAAAACAAATCCTCCGTCGTCGGGGCCGCGATTCTTGGCAGCATTGTCTTGCTGACCATCTTCGTTCCGATTTTCAACACGCATTCCTTGGATACATCCAACCCCAACTTGGCTTATCAAACCAAACTTGCCCCCAAGCTATTCTCCGCGGGAACGGGATTTTGGGATGGCACCTCCGTCTATAAAAACGTCGCGATTGACTTTGATTGGCAAGCCTATCAAAAAGAAGGCACTTATGCCGGCTCCCCTGCCACCACGGCAAACTCCAAATTGCAGTTAGATGCCATTGTTGGAGACATCGAATATTCCAAAGTCGGTGAAAAGAAAATCAGCGACAACATCGTTTCCTACGCCCGCGGCGGCTCCATGCGCGTGAGCGCTTCCGCCGGCAGCAAAGACGACGCCTTCCTTCAATCTCCGGAAGGCACCTTCCATTTTAATCAATACACCTATACGTTAGAAGTTCAAACCTCTGCTATTCCAGAAGAAGGATTTGCCCGCGGAGAACAAGGAGAATTCTCCTTGAATTTCTTGTACCGCGATACCATGTCTTCTTCTTATTCTTCTATCGTTCTTCAAGACTTTGGAACCGAAACCGGCACCCACGTGTTCCGTCTTTCGGATAACGAAGCCCTTAAGTCTTTTAACGGGGGAACCTCGCTTGGAAAGTTCTATCTCACGATGAAACCCGAAGCGAGCAAAGAAACCTCCGTCTTGGTGAGCAAAGTTCTTTTCTCCATCGAAGGCGAGGCGACTGAATCGGAAAAGACGGCAATGAGCAACCTTTCTTGCACGGACGCAAACCTCACCTTAAACCGCCCAACCATCGAAAGCGAGAAAGCTTACGCCTATACGTCCAACGCCGATTTGAACATCTTCCAAGCCGATTATGTTACGGGCACCTTCCGTTATGACTCCTATCAAGCGGCTTTTGGCAACTACACCTCTTCTAGCATCACAATGACCGACCTCCAAGCCTATCAAGACAAGGGATGGATGAATTTTGCTTATCCCATCGAATCCTTCAAAAACGGATCCATGGATAAAGCGGAACAAACTAAATTCATCGAAGGGATTGTGATGACCGAAGAAGGCAAATCTCATTGCCCCTTGCAGGTCAACGAAGAAAACCCCATCACCGTCCGCGTTGTTAAAGCCGGCAAAATCAAGACCGCTTCTTTCACCGGCACGATGTCTCGGTATCGCGAATTCGGGTATTCCTCCATGCCAAGATTCCTTTTTGGCACGGATAATCAAGGACGGGATATGTTCAAACTCGTCTTCAACGGGCTCCGTTATTCGATCATCCTTGGCGTGGCCACGACCTTCATCAACATCGTCATCGGCCTGATTTGGGGTGCAATCTCCGGTTATTTTGGCGGATGGACCGACATTGCGATGGAACGCGTTTGCGAAATCCTCGGCGGCATCCCCTGGGTTGTCGTCATGACGTTGATATTAATCAACCGTCCCGAAAACATGTCGACCATCTTAATGGTGGGCATCGCCCTTTGCACGACAGGATGGCTAGGAACCGCCGCCTTAACCAGAACTCAGTTCTACCGATTTAAGGACCGGGAATACATCCTTGCGGCCCGCACATTGGGCGCCAGCGATTTCCGCTTAATCTTCCGCCATATCTTGCCGAATGCGATCGGCACCCTGATTACCTCGAGCGTCTTGATGATCCCCTCGGTCATCTTCTCGGAAGCGAGTTTATCCTATTTGGGACTCGTGAACGGCATGGAAGGATTTGGCAGCGTCCTTTCGTCTAACCAAATCTACATGACCACCTATCCTTATTTGATTTTGTTCCCCAGCGTCGTCATGGCCCTCGTCATGATTTCGTTCAACCTCTTCGGCAACGGGTTGCGCGACGCGTTTAACCCCAGTTTGAAAGGAGGAGAATAATATGGCCGTCAAACTCACCAAAAAAGACCGTGCCCTCATTGAAGGGGGTACCTCTCTTCCTTCCACGAAGGCTCTCGAAGTCAAAAACCTCACCATCTCGTTCCGGACGGACAATGGCAAAGTCCAAGCAGTCCGTGGGGTTTCCTTTGATTTATATAAGGGGGAAACCCTTTGCATCGTTGGGGAATCGGGGTCAGGAAAATCTGTCACCTCCAAAGCGATCATGGGCATTCTTTCGCCCAACGCAATCATTGAAGGCGGGACGATTCTATATAATGGAATCGATTTAACCAAAGCCAGCGAAGCCGAATTTCAACGCATCCGCGGCAAGAAAATCGGCATGATTTTCCAAGACCCGCTTTCTTCGTTGAACCCCATCGTTAAAATCGGCAAGCAAATCACCGAAACCATGCTCATCAATGCGGATATGTTGAAGCGTTATTACGAAGATTTAATCGCGCCCGAGCATACCGCCTATATGAATGCGGCTTCCATGCGCGACGTTAAAATCGCCGACGCGGAAAATAAAGCCACCATTCCGCTCCCCGGATATCAGGACCGTATTGAAAAAATCGAAAGCGAAATTGCTTCCATCCAAGGTCAAATCTCTGCTTTAAAGAAAAAGAAGGGGGGCGTATCGTCTTTAAAGGCCGAACTCCAAAAGAAAAAGGGGGAGATCAACGCCATCAAAAAGGAAAACGCTGAGCATTTGAAAAAAGCCAAAGCTGATTCCAAAGTCGCGATTTTAAAAGCCAAGAAAGAATATAAGGAAGTCGCTCCCGGTCTATACAAAGCTCTCCAAGAAGCGAAAAAGAAGGCCAAGGTCGCCACGGAAAAACACCATGAAGAACTAAAGGCCGAACTCCAAAAAGGCTTAGATAGCATTGCCGCGAAACGCGCTTTACTTTCCATTAAGCCCGAAGACCAAGCTCGCGCCGAGGAGCTCGCTTCCCAAATCAAAAAAACGGAATGGCAATTCCGTTTGAGAATCGGCCTCTGCTACTTCTTGCCCAAAAAGCATTTGGCTTTAGAGCAGCAAAAAGAAGCCGCTTTAAAGCCCTTAATCGAGGAACGGAACCAAATCCTCGCCGAAAAGATCGCCTTGGACAAGGAAGAGGCAGAAATCCGCAAGACCTATCAATCTCAAGTTCGCATCACCAAAAAGATGGCCAAAGAAAAGGCTTTGTCCGTCATGCGCGAAGTTGGTATTCCCCAACCGGAAAAACGTTTCAAACAATACCCGTTCCAGTTCTCTGGCGGTATGCGTCAACGCATCGTCATCGCCATCGCTTTGATTTCCGAACCGGATGTTTTGATTTGCGATGAACCCACCACGGCTTTGGACGTTACAATCCAAGCCCAGATTCTCGAACTCATCAATAAGCTTAAAGCTGCTCACAACATGTCGGTTATCTTCATCACCCACGACTTAGGCGTCGTCGCCAACATGGCGGATCGCGTCGCGGTCATGTACGCGGGCAAAATCTGCGAATACGGAACGGACAAAGAAATCTTCTTTGACCCCCGTCACCCCTATACCTGGGCCTTGCTTGCCTCAATCCCCGATATCGATTCCAAAGAAAAACTCGAAGCCATCCCCGGAACCCCGCCGGATATGATTTATCCGCCGAAGGGGGATGCGTTCGCCTTGAGAAACCGTTATGCGATTGGAGCGGACTTCAAATACGAACCGCCTTTGTTCCAGATTACCCCCACCCATTACTGCGCTTCGTGGCTCGAATACGAGGACGCTCCCAACGTCGTCCCACCCCGTATCGTCACCCAACGCATTTCCAACGCATTGAAAGAAGAGGAGGCTAAGCGCGCCCATGAAAAAGAATAATTCCACCAAAGACATCGCTTCGGCTGAATCCACCGACAAGGTGATTGAGGAATTCCAAGAACAGGAAGCCCCTTCTTTTGACGCGGGAGCAGAAAAAATCACCCCTGAACAAGAAGAAAAGGAAGAAAAAGAATTCCACCACTTGGAATCCAGCGTTCCTACTTTAGAAGAAACCAAAGCCCGTTACGCGGAAGAAAAGGAAATCCGCAAACACCGCAAAGAAAATGCCAAAGCCGCTTTAAACGTTGAAAAAACCAAACTCAACCAGCTGAAGGCGAATTTAGGAAAAGCCAAACTCGATCCTTCCAAAAAAGACGAAATCGACGAATTGGAAAAATTAGTCGCGGCTCAGCAGGAAATCGTGGACGAGAAAGACCTCGCGGTCAAGCTTGCCCACATCACCTATAAGCCCGAACTCGCGGAAAACAAAACGATTTTAGCCGTTCGCCACCTCCGCATGTTCTTTCGTCTTGGCGTATGGCCCAATTATGTGAAACTCAAAGCCGTTCATGACGTTTCTTTCGACATCAAAGAGGGCGAAACCTTTGGCATTGTTGGCGAATCCGGATGCGGCAAATCGACGACGGGCCGTTGCATCATGCACCTTTATGACATCACCAGCGGTTCTATCTATTTTAAGGGATACCGCGTTGGTGCAGGCGACCGTTGGAACAAAAAGGAAATCAAATATTCCAACATTCACGCGAACGAAGCCATCGCCTCTTTAAAGAAGGAAGAGGCCACTCGCTGCGCTTCCGCTTCTAGCGCGGAACAAGAAAAAATCCATCAAGAAATCCAAGAAAAATTCGCCGCAATCAATGACCGTCGTCAAATGGTTCTGGAACGTCAGAAGAGCAAAATCAAAGCCATCCATTATGACAACAAGCATGCCCCACGTGCCCTTCTGAATGAAATTCAGATGATTTTCCAAGACCCCGTGGATTCCTTGGATCCGCGTATGACGGTTGAAGACATCATCCAAGAGGGTTTGCGAATTCAGGGCAAACACAATCGTTTGGAAAACCATCAAAAGACGGTGGAGATTCTTAAGAAAGTCGGGCTCGTCCCCGAGCACGCTTCCCGCTACCCCCACGAATTCTCTGGCGGCCAACGTCAACGTATCGGCATCGCTCGTGCGTTGATCATGAACCCCAAACTCTTGATTTGCGATGAACCCATCTCCGCTTTGGACGTTTCCATTCGTGCCCAAATCATCAACTTGCTGAATGACCTAAAAGAAGAAATGGGACTGACGATGATTTTCATCGCTCACGACCTTTCCACCGTCAAGTACTTCTGCAACCGCATCGCGGTGATGTATTTTGGAAATATGGTGGAACTTGCCACTTCCGAAGAACTCTTCCGCCATCCGTTGCACCCTTATACCAAATCTCTTCTTTCGGCGATTCCTCAGCCGAACCCCTTCTCCGAGAAAAGACGTCAACGCATCGTTTATCGCCCGGATGAAGTTCATGACTATTCGACCGATAAGCCTTCGTTCCGTGAAATCCTTCCTGGCCACTTTGTCCTATGCAACGACAAAGAAGAGGCCCAATACAAGAAGGAAATCGAAGCCCTGGACAAAGGGGACATCGTCCTTCGTGGCGGCGTTGAAGTCCGAAAAGACGAGCAATAATCTTTTAAGGCCTCCGAGAAATCCATCGCGATCGCTCTTAATATATTCAAGCAAAAATTCAAAAGAAAAATGGGGGAAAGCAAGTTCTCCCATTTTCATTTCATTTGGTGGAGTCGCGGGGAATCGAACCCCGGTCCGAAGAAAGTCCCCACACAGCATCTACAGTTTAGGCAGATTCGTTAACCCAAATCCGTCGAACCTGCCAAGGGCGAATAAGGGGTGGCAGTAAATTTTCGTCCAACTTCCCCTGCCAAGAAGCCAGCTTATCGCCTTATCTTGCGCCTATCCCATGCCAAGACGTGAACGCATGGGTAGACGTGCTCGTCCGCGATACGCGGAACCCTATGTCGGGTGCTTAATTAAGCAAGAGCAACGGACGCACAACGGTTGTTGAGCATCCAGGGTTTGACAGTTTTGTCAGTTATTGTTTTTTGGTATTAAGGTTTACCAGACCACTGCATCCGTGCGTTGACGGTTCCCCCGTCAAAACCAGTACGGCCCCAGAACAATTTGCCTTTTCGCGTGTTAAAGGCTAGGTAACTATAGGGGCAAAAAACAAAATATCCAAGGGAAAAATCAAATTTTTGCTAGATATAGGAGCAAATAAGGGATTGGATTTACGACCATTTCGAGGTTTTCTTGAATGATTCGGCGAATG
>CAKUWP010000009.1:0-71847 GCA_934699525.1 uncultured Bacilli bacterium
TTCTTAACAACGTAGTTGTTATCAAAAGAGGCAAACAAAAAAAGGACTGTTAAGATTTTTCATTTCTTAACAGCCCCCGATTCATTTGACGAATTTGTCCTTCCATTTCTGGTAAGGAGAATCTTTTGAACTCGATTGATTTTGGAATTCCTGCAGCAATTGCTTCTGATTCTTCCCAAGTCGAGTCGGTGTTTTCACCTTTACATGAATAAATTCATCGCCGGGCTTACCGCTACGAAGGTCTTTAATTCCTTTTTCACGAATCTTCAAGATATCGTCAGGCTGTGTCCCTTCTGGAATCCGAACCGAAACTTCCCCATAAACTGTCGGAACGTCGATTTCGCACCCGAGGGCGCAATCTACAAAACTCAAGGGAACTTCGATATGGACATTGTTTCCATCGCGACGGAAATACGGGTGGTCTTGTACCAATACTTCGACATACATGTCTCCGTTTGGCCCACCGTTTTCTCCACGTTCTCCCTTTCCGGAAACGCGAATTTGCTGGCCGTTATTGATACCGGCAGGCACATTCACGGTCAAATCTTTTTTAACATGCGTATAGCCGCTACCGCCGCAAAGATGGCAAGCGTGGGAAATTTTCTTCCCCGTTCCATGGCAATCAGAGCAAGTGGTCTTCGATTGCATGTTGCCAAAAATCGTGCGCTGTGTTGTCGTCACATAACCACGGCCTCCGCAAGTGGGGCAAGTCGTAAAGTCACTGGGGCTTTCCGCGCCCGTTCCGCCACAATGAGCGCACGGCTCATCATAGGAAACGGGGAACGTAATCTTGGTTCCAAGAATCGCGTCCATGAAGGTGATGCGAACTCGGCGCAAAACGTCCGCTCCTTTTGTTGGACCCGAAGAAGCTGAACGCCTCGAAGATCCGCCTCCACCAAAGAAACTGGAGAAAATATCGTTTAAATCGACATCGCCAAATCCCTGGCTGCTGAATCCTTGGCCAAAAGGGCCCGCTCCACCGGTAGAACCGCCGTTTTCAAACGCGGCAAAGCCAAAGCGATCGTAGTTTTGACGTTTTTGCTCATCGGAGAGAACTTCATAAGCTTCGGTCACTTCTTTGAATTTATCCGCGGCATCGGGAGCTTTGTTCAAGTCGGGGTGGTATTGTTTGGCCAATTTGCGATAGGCGCTTTTGATTTCATCTTGGGTAGCGTTTTTGCTGACGCCAAGAACTTCGTAATAATCTCTTTTTTCCGCCATAAGCGCTCCTTCCTAAATTGCATAAAGGCGCGGCGCTCCGATTAGAACGCCGCGTCCAACATCTAGTTTTTACTTCTTATCGGTGAAATCGGCATCAACGACATCGTCTGCCGTTTCATGTCCTTCCCCCGTAGAAGTCGCATTTTGAGCACCAGCAGCGGATTGTTGCTGTTGAGCCGCCATGCGGGCCGCATCTTCCAAACGTCCGACGATTTCGCGCAATTTCTCGATATCGTTAGCTGCGATGGCACCAGAAGCTTCATCGCGAAGTTTGGTGAGTTCTTCTTTTTGCTTGGCATCCAAAGAATCACCTTTTTCTGAGAGCGTGCGGTTGATTTCGTCCACATAGGTTTGCGCCTTGTTTTTGATTTCAATATCGCCTTTTCTCTTTTCGTCTTCGGCTTTATGTTCTTCCGCTTCCTTCACCATGCGATCGATATCGCTCTTGGAAAGGCCATTGCTATTTTGAATCGTGATATCTGCGGTCTTTTGAGTATCGAGGTCTTTGGCCGAAACTTTGACGATACCGTTGACGTCGATGGAGAATTTCACTTCAATGCGAGGTTCGCCGCGACGAGCCGGACGAATTCCGGAAAGTTGGAAGTGACCGAGCAATTTGTTATCGTGGGCCATAGGACGTTCACCTTGGTAGACCATGATATCAACAGCGGGTTGATTGTCTTCCGCCGTGGAGAAGACTTGGCTCTTCTCCGTCGGAATCGTGGTATTGCGTTGGATAAGCGGGGTCATAACGCCGCCTAAGGTTTCAATGCCGAGGGTAAGCGGGGTGACATCAAGAAGAACGACGTCTTTGACATCCCCAGCGATAACGGCCCCTTGAATCGCCGCACCAGCGGAAACCGCTTCATCTGGGTTGACCGAGAGGTTAATAGAACGACCAGAAACTTGCTTCACCATTTCTTGGACAGCTGGCATACGGGTCGAGCCACCAATCATCAAGATATCGGCAAGGTCAGAATAGGAGAGCCCAGCATCGTGCATCGCTTTTTCCATCGGAACCTTGCAACGTTCAAGTAGCGGGCGAGTCAAATCCTGGAATTTAGCGCGGGTAAGCGTGGTTTCGAAGTTGATCGGACCAGAGCTGCTCATGCCAATGAAAGGAAGAGAGATCGTCGTTTCCACCGAACTAGAAAGTTCGATTTTCGCGCGTTCAGCCGCATCGAGGAAACGTTGACGGGCCATTTTGTCGGTCAAATCAACACCATTTTGAATCTTGATTTGCGCCTGGATCCAATCCGCGATCGCGTGGTCCCAGTCGTCGCCGCCAAGTTGGGTGTCCCCAGAAGTAGAAAGAACTTCGAAGGTTCCATCACCAATATCCAAAATCGAGACATCGAGAGTGCCACCGCCAAGGTCGAAGACCAAGACCTTACCACTCTTATTGGTATCTACGCCGAAGGCCAAACAGGCCGCGGTCGGTTCGTTAATAATGCGAACAACGTCGAGTCCAGCAATGGTACCGGCATCTTTGGTCGCCTGACGTTGGGCATCGTTGAAATAAGCCGGAACCGTAATGACCGCCTTTTTAATCGGCTGACCAAGGTTCTTTTCGGCGTAGCCCTTCATATAGGCGAGGACTTTGGAAGAGATTTCCTGTGGGGTGAAGTCTTTATTGATGCAGTTAATGTGGAATTTCTCCGAACTGCCCATCTTCCTCTTCGCACTGGAAACGGTATCCGGGTTGGTGATCGCTTGGCGCTTCGCCGCGTTGCCAACGATTTCTTCGCCACTTGCTTTAAAAGCAACGACGGAAGGGGTCGTATTGGTTCCTTCCGGATTGGGGATGACTTTGACATTCCCGTCTGCTTGACGATAGCTGATGACCGAATTGGTCGTGCCAAGGTCAATGCCAACAATAATTTCTTTTGCCATAATCGATTTTCTCCTTTTTAGGCTTCATGAGCCTTTGTTTCATTTTGAATCGGTTGAGTCTTGCCTTCCTCGCTTGATTTGGGGGCTTCCGCCACATAAACCATCGCGGCTCGAACAAGACGATCGTGTAATTTATATCCCTTCGCTCCAACGCGGGCCACCGTGCCTTCCGGATAATCCGTTGTTTGAATTTTATCGACGGCGTGCATCGTATTCACGTCGTAGGCATCGCCAGGTTTTGGATAGATTTCACTCACTCCTTCGCTGCTAAGAGAAGCAACGATTTGGTTGTAAATGTAACTGAATCCAATTTGGTAATTCCTCGATTCGGGGTTCGGCGCGGGGGATTCTAGCGCCATATGGAAGCTATCTAACGCTGGAAGAAGCGTATCGAGGAAACCTTCGGCCCGATAACGGATGGCGGAGTTCTTCTCTTCTTCTAGCGCTTTGCGGAGATTCATCATATCCGCATAAGCTTTGTAATATTCGTTTTTCCAATGATCCCGATCGGAGGTGGCTTTTTCGAATTCCTCTTGAAGTTTGTCAAATTTCGCTTTGCTTACTTTCTTTCCTTCTTCGGGGGCCTCGGCTTGCTGCTTTTGCTCGACGGTGTCGTTGGGTTGCTTGTTTGCTTCTTGCATTCTTCGCTTTCTCCTTTCGGTTTAAAATATTCGTCCAAGGTTTTGGTGACGTAATCAAGTAACGTCACGGCTCGGTCATAATCCATTCGGGTTGGGCCCAGTAGATTCAAGGTGGCGTTTTGCCCACCTGGAATTTGGACGGTCGCGGAGACGATGGCCATGTTTTTGAGGCCCGTTTCCTCGTTTCCGATTCGCACGTTCACATCTCCTTCGCTAGGAACAGCTTCTTCCATGGCTTTCCGCAATTCTTTAGGATTATCCAGAAGTGTCAGCACGCGGCGTAATTTCTGCGCATCGTCGACGAATTCCGGCTGATCCAAGAGATTGGTTTTGCCATAGAGGTTCATGCGTTCCCCTGCAAAACGGAGGAAGGCGCCAAGCAAGGCTTGGTAAACGGCGTCTTGCCCAACCATGTAGTCGGTAAGCGCGGGTTTCATGGCTTCCATCTTCGGCACAAGGTCGCAAATCGAAGTTCCTAGTAACCGTTCGCTTAAGGCGTCCACACCTTTTTTCAGTTCGCTTTGTTCCATTCCTTCGGGAAGAATGAAGGTTTTGTTTTCCACATAGCCCTTGTCGGTAACAAATACCGCCGTCGCGCTATTGGTGCCGCTGGGGAAGATTTGAAGGGACACCAAGTGTTCTTCGTTAATCTTCGGACCCAGGAATACCGAGGCCAAGTTCGTCATGTTGGAGAGAATTTCGCAACTTTGAGCAATAATCTCCTCGACGGATTGGCTCCGTTGATCCAAAACCTTTTGGAGGGCGTGCTTCACACCATCGTCGATGCGTTCTTCGCGAAGATTATCTACATAATATTGGTAACCTTTCGCAGAAGGGACGCGCCCAGCGGAGGTGTGGGGCTTCTCCAAATATCCTTCTTTCTCCAAGGATAGCATTTCATTACGGATCGTGGCACTCGAAACAGTGAGACCGTATTGTTCAATCAGGGTCTTGCTGGCCACCGGTTGAGCTGTTTTGATGTAGTGTTCAACGATCAATTTCAAGACTTGTTCACTTCTTGTCATGATTTTATCACCTCACCTAGCAGTCCGCACCTTTGAGTGCTAGTGTCATTATAGGCGTGACTTTAGCACTGTCAAGGATTCGTTGCTAAATTTTATGGAATTAGTTCCAAAAGGACGGAGTCGAGCAAACGAATCCCCCTTTCGCTGCAATGAAACCGACCGCCTTCTTGGACCAAAAGGCCCGATTTCAAGCAGTTTACATAGTTGGGGCAAGCGGATTCAAAAGCCTTGCCAAATCGGAGTTTAAAATCTTTTCGGTCAAACCCTTCCGCCAAGCGAAGGTTGCAAAGCAAAAAATAGAGCAAGTCATCATGGAGGGAAACGGATTCTTCTTTTCTTTCAATTCGTCCCTCTTTGGCGCCCTTTATATATAAGGATAGGGATTTAGTATTCGTGTAACGAAGGGACCCGACGTAGCCGGAGGCGCCAAGACCTACCCCATAATAGGGCTCATCCTTCCAATAAACGAGGTTATGGCGGCATTCATGCCCTGGGATAGCGAAATTAGAAACTTCATAATGCCGGTATCCATGACGCTTGAAGGCCTCGATAACGAATTCTAGCATTTCCCCTTGGACATCCTGACTCGCTTCTTGAATGCCTTTAAACGAAAAAATGGTCGCGTCCTCTAAAATCAAAGAATAGGCGGATAAGTGAGGGATTTGGAGGGAACAAAAAGCTTCGATATCTTCCTTTAGTTCTTCTAAAGTCTCTCCTGGCAAAGCATAAATTAAATCGCAATTAATGTTGGCAATTCCTTCTTTTTTAAGAAGGGAAACAGCACTTTTGGCATCTTCAAAACGATGATTTCTCCCCATTAAGGAAAGCAAAGACGAATGAGAAGATTGCACACCGATCGAAACGCGGTTTACTCCATATTTTTTCCAAATGGCGACTTTTTCTTCTTGGCACGATTCGGGATTTGCCTCGCAACTAAATTCGCCCCCTTCTTTAAGGTAAGGCGATAAAAAAGCGAACAATGCCTCGGTTTGGTCTAAATTCAAACAACTCGGGGTCCCTCCGCCTACATAAATCGTATGAAGGCTTTTAGGAGCAAGATGAAGAGCGTTGATTTCCGAAAATAAAGCCAGCAAATAAGAATCCGCCCAGTCCGGGCGGTAATAAAGTTTCGTAAAATCGCAATAGCCACAGATGCTTTCGCAAAAAGGGATATGAACGTAGAGAGAGGAAGGAAGAGTTTTATCCATCAATCCGAATCTTTTTTATCGTAATCCGCCATTTGCTTTTTGGCTTCCGGGTCTTCGATTGGCTCAAGCAAACGATCCAATTCTTCCGCCGCCACTTCTTTATCACTTTTGGGCTGTTCGTGGCTTTGAAATAGTTTCACGTGCTTTTTAAGCAAAATCACAATCAAGACAATAACGCCGAAAATTCCAACGATCAAAACAGGGACGGCCCAAGCGGGGAAAGAGGAAGAGAGGATGACGTTCGTTTTCATTTGGATGATTCTCCTTTTTGATTAAGCGGGGTATAAACGAATTTGTTTTTGAATTGCAATTTTCGATAGAAGCCGTACCGAGTCAAATTGTCCATCGAAGTACGAGCGGTTTCATAGGCACAGCGCACATGGCGTTTGTAGTCCTGAATGCTATAATAGCACCCCATCGTGCAGTGCGTCGCGAAAAACGATGCTTGAGCTCGGCTAATTTGCGGATTCGTCTCGTAGATATATTTAGCGGCGTCCCGCAAATCTTTACCGGCGATTTCTTTTTTCGGAATAACAACGGCTAATTCGCCTTCGTCGATCCTTTTTTCAGGCAAAACAGGCGCAGGGCGATTCGAATTTGGCTTAGAAGGAGCTTCTTTAAATTCCGGGGCGGGCGAAGGAGTTTCCGTTTCGGCAACTTCTTCTTTTTCCACGTCGAGTTTTGGCTCTTCTACAGCAGGAACGGGAATTTCATCCTGCTTGGTTTCAGGGATTGGAGTGGGGACGGGTTCTTCCTGAGGAATTACCTTCGAAATAGGAGTTTCCGCTTCGTTAGAAGCAGGCAAAGCGTTGACTTCACTTTGGATTCCTTCTTTTTTAATCTTTAAAAAGAAATTAAGTTCTTCGGATAAAGAAGACGAAGAACGTTCCATGAAATAATAGAAAATATAGGTGAGGTCCGCTTGACGCTGAATTTCAGAATCCATCTCATCCCAATCGGGGGATTTAGCCAATAAATTCTCCAGAGGCAAAAGGGCGGAACAGGGGCCAAGTTTACTTTGCGAAAGAATCGTTTTGCAGCAAAGCAAGGCCATTAAATCGTTGCAGGATTCGAAGGGCTTTAGATAGTGGAAGAAATAAAGCGTAATCATCGCTTTCATCAACGGAGAAATCGCTTCGGTTCGATAGAAATACCAATAAGAGGACATGCACGCTTCAATTCGGTCAGCTGGGCATTCGTCGTAGACAGCCTCCAAAGACGATCTTGCATAACGAGAACGTTGGTCTTTTTCACGGAAGAACGAAACGAGTTCTCCTTCTTGACCCGTTAGCATCCCGTAAATTTCCGCCAAATAATCTTCGTTATATTCGATGCGACGCCCCGATTCGATGGCCCGCAATACGTCACGATACCCTAAAATCGGATAATGTTCGGGATTGTCTTCTCGATAAAGGCCGTTAATCATTGCTTTAAGTGTGAGATCATCCACCGTCTTTTCGTCTAATTGAGAAGCAGCGCGAAGTAACGTCAAATAGACGGCGTTGTTCATCTTCCGTCTTTCATCGGAACGTTCCGAAATATCGGAGAAAATTTCCTTCATTCGGTTCAACCGATCTTCATAATCGGCGAATTTTCGATCTAGCGTTTGCGTAGAGGTGTATCCAAAGCGGCTGTTATTAATGGAACGCAAGAAAAGATTGCAGCGGTTTTCGTCCCGAAATTTACGGAGAATATTCCATTGGTAATCGATCAATTGGCTGCCTAAGATGCGGCGAAGTTCGTAGCGCGTAACGTAACGCTTCTCGCAATATTCGTTGCACAAATCTTCGGAACTATAACCCGCCATTTTGTAACCTCTTGTCTTTGGAAATATTATAAAAAACAAAGGGATTTCAAATCAACCAAAAAACTACCAATTTCCACGCTTATTTAGCGTCATCGTCGATGGATAATACCGTCATGAAGGCTTCTTGCGGGATTTCGACCGATCCGACGGCTTTCATGCGCTTCTTTCCTTCTTTTTGCTTTTCCAACAACTTCTTTTTACGGGAAATATCCCCGCCATAGCACTTGGCCAAAACGTCTTTGCGCATCGACTTGATATCGGCGCGGGCAATCACCTTCCCGTTAATGGATGCCTGGACGGGAACTTCAAATTGTTGGCGAGGAATAACGGTTTTCAATTTGCTGACCAAAGCGATTCCCCGATTGTAGGCACTGGGGCGATAAACGATGGAGGAAAGGGCGTCGACCGCATCCCCATTCAAAAGAATATCCATTTTGCAAAGATCACTCTTTCGATATTCGATGAGCTCATAATCCAAAGAGGCGTACCCTTTGGTGGCGGACTTTAATTTATCAAAGAAATTGTAGATGATTTCGCTTAAAGGCAATTCGTAAATGAGAATATTGCGGGTATCGTCGAAAACCTGAAGGTCTTTGAAAACGCCGCGTTTATCCTGACAAATCTGCATAATCGTCCCAACATATTCGGATGGGGACATGATTTCCGCTTTGACAAAGGGCTCGTCGATTTCGCTGATTTTGGAGGGTTCTGGCAATTCGGAAGGGTTATCGATCATCACCACTTCACCATTGGTCTTAATCACTTTATAGATAACGCTGGGAGCCGTGAGAATTAAATTCATTCCATATTCCCGTTCCAAGCGTTCTTGGACGACGTCCATGTGGAGCAATCCAAGAAAACCGCAACGGAAGCCAAATCCCAGGGCTTGCGAGGATTCGGGTTCCCAAGCCAAGGAAGCATCGTTAAGGGAAAGTTTTTCCAACGCGTCTTTTAACGCCCCGTATTCTTTGGAATCCACCGGATATAAGCCACAATAAACCATCGGATTAATCTTGCGATACCCTGGAAGAGCGGATTTAGCCATGTTATTGGCAAGGGTAATGGTTTCGCCGGCGACAACGTCATGAATATCTTTGATGGTGGCGGTAATCCAGCCGACTTCGCCACAATCCAAAGAGGGGGTTTTCATTTCGTTTGGCGTGCGAATTCCCACTTCCGTAACAACATAGCTCTTTTTCGCCTGCATCAAATAAATGGTGTCCCCGGGTTTCACCGAACCGTTTTTAATGCGAACCAAAACAACAACCCCGCGATAGGAATCGTAGTAACTATCGAAGATTAAGGCTTGCAATGGAGCGTGGGGATCTCCATGGGGCGGAGGGACGTCGCGAACAATTTTTTCCAAAACTTCATCGACCCCTAATCCCGTTTTTGCCGAAACATCACAGGCATCGGTACAGTCTACCCCAATTCGATTTTCGATATCTTCTTTTACGCGTTCCGGCATTGCCGAAGGAAGGTCCACCTTATTGATGACGGGGAGCAAAGCAAGGTCATTGTCCACCGCAAGATAAACATTGGCCAGGGTTTGAGCCTGCACTCCTTGGGTGGCATCTACAACCAATAACGCCCCTTCGCAAGCGGCCAAGCTTCTGCTCACTTCGTATGAAAAGTCGACGTGCCCCGGAGTATCGATCAAATTGTAGATATACGTTTCCCCGTTTTTGGCTTTATAAGAAACCGTTACGGCGTTCAGTTTAATCGTAATGCCACGCTCCCGTTCCAAATCCATGGAATCGAGAAGTTGCTCCTTCATTTCCCGTTTTTGCACGGTACCGGTCATTTCCAAAATACGATCCGCGAGCGTAGATTTTCCGTGGTCGATGTGAGCAATGATGCTGAAGTTTCTAATGTGAGATTGATCAAATGGCATAAGCAATGCTGGATTATATTCTATTTTTGTTTTTCCTTGTAGAAGGAAAGAAGCAAAGAGCGAACTTCTTGCGGGGAAAGAACGATTTGAGCATCCGGCCAAAGCCTTCCGAAAACATCGCGATATTCCCCCTGGGTATAGCGATCATCGATGAGTAATGCGCTCCCTCGGTCCGTCGGAGTGCGAATTAATCGGCCCACCGCCTGGGTGACCTTATTCATCCCCGGGAAACGATAGGCGTAATCGAATCCGTTGTTCTCTTTTTTATCGTAGTATTCTCGAATGGAATCATTGTCTAGCCCCACTTGTGGGAGTCCTACTCCTACAATGGCCACCCCAATCAAGCGATCATCCACTAGATCCACGCCTTCGCCGAACACCCCGCCCAAAGTTAATAATCCGACCGTTGTATGGTCCGGATTAGGTTGAAAAGCTTCAAGAAAAATCGTTCTCTCATCGTGGGACATGCTTTTACTTTGAATCTGCACTTCCGCATCCCCAAAATCCAAATAGGGCTGGATGGATTCTAAATAGGCGTAACTTGGGAAATAGATAAAATAATTCCCTTTTTTAGCCTGCACGAATTCTTTCAAATACAAGGCAACCGGTTTTAAAGAAGCGTCTCTATCTTTGTATCGAAGGCTGATTTTGGGGGCAATAAGCACATGAAGATTTTCTTTGGGGAACGGAGAAGGGAGTAATAAATAAGGGGAATCCGTCGTTCCGTTTAAGGCGGACATATAGTAAGAAATCGGGGACAAAGTCGCCGAAAATAGTGCACATCCACGAACTTTTTGCATGGATTCGCGAAGATAGGAAGAGGGGTCGAGGCAGCGAAAATGCAATTCCACTCCATTTCGTCCTTGTTCCAAATAATGCTTGATGGAAGGGGAGTCGTACTGTTCGCAAAGCAATTTATATTTCCCTAATTCGCGGCTTAAGGAAACGCATTCTTCTGGCAGGGATATCCCATACTCTTTTCCGTATTCTAATTGTTTCTTCCGTATCGAATCCGCATAGGAAACAAATGCCCCGTTCTCGATTTCTTGGCTCTCCTCTTCCCCTAATTCCTTCACCAAGGCATCCGCTAATTTTTTAAGCGAACGTTGAAGCGAACGGAATTCTTTCCCTTTTAGGCTTCTTTTCGCTTCCAAAATGTGGTTTTCGCTGATGCAAGCGGAATACATGTCTCGGCCCCGATCAATCAGGTTATGAGCCTCATCCACCAAAATGAGATCCTTGCTCGCATCAACGGTTTCATCAAAGTATCGCTGCAATTTAACTCGAGGATCGAAAAAATAGTTGTAATCGCAGATGACAATATCGGCTTGCAGACTCAAGTCCAATTGAAATTCAAAGGGACAAATCGAATATTGAAGAGCAATTTGTTTCACTCCAAGCATGTCAAACCGTTCCAAGCGGTCTTCCGCTTCGCTTAAAGCATCCTTTAATTTAGTGTAATAGTCTTTGGCGTAAGGGCAATCGTCCGGATTACAAGCGTGTCCGGGGCAAAAGCAGATTTTATCTTTGGCTACCAAAAAGGAATCCCGGGCTTTTAGACCTACTTTGTATAAGTCGGTCAGCGTGTCGTAAGCAGAAATTCCACCAGTATTTTTCGCGGTTAAATAAAAGATTTTATCGAGATTTTTATGGTTGAAGGACAAGACGGCAGGATAAAGGGTTGAAATGGTTTTTCCAATCCCGGTAGGAGCTTCCGCGAAGAAGACTCCGCCCCGCTTGCACAAGCCATAAACGCATTGGCTGAGCTGTCGTTGGCCTTCGCGAAATTCGCCATAGGGAAAGGGGAGTTTCCTTATGGAAAGATCCCGAGCCCTGACGTGTTTCATTCGTCTTTCTTCAAAAGCAAAATAAGAACGGGCGAGTTCATGGATACGCTCCTCCACCTCTTCCCAGGTAAAGACAAAATCTTTCCGCAGAGCAGCGCTAGAATCCAATTGAGATAAATAGGATAGGCGCACACCGATTTGGACCCCGCCAGTTTCCGTTAGGTACATATACGCATAGCAAAGCGCTTGCCCTAAATGCCATTCTTTTTGCTGTTTGAAAAAGACCTCTAACGGCAAAACCGTTGACTTGATTTCATCGATGATGGGGTAGTCGCCTCCGACGATGATGCCATCCGCTCTCCCCGAAAGAGCAATCGTACCTTCTTCTAGGGCAATCGTTGCCGAAAGAGGATATTCGGAAAGGTATTCCTTCCCTTGCTTTTTTTGATAGGAAGAATGCATCAAAGACCCCAAATTCATGGTGTCTTGGTTATAAACACGATTATCGATATCGCCTTTTCGAAGCAAAAAATCGACCAATTCGTGGACGGAAAGACGTAAATAGGGCTTTTCTCTACTCAAAACGCGCCCCTTCTAAAATGGATCGAAAGCCATTCAAAAAGCTGGTACCATCCATCATTTTCTTTCCCTCAAGCTGCACCTCGTCCAACGAAATCACCCCATCGGAAAGCTGCAAAAGCAATTTCTTTTTGTGAGGGAGCGTTGTACCAACGGGCTGACTAGTTTCAGCGGAAAAAATCGAAGCCTTCAAAATTTTCATCTTCTTTCCATCAAGGAACAAATATCCGCCCGGCTTCTCAGACAATCCCCGAATCATATGGATAAAGTCCAAAGAGGCCATGGATAAGTTCAAATGTTCTTCTTCCGGCTTGATTTTAGCGGCGAACGTAACGAGCATCTCGTTTTGTTCTTCTCCTTTTAAATTTCCATTTAAATAGGGGAGCAAGTCGGCAAGAATCAAATCCCGAGCAGCAAGACCAATTTTTTCAGATAAAGAAGAATAATTGTCATTTTCTTCAATGGTGACGACAGCTTTGTCGTACATTCTACCGGCATCCATCGCGGCGACCATTTCCATTAGCGTTACGCCCGTTTCTTTTTCACCGGCCATCAGGGAACGTTGAATGGGGGCGGCACCACGCCAAGCGGGCAATAAAGACCCATGAAGGTTCAAACACCCATATTTTGGGGCGGACAAAACAGCTTCGGGGACAATTTGCCCATACGCCATCGTCACAATGACATCCGGTTTCAATTCGCGAATGAAATCATTTTCCAGCCGGATCCGATGAGGCTGAAAAACGGGGATACCAAACTTTTGGGCGACTACCTTAGTAGGGGGCGGCTCGATTTTTCCTTTTCGCCCAACGGGCTTATCCTCATTGCAGACAAGTCCGATGACGTTGAAATGATTTTCCAGCAAACCCGTCAGCACAATCGCGCTGATGGCGGGGGTACCCATGTAGAGAATCCGGGGCTCCGACGGAGAATGAAACATTGAATTTGACATAAGCAAAAATATTTTAGGACAACGAAATCGATGTTCAACCTTTCTATACCCTCTTATTAAAAATCTTTTTAATAGAACCGAAAAGTAGTAAGGTTCTTCCATGAAAAAAATCACGAAAGAATCGGTTGAATCCTTCATTGGAGCAACAAAGAGCTGGGCAGAAAACGCCCGAACGATGGAAGACATCTATAACGCGATTGTCTCTAGAAACCCCGAGGCAGACTGCTGCCTCTATTTTGATGACGACGGAAAGCCCAAGTTTAAAACTTACGAAGCCTTTCGGGACGAGACCTTTTTGCTCGCTTCGAAAATGAGCCTTGTCCTTTCGGGCTTGGTCCCCAACACGGTCATCGGAATTAAATTAAAAAATAGTCCTCGTTGGCCCATGGTTTTTTGGGCGATTTTAATGAATCATCATATCCCACTTCTTATCGATGCCAAATTAGCGGTTGAAAACACGAACAATTTGCTTCGCCAATCGCAAGCCGTAGCCATTATCACCAACGAAGAAGGCGATTTTATCGTGCCTGCTTACCGCGTGCCCGAAATTTTAAATAGCCAACCGGATTACTCCTTCACCCCCGATTGGGCCAACGAAATGATTTTTTGTTCCAGCGGCACAACCGGCGCAGCCAAAATGATGATTTACGAAGGGAGAAATCTGGTTGCCCAAATTGCCTCTTCCCTTAACATCCCTGAGCGAACCTTGGATTTGATGTATCCAGGGAAAATTCGAATCTTGGCGATGCTTCCCTACCACCACGTGTTCGGATTCATGGTGGTCTATCTTTGGTTTAATTTCTACGGAAAATGCGTGGTTTATCCTCGTTCCATGGGAACAAGCGATTTGCTTTACGCTTGCAAAAAAGGCGAATGTACGCACGTTTTCTCCGTTCCTATGTTTTGGGATGGCGTTGCCCTAGCGGTCACGCGTTTAGTCGCTACCTTAAAGCCGGGAAAGCGAGATTTGTTTGCTAAACTTATTGCTTACCAGACCCACAAAATCTCCAAAAAAGAGGCGGGGGCAAGCGCTAACAAAATTGTCTTGCGGGTTTTCCAAAAGAAAACACTCGGCAAGCATATTCGCTACTGCATTTCCGGTGGTGGCTTTCTCTCCCCCAAAACCGCCAGCGTTATCAACGGTCTCGGCTTCCCTCTCTATAATGGTTTTGGCATGACGGAAGTCGGAATCACCTCCGTCGAAGAATCTCCAAAAGTCGAACAACGTTTAAAATGCTCCATCGGAAAAACCTTCGCTGGTGTCGAATATAAAATTAAAAAAGCAAAAGAATCGGATCCTTCCGGTGAATTGTTCGTGCGTTCCCCCATCACCCACGTGGAAGAAATCATTAATGGCGTTCGTCGACCCACAGTTTTGGATGAAGAAGGCTTCTTTCCCACTGGCGATATCGCCTACACGGATTATTCCCAAAATTTTTATATCAAGGGGCGGAGCAAAGACACGATTATTCTAAGCAACGGGGAAAACGTTTATCCCGATGAAATCGAGTATTATTTCAAGGATGTCAAAAATTTAAGTAACGTCGTTTGTCTTGGGGCCAAGCACCCCGGGGAAAGCGAAGAAAAAATCACCTTGGTGTGCGAGGTCGATAACAGCGTCAACGAAGAAAAAATTGCAAAAATCTATCAGGATATCCGATCGATCAATCAATCACTTCCTCAAGAAAAGAAAGTCCAAACCATCTTGATCGATAAGCGTCCCTTGCCCGTTTCTGGTTCTATGAAGGTCAAGCGCTTCGCAATCCGAGAAGCCATCGAAAAAGGTTCACCTGACTTCTTCAACGCGGAAGCTCCGCAAAAGAAATCTACCGTTAGTTTTGAAGGCTACGATGAAAAAACAGTAGCTAATACTTCGAAAAAAGTAATCGGTGTATTCTCCAAAATCCTTTCGCTGCCAACCTTTAAAATTGACGCTGACGCCAATTGGATTAATGACCTAGGTGGAGATTCCATGAGTTACATCGAAATGTGCCAAACCATGAACAAAACCTTCAAAGTCGATATCCCCCAAGAGCTTTGGGGAAAACTGGCTACTGCCAATGATTTTACGAAAGAAATCTTGGACTTAATGGGTCCTAAAGCAAAAAAAGGAACCCAAAAGCCCGAAGGAGATAAAAAAACAAAACGAAAATAGTTGCCAAAGGTTAGCCCTAAGGCTAATATAAAACCCGCTATTAAAAAGGAAACGAAAATGCCAAACATTAAATCTCAAATCAAACGTGACGGAACCAATAAAGCCGCCAACGCCAAAAACAGCGCCGAAAAGAATCGCGTTCGCACGGCCATCAAAAAAGTCGAAGCCCTTGTGAAGGAAGGCAAGAAGGAAGAAGCCAAAGCCGCTCTTTCCGAAGCCGTCTCTCTCATCGACAAACTCGCCCAAAGCGGAATCATTGCCAAGAACAACGCTACCCACAAAAAAGCACATCTTGAGCACATTGTCGCTGGTTTAAACTAAGCGATCGATTGATTAAAAATCAAAAGCGTCTCTCCTAAATGGGGTCTCACGGACTCATGGAAAGGCGCTTTTTTCTTACAAACTAAAATTGGCAAGAAACCGTTCAAAGGCAAACCGGGGAGTTTCCATGCCAGAAAGAATCGACTTTTCGGTTTCGTAAAGTTCTTCTTGTATTGCCCAAAGGGCCTTGGGATCGGCGTTAGTAACCGAGCGTAACGAAACGGTAACACGATAGGATTTTACGTTTAACCGTTCGGCGATGGCACCAGAGTTATAGCCTTCTCGGTATAAAAAGGAAACCTGGTCAAGAAAACGCAGTTGAGTGGCAAGCATATTGATAAGTCGGACTTCATCCGCTCCAAACACCTTTAAATCGTGATAGATTCGAATCGCCGAAGCCGTATCGCCCTTTAATAAGGCATTCGATATTTCAAATGTGTTTTCTTCCAGTTTAGGTGCAACGAGCTTTTCTACCATGGATAGAGTCACCGGCTCCCCATTAGCGTACAATGCAATCTTTTCCCGTTCAGAAAGATAACGGCCATAATCCCCGTCTACGCGTTCCACCAATTCTTGGCAGGCTTCCCTAGGAGCGGGGCAATTCCTTTTAGCAAAATAAGTCGATGCCGCCCCGACTAATCGAGCGGGTTCCGGCATAGGAAGCGGTAATAATTTTCCCGTCTGCTTAATGGCGATCACAGCGGGATTTGCCTCGTCCAACGATTCGCTATAAGTAACTAAAAACAAATCGATAAGCGGGTTAGGGTTGCGACAATAGGCGGCGAATCGATCTAAGGCGGGGTCCACCTTCTTTTCTTTTTTAGAGCCTTTTCCTTTAACGCCAACTTGCTTTTTTGTAGCCTTGGCCAAAAAAGAACAATCTTCGGCTAGAACTGCTTTGAATTCATAACCCAAGGGAAGATAATCGCATTCCGATGTCACAGTATCCAAAGCGGTTTCCGCCATATTAAAGGAAATATAATTCGATTCATTTCGATCTGGCAGTTTTTCGCGCAAGGCTTTTAACGCGCTTCGACGAGCCAATTCAGGCTCGGCAGAGTAATAAAGATAAATCACCCGCTTATTATAGCGGTGGAAACGAATACCTTGCATACCGAATTGAGCCTTCTTGATCGGTTCTTCGGATTTTTACCCCGTAATTTTGCAAACGTTCAAGCACTTCTTTATTCGGATGCCCATACGAATTCTTTTCCCCACAAGAAATGATGGCTTCCTTACACTTTATTGTAGAAAGCCACGCCTCACAGGTGGAGGTGCTAGACCCATGGTGGCCCACTTTAAGAATGTCAGCCCTTAACTCAGGGTGATCGCGGACGATTCTCTTTTCGATGTTTACCGGTGCATCCCCTGTAAAAAGCCACTTCTTTCCCATAAAATCCAGTCCAAGAACCAAGGAAGTATCGTTTTCCTCCGTCCCGCCATAAATGTTGTAGTTTTGAAACCCCCACGCGTTTAATCGCAACGGGAAATCCTTGGCTTCGTCGATATAATGGCGGACATCAAAATGTTGTCTTAAAGATTCCCCTGCACCAATATGGTCAAAGTCATGATGGGAGGCGATAAGGTAATCAATGTGATAGATCCTTCGACTTTTAAAATAGGGAATTAAAGTTTCTTTAGCCATATCAAAAGAGAGGTTGCCTCCAGTATCAATCAAAACATTTTCATTTCGATTAACCAGAAGAATGGAATCCCCTTGGCCCACATTGATAAAAGTCACGGATTGTTCTAAACATGGCACGATGGGGATGAGAGATATCGCGTAGCTCGCCCAAAATAGCGTTGTTCCCCATGCATTCCAACGACGAAACCCATATTCTCTTAAAATCAATCCACCAACCAAAAGAACATAAAATACCACTTCAAAAGCCCACGACCATTTTGGAAACTCAAACATTAAGTCAATTCTTTGCAGGCAACCTAAATAGGATATAAAACCATTACATAGAGAATTAAGAATCGCCTTAAAGGGAAAGGTAAGATAGCTTATGTAGCCAAGTAGACATAGAACAAATAAATAAGGCATTGCAAGCAAGGAAATCAACCCACCGAACAAGTGGAGACTTCCCCCGCCAAAAGATAAGGGAAGCAAGAAATATCGAAGCATTAAAAAACCAAAAAATTTCTTCTCTAACGGAGAATGGTCCATCCATTGAATCGAAGTGAATTGGAGCAAATAAGAAAGTCCAAATCCGATGAGGAAGCCAGATTGAAAAACAGAAAATTTATTGAGTAAAAATAAAGTAATTCCCGTTAAGGAAGTTCGGCATATTCCGTTATATTTCTTTTTACAATAATAAGTATTAATGAAAGTATATAGGCTTGAAAGTATTCCTCTTGCTATACCTATTTTTCTAATGGATATAGGAATAAAAAATATAGATACAACAAGGGCAGCTATCATCCCTTTCTTTTCATCGTTAAGCAAACGCATCATCCATTTTTTCACCAAACGAAAAAAGAAAGAAAAGAAGATTCCGGAGCAGCTGCACACATAAAGAAGATTTAACGAGGTTAGCAAGGATACCCCATACGAACTACTATCGTTTCTTCCAAAAAGCAAGCAATCCAAAAGTGCTTGATTTTGATTGGAAAACGCGGACAAAAATCGATCCCGAAATTCATTGGCTCTTAAAGGAAATCCCATTTTTCTTTCCACAAAATTCGCATGGATTTCCTTGGTGACCCCGAGACGGTATAAATACTGCTTAAAATCGAAACGGCATTCATAAGTCGTCATCTTAAATGGTTGGACAGAACCGGAAACTCGAACCCAATCGCCCCATTGAAAATCGCCGTCTTTTATCGAAAGATATATCCGTTGAAAGGGCCTCCACAAAATCACGTAATTCTGTTTGGACAAGATGACCATTCCCGTAAAGGTTTGTTTCCCTTCTGAAAAGGGGATATGAACAAGCCCTGCGATTGCCCCTACGAACAGTCCCACTAAAAATGGAGTTACTTCTTTTCGAGCAATCGAGATCCCAAGCAATAGACAAGCTAGCAACAATGCCAAGATGCGAATCGGCCAATCTTGCGAATAAGATCCCCACGACCCTAGAACAAGGCCAAGAAAGAGGAAAAAAGTCCTCATTCCGCATCCCGTAATCTCAATTTGTCTCTCACCGTGATATAGGTTGCTTTCCCGCAACTAGGCACCTCCGTAATTTGTTCCAGCGTTTCAAATACCGTGGAAGCACGATAAGAAACTACGGCAGCCGCCGCTGTTTTGGAGAACCCGGCTACGCTGCGTAATTCCTCCGCAGAAGCTTTATTAAGGTTACATTTACGAATATCTTCCACGGCGCAGGCGGAAGAATTGTCGCGAAGTGGGGCGATGTAATAATTTTGTTTCGCTTCGCAAACATGCGTGGGCATAAAAGCCAAAGTATCCGCATCGGAAGTGATTCCGCCAGCTTTGGTAATGAGATCGATAATGGTTTGGCCCACTTCTACGGTGTATGTTCCTGGTTTTTGAATTTGGCCAGAAACCGTAACGGTGATGGAATGGACGGTGGAACCGTTAATATTTTGGGAAGTCCCCGTTCCTCTATCGGTAATGCGTGTCACAACGCCAAACCCGACAACGCATACCATGGTGATGCAGACGATGAGTAAAATAGTTTTCATAAAAACCTCCTTACACATACATAGAAGGTAAAAAAACAAAAAAATTTCGGTAAAGATTTTCGAAAAAAATCAAAAACTAGCCATTCATCGAAGCAAAGCACGAAAAAAGCCACATATTTTGTGGCTTTTTCAACGCTTTAATTACGGCCTTAAGCAGCTTTTTTGGAATTCTTTTCCACTTTATCGCCCTTATGAATCTCAAGAATCTTGATTTCATAGGAGCCATTGTCGGTAGAAACCACAACGGTATCCCCAACGGAAGAGCCAATGATCGCTTTGCCTAAAGGCGATTCGTTAGAGACGCTGACGACTTCCCCAAAAGGATTAGCGCCGGTGTTTCCCATGACACGAACCACTTCTTCGCGATTGCGGAGAAGGTCTTGGAAACGAACCGTGCTGCCGATACCAGCCTCATTGCCGGTGGCGGTAGCGGTAATCACACTATTGTGCAAAATGTTTTCGATTTCGCTGATGCGAGCAGCAACACGAGCCTGATGGTCGCGAGCCGCATCGTAATCGGCGTTTTCGGAAAGGTCGCCTTGGCTACGAGCAAGGTTCAAATCCGCGATAACTTGCGGAGTTTCAACGTGAATAAGATATTCATGTTCTTTTTCCAATGCGTCATATTCCGCTTGGGTCAAAGTGTATTTTTTCTGTGGCATTTTCTACTACCTCTAAAGTAACGTTAGGATTATACGCGCTAGGGCATTTTTGAACAAGGAACTTAGGCTTCTTTTTTCAAATCTTGGATCATCGGATCATCGTTATAGGCGTCCAAGACCTGCTCCGCCTCATCGGCTTCTTCTTCGCTAAGGTATTCAAAAGAAACTCCGTCTTTGGTAGAAAGGCAGAACAAAGAATCCTCATCCCCTTCTTGATAAAGGAAATAATAATCTTTTTCCCTCTCGTCATTATGGAAAGTGAAAAGAATTTTCAAATGATCGACGGTTCCGTCGTCGCGAGTAATTTCGATATCGCGTTCGTTATCTTCGATTTTTTGTTCCATGTTTTTGCTCCTGTTTGAATTATAAAACCAGCCACCATCAAAGCAAAGTTTTCGCTTTGGAAATGGCCGCTTCAAATCCGTCTAAGTTTTTGGCGCTTCCGGAAGCCATTTCTGGTTTGCCACCGCCGTTTCCGCCAAGAATCGGCGCGGTCTCTTTCATAATTTTTCCCGCTCCAATTTGGGCACCTTTGCCTCCGGCGAAGACGACAAGGCTATATCCTTTAGAACCTTTCCCACAGAGGAAGAGAACATAGTCGGAATAAATCGATTTTAAAGAATCGCCAAGTTTCATGATGTCTCCGCGCTCCCCATCTCCCTTCCAGGCAAGGAAATGGATTCCATCGATTTCTTCGAATTGTTTCTGCAGTTCATTCGCTTCCGAAGAAGACATCTTGTCTTTCAGTTGATTCAGTTCAGCTTGAAGCTCATCGATGTGGCCTTCCAATTTTTTAACCGATTCAAGGGCCGTATCATCCTTAGAAAGAGTTTCCGATTCAATGGAGGCCAAAACTTCAGATTTTCTGCGTAAATATTGATAGGCGCCTAAGCTTGTACGGGCTTGAATTCGACGAGTTCCAGCGGAGACACTAGATTCGCTTTCTAGAACAAACAAGCCAATTTCACTGGTATTTTTAACGTGAGTTCCACCGCAGAATTCTTTGGAAAAATCTTCAAAGCAAACTACGCGGACCACGGAGCCGTATTTTTCGGAGAATTCCATCTCTGCGCCAAGATTTTTGGCTTCTTCTGCCGGCAAAATCTTAGTTTCTTCCGGAATCGACTCCGCAATTTTCTCATTCACCAAAGCTTCGATTTTATTTAGATCTTCCGAGGAAAGTTTATCCATCGACGTAAAGTCGAAACGGAGATAGTTTTCATCGCAATAGCTTCCCTTTTGTTCCACGTGTTTTCCTAGAATTTCCGAGATGGCCGCGTGAAGCAAATGGGTGGCGGAGTGATTGCGTTCAATCAAGTGGCGGCGTTTGGAGTCCAAAGCCAACTCCACTTCCTCTCCGACGGAAAGATGACCATATTGCAAATGAACGTGGTGCAAGTGCTGTCCCACAGGAGCTTTGCCAACGCGAGTAATCGTCCCAAAAACAGAATCGTTTTTAAGGGTGCCCGTATCCGAAACCTGTCCACCCATTTCGGCATAGAAAGGAGTCAGGCCAAAGGCAACATCTCCTTCTTCCTCGATTTCTTCTACCGCATTCCCGTCTACGAATAAGCCCGTAACCTTGGCCTTAAGGCTTTCTTGGTCGTAAACAAATTCACTCGGCGTCTTGAATTCAAGCAAATCTTTGGATTGCTTATGGAACGATTCAATGTCGCCTCTAGCGGCACGAGCGCGTTCCTTTTGTTCTTCCATGCATTTCTGGAAGCCATCCATATCGGCCTTGACTCCATTTTCTTCACAGATTTCTTTCGTCATATCGGCAGGGAAACCGTAGGTATCGTAAAGCAAGAAGATGACGGAACCTTCCAACGTTTGCTTTCCCTCCATCTTTTGACGAAGAATCTCTTCCCCGGTAGAAAGTGTCTTGATGAATTTCTTTTCTTCATCAAGGACCATCTTGGAAACCAATTCCACTTTTTCTTCCAAATTGGGATAGAAATCTTTGTATTCATCGGCACAAACGCGAATCAGCCGGTACATAAACGGCTCGTTAATTCCGAGTTTTTGCCCATACCGCATCGCGCGACGAATGATACGGCGTAAAACATATCCGCGTCCTTCGTTAGAGAAATAAGCCCCATCGCTTAAGGCAAAGGTCAAGCAGCGCGCGTGATCGGCGATGACGCGATACGCCATTTTGTTATCCCCTTCATAAGGTTTATGGCAAATCTCTTCCGCGGCTTTGATGATCGGCATGAATAAGTCCGTCTCGAAGTTGGTTTCCGTTCCCTGCAAAATGCAGGCAAGACGCTCCAAACCAGAGCCGGTATCGATATTTTTGGAGGGGAGCTCTTTATAATTTTCTCTCGCTACTCCTGCCTCTGAATTATATTGAGAGAAAACAATGTTCCAAATTTCGATATAGCGGTCGTTTTCAATATCGTCTTGTAGCATCTTAACGCCGAGGTGTTTCGGGTCGTATTTTTCTCCGCGATCAAAGAACATTTCGGTATCCGGGCCGCAGGGTCCTTCCCCAATTTCCCAGAAATTATCTTTAAGGGGGATGAGGTGTCCGGAATCCATGCCGCAACGTACCCAAAGATTCCGGGTCGCTTCGTCGTGAGGTTCGTAGGTGATATAGAGTTTTTCTTTCGGAATTCCAAAACCAGTTTTTTCATTCGTTAGAATCTCATATGCCCAAGGAATGACTTCGTTGCGGAAATAATCCCCGATGGAAAAATTCCCAAGCATTTCAAAGAAAGTGTGATGGCGCGCGGTATGTCCAACGTTTTCAATATCATTGGTACGAATCGACTTCTGAACGTTAACGATTCGACGGCAGGGCGGAACTTCGCTTCCATCAAAATATTTCTTCAAACCCGTGACGCCGGCATTGACCCAAAGAAGGGATTTATCGCCTTGCGGAATTAAATTGACGCCCGGGATATAACGGTGTCCTTTGCTTTCGAAAAATGAAATCCAACGATTGCGGATTTCCGAGCCTTTCATGTACTTCATGGTTTTCCTCCAAAAAAATAAAACACCCGATCCGAAGGAGCGCGATTGCGCGGTACCATCCTTCTTCACCGGTGTTGGTGCACTTGATTACCCCGATAACGCTGGGCGCGGCGGAATTACCCGCTTAAGGGGGAGTGGCAAATTCCCGATAGGGAAATACTACACCTTTTGCCCCCGATAGGAATAGAGGGAAGTTTAAGCGTGAAGGGGCAAAGGATCCGAGTACATGCTTTTTCCTTCTGGCCAAGTGCGGTTAGGCTTATTCGGGTCTACCGTTTTATAGATATCCCCAGTTTTATTGAACCAAACGCTATCTTTTAAAACGATATTATTCGCGGAATTATTGACGCTGACGTTCCCCAACGAATCATAATAAAGATTGATTCTTCCATTCAAATCATAAGGGTCTCCAACTTTGCCTTTTGAATTTAGGAAATCACCATACGTCGTACAAAATACATTGCTTGTATATTTTGCAATATTATCAATCGTCGCTTGGTATGGCATGACATTTTCCCCGTCGGTTGTGAATTCACTGACACCTGCCGATGCACAAATAGCCACCACTTCCGGAGTGATTCGCTCATAGAGTTCTTTGGGATTTGCATTGATCGATCCATGATGGCCCGCCTTGAACAAACGGACATGGCCTAGGCCCGGATTCAAATCCAATAATGAGTTAATCCCCGACTCTTCCAAATCCCCCGTAAATAGGAATTGGGAATCGCCTTGATGGAACAAGGTAACCACGGAATTATTGTTTTCTTCCGTGCTTCCCGTTTCATGATATTTGGTTTTTAAGAATTCCATGGAAAGGTTTTTGCCAAGAGGAATCACAGGATTCCCGCTGCTGCTATTTTCCAAGGAATCAATCGTGGACCATCTCGTACCTTTTGTGACGGCAAATTCACGGGAAGCTACGTACTTATAGGCTTCCGTCGTATTGCCGAAAAAGGAAGAAGAAACATCCGCGTTATGGAGTTTTACTTCTTTTTTGTTGCTATCGACGGTCGCTTTGTTCATATAAGCAAAATCAATGAATTGCTCGATTTTAAATTGGTGAAAAATGCCGTTTCTACCGCCTTCCATGGTTTTATCTACATTACCAAACATCCCAGAATAATGGTCCGTATGCGCGTGGGTGCAAATGACGTATTCCAGTTTGCCGTCGGTCACATATTCTTTCAAGGCCTTGGCAATCGTTGAGGCGGAGCCAGATTTCGATCCCGCATCAATTAAAATATCGTTCTCGCCTGCTTTAATAAAGATAGAATCGCCATTATTCGCGTTTCCTAAGGTCAAGAAATGGAAAGAGATGGGGTCCATTTCCTTGGTTTGGGAATTATGAGAAGTCGAGGTAGAGGAGGAAGTTTCGCTGCTAGAAGGAGGAACTACCCACGAACTCGAGCTGTCTTCCTTGGAATCTTGACCCGGTCCTGGAACGGGGTGTTTCGGCAAATAATAAAAATAATAGAACCCCGCGGCGCCGCCAACAACAAGCAAAACAACCAACGCCACAATCAAAAAAGCAACTGGGTGCTTTTTCGCTGCTTTTTTGACTTCTTTTTTAACCGTTTTCTTTGCGGATGCTTTCTTTCTCTTCGCCATAAACCTTATTCCTTATCTGTACGGACTCCATTACGGTAGGTCGCTTCGATAATGCCTCCGCCTAGCATTTTTTCTCCGTCATAGAAAACGGCAATTTGCCCTGGCGTCACCGCTTCCACTGGATGTTCGTAAGTGAGGTGAATGCGATCTCCCTCGAAACGAAGTTCGCAGAATTGGTCGGGTTGGCGATAACGGAATTTCACTCCAACTCGGATTGGATTGGTTGGTTTATCCCCAATCCAATTGATGGAATCCACATCGCAGGAATCGCTTTCTAATAGATAACGTTCGGAAGGGTGGGCGACATAGAGGATATTTTTCTTTACGTCCTTTCGGTAAATAAAGAACGCGCCTTCCTCTTCGCCTTTAATTCCTCCAATGCCAAGCCCTTTATGCTGACCAAGCGTGTAATAAAGCACGCCAGAATGTTCGCCCACTACTTTGCCCGTTTTTCCTTCGACAATTTTTCCTTTTTTGGCAGGGAAATAATTTTGAAGGAAGAGTTTGAAATTGCGTTCTCCGATAAAACAAACTCCCGTCGAATCTTTTTTATCCATCACCGATTCCAAATCAAGATCATGAGCAATTTGACGCACTTCTGGTTTGGTAATATCGGAAAGGGGGAAGAGGCAACTGCGGATTTGTGACTCGTTAATTTGCGACAAGAAATAGGATTGGTCTTTGTTTTTATCTGCGGCCTTATAAAGATAACTCATGCCATTTTCATCGACCCTTTTAGCATAGTGTCCCATGGCAATGGCATCAAAGCCCTGCTGTTTAGCAAAATTTAAAAAGGAATCGAACTTGATATATTTATTGCAAAAAACATCGGGATTGGGGGTTCTTCCTTTTTCGTATTCCTTTAAAAAATAGGAAAAAACATGATCCCAGTACTCTTTCACAAAATCGCAACGGAGCAAAGGAATCCTTAATTTCTCCGCGACTTTTTTCGCGTCTTCATAGTCTTTTTCCTGGGGACATTGTCCTTGTCCAAGCGTCGGGTTGCCCAAGTAGTCATTATTGGCTAACGCATCCCAATTACGCATGAAACCGCCAAAGACTTCATGGCCTTGCTTTTGCAATAGATACGCGGCGACCGCGCTATCCACGCCGCCGCTTAAGCCCACAAGAATTTTCATTTTTCAAATAGCTCCTTTGAATCGAGAACTAACGTAAAAGGACCGTCGTTTTCTAAGGATACCACCATATCCGCTTGGAATACCCCACCTTGCAATGACGGAACCAATGTTTTTAGATAAGAATAGAATTCTTCGTATAAAACTCTTGCCTCATCAGGCCGCATAGCTGATACAAACGATGGGCGATTCCCTTCTTTTACCGAGCCGTATAACGTGAATTGAGAGACCGATAAAATGGATCCCCCAACTTGGGAAAGCGAAAGATTGGTTTTTCCGTTTTCATCAGGAAAAACGCGAAGTTTCACGATTTTATCCGCCATTTTTTGGGCAATGCGGATATCGTCTCCTGGAGTGAGGCCCACTAAAAGCAAATACCCTTTTCCGATGGAAGAGACGATTTGTCCCTCAATAGAAACGGAGGCCCGGCGGACCAATTGAACAACGACTTTCATGAAGAATTCCTTTTTATCGCAAATAAGAATGAATCACTTCTAGAGAAGAGACGGGCGAAGAGGTGATTTCAAAAGCGTCATGAACTTCTTTTAAAACGTCTGCAACGCCTTCTTTATTGGTGTAGCAGGTAGCTAGAGCCTCGCCTTTTTTCACAAAATCGCCCACCTTTTTGGACAAAACAATGCCCGCAGACATGTCAATTTGATCCTGCATCGTTTCTCTTCCGGCGCCTAGTTTCATCGCCGAGACTCCAATTTGTAGCGAATCGATGCGTTGGACATAGCCTTCCTTTTCCGCCAAAACTGGATGAGCATATTTGGCCACAGGGAATAAGGAGGGGTTCTTTAAGTAAGAAACGTCTCCGCCTTGAGCTTCGAATAATTCCACAAGCTTATTAAATCCGCTGCCATCGACAATCGCTTCCGCAATCCGTTTCTTTCCCGATTCTAAGTCGGAAACTAGATGTGCCTGTTCCAGCATGATTCCTCCCGCATTTTCCACCAATTCCACTAAGTCTTTTGGCCCGTGTCCTTGAAGGGTAGCAATCGCTTCTTTCACTTCCAAAGAATTACCAACGGCAAAACCAAGAGGCTGTTCCATGTCCGTTAAAATGGCGCGGGTATCCCGATGCAAGGTATCACCGATTTGGACCATGGTTTTGGCAAGACGCTCGGCGTCTTCGATGGTTTTCATAAAAGCGCCACTGCCAAATTTCACGTCCAACAAAATCGTATCCGCCCCTGAGGCCAGCTTCTTCGACATGATGGATGAGGCGATTAAAGGGATCGAATTGACGGTGCCAGTAACATCGCGAAGAGCATAAAGTTTCTTATCGGCAGGATCAATATCCGCGGTTTGGCCGGCTATCGCAATACCAATACGACGGACTTGGTCTTTGAATTCTTCTTCCCTTAATCCAATTCGCATTCCGGGAACGCTTTCCATTTTGTCGAGGGTTCCGCCGGTATGTCCAAGGCCTCGTCCACTCATTTTAGCCAGTTTGGCTCCGCAGGCGGCAACCAAGGGCCCAAGAACTAAGCTCGTTTTATCACCGACTCCGCCCGTAGAATGCTTATCCACTTTCACACCCGGGATATCGCTTAAATCAATCGTTTCTCCGCTGTGCATCATCGCATCCGTCAAATCGGCAATTTCTCGCATTTCCATCCCCTGAAAAACGATGGCCATCGCCAAAGCGGAGGCTTGGTAATCAGGAATTTCTCCTTTGGCATAGCCGTTAACGAAGAAAAAGATTTCTTCTCGAGACAGAGCTTTGCCGTCCCGTTTTGTTTCAATAATATCTACCATTCTCATAATTCATATTTTAATGCAAAGCCTCTTTCTTTAACACCCTATTGCGAATATGATTTTGCCATGGATTTTGCTTCCCATTTTCTTGCCCATTATTCTCGCGACTTTGTCGATAAACTGTTGGAATCTCTCCAAGGCGACCCCCTTCATTGCCTTGTTTTAAACCCGAGTAAAATAAAGGACCAAGAACTTCTTGAACGCATCCCTTCTTTATCTCCCCACCCTTTCATCCCTCACAGCTATTTTTATTCCAAAAAAGATTGGGAAGCAGGGAAATCTCTTTTTTATGATTTAGGATGTTTTTCGATTCAAGACGCTTCGGCCATGATGGTTCCTTTCTTTTTGAACCCGCTTCCAGGAGAAACCGTCTTGGATTTCTGCGCGGCTCCTGGAGGAAAAACCATCTTCATGAGCTTAAATATGGATCAAAAAGGCCTTGTGGTTGCTAACGATTTGTCCTTTCCTCGCGCCAAGGCTTTATCCCAAAACGTAGAACGAATGGGGCTAGGGAATGTTGCCGTTATTTCCGATAACCTTGCCAAAAAGAAAGGCCAATGGAACGAGGTTTTTGATAAAATCCTTCTCGATGCCCCTTGCTCAGGGAGCGCCATGTTTCGAAAAGACGAAGAGGCAAAGCGTAGCTGGAATATGGACAAGGTTCTTCGTTGCGCCTCGATTCAAAAAGAATTACTAGATTTAGCCGCTTCTTTTTTAAGGCCAGGCGGCATTTTGGCTTATAGCACCTGTTCTTTTTCCTATGAAGAAAACGAAGGAAATATCGCTTCTTTCTTATCCTCTCACCCCGAAATGAAGGCATTGTCTCTTCCCGTAGATAGTCCTCTATTTCGTCACGACGAAACCATAAAAGAAGGCATTCATCTTGATCCTGGAACTTTTCCGGGGGAAGGGCAATACCTTTGCCTCCTCCGCAAAGAGGGCAGTTCCCTTCCTTCCAGTCCTTTCCGTATAAAAACTAACGATAAAATCGATTCTTTTTTAGATAGCTACGGACTGACTCATCGAACGAACATCCTCCGTAACGGTCTATATTCGTCCTTGTCCGCGCCTTTCGATCCCGGGGATTCCCCCTTGCTTCGCTATGGAATTCGAATTTTAGAAGACAAAGAACATGCAATTCCCGAATTTGCCCTTAGTCGTGCTCTGCCTGCCTCTTTTTCTCTCCCTTTAACGAAAGAACAGGCAAGAAAATACCTAAATGGCGAAACGATCCCCCTTCCCGATGCAAAAGATGGCTTTGCGATTGTTTCCTATCAAAACAAAAATCTAGGTTGGGTGAAATGTGTCAAAGGCAATGCAAAAAACCATTACCCTAAAGGGTTACGCCACCTCTACCCCCTCAACGAGTTTTAAATTCGTCTCGGTAACTTTTTAATGTCAAAATCGAAATCGCGATGACGCAGGCGCCAATCACGAGTAAGGAAATCATGAATTCGTATCCTTTTAGGAATATCCCAATCGGCAACGCCGCTACCATTCCTAACGCCCCAAAAATCACGCCTACGATCGAATTGATTTTTAAAAAACGCGCCCTGCGAGATAAAAATCCAAAAGAAACGAGCGAATAGATCACCATACCAAGGCAAAGCACCCCATAAGGAAGACACCAAGGCAAAAAATAGGAAAGTCCGCTTCCATTTTCCCTTCCTTGATAAAGAGGATAAAACATCGCCACAAAACTAATTGCCCCATAAACAACTAGACTCGTAGAAAGCGTCTTGGACAAGCTTACGGTAGGGGAATGGGTCCGATCGTCGCGGGAGGGATTCATTTTTTCATCTCCACAGGGAAGGGCAAAGCAGGATCTTTCCACCAAGCCGAGGGCTTTTTCTTCGATTTCCCCGATTCAAAATAAGCTTTTTCTTTTTGCTGGAATTCTTCAATGTCCTTGGCGCATTCTTCATGCAATTTCGCCGCTAAAATCTGGGTGTTCCCTTCGGCAAAAGATTCGTATTTCATCGGTTCATGGACACGGAAGCAAAGAAGTTCGCTCTTGTTGTTCTCATTCAAATGGAAAATGCAGTGCCCGCCAAATGAGGTATATAAGCACACAGGGCATTGAGCTCGAAAAGCAATTTTAAAAGAACCACCATGGAATTCGCCGGGAGGCGTAGTTTGAGGGGCTTTGTTCCGCGTGCCTTCAGGATAAATGCAATAAGAACAGAGTCCGCTAGCAATTTCTTTCTGGACCTTAGCAAAAATTTGCAAAGCCTGACGGGGGTTTTTCCGATCAAGAAGCGCGCAATCTAAAATTTTAAGAACACGTCCAATGAAGGGCATTTTCGCCGCTTCGATCTTCGCGACGAATTTAACAGGTTTGGGAGAAGCAATGATCAAAAATAGCGGATCGAGGGCTGATGTGTGGTTGGAAACGAAAAGGCAAGGTTCCGTCGTGGAAACGATTTTTTCATTTTCTCCATCCCATTGAATTCCTAAAGGTCCAACGACCCGCAAAACCAATTTTCGAACCGCGTTATATCTTTCTTCTAAAGAATAACGTTCAGGATGCCGAGAATAACGAATCATCCACTTAAAATAGGCACCCAATACAGCCCATCCGCCACGAAGCAGAATGCGAAGCGTTTTCCAATTTCTCTTTACCATCTAGTTTACCATACTACATTCATGTATTAGCGCAACAAAAATACTATCGATTGGAATAAATTGACACAGTACGTGGGGGGATAAGAAGGCCTTCTAAATCAAAGCCAGGATGAGAAGACGTGGACAAAACAAGGCGCATATCTCCTTCTTCTACAAAATTCACTTCATGATTGGAGGGATTGATATAAAAGACAAGGAAGCCGTATTCCTTAATCCATTCTTTCTTCTTCAAAACCAACCGAAGGCATCCTCGATAATCCGTTAAGTCAAAATTTTCATCAATTTCTTTGGGGAAGAAAGAGGATAGGAAGGGCAAAGCCTTTCGCAAGGCAATCCACTTAGAAACAGTTTCCGCCATTGCAAAGTTACAATCCAGCCTATCGTAATCGAATTGGTTTAATTTATCGCCGGAATTATAGGTATTTCCCTGTCCGTTTTTGCTTTGTCCGATTTCTTCTCCCATATGGAGGAAAGGGACACCTAAACTTGTAAGCAAGCCAGCTAAGCTTGCTTGAATCAGTTCATTTTTTTCTTTTTCTTTTAATTCGGGGCAGGAAGAGGAAAGAACATCATAGAAGGTATGGTTATCATGACATTCCAAATAATTGATGCTTTGAGAAGCGGAAATAAAATGGGCTTTGTGGAAAAAATCAACGCAGGAACCCGCAATCCCAAATTCAAAATCATGGAGGGAATAGGGGTCTTGGCAGAAGAAACGTTTGGCGGCTTCGCGGTAAAAATCGTTAAAAAAGCCAAATCGGGGCAGCATCGGGGCATTGCCTTTGGTTCCCATCGGAAGATTCATTCCCCTCGCCATATCCCATCCTTCGCCATAAAAACAAAAATCCGGTTTCAGACGAAGCACTTCAGTTTGGATGGCTTCTAAGGTTTTAACGTCCAATAATCCCATTAAATCGAACCGGAAACCGTCAATATCGTATTCTTGGACCCAATGGAGGCAAGCATCGACAATAAGCTTAGAAACCATGGGACGTTCCGAGGCAAAATCGCATCCGCATCCGCTGCAATTCGAACGTTTTCTCGAAGGAAGTCGACGGAAATAATACCCAGGAACCACTTTTTCAAAATTGCTCTCCCACCCCTCGTAAACATGGTTAAAAACAACGTCCATTACCACGCGAATGCCGTTTTGATGGAGAGTGGAAACCATGATTTTCACTTCCTCGAGTCGGGCAAAGGGGTCTTCGGGATCGGTGGATAAACTCCCTTCTGGAACAAAATATTGAGCAGGGTCATAACCCCAGTTATAGCCGACGCTCGGATTCTCTTCTTTTACGGAAGCATAATCAGCAATGGGAAGCAATTGCAGATGAGTGATCCCAAGCATTTTCAAATAATCTAACCCGGCGGGGTGGCCGTTTTTGGTCCTCCTCCCTGGTTCTACTAGCCCTAAGTACGTTCCTTTGTTTTGAATATCGGTGGAAGGATGAGAGGTGAAATCACGAACGTGAGTCTCGTAAATGATAGCTTCCGTTAAGCAGGAGCAAGGGGGTAGGGTGTCTTTGTTTTTGCCTAGCATGGGATCGGGATGAACGGCAATAGAAGAAATTCCGTTGGCCACGGAAGCTTTCGCGTAAGGGTCCACCACTTCCACCGGTCCTTGGGGATTGAAGACACAATAACGGTATTCGTAACCGTGGTAATCGCCTTTTAAAACTAAGGAATATACACCGCAATCCCCGCGCTTTAGGGAATGATATTCATACGGTTCGTTCGAATTTTTCTTGAAGGGGCGAAGACGAATCAAAACGCGATGGGCAAAAGGGGCCCAGAGCTTAAACGTCGTGGTTTCTTTTTGAAAGGTTACGCCAAGATCTTTTCCTTCGTAGGTATATTTTTCGAGAAATTCCTTTTTATCGAGCATCCAATCGAGATTCACGCCTGTTTGGCCATATTCTCCGGCAAAAACCAGATAAGAATGGCCTAATTGCAGTGGCTCAGGCAATTCGAGATCCAGTAAGGAATTGCTTTGAAAAGAGGAACACTTAACGAGGCGAACCCCTTGGATTTTTTCTCCATCGCGAAGAACGCTAGGAAGGAAAGGCTCAAAAGGAACGGATGAGAAAATGGAGACGCGAATCAAAGATTCCGAAACTAAATTCGCGGATAAAAAGGTGTCTTTCATTCTTTTTCTGGGCTTTCAATATTGATATTTAACATGTCTTTGGGCTCGTCAGGCTCTGAAGTTGGCGTAGCGGAGGCCGCAATAACGGGGGCACCTTTGGAGTTATTTCGTGAATCTGTTTCTCCAACAATCCCATCCCGTTTCAATTGTTTGAAGATTTTTTGGGCGCGGGGATACCCCATTCCAAATTCATTTTGCAAACGGCTGATAGACATCGTATCTTGGGTCACGACATAGTCTTTGATTCGTTGATATAAATTTCCTAAGTCCTGTTCGTTCGAGCTTCCGCCCCCTCCATTTCCATTGGAAACGTTGCCGGGAACCCCATAGGAACCATCTTCATCGTCTTCATCGTCCTCATGATCGCTAAGATCCAAGAAATTGGAGTCAAAGCACTGAGGTTGTTGGGCCGCGAGGAAGTCGCAAATGTGTTTGATTTCTTTGTCGCTTAAAAAGCAGCCTTGGCAGCGGACGAAGCCATGGCGGGATACCTGCCCGCAATCTACAAGCATATCGCCTTTCCCAAGCAAATCTTCCGCGCCGCCTTGCCCTAAAATGGTCATGGAGTCTTCCGTGCTGCTGACGCTTAAAGCCACGCGGGTTGTGATGTTGTTTTTAATCGAACCGGGAATGATTTTCACGTCAGGACGCTGAGTGGCAACAATTAAATGGATGCCGCAAGAACGGGCTTTCCCCGACAAATCGAGCACGGGTTGAATGACTTCTTTGTAATTGGTAACCAGGTTAGCAAATTCATCGATAACGCAGACGATATAAGGCATTTTGGCCTTGTGGTTCTCGGGGGCATAATCGTTATTGAACGAAGTGATATCGCGCACATCGCATTCTTCTAAAATTCGATAGCGCCTTTCCATTTCATCGACTAGTTTCTTCAAAGCCACCAAGGCTTCCCGCGGTTCTTTGACAATCGGGCAAAGCAAATGGGGAATATTGCGATATTTGCTCATTTCGACGCGCTTCGGGTCGATGAGGAGCAATTTCAATTCTTCCGGGCGGTTATGCATGATCAAAGAGCAAAGAACCCCGTGCATAAAAATGGATTTGCCGGAACCCGTTGTACCCGCGACCAGCATATGGGGGAATTCGGCTAAATCCCCTTGAATGACTTCGCCACGAATGTCCACGCCGAAAGGAATTTGAAGCGGGGCTTTCCGGGATAATTTCGTATAGACCTCATAGAAAAGGACGCTGCGCTTGGTGTCGTTAGGAACTTCAATGGCGCAGTGGGTCGTGCCAAGAACTCGTTCCGAGAAGCGAACGCAGACCCCACCAAGGCGGACTTCCAAATCAGGAATCACCTTATTGATCGAGCTAATGGAAACATTATGTTCCGGGTTTAGTTCGTACATGGTAATGGAAGGCCCAACAGTAAAACCGGCAACGCTGGCGCCTACGCCCATATCCATGAATAGTTGATTGATCTTTTGAATTTTGTCTTGGCATTCTTGGTTGACTTTTTCAACTAGCGATGTGTCTTCTGCTGTGGGCGGATTAATCAAATCTAGACCCGGCATCTCATAAGGGGGAAGCGGCGCGGCGTCTGGAATATCGGGATTCGAGGCATTTTGAGTGGGAGCAGGCGAAGAAAAAGTCACTACAGGAGACGGGGCGGGAACTTCTTCTACCGTCGTTTGGACTTGAATCGGGGTAGGGGCCGGCTCAGCGGCAACGCGTCGTTTGGCAGGAGCGGGTTTTTGAATCGGAGTAGGCGCGATGTCCGTGACTTCTTTTTCTTGGATAATCTCGGGTTCAACAATTCTTTCTTGTTGGAAGGAAGGAACAAACGAATCCTCTTCTATCGCCTCTTCTTGAACGGAATGAGGAACAATAGGAGACGTAGAGATAACAGGGGAAGGAGCCGGGGCGGGGGCAATAACAGGGCTAGACGAAACACTAGAGGGGGTTTGGCTAGGCGAAGGAGAGGTTCCTGGGAACAAAGCCCGGCGAAGTTCTCCGCCGCTAGTCGAGGCAAAAGAAAAGGGCGTGCTTTCGACTTGAGGGGAAGGTTCGGTGAATTGTTGGGCTTTCATTGCCTCGAGATGTTCTCTTCTCGTTTCTGTAATCGGGGCGCTAGAAGCACGAACAAAGGTGGGACGAGTTGGGCATTCCAAAGAGTGTTCTTCTGCTGGGGCGAGAGGCTCGCTATTTTGAGGTTCAGGCCCATTCCAAATCGGTTTTTCCGCCGCTAAAATAGGCTCTTCATCACTTTGGTTCCAGTTAAAGGAGTCCGAAGGTTCGGACGGAGCAATATTTTGCTTTTCCTTCTTTTCAGACCGTCGAGCCTTAGCAATGGCAATGGAAGAGGAAATTTTCTTTCCTAATTTTTCCCAGCAAGGCCAGAAAAGGAATAATGAAACAAAGAGGGATAGAAAGACCAAAAGCAAAATGGCAAGCCAATTGCCCACGGATACAAATAGCCCCGTGAGCAAAAATCCAAGCGCGCCGCCGCAAAGGGTCGGATCGTACCCTAATTTTCCGAATTGCCCGCCTTGTTTTACATAAAGCATGCCTTTTTGCATGGCGTCGGAATATTGGGCGAATTCGAATTTTGTTCCGTAATTGCCAACAAAGCTGCCTAGCAAAACGGCAAAAGCAAAAAGAAGAATCAAACCGGTAACGAAAAAGGGAGTGGGCTTCGCCTTAATTTTCTTGTGAAAAAGGCGTTTGAATCCCACCCAAACGAGCAAAAGCGAAAGACTATATAGACCGATATAGCCAAAGGCCCAGTCCACGCAGTAGGCGATAAATTTCAAATGAGTAAACGGGCTTAGCCCAATCAATAAACCAAAAAGTAAGAGCGAAAACCCACCCATCGAAGTGGTGGCATCGGCAGAGAAAGTTCTTTTTTGCTTCGGCATTTTTTCCATCATCTTTCATTATAGAAAGAAAACCCGGAAGTGACTAGAACCCCCGGGCAATTTAACCTTACTTTTTGTTCCTTAATCCACTTCAATCATGAGGGGAAGGACCATGGGCTCTTTGCCCGTGGTGCGACGAACGGTACGTAAGCAACGCTCGTAGACGTTTTGTTGAATCTCCTCAAAATTGTAATTGGGGTTGACCAAGAATTCGTCCATGGTCTGTTGGAAGACCTTGGTAACGTCGCGAATGACCATATCTTGGTCCTTGCCATAAACAAATCCGCGCATCTGGATATCGGGTCCCGCCACAACTTCCGCCTGTTTTCGCGAAATGGTCGCGGCAACAATCACAACACCATCCGCCAATTTTTGACGATCATCGAGCACTTCTTGCGAGACATCTCCAACTCCCGCTCCATCAATAATGACGTCTCCATGCGGAATGTGTTCGTCAAACAAACGCCCGCCTTTATCATCGATAAGGACCGAAAGCCCGTTTTCAAGAACAAAGACGTTGCTGTGATTCAAATTAATGCCCATCGATAAGGCAAGCATGGCATTGGCGAGAAGATCCTTGAATAAGCCTTTGATCGGAATATAGAACTTCGGCTTCAAAATCGAAGCCATCATCTTCAAATCTTCTTCGCTAGCGTGCATGCGAAGGAAGGTTTTCTTCGGCACAATGAAGACATGGCAGCCGCAACGATAAAGCTCATCGGCGGCATCCACGTATTCAATTTCGGTGTTGTCATCGCTCGGGTTCGCCACGATAAACGTATCCGTTTCTTTGAGTTTAATACGACGGTCTTCATTCTGTTGCGATGCCAAAAGGGCGATTTTACGGAATAACTTCGACCCATACCCCAACATAAGCACGATCAAATCCTGGTCGCGGACGCGAAGAATATCATCCAAAGAAGCATAATTGTCCTTCGGAATCAAAAGTTGCCCACAGGAAGCCATTTCCGTCATGGTATCCAAAGCCGTGGAATCATAGCAAACGATCTTTTTATGGTAATGGATAGCCAAACGGATGATTTCGTCAATGTTGAATTGGTCTTGGGCTTTTAGGGAAATGAAAATGCGCCCTTCTGCCGTTTTAAAGTAATCTTCAATATGAGGAGTTAACTTATATAACGGGGCCGTATAACCAGGACGAGAGGCATATAAGGATTCGGGAAACAAGGCTAAAGTCGGCTTTTCCGCGATTTTAGCAATGGCGTTCATATCATTTAAATAAGAGGGATCCGCGCTATTTTCAATGACAAAATCACCGGTAAATACGATGTTGCCGTATTCGGTTTCTATCGCAAGTCCACTGCTATCTGCAACGTTGTGCGCCGTGTGGAAGAAATGGAAGACCCTTCCGCAAATTTTGATTTGCCCCGTGGGAGGAACCGGGTGGAATTCGTACATCTTCGGGTCCTTTTTTACGTGCTGGGTAAAAATTCCTAACATTTTTAAGGTAAGGGAAGACCCATAAACCGGCGCGGGGGCCGATTCATAGACAAAAGGCATAGCACCGATCGCGTCATCATGGCCATGGAGAAGAATATAGGCCTTTACCTGGTCCTTATGCTCGGTCAAAAAATCGTGATTGGGGATCAAATAGTCCACACCGGGCATCGTTTTATCCGGGGGCAAAGCGCCGCAATCGACCACAAAAATATCATTATTGATTTGGACGCAATTCAGGCATTTGCCCTCTTCATCCAAACCGCCTAAGGCGAAGATTTTGATTTTTTCGCTCATAAAATAGCCTCTAATTTCATCAAATATTGTTCTCTAAAACGCGTTCATTATACGCAGTTACAGGAAAGAAAGAAAACCAAACAACATAAAAGGGCTTTCATACCAAGTCCAGCGATGCCATTGTTTGGTCCCCATCTAGTCTACGGATTTCTAGGTGAAGCCCCTCCATCACCGCATAGGTCGGAGGATTTCCATTCTTAGGAAATGAAGGAGACCCCGGGTTTACGTAAACAACCCCATCCATCTTCTTAAGCATGTACACATGAGTGTGTCCGAATAGAAGGATGTCGCCACGTTGAACGCTTAGAAGCTCGCTGGTTAGCAAATCCCCGTGAATCAAATCGCATCGGAACCCATTCAGATAAACCACATTCGAATCGGAAGTTAAATCAAAATGGACCAGGCTTTGATCCGCACGGGAATCGCAATTCCCCCGTACCGAGAGGATAATGCGCGACCATTTATTTAGAATCTGGGCGCAGGCAAGAGGGTCGTAATCCTCAGGCACTCCATTTCGAGGCCCGTTGTAAAACAAATCCCCCAGCAAAACGATTTTGTCGGGGTGAAAAGACGAAAAAAGGGAATCTAGTTTTCGAACTACATTCAAACGTCCATGTATGTCGCTAACAATGATTGCCCTCATTTTCCAAACGGAAACCCTATATCAATTTAAGATTTCTCTTGTTGCAATTAAATCCGCACCAGAATCCGCGATGTTTTTTACAAGAACCTGTCCCATCTGAACTGGAACCGATACCGTCGTTTCATTGACAACTTTCATGACGTCAAATATTTTGTCTTTGCGAATATCGGAATTGGTTTTAACAGGGCAAACGCGAAGAAGCTTAGAATTGCAACAAACCGTCGAAGTCAAGGTTCTGCGCGGGTCAACGACTTCTTGTTTTCCATAGGCCGCGCCTCGGGGGCAAGAATTGCCGGTGACTTCCAAGGTGGAATCATCCACTTTAAGGTGGCAGCCACGAGGACAAACAATGCAAGTTAATTCATGGATCATAAGGAAGCCTCCTCTTTGGCGATTAGGGAGATAGTGATAGAACCTTGGTTATTTTTTAGTAGATTCTTAGGAAGTCTTTGAATTTCCATTTCCGAAGGTATTATCGATTGTTTAAAGAATTTTTTAAGCACTTCTCCGTTCATTTCGTATTGAATGTATACGTTTTTCTCTGGGCGACGAACACGGAACTTAAATTCAAGGGAATCTCCGCAATCTTCTAGGCAAATCGTGGAGGGGACAACGTAGCCGATTCCATTGCCAGCGATCGTACGAATTTCCTTCTCCCGTTTTGGCAATTTCCCTTGAAGATAAAGAGCCGCTCCTTCTCCTGCGGTCTTTCCTTCTGCCACCACATAGTCCACAAGATCGTGTACATGCAAAACGTTTCCGCAAGAGAAGATTCCCTCTTGGGCCGTTTCCATGTATTCATTGACTTCGCTTCCACGGCTTCTAGAAACAGGAATTCCAAGGTGATTCAACAAATCGTTATTTGGGATAAGACCAATGGATAAAAGCAACGTATCCACTTGGAAACGCTTAGCGGTTCCTGGAATAACATTCATACGGGAATCCACTTCGCTGATTTCAATGGCTTCTAACTTGGATTTGCCGATGACCTTTGAAACCGTATGGGAGAGATACAAAGGGATATCGTAGTCTTTAAGGCATTGCTGAATATTACGGTTCAGCCCATTCGAATAGGGCATGATTTCAGCAACACCAAGGACTTTTGCTCCTTCTAACGTCATCCGTCGAGCCATAATAAGGCCAATATCGCCCGACCCAAGGATGAAAACCTTCTTGCCGACCAAATAGCCGTATTCGTTTAAATAGAGCTGAGCCTGGCCCGCCGTGATAACTCCGGCAGGACGATCTCCAGGAATGCCGATAGCTCCAGCGTTCCTTTCGTAGCAGCCCGCCGCCATGATGATGGCTTTTGCTTGGATTTCTTTCGCTCCTTTAGGGCAAAGAACGGTTAAAACCTTCTTTTTGCTAATATGGGTTACGTTAGCGTCGAGCCAATAAGGAATCTTTCTTTCTTCGACTTGTTTAACAAATCGCGTCAAAAATTCTGGCCCCGTCAATTCTTCTTTAAATTCATGAAGACCAAAGCCGTTATGAATGCATTGGTTGAGGATTCCCCCTAGCATCTCATTCCGTTCCAAAATCAAAATATCGCGAATTCCTTTGTCGTAGGCACTGACGGCCGCAGCCATTCCCGCGGATCCGCCACCAATAATGACTAAATCGTGGTATTCCATCTTATTTGGACTCCTTTTCTAGGATTTCGGATCCATTTTTGTCGTAGAGAACTTCTAAAGGCGATAAGCCCAATTTCTTGCTCAAGAACAGCAAAACTTTGGGTTGGCAGAATTCACCTTGGCATTTGCCAAATCCCGCGCGAGTGCGCTTTTTAACCGCTTTAATCGTCTTGCAGGGGACGCTGCGGCTAACCACATCTTCAATCTCCCCAAGGCTAACCTTTTCGCAATTGCAAACGATATTGCCATATTCGGGGCGTTCTTGGATAAGGCGATTTTGTTCTTCTAGCGGCAAAGAAGCGATATGAACATAGGGGCGGATCTTTGGATTCCAATTTTTCTTGGTTTTTAAGCCCAAGAAAGGGACAACAAGCTCATCGGCCACATATTGTCCCACCGCAGGGCTACTGGCAAGACCCGGGGATTCCATGCCGGCTACATTAAAGAAGCCAGGGCAAGTTTTCGAGGGGCCAATAATGAAATCGCCATTGGAGGGGGTGGCACGCAATCCAGCAAAGACGCGGATTTGTTCGCGGAAAGGAATGGAAGGAACAAGGGACGTCGCCGCTTTTTTCACTTCCGACAAGGTCAGCACATCCGTCGAGAAATCTTCGTCATCATCGACGAATTCGCTGGAGGGGCCCACTAAATAGTCTCCGCTAGAAGTCATCGTCACCAATACGCCTTTTCCTTTTGCAGTCGGGAGAGGGAACAAAACGTGATTCACTAGTCCCGGAGCATAATGGTCCAAAACATAATATTCGCCTTTGCGGGGGTGAATCGACCAATCGATAGGCTCCACCATGGCGGCAATATCATCGCTATGAAGTCCAGCGCAGTTAACGACTACGCGGCAAACATATTCTCCTTTCGTCGTCTTGACGCGAAAGCCAGAATCTAGTTTCACGATGGCAGTAACCGCTTCATCCAAATGTAGCACTACTCCGTTATCGCAGGCATTTTCCATCGCATGGGAGGTAAGCGTGAACGGATTCACGATTCCCGCGGTGGGAGCAAGCAAAGCGCCCTTTACTTCCGGATTGATGTTTGGCTCAATTTTTTTCACTTCTTCGGCGCTGAGCATTTGGGTCAAAACCCCATTGGCTTCCGCATTCTGTTGAAGTTTTCGAAGGGCTTCGAGTTGTTCCTCGTAAATCGCCACATTCAGCGAACCACAGCGGTTAAATTCCACATCCAAATCGGAAGAAATCTCATCGAACATGCGATTCCCTGCTACGTTGAAACGAGCTTTTAGCGTTCCAGGTTTAGGGTCATCCCCAGAATGAACGATAGCGGAATTCGCCATCGAAGTGACGTCGCCAACGTCATTTTCTTTTTCCAAAACCAACGTCGTGGCTTGGTAGCGGGATAGATAACGGGCAACAAACGCGCCGATAACACCGCCGCCTACAACAACAATGTCATAACTCATAGAGTTAATTATAGGCGAAAGGGGATAAAATGCCACGCTTAAGCAAGTAATTGTTCGGATTTTATGCGGAATTTATTAAAATGAAACACATGAAGATTCTTTGTCCATCCAAATCCCTATTCCCCCTTATAAACACCGTAGAATTAGGGGAGCTCAATGACCAAATCATTAACGCGGTTTTTCTGCCCTTGTCTCCAAAAGATGCCCGGCGAATTGGGAAGAAAGCTTTAGAAACGAAAAAGTCCTATTCTTTGCTTCTGAAACAAGAGATTATTTCCTCTTTGTCCTTGCAGGAACGGGAAGAGTTTCATCTTGTGGAGGAAGAATTTCATTTAGGCGAATTGGAGGAGCTTCCTCCCGAACCCTATCGAAATGACCCCTACCAAAAGGCCTTATCCGCCTTAGAGAAAAAGCGGTTAGGATCATTTTGTTTAAAAGTTAGAACCCTGAATCCCTACGTTCCCTTTTGCTATGCTTCTAAGCGCGTAGACCCTGAGTCTAACTTCAAAGACACCACTCCGCTAGGCTATTTCACCGAGCCATTTCCCACGTACGCATTAGAAGAAAATGGACGGGTATGGATGAGTTTAGTTCCCCATGAAATCGAAACGATGAAAGAGGATATTCAAAAAGCAAAGGGGGATGTGGTTGTTATGGGATGCGGACTAGGTTATTTTGCCTATTCCATCAGCTTAAAAAAGGAGGTTACTTCGATTCGAATAGTCGAACGAAGTGAAAAAGTTCTCGCTTTATTCTCCCAATATCTCCTTCCTTTATTCCCTTATCCAGAAAAAATTAAGCTCATTCAAGGGAACGCTCTGGAAGTTGCTTCCGAAAAAGAATTTAACTGTGACTTCTGTTATGTGGACTTATGGCATGACTGCGAGGATGGTTTACCTCTTTATCTTTCCTTCAAAAAAAGAGAAAAAGAAGGCATCACCTACGCCTATTGGATTGAAGAGGATATGCTGGTTTATTTTAGAAGGCACCTCAACGCTCTTTTAGAAGAAGAAATCCAAGGATCCGAGGACAAAGACTATCTTCGCGAAGAAAATTTCTCCGATCATCTCATTAATCGTTTGCATTTCCTTCTCAAAAATCATCGCATCTCTTGTATCGACGACGCATTAGAACTTTATCGCGACGCTTCCTTAAAAACTCTCGCCAAAGCCTTAGGAGAATAAGAAAAGGCTCTGTAACTTCTATGGTGGTTGAGATTTTTAACCAACCACCTCGATTGTTATAGTTTTTGGCAGTTTTCGTTAAAGGAAAAGGCCTCCTTTGCTACACTTGGTTTGCTTAAGAACCACAGAGAAAGGAGACCGTATGGATTCTAACGCATTTTTGCTTTCCTTTGGGATGAAACCCGGGGATTTTGATCGCACCGAGGGGCCCATCGAATCGGACGATGGGTTCGTCTATGAGGCATGGGAGGCCAGGAAATCGCCGAAATGCCCGAGATGCGGGTCATCCGCCTGCGTCATCCACAACCGATACACCGCCGAAATCAGGCTCCGCTCGGATATCCTGAAAACCGAAATCCTCGTCTGCCACAGGATCAGGTATTCGTGCAACGAATGCAAAAAGACATTCACTTTGTCACTTAAAGGGGCAATGGCCGGAAGATCGCTGACGCACTTGGAGCGCGCCGCCATGATCGCCGAATCGAACAAGGGCGACACCTTCGAGCGGGTCGCCGCCGCCCACGGCATTTCGCGCACACAGGTCATCCGCGTTTTTGACGAGGCCTATCCGAAGGTCGACAGGAAGCCGCTCCCCAAAATACTCCTCATCGACGAGTTCAGGTTCAGCACCCCCTATTCCAAATACTGCTGCCACCTCATCGATTTCGACAAATCGGAAACCGTTGACGTCATACGCTCGAGGCAAAAGGCGTTTTTGGACGAATATTTCGGCCGAATCGACGAAAAGGAAAGGGCCAAGGTCAAGGTTTTGGTCACCGACATGTACGACGAATACGCGCATTTGGCGAGGAGGTGGCTGCCGAACGCCAGGGTCGTCGCGGATCGGTTCCACGTCGTCAAGCAGCTCACGGAGGCGGTCAACAGAATCAGGGTCGCTGCAATGTCTCGGAACGACAAAGACACCCTAGCCTACAACTTCATGAAGTCAAAATGGAGGCTTTTCCTGATGAGGCGGGGCGACATGCCGGACAAATATTACACGAGGAAATCTGACGGCGAGACATGGCATTACGACGAATTGATTAGGTATTGCCTTTCCCTCGACAGCGACTTGGCCAACGCCTATGACTGCCTTCAGGACCTGTACAGGTACATGAGGGTTGAGGACACGTTCGTCAAATGCCCGGACAACGTCAGATTCGTCGCCAGGAAGCTGGAAAACTGCGGATGCGACGTGCTGTCCAAAGTCGCGGCGACGTACAGGAAATGGGAGGTGGAGATCGCCAGGGGGCTGGCGAAGAACGAGTTCGGGGTCGTGCTGAGCAACGCGAAGATGGAAGCTGGGAACGACGTTGCCCAAACCATGATAGATGCCGCGTACGGGTATCGTAATTTCGAGAGATTCAGGAAACGATTTTTGCTCATGAGGTGGAACGCGAGAAGATAAAAAGGGCACCCGTTTGGATGCCCTGTTCGCTCAACCACCTTACGGTTATAGTTTTGGTCGGTTGCTTTTCGCAAAACCACCTTAAACCACCATAGAAGTTACAGAGCCTAAGAAAAATCGGAGGAACAATCCTCCGATTTTTTCCTTACTTTTTAGCGGTCGGAACCCGGCTTAGGTCCGCGGCGATCTCCGCCGTGTCCGCCTCCTTGACGGGGACGTAAGGAGCCATTGCCATGGGGGCGAGGGGAATTCCCACGGGGTCCGCGGGGTCCTTTATCGCCTTCCGGGCGTTCAACATACCCTTCCGGCTTTTCTTCGAATTCGCGGTGGCTGACTTTGACTTTGCCTTTTTCATCGAGCCCGATGACAACGACTTTGAGTTTGTCGCCAACATGGACGATGGAATTCGCGTTATCGACATAGTCCCACTTTAAGCGAGAAACATGGCAGAGGCCATCCGTATCCCCAAAGAGATTGACGAAGGCGCCATAATCTTCCACGCGAGTGACCGTGCCATCGAAGATTTCGCCGACTTTAGCTTCGCGAGTGATATCTTCGATCATCTTGCGGGCCTTGTCGATCATTTCTTGGTTGGAGTGATAAATCGTGATAGTTCCGTCTTCTTCGACGTTGATGTCAGCACCGTCGCATTCGCGAACCATGCCTTGGATCGTTTCGCCGCCTTTGCCGATCACATCGCGGATCTTGTCGGTGGCAATCTTGAAGCTCACCATCTTCGGAGCCCACTTGGAAACTTCCTTGCGGGGTTCGGGGATGACAGAAGCAATCTTTTCGCGGATTTCCGCGCGAGCTTTGTTCGCTTGGGCGAGGGCTTCGCTTAAGACTTCGCGGGTAACGCCATGGATTTTGATATCCATTTGAAGAGCGGTGATGCCTTTTTCGGTACCAGCGCACTTGAAGTCCATATCACCGAAATGGTCTTCCAAACCTTGGATATCGGTCAAAATGGTGTAGTGATTGGTTTCCGAATCCGGGGAACGAGATGGATCATTGGTGATAAGACCCATCGCGATGCCGGAGACGATTCCCTTGATGGGGACGCCAGCCGCCATCAGCGACATGCAGTTCGCGCAAATCGAAGCCTGGGAGGAGGAACCATTCGATTCGACGACATCGGCAACGCAACGAACCGTATATGGGAATTCTTCTTCGCTCGGCATCACCCAGCCAAGGGCGCGTTCGCCAAGTTTTCCGTGTCCAATTTCACGGCGTCCCGGAGTGCCCATGCGGCCAATTTCGCCAACCGAGAAAGGCGGGAAATTGTAGTGGTGCATGAAGCGGCGTTCCGTTTCGGGAGTCAAATCATCGATGAGCTGCTTGTCGGCTAGAGGGCCAAGGGTCGTGGTGCCGATGACTTGGGTTTGTCCACGGGTGAACATGGCGGAACCATGGGCGCGGGGCAGCAAATCAATTTGGCAGTCCAAAGGACGGATTTCGTCGACTTTACGTCCATCGGGACGAACTTTTTCTTCAATGATTAAGCGACGAACTTCCGCGGCGACCATTCCTTCGAGGATGTCGTTGACCATGAGCATGCTCATCTTGTGGTCGTGCTCATCTTCGTATTCACGGTGGTCGTAATCTTCCAAAATTTCCTTCTTTAAAGCATCGATTGCATCTTGGCGTTCCAGCTTATCAAAGATGGAAATGGCTTTCTTCATCTTCTCGCCGATGCGGGATTCGATGTCCGCTTTGATGGCGGGGTCAGGAGCATAAAGGGCGATTTCGCGCTTCGGTTTGCCGATTTTAGCAATGATTTCCTTTTGGAAACGGCAAAGCTCTTTGATGGCGTCGAAGCCAAACATGATGGCGTCGAGCATTTCTTCTTCGGGGACTTGTCCTGCGCCGGCTTCAACCATCATAATCGCTTCTTCCGTACCAGCGACGGCGAGGTCAATATCCGAAAGGTGACGTTGTTCTTCCGTGGGGTTAATGACGAGTTCGCCATTCACGCGGCCAACATAAACTCCAGCAACTGGTCCATCAAAGGGAATGTCCGAGATGCAAAGGGCAAGGGAGGCGCCGAGAAGCCCCGTCATTTCCGGGGTATTGTTGGGATCCACCGACATCACGGTAGCGACGATTTGGACTTCATTACGGAATCCTTCCGCGAATAACGGGCGGATGGGGCGATCAATCAAACGTGCGGACAAGGTGGCGTGTTCGCCAGGGCGTCCTTCACGACGATTGAAGCTTCCTGGGATTTTGCCCGCAGCATAAGCTTTTTCTTCGTAATTGACGGTAAGGGGGAAGAAATCTCCCTCTTTGGGTTCGTCGGCACAGCAAGCGGTGGCCAAAACCACGGTGTCGCCATAGCGAACCAGAACAGAACCGTCGGCCTGTTTGGCGATTTCACCGGTTTCAACGCTGACATGGCGTCCGGCGAATTCGGTTTCAAAGACTTGTTTCATTTCTAAGTTCCTAAATTCCTTTTCTTTCAAAACGCTATGATGATACCACCTTTAAGGTGGTGTTCACTACAAAAAGAGTATGAAAAAACCTCCCCGTTGAAGGGGAGGCCCATTTTTTGACTTATTTTCGAAGTCCGAGCTTCTCGATGAGAGCCGCGTAACGATCCGTATCGGTGTTGCGGAGGTAATCGAGGAGGCTGTGACGCTTGCCGACGAGAATGAGGAGGGAGCGTCTTGCGCCCGCATCCTGCGGATTGCTCTTGAGGTGGAGCGTCAAATCCTTGATGCGTTGGGTCAAGAGGGCGATTTGGACTTCAGCAGAGCCGGTGTCCTTTTCGTTCTTTCCGAAATTCTTGATGATCGCGGAGGATTGTTCCTTGGATAATGCCATGTTGTTTTTCTCCTTTCTTTGAACTTGGCCGTTTCGAAGTGGGATCTGGAGAAAGGTCACCACCTTGAAAGGCTGCCCGAAAAAAATACCAAATTGGGATCCTTTTTTCAATCTTTATTTTCTTCTTGCATTAATAAATTATAAATCGCGATTTCTTTTTTCTCGCGTTTTGCCGAATAAAGGGCGCGATCAGCGAACTGCAACGGTTCGTCTGGACGACTTTCCGGATCAGGTTCCCCCAGGTATAAACCGAAGGTCATGCGAACAAAATCTCCGAATTCCTCCGCTAATCTTGAATTGATGATACGGCATTTTTCCTCCGCTTCTTCCAAGGAAATTTGGGAAGCGATCACCGACATTTCATCTCCGCCATAGCGGTAGCTAGACCCAGGGAACATTTCCAACATGATATCGCCGATTTTCGAAAGAACGTCATCGCCTTTCTTGTGGCCGAATTCATCGTTAATCTTTTTAAAAGAATCCACGTCACCCATTAAATAAAGATAGGTACCGCCTTTGCTTGCAGCGCGGGCTAAATCCGCAACCAAGGTTCCGTGATTCATTAGCCCGGTCAATTTGTCGATACGAGATAATTTGGTCAGGCGATATTCTGCGTTGCAAAAATAGACGCGATCGCTATAAACCGTGAATTCCACCAAAGTAGCGGATACGCCAAAGGAAATCAAATTCAAAATTAAACCCGTCGGGAAGTCGCGCTCGAATTGGTAGGCACAAGTAAGGGAAAGCGCGATGGTATAGCAAAAAAGCATCCCCTCATACGTAACGGGATCCAAAGTGCAGAACACAGGGATAATCATGAACAAATTCGCGAAGGTCACAAAATTAATCGTCCCACGGGAATAATCTAGCAAGGTGATGCAATAGCCAAAAGTCGCCAAAGCAAAAGCGTAGACATAGGAAAGAACAACGAGCGTTTTCATGTATTTGCGCGCATTTTTGGCAATGCAAAACAAAAACACCGACGCAAAAAGAGAAACGGACAGCAACGCAAGATAGGCTGCAATATAAAAGATGAAAATCTGCCTCGAAAAATCAAATCGCATTAACCCCGAAACGATAAAAACAACTTCAAGAAGCACAAGGACAAGAGAGAGGGTACCGAATAAAATAGGGTGGTCCACAATCCGCTTTACCAGGTATTCCTTGCGTACAGGAAACCAACTGGAGAAAATCCTCTTCAGATAATTCATATTGCAATTATAGGGTTACTGTTCAATATTTCAATAATGGTGCCCTATTGTTTTCTACGAAAAAACTACACAATGTATATTCCGTCCTACGTTTCCACGGGATTTTTACGTGGGATAAAGATTTGTCCCTTGCGCGCCCATGCGTAAAAGAACTAAAATTCCCGTCGGCTTTAATAAGGAGGCCCGTTTTATGAAAATGAGAAATATCGCAATCATCGCTCACGTCGACCACGGCAAGACCACATTGGTCAATGCCCTTCTCACCAAAAGCGGGACTTTTCGCACCAACGAAGCGGTCCAAGACCGCATGATGGACTCCAACCCCCAAGAAAGGGAAAGAGGCATCACGATTCTTTCCAAGACCACTTCCGTCATCTATCACGACACCAAAATCAATATCGTCGATACTCCGGGGCACGCAGACTTCGGCGGGGAAGTGGAACGCATCATGCACATGGTGGATGGATGCTTGTTACTCGTCGATGCTTTCGAAGGCACCATGCCGCAAACGCGCTTTGTTTTGAAGAATGCATTGGCCAACCACATCAAACCGATTGTCGTGGTCAACAAAGTCGACCGCCCCAATGCGGATCCTCAAAAAGCTGTTGACGAAGTCTTGGACCTCTTCATTCAGCTTGGTGCTCCCGACGATTTACTCGATTTCCCCGTTGTTTACACCAGCGCCCTTAACAGCACTTCGAGTTACGACCCCGATCCTTCTACCCAAAAAGAGGGCATGGATCCGGTTTTTGATACCATTTTAAAAGAAATCCCCGAGCCAAAATGCGACCCCACCGCTCCATTCCAGTTCCAGCCGGCACTTCTTGACTACAACGAATTCGTCGGCCGCATTGGAATTGGCACCATCCGTGGCGGACAAGCCCATGTGGGGGATACGGTCACTAGCTGCAAATTGGATGGTTCGACCAAGGACTTCAAAATCATGAAGCTTTACACCTTCCAAGGCCTCCGTCGCGTCGAAGTCGATTCCGTGGAATGTGGCGACATCTGCGCGATTGCCGGAGATGACGACATGATGGTTGGAGAAACTTTCTGCGCCCAAGGCAAGCCAAACCCCTTGCCCAAACTCCGCGTGGATGAGCCAACTCTTCAAATGGAATTCGGCACCAATTCTTCCCCGCTTCGTGGGCAGGACGGCAAATTTGTCACCGCGCGCGTCATCGAAGATCGCCTATTCTCCGAAGTCCAACGCGACGTCTCCTTGCGTTACCGTCGCATTCCCAACACGGAATCTTGGACGGTTTCTGGACGTGGCGAACTTCACCTCGGCGTTTTAATTGAAACGATGCGTCGGGAAGGATACGAACTCGAAGTTTCCAAACCCCACGTCATCATCAAAGAAATCGACGGCAAGAAATGCGAACCTTACGAAGACCTTCAAATCGATGTCCCCAGCGAATATGTCGGCGACATCATGGAAACGCTTGGAAAACGCGGAGCCACGATGATTGATATGGAAGAGGCCAACAACCAAACCCGTCTTAATTACGTGATTCCTTCCCGTGGATTGCTTGGATTCGTCAACAACTTCCTCACGCTTACCAAGGGATATGGCATTATCAATCATACCTTTAAGGAATATCGCCCCGTTTACAACAAGGTCGTTGGAGAACGTCAAATCGGCGTCCTCGTCTCCGTGGATAACGGACCTGCCACCCCTTATTCGATCGAAAAAGTCGAAGATCACGGCACCATGTTCATCACCCCAGGGACAGTTTGCTACGAAGGGATGATTGTTGGAGAGCATCGTTACCCCGTCGATTTGGCCGTTAACGTCACGGCGATGAAACCGCAAACGAACGTCCGTTCTTCCAACAAAGATCAAACCGTCGTTTTGAAATCGCCACGCAAGATGACTTTGGAAGCGTGCCTCGATTACATCAATAGCGATGAGCTTGTCGAAGTCACTCCTTCTGCCTATCGTATGAGAAAACGCATTCTCTTCACCCCGGACCGTAAAAAGTTCGACGCCAAGAAAAAGGCGATGGCGGAAAACGACGAACTCAATTTGGAGCTCGGTGGTTCCGATAACTAAAAAAAGCAGGATTATTCCTGTTTTTTTCATTCATTGGATAATTGTTCTTTGGCCCAAGCTTTATCTAACTGTAACTGCTTGGATAGCTCTTCAAGAGAAGCGAATTTCTTTTCGCACCGCTCAAAATGCCGAAAATCCAAATAGAGGGTTTTATCGTAAGCTTCCTCTTCAAAATCAAGCAAATGGGCTTCAATGCTAGGTTCTTCGATTTGGTCAACGGTAGGATGAACTCCAACATTAATGACGGCTTGGTGGGGAACCCCATCAACATAAGCAAGTCCGCAGTAAACCCCAAATCGTGGCAGACAATAAGAGATGGAAGACTTTAAATTCAAGGTAGGAAAGCCAAGCAAATGGCCGTTGCGGAACCCGTGGGCAACTTTCCCAACCATTTCATAAGGTCTCCCTAGCCAGTCCTGGGCTATTTCCATTTCCCCGTTTCGAATGGCTTCGCGAATAAGGGAGGAGGAGATTTTCATTCCGTTAGACTCTAAAAACGGAGTAAGGTGAACGTCAAAATCTTTCTTTAAGTCGTCGACTTTCCCTTCCGCCTTTTTCCCAAAACGGAAATCCTCCCCGCAGCAAAGCAGACTCGCGCCCAGTTTTTTAAGGATTTGGTCGCAAAATTCTTGGGGAGAGAGATTCCAAAACGCTTCTTCGCTTTCTAGAACAAAAACATGGTCCAAACGTAATTTCCGGCAGATCGCGATTTTTTGCTCCAAAGAAGTTAAAACATTGCACCCTTTAAAAGGACTAGGAGGATCAAAAAGCAAGACTCCCGATTCATTTTTAGCAAGGAAAGACGTATCCAAAAGAAGGCGTTGATGGCCGCGATGCATGCCGTCAAAATTCCCTAATGCCAAGGTTAGTCCTGAGATTGGTTCCGGCAAAAAGCCGAGACGAAAACGATGAATTTCCATTAAAATAGCCCCCGAAGGCAATGGTAAAGTCCATCTTCTCTTCTTTCATATATGGCTAACGCTTCGTTTTCCAAGGAAAAAACCACGCGGGGACTATTTTCTTCCAAAGATAAGCTAACCCCATTTCGAATCTTTTTTTCTTGGTCTAGCGAAACTTCGATTACCGGATAATGCCTTAAAAAATCCAAGGGATTAAGCAAATCCTTCGAACTGGCTTCTTCTAACGGGATCGCTTTTTCTAAATCCACCGATCCGATGGCAAGACGACGAAGGGAAGTCAAATGGCCCACCGTTCCTAGTTTTTTGGCGATATCTTCTCCTAATACCCGAATATAAGTCCCTTTGGACACCGTGCAGGTAAAATCGATTTTTCTCCCTAGTCTTACTAACATCCGGAGGGTATCAATATGAATCGGACGAGGGTTTCTTTCTATTTCTTCTCCGCGTCTAGCCGCTTTATAAAGAGCCTCTCCCTTAACCTTAATCGCACTGGTCATCGGGGGAATTTGGAAAGAATCGCCCAAAAAAGACTTAAAAGTTTCCAAGATTTTAGCATCCGTAGTCGGAGGAACAGGAAGCGTTTGGATCACTTCTCCTTCGGGGTCTCCCGTTGAAGTCGCGTTGCCGAGCAATAAAGAAGCCAAATACGTTTTGCTTTCATCTTGTAAATAAGGAAGGCATTTGGTCGCGGAGCCTACCGCGACAAGAAGCAATCCCGTGGCAAAGGGGTCTAAGGTTCCTAAATGCCCTACATGGCGAGTATGAAAAGCTTTTTGGATCCGATTATCGACGTAGCGGCTGGTCACTCCACTTGGTTTATCAATTAATAAAATTCCAGAAGAACGCATGGAAGGATTATACCAAAATCGAAAAAGGAAAAGACTTGGAAGTTCTTCGTAATCTTATAAATAATTCTGAGAAAACCAAAAGAAAAAGCCAGTAGAATGGACTGCTGGCTTCGATACTATTTGGATTCGGATTGTTCTTCTTCCAACTGGTTCAAATCCTTTTCTTCTTTGGCAAGAGCTTCATCAATTCGCGCCGCGGAGGAAGAAGTTTCATCTAGGACGAAGCGTACCTTCGGGACTTTGTAGATATCCATCTTTTTGGCGAGAGAAGAACGGACGAATCCTTCCGTTTTTTGCAACTCCGCGATTTTTTGATGGGGGAAGGTATTGGGAAGGAAATTCACGTAGACGGTCGCGTAGGAATAGTCATCGGAGACCCTGACGTCATTGACGCTGACAAGGCCAATCGAGGATTTCTTGATTTCGGTATGAACGATATCCGCGATATTCCGCGAAATCATCGATTTGATTCTTCCAGGACGGTTCGCCATTATTTGTTCTCCCCTTCCTGAGGCTTATTCCCTTCGACCATTTCGTATCCTTCGACGACGTCGCCTTCTTTGATGTCGTTATATCCAGCGATCGTCAAACCGCATTCATAACCTTCTTTGACTTCTTTGGCATCGTCTTTGAAACGTTTTAGTGAGCCAAGTTGGCCTTCATAAACAACGATTCCATCACGAATAAGACGGATTTTTTCATTGGCTTTAAGAAGACCGGAAGTCACGTAGGAACCGCCGATGGTGCCGATTTTGCCAATTTTATAGATGTGGCGGATTTCGGCCTGACCAGTCACTTGTTCGACTTCTTCTTTCTTTTCATAGCCCTTCATCGCCGCTTCCATATCATCGAGCAATTCGTAAATGATCTTGTGGAGGCGGATTTCCACGTGCTGTTCTTCTGCCTTTTGACGAACTCTAGCGTCGGGGCGGACATTGAAACCAAAAATCAAGGCATGGGAGGCGGAAGCAAGAAGGACATCGTTATCGCTAATGGCACCGGCATTGGCCATTAAAACATGGATGTGGATTTGGTCATTGCTCATTTTCTCCAAATTGGTTTTTAGAGCCTGAGCCGAACCATCGGAATCCGCTTTAATCAAAACGTTGATATCTTGAACTTTGCCGGCGTTGACGAGGTTATTGAGGTCCGCTAGGGTCATCGCCGCGGTTCCGCCACGTTCTTTTTCGGCTTTGGCGAGAGCACGCTTGGTCGCGATGTCTTTGGCCTGACGTTCTTCGGGGAACGCCATGAATTTATCTCCAGCGCTAGGAACGGAAGCTAGTCCGATGACCGACACCGGGGTGCTTGGCCCCGCCGTTTTTAAGACTTGGCGGAATTCGTTAGTCATGCGACGCACTTTACCATAGGTTTCGCCGACAACGACGAAATCCCCGACATTCAAGGTTCCGTTTTGGACCAAAAGGGTGGCTTTGGGGCCTTCGCCTTTAGAAAGTTCCGATTCCAAAACGGCACCGATGGCGTAACGTTTGGGGTTGGCTTTAAGTTCCAGCATTTCAGCTTTTAATAGAATCGCATCGAGCAAATCGTCGATTCCCGTGCCTTTTTTCGCGGAGATATTCACCGTCATGACCTCACCGCCATATTCTTCGGCGATCACATCATGCTGCATGAGTTCTTCTTTGACCCGTTCCGGATTGGCGGAGGGTTTATCCATTTTATTGATGGCAACGATAATAGGAACCCCGGCGGCTTTGGCGTGGTCAATGGCTTCAATCGTCTGAGGCATGACGCCATCATCGGCAGCAACCACCAAGACAACAATATCCGTTACCGAAGCCCCGCGAGCGCGCATTGCCGTAAAGGCCGCGTGCCCCGGAGTATCGATAAAGGTGATTTTCTTGCCATGGATTTCTTTTTGATAAGCACCGATTTCCTGAGAGATGCCTCCAGCTTCGGTGTCGACGATATGGGAGGAACGAATCGCGTCGATTAACGTCGTCTTGCCGTGGTCGACGTGGCCCATGATGGTCACAACCGCGGGGCGTTCCTTCAAATCTTTGGGGTCATCGTTGACTTCCAAATCTTCAAAATGCGTCTCATCGACGATTTTTTCCTTTTTGAAGTCGTAGCCAAATTCCAAGCATACCGTTCCGATCATTTCGTCGTCGAGAACTTGGTTGATCGTCACAGCCTTCCCCTGAAGGAAAAGGAATTTGATGATCGCGGGAGTCGGGACGTTGATGGCTTTGCTTAGTTCGCCGACGCTAAGCGGCTTGCTATAAACAAACACGCCCCCGTTGACCTTAGCGAATTCTTCTCTTTTCCGCTCGCGAGGTTGAAAATTCGAGACGCGCTGAGGCTTTTGCTTCTTCGCATCGGATTTTTTCACTCCGCCGTAATTGCTATTTTTCTTCATCCTGTACTCCTTTCGCCGCGTTCCACTTTTGATTAAAGCTTTTCGTGGCCTTTCTATCGGCGATAAGCACCGCCGAAATCACTTCAAATCCTACGGCTTGTCCAAGGCTTTCCTTGCTTGCCCCTTCAAAAAGAAGGCAACCGGCATTTTGGGCTTTGGTTTTTAGTCGCGTGACCGTGGAAGAATCTTCTTCTCCCAAAACGAGGCCATATCCCGCTTTCAACGAATGTTCGATGGATTCGGTTCCGATCACAAGACGTCCTCCCCTTCGCAACAAGCCAAGGAAAGCGTAGGCCTTTTCAATTTCCGTCATGGTGGATTCCTCCTATCGCCTTTTCCAGTTCTCCTTCTTGAAAAGGACAGGGAAGGCGAGATGCAAATTTGGGATGGGCAAGAAGAGCTAGGCTTTCTTCATCCAAATGAAGATAAGTTCCTCTTCCTGGCATCGTCCCCTCGGGGTCGAAAACCAAGAAGCCACCCCGCTTCACGAAGCGAGCTAATTCAGATTGCAGGTAGCGTTTGCGGGACAAAGCATCCATGCGCATCGGAATTTTCTTCAAGGTTTTCTCCTCCTGTTAGAATGGGAATTTATTTCCCTTCGTCGTCGTAATATTGGTCGTAATCGTCGTAATCGACATCATCCTCGCCGTCATCATAAAGCTGCGCGGTTTCATCCTCAGCTTCGATAGCTTTGAGTTCTTCTTCGGTATAAACCGCCATACCCTGTTCCACAGGGCTCTTCGGAGCGGCTTCATGCTTGACTTCGTCGTCGCTAATTTTGCGCGGACGTTTGGTCTTCGCGTTGACTTTCGCCCCCGTCGAACGTCCTTTGGCGGATTCGAGTTCGGCTTCGAGGTCCGAAAGCGTGGTCGTCGTCTTGACTTCCTTGGTTTCTTCGGGTTTAGAAGCAGGAACTTCTTCCGTGGCCGGTTTTTCTTCCGAAACGACTTCCGCTTTTTCTTCAACTACTGGAGCAGTAGCGGCGGCTTCTTGGGCCGACTTAAGGGCAGCAAGAGCGGCAGCGGCAGGGTTATTGGCCTCCATCGGGAATTCTTCCGGCTTAACTTGGGCCTTCGGAGCGATGGGATTTTCAGGAAGAGGTTCAAGACGAGCGAGTTTATCTGCTTTCTTGGCTTCTTCTTCCGCTTGACGGGCCGCTTCTTCCGCGGCTTTACGCGCGGCTTCTTCCGCCTCTTTCTTGGCAGCTGCTTCTTCTTCGCGACGCATGGCGTCTTCGATGGATTTACGGCGATATTCGTCGGCTTCGCGTTCCGCCTTGATGCGCTTGGCTTCTTCGTCGGCGATTTCGCTAGAGACATAAGAAACTTCGTTTTCTTCCGCTTCTTGTTGGGTCATGAAGGAAATCTTATAACCGGTAAGGGCGGAGGCAAGGGCGGTGTTATTGCGGTAGCGGCCGAGTTGATTCTCTAACGCTTCCTTAGAAAGGATTACTTCCGCTTCCTTGTTTTCTTCGTCTACGTTCACCCCAAGGGCAATAACCGGGCGAACCGATTCAATGATGAATTTCGGGGTGAATTCGCTCCATTCGATAATATCGATCTTTTCTTTGGAATGGCCGTTGCCAAGTTGAGAAACGATCTTTTGAATGCGGGAACCGCCTTGTCCGATGCAAGCTCCGGTGGCGTCGACATCGTCATTGACGCTAGATACCGCGACTTTGGCGCGGACACCCGCCTTACGGGCAATCGCTTTGATGACAACGGTGCCATCATAGATTTCGTGGATTTCTTCTTCGAACAAGCGCTTCAAGAAGCCTTCGCTAGAACGGGTGGCTTCGATTTGGGGCCCCTTCTTCTTATAGGGGGAAGTGGCTTCATCGGCAGAACGAACTTCTTGGATATAAACTTTGATGGGGTCGCCGATTTTGAAATATTCGTCGCCGATGAGTTCCTTGCGGTTGAGTTCAACGGTCGCACGGCCAATATTGACGATGACGCTGCGATCGTCCGCTTTTTCGACGGTTCCCGTGACCATTTCGCCGATATGGTCTTTATAAATCTTATAGAGCTCGGTACGTTCGGCTTCGGCGATTCCTTGACGGAAATAGGATTTCACGCCCATCGCCGTGGCTTTGGAAAGGTCTTCGACGTCGGCTTCGATTTCATAGTCGTCGCCCACGTGGTATTTGGCTTTCTTCAAACCTTCATTGGCTTCTTCTTCATCGATTTCGAGGAAGTCGTCGGTTACTTCTTCTACGACTTTCTTCACTTGAGCAAGATAAATCTTTCCCGTATCCGGGTCGATGACGCATTTAACGACAGGGTCGGGTAAATCCGGAGTCGAGCCGCCCAAAACCTTGATATAGGCTTTTTCCAAGGCGAGTTCGAGAGCTTGAATAACAGCTTCTCCGCTGAGTCCTTTGTTATCCGCCACTTCGCTGACGGCCGCGATCAATGCTTTTGCATCCATGTGCTTTTTCCTTTCTGCATTTGATTAGAATTCGATGGCGAGACGGGCGCCGTCGATGGTATTGGTGGGGAAGCGGATTTCTTTTTTCTTGCTCTTGTCTTTCACAAGCAAGACCGTTTCCTCTCCCATGCTGAGTAATGTTCCCTCGAGGATGTTTTCGCCTTTGAAGGGGTGAGACAAATGAAGGTGAACGAATCTTCCGACGTAGCTCGGAAGCTTTTCAACGTCGATTTTCTTTTCGGCGCCGGCGCTAGAGAGGTCCAGCGTATAAGCCGCCTCAATGGGGTCGGCTTCGTCCAACAAATTGGAAACAAATCCGCTTAATTCGACGATATCGTCTAGCCCAATCGGCTCCACGCGATCCACGACGATTTCTAGCCGTGGTTCCTGTCCGCTAACAAACCGTAGCGAGGCGATGTCATACCCCTTTTCTTTTAACGGGGTTTCTAAAATTTTGACGACTTTCGCTTCTTCGTTCATGTCTCCTCCTTTGAAGGGTTGCCCATAAAAGAAAGAGCGGACCGTTACGTCCACTCCAAAATATGTGCGCAACACGGAACCTCGACGGGATTTCCGCACCATCAATATACCCTATTTCTTTTCAGAAAGAAAGTCTTAGTCGCGTTTCTCGCTTACTTCTTGGCAAGGGGTTGCATCGTGCGTCTTCGTGAAGATGAACGAGAGGAGATAAATAAGAGGGGTCAATAGATTCAATGCGTATAAAAGCAAGGGTCCTACCGCGACGGAAGCTTCTCCATCTAACGGGAAAATCGCAAAGAAAGATTCGGAAAAGGCCAAAGGATTTTTTAGTAATCCAAAATAGGCCCAAAGGGAAAGGATAACCGAAACAAGCAAGTAGCAGGGAACGCCGCGAAGCATCAAACCAAGATAGACTTTTCCCTGCTTTTTCGGGCGGAGATAATATTCATATAACCCTAAGCCTAGTGGCAAAGAAAGCATCAAAAGATAAATAGGAATCATGATGCCCACGTTTTGCATTTCATAATCCAAGGTATGGAAGAAATAAAGCAAATCTCCGGTGAAAAATAAAACAAGAACGACATAAATCGGGAACAAAATGGAATGGAGAATCACTTTGCTTCGTTTCGTCTTGGCAGGGAAATAAGGAACTTGTTCGGCATTCGAATCGGCCTTTTTTAGCCCATAGAGGAACACCAAGACCCCGATACCTGCAAAAAGAATCCCGGAAAGGAACGTGTCCAAAGGATAAAGAGGATGAATTAATCCCCAAACTAAAGAAGGGAATATTCCGCTTCCTAGTAACGCCAAATCGTAGATAACAAGGAATAAACCTAATCCCACGAACACAAGACCATTAACGAGGAAAGTCAATTTACGACGCTTGGGGGAATGCGGCCAAAGCACCAAATGCAGAACAAAAAGTCCATAGGTTGGGAAAAGCAAAGAAAGCATATAAGGAAGGGTTTCTAGCAAATGCATGTCCGTAGACGTCACGCGCTGAAGGAAAAACCAACCGCAGAGATACATTCCTACCCCAGCAAAGGCGAAAAGCATCCCCTCTAGCATCAATAGCCAAGTTCTTTTTTTCATAATCCCATCTCCTCCACGCGGATTGGAGTCCCCGTTTCGTAATTGTCTTGATAGGTTTGGTAATACCGGGCGTAGCTCACGCTTCCATCCTTTTTAATCGTGGAAACCGTCGCGCCCATCATATCGGCAAGATAAGAAAGATCGCAGCTGGACTTTAAACCATATCCCATTACGATGGCGTTGCTGGCATCACGATAATTTTTCGCGCTAGCGTATTTGGCCACGAAATTGGATTTGTGGTCATGGCCCCAGAAAATGCCGCGCGTTCCTTTTTGTTCGGCCACCTCGAAGAACCCAGAATTTTTATAACCGACCCAGGACTGGGTTTTTCCTAAATCCGTGGAATCAAAAGGGGCTTCTCTTTCTTCTCCCGAATACCCAAATAAGGTTCCGGGAGCTTCCGAAACATCGGGATTAAGTCCGGCAAGACGATACGCGTATTCCAGTTCCCATAAAGGAATATGGAAATAAACTAGAGACGGAACATACGAAACAATATGGCCTTCCCCGTCTTTTTTAGCCGCCAAATCGCTTTCCTCAGCAAACCACTTCACCTGGTCTTCATGGATGATATCGTAGGTGAATTTCAACGGGTTTTTGGAAATAAGGGAATTCGAATCCAAGGCATAGACCTGCCAATAGGTATTCGCCCCATCCGTTAAATTCAAAACATAATTAGAACGGCCGTAAACGTTGTCGCCAGGAAGCTCATGATACACCGAGCGCGAGCGCTTCTTGCTTTCTCCTAGCCAATAGGCGGGATCATAGGTCCCTTCTTTATCGTGGTTGCCCCAGATTAAGCCAAAATAGCAGTCGTTTTCTTCGCATAATTCGTTAAAGGTATCTAGAAGCGAAGTCACGGTGTGCTTGCTGGCGTTAAGGACATTATCCCCCGTCAACATGATTAGAGACGGTTTGGCAGCTTCGATCAAAGAGCCCCAGAAGGCTTTTTGCTTGGGGAAATCGGTCGCGAAATTCGCGTGCAAATCGGTGAGCTGCATCACCTTGATTTCATCCTTGTCTTTAAAAAGGGCAAGGTCTTGGACATAGTCTTCTAAGGAATAAGTCTTGGGTCCACAGGAAGCAAGGCTTAAACCGCAGAGGGCTAAAGTCGCCATTATGAGCGGTTTTTTCATGCTTTGATTATAAGACAAGATTCCTGAACTTCCTAGTGGGTGCAAGCAAAAAGAGGGGCGAGCCCCTCTTCGTAACTTTATTTTCCTTATTTAGTGAGGTAAAGGATACCTAGGGTATTCGGCCCGCAATGGCAAGAAATCGTTCCGCCCGCGTGAGTGATTTCCACGCGCTTGAACCCGAATTCGCGCATCCTCTTAGCCACATCTTCCGCGATAAACTGTTTATCTTTTTGAAGCGTGTGAGTGACAAAGACGAGGCCCAAATCCGCGTTGGGGAATTGTTTTAAAATGTCTTCGACGTATTTATGGATCGCCTTTTCGATGTTGCCGGTATATTTCTTCCCCGGGCCCATCCCCCCGTTAATCATGAGGATTTGGGGCTTGATCTTCATCAAATTCGCGCCGAAGAGGGCAAGCTTGGAGCAGCGGCCCCCTTTGTAAAGATAATCGAGGGTTTCGATGACAAAACTCGTTTGATCCTTGGTTCTAGCCGCTTCGATGTCTTTTACGATTTCTTCGGGCGTAGCACCTTGTTCGGCAAGTTTCACCCCGCGGATAGCAAGCAAAGCAATGCCGGTAGAAAGAGAAAGGGTATCGATCACGAAAACTTTTCCTTCGAATTCTTCTTCATGAGATACGCGCGTTGCATTGTTGCAGGCCGCAGAAATCTTAGAAGAAAGGGAGAAATGAACCACCGCGTCAAAATCCTTCAAAGCATCCCGGAAGAATTCTTCATATTGGTAATCGTTCACGGCAGCGGTCGCGGGCAATTTTCCGGTTTCAGCAACAAAAGCATAGAGATCGTCGCTATCGACTTCTCCATCCAATACTTGCTTTTCCCCCATGACGAGAGAAAAAGGCAAGGTGCGGATACCAAATTCCGTCAAAAGACTCTTGGGCAAATCAATCGTGGATTCGGCAGTAATGGCAATTTTCATTGTAAATACTCCTTGTGTTGAATGGAATTATAATCCAAAACATGCGAAGAATGAAAAGAAAAGCGTAAGGGCAAAAACGACCAGTCATCGCAAAAACGGTGGCAGTTGCCCTTTAAAATTTCTTATGAAAGAGCGAGGACGAAAAAAGGCCTAACCACGATGGTTAAGCCTAATTTTATTATCTGGTGCCCTCACCCTTAGTCGAAAAGAGGTCTGATCCTTACCATGGATCCGTTCTACCGCTGAACTATGAGGGCGGTTTGCCGAGAGCTCGCTACAAACTCAAATCGGCAAGTGAGATTATAGGAAATGGGAAGCGCGGTTTCAACAACTATTTTATATTTCTTTCATTTTGATGCCCTAACAAGAAAAAAGCGCCATCGCTGGCGCTTTTTAAACCAAGGAAGTGAACTTATTTCGCCGCTTCTTCAGGCTTATCTTCTTCTTTCTTAACGAGACCCTTCTTCGTCATCAAATCATCGACGAGTTTTTGGGCGCGACGGAAGGAGAGGTCGCTCTTGATGCGGAGGCAAGTCGGAACGTCTTGGAATTTCTTCGTATCGACGCCTTCTACTGGAATCGGGCTCTTTTCGTAATCTTTCGGATCAAGGGCAAAATAAGCTTTCATGTGCTTACCGGTGATCGTGAGGAAGACCAAGCGTTCGCGGTGGGCAGAGAAGGTGTCCCCCGGAATCGAGATGCGGTTGGTCGCTCCATAGGATTTGATGTAGTCGCGAAGATCATAATATTTATGACGGAGGTCCGCATCAGATTTCTTCAAGCGAGTTTCGAAGGAAGCGCGTTTTTTGGCGCGAAGTTTTCCAAAGGGATCTTCTTCGTCTTCGGTTTCTTCACTAGTTTCTTCCGCTTCTTCCACGGATTCTTCATCCTTAGGTTCTTCCGCGGGAGTTTCTTCTTCCACGTATTCGGTGTGAAGTTCTTCCACGTGAGCCGCGATGGCTTCGTCGACGATCTTCTTGATTTCTTCTTCGCTTAACAGCTTGACTTCATTGCTTTCGCGAGCCGCTAAGGCTTTTTTGATTTCTTCGTCGGCAACACGACGAGCCGCTTCTTCATCAAAAACGGGCTTTTCTTCTTCCACGGGCTTTTCTTCCGCTTCTTCTTGGGCATCGGCTGCGCAATGGGCCGGAGAAAGGAGAAGACCAACCGTGGCTTCAAATTGACCAACAAACAAGGCCAAAACGGAAATAAGAATAATCCACATCGGAGCGGGAGTCATCGCTCCAGCGTTGATGAGCTGATTCGCAAGAATCACCGTGAACGGGAAGAACAGGATGCCCAAAACATCGATAACCATTCCGATAAAGCCAAAATATTTTTTCTTTTTGGCAAGGAAGATGGAGCAAAGGATGGCAAACAGGACGGCCAGGATGATGCAACCAGCCATGATTAACGCACACTTACCATTGCTTTGTCCGGCCCAGACAGCGCAATATTCATCAATCGCTGCCTTCAAGCCGAAGCGGACGCCATGGTTTTCCCCACCGGGAATCCAATCGGCAACGCCGCCCAAACCAATGCAAAAGGCGGAAAGGAACACGAGAATTCCCCCGACAATCGTGGTTTGCAACCAAATCGACTTCTTTAATTTCATAAACAAATCCCCTTTGATTTTGTTATATTCGTTATTCTAAGCATTTTTCATTGGAATGAAACAAAAAATCACATCTTTTGAAAATAACTTGCATCTTTTTGGTTGTTTTCCTTCAAAAACACTTCTTTTTCGCAGCGGGTTTCCTCTTTTTCAGAATCCTTGTCTTGCCGTCCTTTCTATTTATATATAGAAATAAAGGGGCAAAAAGCAAAGGAGGCAACTCCCTATAAAAAACGGACCCGTTTCCAGGTCCGTTATTTTCATAAAGCGACGATATTAAGAATGCGTCCGGGGACGAAGATGATTTTCTTAATCGTCTTGCCTTCAATCCAGGGAGCGATCTTGGGATTGGCTTTGGCCAAGGCCACTGCTTCTTCTTGGGCGATGTCACGTGGAAGTTCCATGACGTCTCTCATTTTTCCGTTGACCGAGACCGCAAGTTTCACGGTTTCTTTGACGAGTTTCGTTGCATCCACCTCGGGCCAGGGATGATAGGTGAGCAATTCCTCGTGGCCGAGTTTTTGCCACATTTCTTCGCCGACAAAGGGGCAAACGCAGCTGAAGACTTGGACCAAACCCTCGATATAGGGACGATATAATTTCTTGGCTTTATAGCATTCGTTGACAAAAACCATCATCGCCGAAATCGCGGTATTGAAGGAAAGATTCTCAAAGTCCTTCGTCACTTTTTGAATCATCGCGTTATAGGCGTAATCCAAGGAGCCATCGTTTTCTACGCTTAGCAAAGAGCAATAAGGTTCTTCATCCACCAAACGATAAACGCGTTCGATAAAGCGTCTCGCCCCATCAAGACCATTGGTGGACCAGGGCTTCACTTCGCTTAGCGGGCCAGCAAACATTTCAAACAGTCGCAAGGAGTCCGCACCATGGCTTTCTACAACGGCATCGGGATTCACGACGTTGCCACGCGATTTGGACATCTTTTCGCCGTTTTCGCCCAAAATCATCCCTTGGTGATAGAGTTTTTGGAACGGTTCTTTGCAGCCAACAACGCCGATGTCATAAAGGAATTTATGCCAGAAACGAGCGTAGAGCAAATGGAGAACCGCGTGTTCGGCGCCTCCGATATAAAGGTCCACTGGAAGCCAATGCTTCAGCAATTTTTCATCGCAAAGCGCATCGGGATTATGGGGATCGATGTAACGGATATAGTACCAGCAGGACCCCGCCCATTGCGGCATCGTGTTGGTTTCTCTTTCGCCATGTCTTCCATCGGGAGTCACGTAATCTAGCCAAGATTTTGGAGCATTGCTTAGCGGAGGTTTGCCGTTAGAAGAAGGTTGATAACGATCCATTTCCGGCAAAACTAGCGGCAATTGATCTTCAGGAAGCGGGAATTCCGTTCCATCGTCTAATTTGACAACGGGAATCGGCTCGCCCCAATAACGTTGACGGGAGAAAATCCAATCGCGAAGTTTGTAATTAACCACTTCTTTGCCCGCACCAAGCTCCACGAGTTTAGCGGTGATCGCCGCTTTGGCATCGGCAATATTCATTCCATCGGCAAAGGACGAATTCATATGTTTTCCGTCTTCGGTATATGCCGATTCGGAAATATCCCCTTCAATAACTTGGATAATGGGGAGGTCGTGCTTTTTGGCAAAAGCGTAGTCGCGGGTATCGTGAGCAGGAACCGCCATTACCGCACCAGAACCATAAGAGCCCAAAACATAATCGGCAATAAAGACGGGAATGGCCTTTCCGTTAATCGGATTAATGGCCTCTACGCCCAAATAGACGCCAGTTTTTTCTTGATTGGTACCCGTTCGGGCCAAATCGGATTTGGAAGCGCTGGCCTTCACATAGGCTTCCACAGCCTCTTTTTGTTCGGGGGTAACGAGTTTTTGAACCAGCGGATGTTCGGGGGCCAAGCAGCAATAGGTGCAGCCAAATAGGGTATCCACACGCGTAGTGAAGACATCAAAGAATTCGTTTTCCTTGCCTTTAATGGGGAAGCGAATCGAAACGCCAGAACTTCTGCCAATCCAATTCTTTTGCATCTCCAACGTCGATTTCGGCCAGTCCAAGTTTTCTAGGTCTTGTTCTAACTTATCGGCATAGGCCGTGATGCGAAGGATCCATTGCCTCATCGGCATTCGGATAACGGGATATCCCCCACGTTCGCTCTTGCCGTCAATGACTTCTTCGTTGGCTAAAACCGTGCCAAGTTCAGGGCAATAATTGACGGGGATATCGGCAACATAGGCCAAATCATGCTTAAACATCTGGACGAAAATCCATTGCGTCCATTTGTAATAAGAAGGATCGGTGGTGGAGATTTCCTTGCTCCAATCATAAGAGAAGCCAAGGGAATTGATTTGACGTTTGAAGTTCGCGATGTTCTTTTTGGTGAACACATCAGGATGCTGGTTGTTCTTGATGGCGAATTGCTCTGCCGGCAAGCCGAAAGCATCCCAACCCATCGGGTGAAGGACATTAAAGCCCTGCATCCTCTTCATACGGGCAACGATGTCGGTTGCAGTATAGCCTTCTGGATGGCCCACATGAAGTCCTTGTCCCGAAGGATAAGGGAACATGTCGAGAACGTAATATTTTGGTTTGGAAAAATCGTGCGTGTCGCAATAGAACGCATTTTTAGCGTCCCAAACCTGACGCCATTTTTCTTCGATTGCTTTGTGGTCGTAACTCATACTCGGCAATTATAGACCCTTTTTGGACTTTGCCTAGCCCCCCTACGGGGGAGAGGAAGAAAATATTAATAAGGTTGGATGCCTAGGGACATCAAGATAATCAAAACAAAAAGGGGAATGGAGGATAAAATCGCATTGCGAATCATCTTTAAGTGCAAATTATCCCACTGCGCTTCGGTGAGCTTGCGGACGTGCGGAACCGAAAGAATCGTCAAAACGACGACGGAAGTAAAGAAAATCAAATAGAAATTGATGAGGAATAAATAAGCGGCACCCGCTAACATTCGCCATTCTCCGTTCGCTAAAGAAAATCCCATCGTGCAAATAGGAGGCATTAAAGCGGTGGCGATGGCAACTCCTGGCAATACATTGGAGACTTTATCTTCACGCGTTGTCGCCACAATTCCTGCGATGCCGCCAAAACAAGCAATAACCATATCGTGCCAAGAAGGGGCGGTACGGGCCAATAATTCCGGAGTCGGTTCCTTGGTGGGGAGGATCAAGAAATAGAGGGTGGAAATTAGTAGGCTAAGGCACACCTGAAAGGCAAATCCACGCAAAGAGGAGAAAGTGAATTTTCTGTCGTTGCTTGCTACGCCAAAAGCTACCGCCATAATCGTTCCCATAAGGGGAGAAATTAACATCGCCCCGATAACCACGGGGATGGAGGAAGTGATGAGACCGGTAGAAGCAATGGCAATCGCGCAAATTAAAATAACGGCATTAGTTCCCGTGACCTTGCCCCCGCTTCGAATGCGAGCACGAATCACTTCGTGAGAGGCGGAATCATCGTGCAAATTGAAAAAGGCTTTGAGTTTATCGACGAATCTTTTCCTCGGGAGCGGAGCTTCATCGTAGTCGCTCGCCATATCGATAATGACATCATCGGCGGCGTTTTCATTTAACGCCTCGTCGCTATATTCTTCTGCTTTCATTTTATCCCCTCCCATGAGTAAGAAATTTAAGGCATGAGAAATAGAATGTCATCAAAAAATTTCGCGTTTCTTGACTTGTTTTTTTCTCAAGTTCTCCTTTCTCCTTTTTTAGCGAACAACTCTTAAAAATCCGTTTATTTTTCCTTGCCCAATTTCAGCGATTTTAGCAGCCTTCCCTTGCGCGAGCCTCATCCTCTTTTATAATGAAGACGCAAAAAAGTGGAGGTTGTTTATGAAAACAAATCGCATCGTATTTCTTCTCTCTTCCGCGCTTCTTTTAGCCGCGTGTGGAGAAAGCACGGAGCCTTCCTCGAGTTCATCGAATTCACCTGCAGAATCCACGACAGCTTCTAGCATTTCTAGCGATTCCGCAGCCTCTTCCGTCCCTTCTAGCAGCACCTCTTCGTCTACGCCTTCTAGCGAATCGACTTCCACTTCCTTTACCTGGGAACACAGTTCTTCTTCCGTTGACGGAACGGAAATCACAAAAGAAATCTATAAACGTCCAGCAAAAAAAGCCTTTGAAGATGCTTTAGACGCGATTCCTGCTCTCGACGAAATCGGAGCTTTAAGCCAAAACGGGCGCGGATATATCCAAATGACCGGGGACAATTACGTCTTAAATATCCCTACAAATAGTGGATCGAGCGAAGAAACCCACGTCTTTTCTGGAGACGCCTTATACGTTCTCTCCGACGTGGAAGTTCTTTTTGGACTTAAGGGAATGAAAAGCCGCGACTCCAAAAAAATGAATGGATATGGGGCCATGGGCGGAGAAGTGGATTACGTTTATAACGGAAGCGTGGATGGAACCTCCAAATCCGATAAAGGAACCAAGGGCTTTGGTGCCTTCGCCTATCTACAAAACGACATCTTCTATTTGGATGGCAGCCAAACGATTAAACCCGGCGAATCGTTATTAGGCAACCCAAAAATTTGCTTTAACGTCACCGAAACCGTCGCCTATATGAAGGATTTGATTCAAGAAAATATCGGTTCTTCTTCCTCCGAATCCTCCTCGCCTTTTCAATTCAAATATTCCGCAACCATGGTTACCACCCTTCTAAAAACGATTTCGGATAAACAAACCTATTACAAGATGAATAATGGGGATTATAGCGTCCATTACACCTTAAATTACGGCTCCATATATGACCTTATCGCCATGGGGGCGGAGAAAAGCGAAGACTTGGCAAAATTACTAAATAAGCTCCCCGCGCCAGAAAAAGTGGATTTAACCCGTTCCAATCTCTATTTCACTTATAGCGAGGCCAAAATTTATTTCTGCGGCATCGACTTTGAAGGGACGGTTTTAGAAGATCATTACACGACGAATTTTGCCTTTCAAAACGACGCGGGATTTATCTATGGACAAGACGTCACCGTTTTAGCTCCCACGGATACTTCCACCTACGTTGACGTCACCCCAAAGAAGAAAGAAAACGCTTAACCGTTTACTATTCAATTACTTTATCAAGAAACTAAATTACTAACGAAAATTTCTTTTTCGATTAGCTATATCCTTTTTGGAAACTTAAAAACTTTTTTCGCAAAAAACCCTAAAAAACACTCTATATTAGGTGGAGGGACAGAAATGGTTCCCTCCATCATTGGGAGGACATAGTCAATGAAAGGCATCAACACCGAAAATTTTAGAGTGCGCGGTCAAAAGGTTCGCCAAACCGTACTGCTCCTTTTAGCCAACGGGGATCGCGATAGTTGGGGGCAAATCCAACGAATCATCGTTTCTGCCGAGCAGCAAATGAGCCCGGAGGAAAAAGAAGCCTTCGAAAGCGGGCTTTATTACCAAGACAAGGGGCACCAAATCGAGTCCGAAGCCGTAGGCACCCTTTTAAAGGCGATAATAAAAGAATAATAATTTTGTTCGAGCAAGCACGCTTGAAAAGGGACAAAAGGGGACTATACTATTGCTGGCCTTGAAGGAGACAAGCCTTCCTTGGATACAAGGACAGATTGGCACCACTCCGGAGCCACTAAGCGATGAGTTTAGCGTCACCATCCCGCGTTAACGGATGCCAAGAGTCGGGAGTCTTGTTTGAGATTTCCGGAAGTAAGGTGGTACCGCGTTGTCCCTAGCGTCCTTGCAAAATATTTTTTGCAGGGACTTTTTTATGAAAAGGAGATCAAAATGAAAATCGTTTATTCTGGAAAAGAATTCGATGTTCAGGAATCGATCAATGGCTTTGAAGCCGCGAAATTGGTCGATCCAGAAAAGAAAAGCAAGGCTTTGGCCTTCCGTCAAGACGGCAAGCTTTTCGACATGAATCATGTCGTTAACGGAGGAGAAATCAGCTTCGTTATGCCTGAAGATCCCGATGGATTCGAAATGCTTAACCACTCCTGCAGCCACTTGATGGCCCAGGCCTTGATGCATCTATATCCCGGCTGTCTCTTTGGCTTTGGACCCGCCATCGAAGAAGGGTTCTATTATGACGTCGACTTTGGCGACCGCACGATCACCGAAAAAGACTTCACCGCCATTGAAGCGGAGATGAAAAAACTCTCGAAGGAAGCCATTCCTTACAAGAGAAAAGAAGTTTCCCAAAAGGAGGCCTGCGAAATCTTTAAAGTCAACCACTACAAGGTTGAACACATCAAGGAACTCGAAGGAACGATTTCTCTTTATGAACAAGGAGATTTCGTCGACCTCTGCCGCGGGCCTCATGTTCCTAATACCTCTTACCTCAAGCACTTCAAGCTTCTCAGCGTTGCCGGTGCCTATTGGAGAGGGGATTCCAAAAACAAGATGCTTACCCGCATTTATGCCACTTGCTATCCGACCAAAGAAGCCTTGGAAGAGCATCTTCACATCCTTGAACTCCGCAAGCAAAACGATCACCGCAAGCTTGGCAAAGAATTAGGCTTATTCATGCTTAGCGATTACGCTCCTGGCATGCCCTTCTTCTTGCCGAAAGGCCAAATCGTGATGAACGAATTGACCTCCTACTGGAGAAAACTCCACGCGCGTGAAAATTATAAGGAAATCACGACCCCAACCATGATGTCGCGCTCTTTGTGGGAAACTTCCGGCCACTGGGACCACTACAAAGACAACATGTACACGACCAAAGTCGATGAAACCGACTACGCGATCAAACCGATGAACTGCCCGGGCGCGATGCTTGTTTATAAAAACGACATCCATTCTTATCGCGAACTTCCGCTTCGCCTTTCGGAAATGGGTCACGTCCATCGTCACGAAGCCAGCGGCGCCTTGAATGGATTGTTCCGCGTCCGCGCGTTTACCCAAGACGATGCCCACATCTTGCTCCGCCGCGACCAAATCGAAAGCGAAGTTAAGAACATCATGCGCATCTTCGACGAAGTCTATAACGTCTTTGGTCTTAGCTATCGCATCGTTCTTTCTACCCGCCCCGATGATTTTATCGGCGAAGTCTCCTTCTGGGATGAATCCGAAAAGATTTTGGCGCAAGCCTGCAAAGATTCGGGCCATGAATATCAAATCAACCCGGGCGATGGCGCTTTCTACGGACCGAAGCTCGACTTCAAACTCCGCGACTCCATGGGACGTACCTGGCAATGTGGCACGATTCAGCTCGACGTCAACTTGCCGCACCGCTTCGGCTGCTTCTACATTGACGAAAACGGGGAGCACGTTGAACCAGTCATGCTTCACCGCGTCGTCTTCGGATCGATGGAACGTTTCATCGGCATCTTGATTGAAAATTATGGCGGAGCATTCCCAACCTGGCTTGCTCCGGTCCAAGTCCGCTTATTGCCGGTTAACGATGCCGCTCACGGCGAATACGCGAAGAAAGTTTACGAAGATCTCCGCAACGAGGGATTCCGCGTCGAAATCGATGAAGCCACGGAAAAGCTCGGCTATCGTCTCCGCGCGGCTCAAGTGGAAAAGGTCCCCTACACCGTTGTTTTGGGTAATAACGAAGCCGAATCCGGTTCGGTCACTTACCGTATCTATGGCCAAAAGGATCAAATCACCGTCAGCTTGGAAGAATTCAAGAAACTCCTTCATAACGCGATTGACCAAAAACTCCGCTTCTAATCGAAGCGTTTCAATCAAAAAATGGACTCGAATTCGAGTCCATTTTCATTATTCAATAGCCTGCGTCGTGAAGAATTTCCGAACGCTTCTTTAGATATTCCGCATCACTCATCAATCCATCTTGATGAAGCTGTTCTAGATTTTTTAAACGCGACGAATAATCCGCTTCTTCGTGATTAGGCTCCACCGGGGACTTCGTAACATCCGCTACCACCCCTTCCTTTTCTTTTGCCACATCATCCAAGTTCTCATAGGAGGCAGGTTCCGAAACGGGGCACGTCGGTATGGTTTTCAGTTTGCGATAGGTAAAAAGGCTAACTAGAAGCAAAGAAATCCCCGTCGCCAAGCAAATAACCCCACGCACAATTAAGGTGATTTTGGAGGAGTCGGCATCGAAAGCAAGATTCATGCTTTCGTATAATTTTTCAAGAGAGGGCAAAAGCAAAAGGCTTAAAAGAGACATAAGACCATCAGAAGTTAAAATGCAGCCAATTACCAAAGTGATAATCGCCTTCGTTTTTACACTCCGCCGATAATATGACGCTTGCCCTTTGTTATTATCCATATGGTCTATTGTTGAATATCCAGTCTAAATTTTATAACCCGAGTCTTCGTCATCATCATGATAATCCGGGGCAACGAAGTCACGATTCACATGTTGATGTTCGAAGGCCAGAAGCCCTTTTTTCATTTTGAGACGGTCACCAACATAAGTCCTTAATTTCTTATCGGCTCCAATCACGCGATGGCAGGGAATCCAAATGGGACACGAATTCGTGTGGAGCGCTTCTTCCACCGTTTCTAGGGGGAGATCGAGTTCGCTTGCAATGCGTTCATAGGTGGTGAATTTGCCATAGGCGACATGGTCACGCACATAAAAATAAATTTTGCGTTCCGTATCGGACCCTAAAGGGTCGACGGGTATGCTAAATTCTTTCCGCTGACCAGCGATATATTGGTTCAATTCCTGGATCGCTTCGATAAGAATGCTGTCTTCCTCACGGAAGCATCCAGGAAGCGTGCCGGATCCAAACAAGACGGTAACAATCGCCTTGCCATTCGAAACCAAGGTCATCTCGCCCAATTCGGTTTCATAACTAAAATACGAATAACTCATGCCTTTATTTTTAGGAGGAGGATGGCCTTGGTCAAGGGGGACAGCGTCATTTTTCGTTTTCATTCAAAAAATCTTGGTTAAGAAAGAGGGAGATAAAATATATACAGGAATATATACATCCACAATTTAATATTGCGTAAAAAGTGATAAAATATAGTCATGTCAAAGATAAATGCCCCCTATAATTGCGTTTATACGCTGAACAACGAATTGCTTTTAAAGACAAGTGAAATCGCCTTTCAAGTGGGACGATTTTCCGTTTTATCCTCTCATCATCTCGACGAAGAAAATATGGCAAAAGAAGCCAAAGCGCTTCTGTCCTTTGACGGAATAAGCCTTACTCCCAGTCAATTCCGTGCCTTAGGAGAAGGCGGGCTTTCTACGCTTCCTCAAGCCGAAGGTTTATTCGCTCTTATTAAGGCAATGCCAAAAATCAACCCCTTCGACATGGGGTTTATGGATCAATTTGAAAAAGCCTATTTCCCTCTTGGAGCCCCTCGCCGATGTGGGAGAAAGGCGGAAGATTTTGCTTATACCGTTCCTTTAAAAGCCAAAATCGAGCCCATGTTGCAAGCGATTTATCGTTTCCAAAATAGCAGTCAGGAAAGGATTCACCCTCTGTGCTTAAGCGGGCTCTTCTATTTTCAAACGCAAGCGATTCAGCCTTATTCCCATTCGGGCATCGTGTTATCTCTTTATTTAATGAAGGCAATTCTCGTTCATTACTGCAAAGACCTGATGGACCTTCCTCTATTCCAAGTAATGCTATCGAAACGTGCCGATCTTGATCACGCTTACGAAGAATCGGTTGCAAGCGGAGATACTTCTCCCTTTCTTTACGAATCCTTGCTTTGCGTAGAAACTGCTTTGAATCAGGCCTTAAAGAAATCCCTGCGTTCTGTTCAAAGCAAAACCCCGCTATTAGAAAAGCTTCTATCCAAAATGGAAGACGGCCGCTTTTATAGCGCCCAAGAACTTTGCGATCTCTTGGGCTTAAAATCGCGGCTAGGACTGCAGAAAAACTATATTCGTCCAGGGTTGGACAACAAATACCTTGTGATGCTTAACCCCCTCACGCCCACCGACCGCAATCAAAAATACAAAAAGGCATAAATCATGGATTTATTTTTACTTCTTTCTCTTCTTGCCCTCGTCCTCTATTTTGCAGGCTTCATTTTGCTTTCCTCTAAGAAAAAAGAGGATATTAAAATCTACGGATTAGGTGTCGGATTATCTTTGGTTGGATTTCTTTTATTCGCGGTATTTTCTGCACTATTTACTCAAAAAACCTTTGCCCAAGATAAAATCCTATATGGCTATTTGGCTGTTTCTTTCTTGGATATTGCCTTGCTTGGTTTGCTTATTTCCCCGTTATTAGGAAAATGGATTTCTTGGAAATATCTAAAAAGCGTAGGTTACGCCATCTTCTTTTGCTTCATGGTTTGCGTGCTCGCTTTCTCCGTTCTGCTAGCCTTAAGCATTTTGCAGCACGGCGGCGCCTGAACTATTTCTCGTTAAAATAAATAAACGACTGGGCTTCGGGATTACACCCAATATAGCAAAAGCCGATGAAGATCCAATCGGAAACAATTTTTTTGCACGTCGATTCATCGAATCGTTCCAAAACAGGATACAAAGCTTCTTCGTGACGGAGATAAGCGTCAAATAATGTGGCAAATTTCAATAAATGGACAGGGATGGAGGAAACATCCGCATCCAGCAACGCATCCAATTCTCCCCAACAGGCATCATTTTCCGTGATGAACGAATCTCCGTTCAAATAGGGATAAAGCACCTTTCTTTTTCGAAAATGAAGGGACAAGGGGCGAAGATAAGGGAGCAATTTAATAAAACCTTTAGGGTCGTCTTTGAGGTGCTTCCTTAAAAAATTCATGGTATCCCCAAGGGCTTCCCCTTCCATTTCCAAGGAACTCGACAAGGTGAGGTTTTCAAAGCAACAGCCGTTTTCACACACTTCAAACATGGTTATAACCTTACTCCAAATGTTTCATTCCTCCAAGTGAGGAGCATTTTTCTAAAGAAAAAGAAAATAAGGCTTGATAAACGCGTCAAAATGCATATCATACCTGACTTTGGTAAATAAATTTAAAACATGGTGCTAAAGCTTAAAACTTAGCAACTTTTTGATGGTTTTGTCCG
>CAKUWP010000010.1:0-71158 GCA_934699525.1 uncultured Bacilli bacterium
GAAAAAGGAAATGGGATTCAGCGTTTGAAAGGGCGGGGCGATGCGACTAGGAATTACACAAACATCTTGCAACTCCCAATCTTTTGTTAATAATTTCGCAAAAAATAAATTTTTTCGTTATATATAACCTAGGGGGTTTCCGTTATGGAGCGAATCCCTAAAATCGTCGCGAAACGCCCTAGGAAGGACGGGAAGCATGCTCGAGCTCATCGCCTTAATGGCCTTGATCGACTTGTTCCTTGCTCTATTCAGGGGCGGGGACCGCCACGACGACGAAGAGTGAATGAAAAGCGAACCCTGTTCAGGGCTCGCCAAAAGACACTTATAGTATAGGGCGGCTTCGCGCGGCGTCAAGACTCCTTGGGCTTCCAAAAGCCCAAGGGGTTTTGTTATTCAATAAACACGAAAAAGCAAAGCGCAAAAGGAATCCATATTTTGCATCCCATATCTTTGATTCCGTTTCGTACGCGACATAAAAGGTCGAATCGATGTTGGCTTAAAAATAATTGGCGCGAAAAATATCGATGAATCCTAGACATTCATATTTTTTCGAAAATTTTTATCGAAAGAATAGTGAACTTTTTCGTTATAGATAAGGCAGGGAGGCTTCCTTTATGGAAAGATTCCCCGTTAACGCCGCGCGCCGCCCTAGCAAGGAGGAAAGGCATGCTCGAGCTCATCGCCCTCGTGGCCTTGATCGACCTGCTCCTAGTCCTAGCAAGGGGCGGGGACCGCCACGACGACGAAGAGTGAATGAAAAGCGAGCCCTGAAATAGGGTTCGCCAACAGTCACTTATAGTATAGGGCGATTCTGCGCGGCGTCAACGCCCCTTGGGCCTCAAAACGCCTGAGGGGCTTCTTTAAAGGGAGGGAGGGTGGGAAAATTTTTTCATGAAAAAGTGGCCCTTTCGAAGAGGCCACTTTGGGTTCAACTAGAAGGATTAAGCGTCCAACGAACCGTCGGATAGATTTTTGGCTTGGAGACGTGCCATTTGTTTGGCAAGGGAAATCCGTGCGTATTCCACGTCCGTGTTGGGGTCCTTCTTCTTGATGATATCGCGGTCATAATCGGCTTTTGACATGGCTCTTGCCCGGTCAATCGTCGATCCTTCTTCGATATTTTGGCATAGCATTACCGCGCGGTTTTCCTTTACGTGAAGAACTCCTTGAAATAAGGCGTAGAACTTCTTCTTTCCGCCCATCCAAACCTTGAGGACGCCGCTAGGAAGGCAAGAAACAATCGTTGGGGTATACCCCTTTTCAATCATTAAGGGTCCTTTTTCCGCGGGAACGATGAAAGAATCCACTTCCGCGTCAACAGCGATTCCTTTTGGTGTTAAGACGGTGAGTGGAATCATTATTCCATCCCTTCTGCTTTTTTCACCACGTCTTCAATGGTTCCGCAATATAGGAACGCGGCTTCGGGAAGGCTGTCATATTTGCCACTTAGGATTTCCTTGAAGCTGCGAATCGTCTCGGAGACGGGGACGTAAATGCCAGGAAAGCCGTTGAAACTCGATGCCACGTGAAGCGGCTGAGAGAGGAAATTACGGACTCTGCGGGCGCGATTGACGATGGCTTTATCTTCATCGGAAAGCTCATCGATGCCTAAAATGGCGATGATGTCTTGTAGTTCTTTATAACGTTGGAGCAATTGCTGGACGCCGCGAGCGACGTTGTAATGCTCTTCTCCAATGATATTGGGATCCAAAATATTGGAGGAGGATTCTAAGGGATCGACGGCGGGGAAGATACCAAGGGCTGCGATATTGCGGTCGAGCAAAGTCTTCGCGTCCAAATGGGAGAAAGTCGTGGCTGGGGCCGGGTCAGTAAAGTCGTCAGCAGGAACATAAACCGCCTGAACCGAGGTGATTGAGCCATCTTTCGTCGAAGTGATGCGTTCTTGCAATTGGCCCATTTCGGTTGCCAAGGTCGGTTGATAACCAACCGCGCTAGGCATACGTCCCAAAAGGGCGGAAACTTCGCTACCAGCTTGGGTGAAACGGAAGATATTATCGATGAATAGCAAAACGTCTTGATGTTCTTGATCGCGGAAATATTCCGCCATCGTTAGCCCGCTTAAGCCCACGCGCATACGAGCTCCAGGGGGTTCATTCATCTGGCCGAAGACCAGAGCGGTTTTGGCTAAAACGCCCGATTCCTTCATTTCATGGTAAAGGTCGTTGCCTTCGCGGCTGCGTTCGCCAACGCCTGCAAAAATCGAGGTGCCGTTATGCTCGGTGGCAAGGTTAAAAATGAGTTCTTGGATCAAGACGGTTTTGCCAACGCCCGCACCGCCGAATAAACCGATTTTTCCGCCTTTTACATATGGGCAAAGCAAGTCGATAACTTTAATGCCGGTTTCTAGAATTTCGCGCTGGGTGGTTTGTTGCTCAAAAGTCGGGGCCGCGCGGTGAATCGGCATACGGGAAGTCGCTTCAAAGGGCATGTCGTCAATTGGCTGTCCCAGGACATTGAACATACGTCCTAACGTATTTTCGCCAACCGGAACCGTAATCGGAGCGCGGGTGTTGATGACTTTTATCCCGCGGACCAAACCATCGGTAGTTCCCATGGCGACGCAGCGGACGACGTCATCGCCAATATGCTGCATGACTTCCACCGTTAAGGATTTTTCTTCGCCGAGGGGAATAACGAGGGCCGTAAGAATTTCCGGCAAGTGCTTTTGTTCAAAGCGAACATCCACTACTGGCCCGACGGCTTCCACGATCACGCCATCATAGGCGTTTTCTTTCGTGATTTTGCTTTCTTTCTTCATGTGTTCTCCTTTATTCCGTTTGGGAATTGGCACCGTTGACGACTTCGGTGATTTCTTGGGTGATCGAAGCCTGACGGGCTTTGTTGTATTCGATGCGGAGTTTGTCGAGCAATTCGTCGGCGTTGTCGTTGGCGCTTTCCATCGCGTTGCGTCTGCTGGCTTGCTCGGATAGTTCGGCTTCCCCGATTCGAGAATAGAGCTCCGCCCCTAAATAGGAAGCGAGGTTATTCTCCACGAATTCTTTGGGGCTAGGCTCCCAAAGAGGCGGGGCATAAGATTCATAGGGTTCTTCGTGATAGGAAGGGGAAATGGGCAATAAGGTGAAGCACTCCGGGACGAAGCGAAGGGAATTCACGTAATGGGTGGAAATCACTTCGATCCGCTTGTATTTTTTCTTCGTAAAATCTTCGAGAAGTTTTTTCCCTGCTTTCGTGCAATCAAAGGGAGAGGCATTTAAATCCAAGGAGGTTTCTTCTAAATGGAAGGTCCCATCGTGGGAATAATGGGCTTTTCCTTTTTCTCCTAATACAATCAGGGGATCGATTCCTTTGCGAATCTTGGATTCAGCAAAGCGGAAAAGCTCGGAATTATAGCCGCCGCATAACCCTAAATTAGAAGTGACGAGCAGGTAGCAAATCGCATCCATTTCTTCGTTTTCCTTCGCATAGGGAAGAGAGGGACATAAGGCTAAAGCACGGGCAAAGATGCCTTCTAATTCGCGAAGATAATAGGAGCCATGTTCAAAGGTGTCCTTGAAGCGCTTGAGCTTCACGGTGGCAACCATCTCCATGGCCTTCGTGATCTTTTGGGTCGAGGTGACGGAGGCGATGCGACGTTTGGTTTTGTTAAGACCGCTCCCCATATTACTTCCTTAAGGCGACGAATTCTTCTACCGCCGCTTTGAAATGGGCGGAGAGTTCATCGTCGAATTTCTTTTTCTCCATGAGTTCGTCGACCACTTCTTTGTGGCGGGATTCCATGAACGAATCCATTTCCGTTAACCACGGACCCACTTCGGAACGTTCTAGTTCATCGAGATAACGGTTTTTGACGCAATAAAGCTCAATGATTTGCTTCCAAACAGAATAGGGGGAGTATTGTTTTTGCTTCAAGCATTCCATCAAAACGGCGCCATGGGCGAGAATCTTCTTCGTCGAAGCGTCGAGGTCGCTACCAAATTGAGCAAAGGAAAGCATTTCGCGGTAAGAGGCAAGTTCGATCTTAAGACCGCCGGCGACTTGTTTCATCGCCTTGATTTGGGCGGAGGAACCAACACGAGACACCGAGAAGCCCGAATCAATAGCGGGCCGCTGGCCTTCGGCAAAAGCATCCGCCACCAAGAAAATCTGACCATCGGTGATGGAAATAACGTTCGTAGGAATATAAGCGGAGATGTCGCCAGCCTGCGTTTCAACAATCGGCAAAGCGGTAATCGAGCCTCCTCCATAATCCTTGTTGAGGCGGCAAGCACGCTCTAACAAACGAGAATGGAGGTAGAAAATGTCGCCCGGATAAGCTTCACGTCCCGGGGAACGCTTTAATAATAAGGATAAGGTACGATAAGCGACCGCGTGCTTGGAAAGATCATCGAAAACGATGAGGACATCTTGTCCTTGCTCCATCCATTCTTCCGCCATCGCCATGCCAGCGAAGGGGGCGATATATTGAAGCGGGGCGGATTCGGATGCCGAGGAGGAAACAACGGTCACATAATCCATGCACCCCATTTGACGGAGTTTTTCTACCAACACGGCCACGGAGGAATTCTTTTGGCCGATTGCGCAATAGACGCATTTCACGCCTTTGCCTTTTTGGTTGATGATCGTATCGAGGGCAATCGCCGTTTTTCCCGTTTGACGGTCGCCGATGATGAGTTCACGCTGACCACGCCCAATCGGAATCATCGCATCGATTGCTTTGATGCCCGTTTCCAAGGGGGTATCGACGGATTTACGCGTCATAACGCCCGGAGCAATGCGCTCCACGGGGCGAGTTTTCGTAAACGGAACGGCTCCCTTGCCATCTAGCGGTTCACCAAGAGCGTTGACCACACGTCCCAGTAGCCCATCTCCAACGGGGACTTCAACGACTTTATGGGTTCTTTTTACCGTGTCGCCTTCTTCGATTTGGTTATCCGAGCCGAGCAATACGGCACCGACGTTATCACGGTTCAAGTTCATGACCATGCCATAAACGTCGTTAGGGAAAACAAGCAATTCGCCAAGCATCGCTTGATCCAAGCCATAGCAAAGGGCAATGCCGTCTCCCACCGTGATGACCGTACCGACATCATCGGTTTCGAGTTTGCTTTCGTATCCCTGTATTTCCGCTTTGATTAACGCGGCGATTTCATTGGAATCAATTTTCATTGGTCCTTGCCTCCTTGCAGAAGATGCTTTTTCATTTCTTGTAATTTGTGGCGTAAGCTCCCGTCATAGACTTTGCCGTCCAACGCCACTTTCACCCCACCAAGTAAATCTGGCTCTAAAATCGGGGTGAGTTCCACTTTATCGCCAAGGCGTTCGGCCAAGGCCTCTTCGATTCGTTTCTTTTCTTTCTCGGACAAAGGGGCGGCCGAATAAACCACGCCTTCTAAAATCCCAAGGCTTTCATTCACCAAAGAGGCGAAACTAGAAACAACGGAAGAGAAAAGATTGAACCGATGATGACGGACGAGAACTTTATAAAAGTCGTTTAAATAGGGAAGAGGGTAGAGGCGAAGGAAAATTTGGTCGCATAAAGTTTGCTTTTCTTGAAGGGAAAGCGAATACGAGCAAAGGACCCGCTCCAAGTCGGGATAAGAAGCAAAAAGCCCCTCCGTGTCGCGGAGCGCCTTCAAATAGGCTGGTCTATCTTTTTCATCGACGAGCCGATAAAGGGCTGTCGCGTAGTTCTTCGCCACTTCTTCCATGTTTTATTTCTTCTTGATGTCGGAAACAAAATCTTCGACAAGCTTTTTGCTATCTTGTTCGGAGACTTCGCGTTCCAAAATTTTTGAGGATGCCGCAAGGGCAACCTCCACGATTTGCCGCTGCACGTCTTGCTTGGATTTTTCTTTCGCCAAAGCAATGTCGGCATCCGCCTGCTTTCTTTTTCTTTCGGCTTCTTGGGCGGCTTCTTCCAAAATCCGGCTGCGTTCGCCTTCAGCTTGCATTTTGGCATCGACGACGATTTGGCTCGCTTTTGCCTTGCCTTCTGCAATGGTCGCATCCTTTTCTTGGACGGCTTTTTGCGCGATTTTATTCGCTTCTTCCGCCGAAGAAATTTCATTGGCGATGTGAGCGCGTCTAGCAGCAACCATCTTTTTTACCGGTTTATAGCCAAGGAAAAAGACGATCAGCAATAAGACGACAAACGCCAGCAGCTGAATGATGAGATCCCAGAGACCGTTAGGGAAAAGTTTATTGATGAAATCCGAATCGGAGAAAGGGGGATCAGAGGCGTCGCCAAGCAGGGGGATATTTTTCCAAAATCCCAAATCCATAGGGGATTAGGCCACTTTCCCGCCGAGAATGAAGATGATAAGGATCGCGACGATAAGAGCGTAAATACCGCAAGATTCGTCCAAAGCGACCGCAAGAATCATCGTGGATTGCAATTTCTTTTGGTTTTCGGGGTTGCGCGACATTCCATCAATCGCGTGGCAGCAAATCCAGGATTCGCCAAGAGACGACATACCGGCAGAGAAAATCGCGATCGCGGCTCCGATGGCAATTAAGCCCAAATTGTTGCTCGTATCGGCTAAAACAGCCAATGCATTTTGTAGAAATCCCATATCAATTCCTCCTGTTGGGTGTTTCTTAATCCCTTATTCCTTCAAGGGTTCTCCCCGCGCCACTTGCTTCTCCGTGCCCATGGAGTCGTCTTCCGGCATTTCCTGCGAAATCCAGACGGCGTTGAGTGAAGAGAAGACCAGGGTTTGGATGAACCCGGAGAATAAGCCAAAGTAAAGGTTGAAGACGCCGATGAGAATCGGACCAAGGATGATTTGACCCGCTTCTCCCATGAAGGAGAAAATGGCCATGGATGCAGATTTGGTGGCCCAGTTGACAAGGCCGATGATGACGCTTCCGGCAAGAGCGTTGCCAAACATACGAAGGCTGGTCGAAATAATCGGGGTCCACATCGTCAATAAGTTGATGGGGAGCCATAAAACAACCGGCTCGATATAACGATGGAAATAACCCCAATGCTGATAATGAAGCGCGGTGGCTTGAATCAAAATGAACATGACTACCGATAAGGTGAAGGGAATGATCAAGGTGTCGATGACGCTCGGCATGCCGGTGATTGACCAAATAAAAGCAAGGAACAAATAGGCGAATAAGCTCATGAAATACCCGGTGTAATTGCCGGGCTTCTTTCCCATGATGTCTTCCGCCCAAGATTCGAGGGTTTCATAGAACCATTCCCAAAGGAATAACGGTCCTTTTGTGGGCTTCAAAGGGTCGTGGAAATGGGCTTGGATACCCGCGACGATCGCAAAAATCGCCACAAGCCCCATGACAATAAGAGAGGTGATCACCGGCCCAGAAAGGCGGAACGACCAATTCTGGAAGTTCTTAATCATGTCATCTAAGGGGTTGGAAGAATAAAGGATGCTATTCATTCTTGTTCTCCTCCTTATTCGATGCGGGGTTTTCTTCTTTTTTGGAACGGAAGAAAGTGGTGCAAATCAAAACGATGCCCATAGGAAGATAGCCGGCGAAGACCGTCCAAACGTTGCAATAGGAGGAAGTCATGCTCCCCCAACGGTAGGTGGCAAACCCTCCTAGAACAAGACCCGCTGCATATAAAGCCATGCGGAAGACGCCAAAGAATGCGCCGAGAGCTCCTTTTTTAGGGTCCGCGTCCGAAGATAGGAGGAAAGAGGATCCGCGGTCAATCGTGAAATAAGCAAAGATTTCAATCACGCTGCCGAGCAGCCACCCTAAAGGAAGGCCGGGGTTGCCGATAAAGAATCCAAATAGCAGGGCAAGGAAACCAATAAGGGCAATCGTGGCAAGGAGGAAGAGATTCTTCGTTCCGTCTTTCCACGTTTTATAGGACTTTGCGAACTTACCCATAATATGGAATATTTTACGGCTATCTATCCACCCTTTCAATGGTTTTGAACCCCTTTTGGACGAAAAACCGCTTTCGTCAAAACCCCTTGTATTTTTCTTGTAAAATATCGTGAAACCTTGGCATTTTTCCTTGCCAAGAAAGCCCTTTCATGGTTTCATTATGGGCTGTCAAAAAAGGAGGTTATTCATGGAATTCAAAGTAAAAGTCGGAAATGAAGTCCAAACCTATTATAAGAAAACATCGTTGTTGGAGATCATCGGAGACCGCGATCCCGAGAAGCGGATTGTCGCCGCGAAGGTCAATAACCGAATCCGCGAGCTTACCTACGAACTCTATTACGATTGCGAGGTCGAATTCATCGACTGCAAAAGCCCCGAGGCTGTCAAAGTCTACGAAGCTACCTTACGTTATGTCACGGCCATGGCCTTCCGTCACGCCTATCCGGAATTAAAAATCCGCTTTGCCTATAACGTTTCTCGTTCCATCTCCATTCATATTTTAACCCCGGGAGTCGTCTCTTCTACGGCGATGCTTCTCCGCGTCAAACATGAAATGGAATCGATCATCGAGCAGAATTTACCCTTAAAACGCCAAATCATCTCCAAAGAAGACGCGGCAAAGCTTTATCAAGAACACGGCTTTGAAGATAAGCTTGACTTGCTCCCCTATCGCCCTGAGAAAACGGTTCATATCTATACCTGTGGAGACTATGTGGACTATATGTACAACCACATGATGCCCTCTACCGGCTATCTTCACGATTATAAGTTACGCCTGTACGCGCCAGGATTCTTGCTTCAATATCCGCGCGCCGAAGCCGGAGGAAAAATCCCCGATTTTGAGGACGCCCCAACCTTCTCCCGCGCGCTTACCGAATCTCACGACTGGGCCAAAACCGTCGGTTCTTCTACGATCGGCGGCATCAACCACTCCATCGAGACGTTAGGCGAAATCGACTTCATCAATCTCTGCGAAGCCCGCCATAACCGCATGCTCTGCGAGCTCGGCCAGCTCATTGAAGACGATATCGATGATATTCGCTTGATCTGTATCGCTGGTCCTTCTAGCTCCGGCAAGACCACGTTTGCCAACCGCTTACGCATCGAACTACTTTCCCGCGGCATCCGTCCGATTCGCATCTCGCTCGACGACTATTACCTCCCTAAGGATCAAATGCCGAAGGATGAAAACGGGAAATCGGACTACGAATCCATCGAATGCCTCGATATCCCTTTATTCAACCAAAATATGCTCGATCTCATCTCCGGGGAAGAGGTTCAACTTCCGAAATTTGATTTCAAAGTCGGACACCGCGTCCCGGGAAGAATCCTAAAAATCGGACCGGGCGAGCCGATCATCATCGAAGGGATCCACGCGCTCAATGACCGGATGCACCACGATATCCCCAAAGCACAGAAATTCAAGATCTTCATCTCGCCACAAGCGCAAATTAACCTCGACGACCATACGCCTTTATCCCTTACCGACCTCCGCTTGATTCGCCGCATCGTTCGCGACTATCAGTTCCGTTCTTCTCCCGCGGAAGAAACCCTCGACATGTGGCCTAGCGTCCGCAAAGGCGAATTCAAATGGATTTATCCCTATCAAGAAGGAAGCGACTACGTCTATAATTCCATGCTTTCCTATGAGCTTCCTGTTTTGAAGAAATACGCGATGCCGTTGCTGAGTCAAATCGAAGAAGAATCCCCTTATTTCCCCGATGCGATGCGGTTGATGCGGATGCTCAAATACTTCGTCGACATGCCGGATCAATGGGTACCGTCAAATTCCTTGATGAGGGAATTCATCGGTGGTTCCTGTTACGCGGACGTTTGATTCCTTCCTTCCATATCAAAAGCGCCTCCCGGTTGGGAAGCGCCTTTTTGTTCCATCCTTTCGGAATCAGTAATGGAAGGTTGATAGATGCGACAAGAGGTAGAAATGACCCGCGGATTCACTTCCAAGTTGGAAAGAGAGGCCTTTCTTTCCCGAAGCGATGTTCTCATCTAACGGGATGATGTAGTCCTTATTTTCCGCGCGGTTTTTCACCGTGATGTTCGCGGAATCAACGCGAACCTCGAAGTTATACCAGGTATTTTGAATGGTCGCAGGGGTCATGTCCGCGCCAAGATCGGGGCGATACCCGGTTTGGCCAAGGCTATTGCGATTGCTGCCCGAGCCTAGATAAATGCCTTCTCCCGCTAAATTGCTGCCAAGGGTGAAACGGATGCCTTGGTTTTGGCTAAATAGATCCGTGAAGTCGATGGGATTGAAGTTAAGCGTCGTCGAGCCTTTTTCATTTTGGCCAAGAATGCCGATTGCTTGTCCCGCCGAACTAATTGCCGAAGTCCATTCTTTATTAGCCAACGCTTCGGAAGTAGCTTCGTTTTGGGTCTTGAGGGCGCCATTAGTAACGCTAAAGCCCGATTTGTCGGTCACGTTAAGGAACGTCGATTCGCCATGAACGACTTGGAGACGGCTCATCCAATAACGACGGCTTCCGCCCACTTGGGTGGAATACATTGAAATGCTGACTTTACCGCTAGCTTCTTCTTCCGTTAAGAAGATTTCGCCATAGCGTTCCGCATATTTGTTGGGGTTCTCGACCAAGCGATCCCGGAAATAGAGACGCACGCGGTTAGAAGAATCAACATAGAAATAGATTTCAGTCCGGGTGAGGTTATCCAAGGCTTGGACCTCACGATTTTCATTCACGAGGATATCCTGTCCGCCGGCTTTGAAATGGAGGTTGTTCCAGGTATTGAAACCGCCAAGTTCCATTTTGGCAACTTTCCCTCCGCTTAATAGACTACGGAAATTGGTTAACGGGAAGACGATGGTCCCGCTTGAAGCTCCACCATAAGGATTGAACATCATTCCATCTTCGTCGGTACGGGCGAATTCCTTTAAATACTGAGCCTTTAACTCGGTATCAATATGGTCGCCCGCCCAGCAAATATTGGAGAAAGCGTCGTTGACTTTTGCAGTAAGGGCTCCGTTTTCGCAAACGAAATCTTCCCTTTTCCAGTTATCGAGATATTGCTTCTTTTGGTTGCCATATCCCCAACGGGCGGTCAAATGCATGTCGCCCTCTACGGGTTTAGTAAAGTCATAAAGCTCGGTTCCGTTATACCAACCTTTAAAGGTATAGGAATCATAATAATCATCTGCCGCGCGAACCGGATCCGCAGGCTTGCTAAGTAACGTCCCCGCGTCGACGGACTGTGAAGGATAGGAAGTCGAAGTCAAATCATTAAACGTGACGTTGCAACGAAGGATTTCGGCTTCTACCCCTAGGCTCACTTGCCCTTCTTTTTCCGTGAAGGAATAAAATCCCGATGCATCAGGAGTCAAGACTTGGTCGCCGAGTTTCACCGAAAGGATTTGATAATATTTTTCGGGAGTCACTTGGAAACGGACCGTCTTGGAATAGGGAATCGCAGCTAAATCAAGATCCTTGTCTTCGAAATTCAAGGTGAAATGTTCGCCTGCAGGAAGAGACAAACGATAGGTTTCTTCTTCAGTAGAAACGCGAACCGTCATCTTCGAAGTCACGTTGGAAATCGAATAGACGCCGGCTTCATCCGGGACTAAGGGAGTGTCCATCAAGGACACGCCGGTAACGACATTATGGGCTTCTGGTTCCACTTTGAAGCGGAAAGTGCCGCCATAAGCGATTTCTCCTTGTTCTCCTTCTACGGGAACCACGGTGAAATTCTCGCCTTCAAAAGCAACGGGATACGTGTTTTTCTCGGCTTTGGCCGAAACGCTTCGATTTCCTTTTACCGAAGGGATCGTATATTCATAATGGTCATTTGGAAGGAGAATGCCGGTTTCCTCGTCCAGGTGAACCGAAGCGATGCGGTAACCTTCTAGCGGCTTTACCTCAAACCGGAATTCATGGCCTTCCTGAACTTTGGAGGCGTCATACCCTTCTAAAGCTTTCGCGCTGAACCCTTCCCCTTGGGGGAGAGCGACGCTGAAATAGGTATAAGTCGGCTCGGAGGTCGAAGAGTCCGCAGAAGTGTTGCCCCCGCAGGATGCAAGTCCCATCAAGGACGCGAAGGCGAGGGAGAAGATGATTTTGCCTTTGTTCATTTGGTAATCCTCCTAAGGCTATTTTTTAACAAGCCAAACGGAAATCCGTTCGGTGGGGTCGTCCATATTTTTGCCGCTATCCGCAAAATCGACCAGTTTCTTTCCATCTTGGAATTCAACGGTCAATTGGTTCGGGAAAGCGTCGTTTTTCACCGTTTTGACAGCCGTCGATTCCGCAAAGGGGGCCGTCACATCGCCTAGCCGCGAATCCGCAGCCAAGACGATTGGTCCTTTGGTGAAGGCGATTTTATCCCCGCAAGAATGAATCTTCACCGGGCGCGAGAAGAGGATTTTGATCGAATCATCGTTCCAAACGCGATTCAAAACGAAATATCCGTTTTCTTCTAAAGGAAGTACTTCTTCTCCATTGATGGAAATTCTAGTCTTGCCCCAAGTCGGAGAAAGCAAGCGCAAGGCAAACGAAGTTCCATTTCCATGAACGCGAAGGGTGACCTTGCCGCTTTGGAAAAGGTTGGCCTTCATTTGAATGGCGATGGGTTTGTCGTTATAGGTTGTCTTCAAGGAGAAGGGGGAATAGAAATTCACGTCGAATCCCTTTTCCCTTTCCATGCAGGCGAATTGGCCCATTAAGCCAAGTCCATATCCTCCGTTAGCGGCGCAGCAACCATAACTGCGGTCGTCTTGCATCCGTTGATATCCGCCGATTAACGTCGCGCGGCGTCCATTGACTAACGGGGTATAAGAGTCAAACAAATAGCTTTCGTGGGGCGGGGTGTCATAGGTATCATCGTGCCAAATGCGTCCTTCCGCGAGTTCCATCGTCTGGTTTTGGTCGTTGACGCTTCCTGGCAATGCGTTGAAGCAAATCGTCTCTAACATCCGGGCATAGCTTGCATCTCCCGTTAAGGAAAGCAAATCCATCAAAAGGGACACGAAAGAAACCGTGACGCAGGTTTCTAATCCGGCTTGATGGGTCGGTTGAGCTTGCAAAGCCTTGCTGTGGCTAAAGAATTCGGAATCGATGCCAAGGCCCCCAATAAGAGTGAATTCACTTCTTTCCACGCGGCGAACAAATTCCTTGGTCAATTCGATCCAACGAGGCTCATTGACAAGGAGTCCATAACGGAGGACGCCTTGGAAGCAGGCAATCATTTCATAGGCTTTCCGCGTCTCCCATTGATAGGGGTCTTCGTCCGTTTTTTCTAATTTTTCAAACAGGTTCTCTTTGTAGCTGAGACCCGTAGAAACGATATAGGAAGCAAAATCGAGGTAACGTTGCTTCTTGGTGAGGCTAAAAAGGTTGCAATAAAGTCCAAGAATCGAAGCGCTGTTAAGGGAACCGTAAATCGAGGAGGTTTCTAAGATCTCCTTTTGGTTCTTCTTTGGCCCGATTTGTTTGGTTAATAAAGTGGCTTGACGTTCAACTTCGCGAAGCACTTTTCTTTTTTTCGCTTCGCTTTTGGAGATTTGGTAATAAGAAAGCATTCCTAGCAAAGCGTATTTCCTCGACCACACATCCCAGCCAAACAAATCTTTTTCGGGAGGATAGGTCGAAAGGGTTCCGTTCTTTTTGGCGATCTCTACCATCTCCAAAACGGAATTCTCAATGCAGCGATAAAGCTTTGCAGAAGGGAGGTAGCGGTAGCACGTGCAGGCGCCGCGAACGAATTTCCCCCAATATTCGCCCCGCCACGAGCCAGAAGCGTCGGAGCGGAGGTCGAACTGGGAAGCGAATAGATGATATTTCGATTCGTCGAGGAATTCTTTTTCCTCCACGAGGCGAACTAGACTCCCCGGATACCCGGAAAGAATCAATTCGCCGGGAGCGAAGCGAGGGAAAATCATAGTCTACTCCACGATCCAAGAACCCACGGAGCTCACTCCGGAATCCTGCAATTCTTTGACGGTGTCGTAACGATAAATTCCTCCGTTATTGATGGTGGGCTGAGCTTCATAAACCCAAACGAGGTCCGTGTTTTTGCTTGCGGGGAAAAACCAAGTCGCCCCGGGGAGCTTTCCAAATAGCGCCGCTTTTTCATTGTTTGGTTTGGAGCCAAGGACGCAGCACATGACTTGAGTAGACACCCCGGCGGTTTCGTAGTCGCCGAGTTTATCTTTGTCGTTACGCGCATAGCTCGTAAACAAATTGGCGGTGGTGATGTAGCCGCTGGAGACCGGCATGAACTTTTCGCTCACCACTTGGATATTGCGGAAATCGCCTTCAAAGGAAGTCGAAGGACCGTTGGTAATCGTGTTGTCCGTACGGAAGAGACAGCCTTTTTCCTGAGTGGCGGCAGTCACTTCGCCGCAGCTAGGATCTAGCGTCAGCTTCACGTAGATGTCATTCATCACAAGGGTATTGAAGCGAGCTTCAAACAAGGCATAGGAATGATCGTAATAGTTGGTCGTTGTGATGCAAAGGTTCGATAGCGTCGCCTTCCACCCTTTCCAATTGGTCCACGTATTCCAAGCAAGGCCCGAGCAAAAGTCTTTGTTGGCGAAGGTGAATTCGAAATGCGTGTTTTTGATGGTGGGCGTTTCGCCGATTCCGCCAAAAATTCCAGCGCGTCCGACTTTGGCCGCAATCGTATGGCCTTGTCCATCGAAGGTGCCGCGGAAATAACGGTTTCTTTCATCACCATCGGCGTAATAGGGTTGAATCTGCGAGGTCATGTCGATGGGATCGAGGATATCCTGGTCCAAAATGTAATAGCCGTCGATGACCCTTCCGGCCTGCAAACGGAGCGTGCTTAAGAAATTGTCTTTCGTTAAAGCGCGGGTATAGACAAAGGTATCGGGGAAATAAAGCCCGCCTTTATTCGTAATAAGCAGAATCGGTTCCGAGTCGGCCCCTTTAGCCTCCAAATCATAAAGGAAGCCATTGGAAGAGAATTTTAATTCGCGGTCCCCTTGCTTCGCTTGGAGAACGCTTGCGCCTTCTCCAAAATATTGTTTCAAGGGAAAGGGGGCCTCGGAAGAAATCTTCAGTTGTTTCGTCGCGGCGGCTAGCGGAGAGATGACTTCCACGCGGATATTGGCGGTATAGGTGGTGCCGGTTTCGCTAATAAAGGTCCCAGAAACTAGAGCGGTTCCCACCTTTTTCGCAGTGACGGTGCCGTCGCTAGAGACTTCGACCACGCCGCTATCATCAGCAGAAATCGTCGCTTTCTTTTCCGTGCCGTTTTCTACGGCGACGAAACGAACCTTGGCCGAGGTGTTATAAGATTTGCCCTGCCAAGAATCGATGAGGGAAAGTTCCAAACGATTGGAGACAGTATTTTGTCCGCCAGCAACGATTTCCGAGCGCATGGAGATGTCTTCGCCGACGATGACTTCGATCGTCTTCTTCATTTCGGCGTTGTCGAATTCTTGCCACTGGCCCTTGACGGTGATGTGAGTGGTTCCTGCTTTCTTTCCTAGGATGGAATTGCCGTCTAATTGAAGGATGCCATCACTGGGAAGCTCCATCGCAATGGGGCAAGAATAGCGTTTGCCGCGGAAGGAAACCTGTCCTTTGAGGGCAAAGGAAGATCCTTTTGCCAAAACGATGTTATTCTCAATGTTTTCAATTTCTAGGCTCGGGAGGTAGGCCCCAAAGCCGACTTCCACCGAGCAAAAGGCGCTGGAAACGCCATCGCTGACCACGATTTGGGCTTGTCCGGCTCCCGTGGCCGTGACAGTTCCTTCTTCTACCGTCGCCACGCGTTCGTCGGTGCTCGTCCAGGTCAATTTGCTAGGATCGGAGACATTCGTAGATAGTTCATACGTATCTCCAAATAGCAAGGAAAGCGTAGCGTCGCTTAAGGTTAAGTTCGTCGTAACAGAAGAGGAGGCCCCTCCTTGTTCCGAACCGCAAGCAACAACGCCTAAAGCCAAGGGCAATAAGGCCAAGGCAAGGATAGTTTTGGATTTTTTCATGCTGGTTATACCCCCAAACTTTCAAGATAGGATTGGATGGAAACGAATTCGCGGATGTCTTTGATGCCTTGATCGAGGCAGATGTCTTTGAATTTCTTTTTGATGGCGATAAATTCCGAAGTGGTGAATTTATCCTCGTAGCAAGAAATCGCCACTTTTGCCGGAATGAGCCATTCGATGTCGATATAGGCTTTAAGACGTTTGTATTTGGCGGCGTCCTTGGCATAGACATTCAAGGAATCATAGGCTTTGTCGCAGATATCGAAGAGTTCTTGGACGAGGCCATATCCCCAATATTTCTTGTTTCCGGAGATGTCTCCTTGCATGGAACCGCCATTGCCGATACCGAATTTCTCGATGGTTTTGGCGAACCAGAGGCGAAGCTTTTCGAAGAGCTCCCTCATCGCCGGAGCGGCATTTTCATAGACGTTATTGATATAGTCGTTAATCATCTGGTCCATGTCGGAAGAAGAATCCCACGCCTTCTTACAAAGGACGTAATTGGCGAGTCCCCCGAATCCCGGGTCGGCGCCACGCTGGTCGTTTTTCACCTGCTCGAAGGAGAAAGAATAGTTATAACGGGCCAGATATTCATGGTAATCGTTATAAAAATTGTAGATATCGTAGAAGGTGATGTAGTCGTTGAAGAATCCGCCATAGCTCCATGCCCAGGTGCCAGGATAGAAATTGCCCCAGGCTTTTAAGGTTTTACGGGCTTCTTCATTGGCTTGGCTATAGAAAGAACGGCCATAGTCAAAGTTCATCGACGCAACATAGGGCATGATGTTCACCCCTTCATCCGGGATGATGTCGGAATCGTAAGTAAACGTGCCGTCGTCATTTTCCTTGAAGGGAGGGGTCATCGCCGATTGATAGGCGAAGAAGGAATAATTGAGGGGGCGCTTATAGGCGGCGTTTTCCGGCAAATCCATCCATTCATTGACCTTCTTGCCGACTTTTTTCATAAAGAGCAAGACGGTCGCGGAGATGGCGTTATTGTGTTTTTCCTTTACCGCGTTACAAGCCTCGCAGTCGCAGAGGTCAGGAACGTCGTTCATGCCAAGGAAGGCCGTGGTGTAACTCGGAAATTGGGCCGTGGGCTTCCAAATAAGGGTTTGTTCGATCTTTTTCGCCGCGCAGTCGACCATGAATTCGAGTTCTTTCTCGTCTCCATGAGCGGTGAAGCAAAGCTGATCGCCCTTGCTGTTATAGAGCTTCGGATGCTCGGCTTGGTATTTGTTTTTGGGGAAATAATAGAAGCTATTGTGGTTTCCGCTCCAGGCTCCGTTCGGATTATCTCCTTCATAAATCGGAAGGATAAGGCTGCCGGAGTCATCGGTCACCCTCATGCGATAAGGGAACATCTGGTTTTGGCTCGCCGTCGGATAGAGAAGCCCTCTTTTTTGACGGAAAGAAACATCAGGGATATCCACGACGTCATAGTTGTAAAGTTTGACGTCCTTGACGTTTTTATCGAGGGTATACCGATCGTTATAATAGGTCTCGAAATTGAAGTTGAGCTTCAAGAAATCATAGACCGCGTAAAGGGTCGAATAATTGGTTTGGCCAAAGAGGAAGACGGACTTCCCTTTGGTCATAATCCGGACCCCGTCTCTTCCAAATCCGCTTAAATCAGCTTCGAGAGCCGCAGTGGTCCAGAAATTATTCTGCCCCAAGGAAAGATAAGTCGCGGACTCACTATAGGAAACGTTGCCGTCATCGGTCACGACGGGCAAATCAACGCCAGTTGCCTCTTTGAACAAGGTGGTCAATTCGCTTTGGGCGTAAAGGAGTTGGTCGTCGCTAGTAGATGGGACGAGAATCTTATAGGAACTCTTGCCGTTTTTAACGAGATAATCCGAGGTTTCCGTCGCGGTGAAGCGGTGTTTTTCCGAAACCGTCTCTCCGCCTCCAGGAACCGAGCTTTGGTCTTCGCTACTCCCGCCTCCGCAAGCGCTTAGTAACATCGCGGAGGACATGGCGAGGGCGAAGAGAATCTTTTTGCGATTTGCTTTTTTCATGTTTCATCCCTCCTTATTCGACGATCAAGGTGTATTGCCCATAAGCCACATTGCCTTCTTCGTCTTGGCAGGTGACGTGAGCCGTATAGGTGCCCTTGTCTTTAACGTTGACGGCATTGCCATTAGGAACCATGGCGATCAAAACGCCTTCGCTATCGTAGATAAGATGCCAGATTTCGATCTTATCCGCCGCAGTCATGTTATCCGTGGCCGTGACGTTAGGAAGGGTTGCCTGGGTATTGGCTTTGATCTTATGGGCGGAAGGCAAGGAATTGATGACTGGTTTTTCGCCGTCGAGAACGCTGACCATGCCTTTGAAGCCACCAGAAATCGCGTTATCGAATCCATCCATGACGACGAAATTCATGATATAAGAGGCATATTCGTCCATTTGGAAGGAATAGGCGTGGCTGAAGTCGCGTACCTCATAGATATCTTGGCCACTGGCGAGGTCTTTGACGCGGCGAACGCTTCCGCCGATGTTCTTGATGACGGACATCGAGAGTTTTTCATCCCCAGCAGGAGATAAAACATCCGCGACGTTGGGCCTAGAGATGGAAGCCGTTTCGTTGAGCTTAGCGATCTTTTCTGGGAATTCGTAAGAAGCCATCGGGGCGATGCGGTCGCGAGTCGATCCGGAACGGAAGGGCTGATTGCCCACGTAAGAGATATCTAAATAAGAGGAGGTGGACAGCCCTTCTGCTTCAATTTGAAGGAACATCGTATCGTCAACGAAGGGATTTTCGATTTGGAAACTGGCCCCCGCAACGGTTAAGGTCGAGGTCGTGGAGCTATAAAGCAAGGAAGCGCCAGTAGAGAGGAAGTCTTCGTTCCCCGTGCTGAATTTGCCATTGACGGAGACGCCGGTTTTTTCGAAGCGGACCGTGATTTCATCTCCGTCATAATAAGGAAGGAAATGAAGCGTCACCGCGTTCACTCCACTTGCCTTGAAATTGAACTGCATCGGAGAGAAGAGCAATTTGTTGATGAATTCCATCTTGCCCTTGCCGGCAACTTTGCTTTGATAACGGACGAAGTCGGCGTTTTCCCCTTCGCTGATTTCGACGTTTTTACCTTCGAAATCCCCAACGAAATATTTGGTGAGGTCCACGCGCTTGCCATCTTTATTCCAATTCGCGTCCACGACGGAGATCGCTTCGGTTTCGATGATGTCGGTGGGATTGGATTTGGGATGGAAGCGAAATTTGCAGGTTGTCCCATCCGCCGTGAAGGAGGTGGGGTCAAAGGCGACGTAATCCTTTCCGTCGATTTGGACTTCTCCCACCACTTCGTCTTGCTGGGCGCCGTTTTCATTGTAACCATAAGCCGTCGGGGCATCGAGGGAGTAGGTAGCTCCCTTCATGAAATAATGGGGGAGGTATACGTCTTTGGATGTGAATTCCGCTTTGTTGTTGGCGGAAACGGTGAAGCTGTATTCTTTTTCACCGGAATAGAAACGGTCGTGATAACGATATCGGAGCGTATAGGTCCCCGCTCGTTCTAAAAGATAAGAATCTAAACTAGAGACCGTCTTCTTTTCTCCGCTAGGCGAAGTGACTTCGATTTCAACGACGGCGTCGTCATTCAGGGACTCCATCGTGAAATTGTTAAATTGAACCGTCTTGCCAGCGACCATGTTTTCCAAAGGAACCACTTCCATCTTGAGGCCTTCGCTTCCAAATTCGGAAACGGAAAGGTCCAAGCGTTTCGTGGACACATTCCCATAGACGTCTTCTGCGCGATACAAGATGGTGTAAACGCCTTTTTGGTCCGGCAGGAATTTGCCGTCTTTGACTGCGACAAGTCTTTTCGCCGAGGAATCGTAGCCGTAATAGACGCTATAGGTAGCCTCGCCGCGAAGCCCGGTTTCGTCATAAGCTTTTTCCACGGGGACTTCAATTTGAAGCCCACCCATGATTTTGGCTTCTTCGTCTTCACCATGATCAAAAATCGGGGCGATGCGATCTTTGTAATAATCCATGGGGTTTAATTCATCGCCGCGGACACCGCCAATTTCGCCGATTTCAAGAGGAGCTAGCTCCACCCCGCTATATCCGCTAGCGGTAACCGACATATAAACGAGTCCGTTCTTGAACCCTTTGAAGGTATCGTTGCCATAGATGCCCGCATTATTGAATTCGGCGACCAAAACGTATTCGCTCGCCGCGTCGGTGGCGGCATAAATGCGATAATGGGAGGGATCAGCAGAATCCAAATAATAAGTAACGTTGTTCATCGCCTTCGAAACTGGGCTATTGCCGGTGATGCGCGTACCGCCTTGGGAATTGATGCGGTAAGATTTTCCATCCACTTCCACCGATCCCGAGTCATCGGCGATTAACCCCGCGTTACGGGCTCCGTTATAGGAAGTCGTGACGTAATTTTCGTAATAATAGGTCCCTTTGCTATTGGTGATGGTGAAATAGTTATTGGGATCATAGGCATCCGTCACCCGCAAAGTGATAGAATGGACCGTCGGCTTTTGTTCTAAATCGATGATGTTCCAAGCCATTAGCTTTTGATATTTGCTCTTGCTCAGATCAATCGGCTTGGCATAGGTAAAGGTATCCCCTTCGGTAAGGCCGAGCTTTAAGCCATAGGCATAGCCGCTTCCTGCAAAAAATTTGTTGAGGTCGCCGTAATCGATGGTCGATTTGTTTCCGTTAAAGGAATAAACGTCTTGATAAACGTTGAATTTCTTCGTGAAAATCGTGCCATCTTCCCCATAGCAAGTGATTTCATAAGAGCCAAAGGCGTCAAGTTTATAGGCGCTGCCCATTTGCTTGGTGCCATCAGGATAGGTCAAGACGCTCGAAGCGACTTTGACGGATTTATCTCCAGTTTGAATCACCGTGTCCTTGGCGATATAGACGTATTCGCCGAGGTTATAAACCTCTTGGATTTCCGATCCACTGAGGGAAGTGGCTTCGCCTTTCGTTTCTAGCACCCCGTTTTGGAACGAGGGCAAAGAAAGAAGGGACAAAGCAGCGAGAGCGACAACGAATTTGCTTGTTTTCATAAAGTTCCTCCGGTGTTGTTTATTCCTTCAACCCGCCCGCGGATACGTTACCCATGAGCTTGTTGCGGAACACAATAAATAGAATGGTGATGGGGACCGCCAAAATCATCGAGGCGGTGATTTTTAATGGCGCCGTTTGGAGCAAGAATTTTTCGGCTCCGGTGCCAATGTCCGATTTGCCGAGCGACATTTCGTAAACGGCGCGGGCCAAGGTCGGATGGGTGGGGAGATATAGCATCGTGGCCTGCCAGTCATTCCACAATGCGATGAACTGAATCAAGAAGACGGTGCCAATCGTTTTGATGGCCATTGGGAAATAGATGCGGAACATGACGGTGAAGTCATTCGCCCCATCGATTTCAGCGGCTTCCCGGTAAGAGTTGCTAATGGAAGCAAAGAAGCCAAAATAGACGAAGTAATACATGCCGGCCCCCGAGAAGAATCGTAGGAAGTTCCCCCAGATGCTATCGAAGATGCCGAGTTGACGGAGCCAGGTAAGTTCAGAAGGAAGGGCACCGATAATCGGAATCGATAGCATTAAGGTGAAGACGACGTTGATGATTGTGGAAAGGACGTATTTGTATTTGCAGGTAAGATAGGCGGTAATCGCCGGAACCACCGAGCAAATTAGGGCTCCGACTCCTGCATAGACCAAGGTGTTATATAGCATCGTTAAGAAACCGATGTTTTCTTGGCTATGGGAAACAAGATTATCGCCCACGTACCAACTGGAATTAAGCTCAATAAAAACGAAATTTTTGAAGATGAGGCCGTAATTGCGGAATTGGAAGAATTCGCGGTTGCTCGCCAAGGGGTTCTCCCAGTTCGCTAGATCCAGCAAAGGGAAGGAAATCGGGCCATTTTGCTCGAAGTCGTTTTTGCTCTTAAGGGAAGTCATGAAGCCCCACAAGAGCATGAAGAGAAGAATGAGCGCGAAAAACGCTAAAATCACGGCAAGGATGACGTAGAAGGTTTTATCGATCTTGCTGGTTTTTGGCTTTGGGGCTTTCGAACGATATTTCGCCATAGGTTAGTCCTCCTTGGGGCCGAAGCGATTCAGCAAGAATTTAACGAGGAACACCACCGGGACGATGATGGCGGTCAGCATCAATCCAAACGCCGCAAGCCCAGGATAGTTCAAATAATTAGGGATACTGCCGAGGATATCGGATCTCAAAGAGTTGATGTAGATGAAATAACCGACGTTTCCCATGGCCAAGGCATTCTCACCATAAATGTTGAATGCCTGGTATTGGCTCGTGAAAACTTGAGAGATGATGACGATGGCAAGGCTAACGATCGTCGGATAGATTTTGGGAAGGATGACGTGCCAGAAAATCGAGAGGGTGTTCGCTCCTTCTAGTTCTGCCGATTCGATGTTGGCCGGATTGACGTTGCCCATCGCGTTGGAATAAAGAAGAACGTTTACGCCGAAGCTCATGACGATGTTGAAGAGCATCATGATCCAAATTTGGGTGGAAGGCTCGGCCAACGCGTCGATTTTTTCCGTTCCAAACCATTGGAAGAGCATTTCGGGGACAGCATTCCGAACCACATATTTGAAGAGAATGCCCAAAACGACGGAAGAAAGGACTTGCGGCAAATACAAGACGGTGCGGAAGAATCCGCTTGCCGGCTTCTTCTTATAAATATAGTAAGAAGCAAGCAAAGCGAGAGGCTGGGAAATAAAGAGGTCGATGGCCACGAAAATCAACGAATTCTTCAACATGTATGGATATTGAGAGAACGAATTCCAGGCTGCGACGAAATTATCAAATCCAGCAAAGCTCGTCACGATTCGGCCTACATCATAGTCCAGAGAATAGGTTTGGAAGGCCATGATGAAGGAATTGATGTTGACGTAAAGGTAGAATACGAAGAAATGGATGATGGGGATGATCATGAACGAGAGGAAGAAGGCGAAATGTTTGATTTCGCCTTTGCTCCATCTTCGTTTTTTTCCGTGGGTAACGGTGGAATACATAGGAATGATCCGTGGGTTTACTTGGACATGGAATCCCAAGCAGATTTGCTGAACCTCGTGTTGTCAAAGATATAATCGGAAGTGCAATTGTATTTGGTGAACGGATCCAAATAGCCACCGGCATTTTGAACCCCGTTTGGCATACGGAAGCTGCTGATGGTCATTGAATAGCCAAAGACGAAGGACATGAGGTTCTTTTTGTAACGTTCCGAGGTCGAAGAGGGCTGAATGACTTCTCCTGCGGCGCGAAGGGTCGCCAAATCGTCGTAATAGGTGTTATTGAGTTTGGAGCGATCCCAAGTGTAATCGATCGGAGCAGTTAATCCGGTGAGTTCAGAGAAGGCGCTGAGTTCCTCGTTGGAATAGAGGAAATTCAAGAAGGCTTTGACCGCTTTTTCTTTGCCGTTGGTTTTGACGCGAGCATTGGCGAAAGTCAGAGTCGAACCCGTATTGACGAGGGCGGGCTTTTTGCCGTTTCCTTCCGTGACTTGTCCGGAAAGTTGGGTCGGAAGGGGCATGAAGGCCGTGTGACGATCGGGGTTCGTCGGGTTCATCTGATGATACGTCTCAAAAGTTCCGACATCGGCGGCTTCGTGGCACCAATAAGAACCATCCCAATACATTCCATAGCGTTTATTGTTGTGGCCATTGATGAACCAGTTCATCGCTGCGGTTGGGGATTGGTTGGAGTCGGCGAGGGCTTCCGGGTCCAGCCATTTGTTGTGGATGGCCATTTCCATGAAAGCGAGGGAATAATAACGGTTCGCCATGTCATACATCTTGTAACCGTTCTCTTCGTTTAGAACGACTTTTTCGGTAACCGGCGTCTTAAGGCCCGATCCTTTGGCGAAGAGTTCGTCGTTTTTCCAATCGGTAACGACGTCAAGTTCCGCGTTGGACCATTCGCAGCCGGTGTTTCTCATCCCTTCGGGTCCCGTTAAAGAGGCCCACAAGGCAAGAGGGAATTTCCAAGAATAATATTGGCCGGATCCGCAAAGGAGGATGGGGGAAACGCCATCGCTATAAAGTTTGTGGCAAAGGATGTTGAATTCTTCCAAAGAGCTGGGGAGACCGTCATCATAGTCGCCGCGGATGCCGTTAGGGCCGACCGATTTTTGAATGTTTTTATCCGCGATGAAGCGGCCCGTTCCATAGGGGGTGTTGGCCACTTCCACATCTTCTGCGTCCACAGAGGGGTCCGCAAAATAGAAATTCTTTTCGTTGAATAGATCCTTGTCGTAGCTAACACCTGGGAACCATTCGTAGTGCGGAAGGGCATAATATTTGCCATCCGGTCCTTTCAAACGTTCCAAAATCCCAGATTCAATGCTCGCTTCCTTTGGTTTTACGATATCGTCCAAATCAAGCAAATAACCTTGGGCGGATAATTGATAGATGTCCGGGTTATATTCATAAATCATGATATCGTTACCGGTCGACTTGATTTCGCTATTCCAGGCAACGCCTTTGGCTTGTTGGATTTTAAAGGTGATGCCCGTTTTGCCATCTTCAAAAGACGTTTCCTTGTTGGCTTCGGCGAAACGCTTGGTCGATTGGTTAAGCCAATCGCGGCCCGAAGTGCCGTTAAAGAGCATGATGTTAACCGTCGTGATGGTGGAATTGCCTCCTCCACCGCCTCCGTTACAAGAAGCAAGGCTTCCCGTCAAGGCAGCCAGTCCCAAGAGGACTAGCATGTTTTTTCTCGAATTTTTCATATGAAATCTTCTCCTTTATTCCGATTTATTTTAACCACTGCACCGGGATGGAATAGATGCAGCGGAGCCCCTCTTTTTCCAAACTGAGTTCGATGGATCCGGTGTCGCCGTCTTTAGCGTTCACCGCAGAGGTCTCAAACATCAACGCTTGGTTATCTAAGGCAGCCCCAGCAATCGGGGTGCCGTTATAAGAGGCATTTTGAAGGCTCATCGAACCGTAAACGCTTCCGACATCAATCGAAGCGAATTCGGACCCGAGATCGAGCGTCACTTTTTCCTCGTGGAAGGCTTTGTAGGAACCCTTCACTCCTTTTAAAGAAGCCACGGGAACGCCGTTAGCGGCAGTGATTTGGCTAACACTCGTCGTGCGGCGAAGCCCCGCATAAGCAATTTTGTCGCAATTTAACGTGAAGTTATCAAGTTCGACTCCACCCATGCCCTCATAGCTTACCCCGCCAAATAGCGAGACGATGGGGGCCACAGACGACACTTCCACATTCTTAAACAGGGTGCTGTGGGTGACGTTGGAAGCGATGAAGCCCGCCCCAGAAACATAGAGACAATTGGCGTAATTACTTCCGAATCCATCGCTGAGGACGGTGAATTTAACGTCTTCGATGACGGCTCCGCACAGGGAGGGACCGAATAAGCTCACGACGGAGTTGTTTCCGCTCGCTGTGCCGAAGCTTGGAAGAATGAATTCGACATTTTGAATCTTGGCGCCGCCGCCAACGATGGAGAAGAGGCCGCCATAGGAAGCCAGGGCATAGACCTTATGCCCTGCACCGTCGATCGTTCCGCGGAATCCGCTGGCTCCTGTGCTATTATGCTGATCGCTGATCCAGCCAAGGGGCCGCACCAATTCCATCGAAGAACCGATGTCATTGGCCAAACGGTAATAACCGAAATTGATGATGCGTTGATTGGAGGGACGATACGTGTCGATGGCTTTAAATTCCTCCACGGTCTTAATTATTTTGGTGATGAGAATGGTGGGGGCATAAACCGTGATGTCCTTGCCATCTTTCTTGGCTTCGACCACGAATTCGCGTTCCCCGGCGATTTTTTTCGCATTGAGTTTTGCTACATCAATCGCGCTGGCGTCTTTCCCAAGAGCCACACCACCGCAAGTGATGGACGAGATGGAATTCTCATCAAGTCCTGCTTCTTCTAGATTTAGGGAGAGGGTCGAAGAACCTTCGAGGACGAATTCTTGGGTGGAGGTAAGACGGAATTCGTTCTTCTTCTCTTCTAATAGAATTTCTTTTACCTTCTGAATTTGCGAGGGGAGGATACCGCAATATCCCGTCAGATAGTTGGAAATGGCAAGGGATAAATCGTCTTTGCCGTCCCCATAATACTTCATCAAATCCTGATAAAGCTTATCGAAACCCACGTAATTATCGTTAATGACGTCCATATAAACGCCGCTCTTATCGAATTGATCGCCGTCGACTTTGCTGCGAAGGCGTTCGCCGAATTTGGAGAAACTCGTGAGTTCGAAATCGCGAATCGTATCCGCGTAGCTAACTCCTAATAGCCCTTCAATCAAGAAGGCGAGCGTTCCCGTGCGGTCGGCGCCGGCATTGCAATGGAAATAGACGGGATAATTCGATTCGTCGGAAAGGACGGTGAAGATGTCGCGCAACGAGCGGACGGTGATGCCGTCATTAGCGTAAGCCGCGCTAGAAAGGCTCTTGTCGCTGCTCGTCACCATCGCCCCATAACTATCTTGGTCATAGACGGCCGCAAAATTTTCGGGATCGAGGATGCGGTTATATTGGCCAAGCTGAGCTTTCACGTATTTCTTGGAGGGATCGAAGAAACACTCCGACTGGTTTCCATCGTCTTTTTCCGGCTGGCGAAGGTCAATTTCAGTTTGAATGCCGAGGGTGTTGTTGAACGTCTTCTTCCCCGCTTCGTTTAAATCGGCATAGCCATTGAAGTTATTTAGCAAGGAACCGCGGAATAGTTTGCCGTAAGGAAGCGTCTTGCTTCCCGCCTTCCATCCGCCTAAGTCGCGGATGTTATAAGCTCCTGAAGCGGAAATAAACCGGACCGAAGCGCCTGTGGTTTTGAAGGTTTGAACCTTGGATTCGTCGTTAGCCCTAGTGCCTTTAACCTTCCAATAATACGTAGAATTAGGGATCAAATTATTGGCTTCGTAGGACGTAGAAAGCGAAGAAACCTTGGCCTGGACCGCATTTTCAAAGGACGGGTTATCCGCAAGAGATACCGTGTAATAGGCCGAACCGTCTTTTTGCCACGATAAGCGGACCGGGGAGGAGGTTAGATCCTTATTCTCAGCGAGTTTAGCCTTAGCAATCGCTTCGATTTGCTTGGCTTCCGTATCCGCGTTCAAATAGGTGGACATGGCTTCCGGGGTAATGGAAAAAGAGGCCCCTTCTTCCGGAGAAACAAGGCGAATGGAGGCATTTGTCGGGGTAGGAATTACCGGCGTATCATCAATGGTATCGCTCGAAGTCGACGTTGAAGAGGAGGTGCTGCTATTTCCCCCGGACTGGCAAGCCGCCAGAACCAAGGACATCGATGCTAACCCCAAGACGATGAATCTTTTTTGATTTTTCTTCATAGTGTCTCCTATGGATGTCTTTTGTAAGCGTTTCCATTTTAGGGCAAAGATTTTTAGTCTCAAAGAGCTAGGCATGACGAACTAGTAGCATTTTTTTACCATGAAATTCGAAGAAGCCCTTCCTCTTATTTTCCACTCGCCATTTCCAAAAAAGATACGAAGTATTCGAATAAAAGAGGATCACCGGAGGTCGAAATATCCTCTCGGTTCGTTGAGACGTTCGACACGAATAAATAAGAGGGTTCTTCGAGGCTAAACCACTTGGAAATCATCGCGCTATAGGGAGTTTCTTTTTCTTTGTCATAAAGCAAGACCCCGCGCTTGGCGCCCGAGGCATCCGCGTAGAATTGACTTTGAGCAGAAACTTGGGAAATGCGAGCCTGTTCTTCTTCTTTTAGGGCTTGGGAATACATCGCGTATTCAGGATGAGTTTCGAGTTGGCTAGAAGGAAGGATATAGAGATCAGAAACGCTAGAAAGCATCGTCGAAGTGACAATCGCGTATTGCTCTTCTTTAGGGGTGTGGAAGGTGAAATGAACGGTTTGGATCTTGGAATTGGGCACGGATTCGAACCAAGATTTTGCAAAGGAAGAATCCAAGGAAGAGCCCGTAACGTAGACATCAAGAATCTCATGATCCTTGAAACGGTCTTTCGCGGAAAAAGCAAAAGCGAGACCAGCACTAGAAACCCCAAATACGGCAAGGATTTTCCAAGCGTCATAACGCAAGGCGGCTTTTAAGGGGCTTAATTTTTTCATTCTTTCGCCTCCTGGTAGGAGCATAAATCATGATGGACGGAGGAAATGAAATACGTCTTTCCTTCCACGAAAGGGTTGGGGGCTTCTTCTAACATCCGTAATTCGATTTCATTTCCCCCTTCTAAAAAACGAAGGGAAACAAAGCAAAGGCGTTCCGAATAATAAGTCCGTTTCTCTCCTAAATAGGTGACCTTACGTTCGGTTTGGCCAGATTGAAGACGGCGGAAATAAGCTTCTTTTGCCCGGTCACCCGCGTAACGATAAAACCAGAAATAGTAATCAAGAACAACGATAATCAGGGCGATGAAAATACAAAGCAAGCAATAGGCTATCGTCCAAGAACGAGGATGAAAAAAGAAAATCAATAAAATGGTCGTTAACCCGATGACAAGAGGAACAAATCCTAAACCGAGGTCCTTTTTCTTCCGGCTACGAAGAATTTCAGAAGACGACGAATAGAGGTCCTTCATTTTTGAAATTCCCCCCTTAAGCCCTTTTGATAGATCTCAGGGTAAAATTCGCGGTTGGTATAGGCATCAAAGAGGGAAAAACAATAGAGTTCCCAACCCGTCATAAATAGAGGCATGGCAAGGAAGAAAACAAGAAAATAGCTAAACGCCTGCCATAAAATCGAATCAATAAGAGGAAGCAAGAAAAAACCAAACGGGAAAAGAAGGAAAAGCAACACCCACCACGGCTTTTTAAATAGATAGAAAAAAGAATTGGCCAAAGCTTTCCCCAAGGGATTGGAATAAACGAAGCTTTGGACGAGAAGCATCATCAAAAAAGGCAAAAGCAAAAGGCGGAGTCCATCGAAGAAAATACTTACCCATAAAGCGGGAACAAGCAGTGAAATCAAATCCGAACCCCAAAATCCCAGGCTAAAAAGCACCCAGCAAAGCAAGGCGGTCTTGCCGTTTTGCTGAATCCCCTTGCCAAAATCACGCCAAAAATAGATGCCTTCCCCCCATGCCCATTGACGGATGATGCGTCCTAATCCCGCTAGAGCAAGGAAGATAAGCAAGAAACAAAGGGCATATACCCCGTCAAAAACCAAGGTATTCGTTTTCGAGAAAGCTTCGAATTCTTCCGGGCCAAGCGATTGGGAAGCGGGGTAAAGAATCCCATAATACTTAAATAAGAAGCAGGCTAAAAAAGGCAGGGCGAACAAAAGCAAAACTCCGCCGAGTTGGAAAAATAAACCGGGACGGGTTTTGAAAAAGTCTACGAATTGCTTTTGCCTCGTCGCGGGCAAGTCGTCGATGGAATAGGCTTTGCTTGAGGGTTTAAATCTCATTCTTTGTTCCCCCAAAGGCTAAAGGCGGCCACGCTATTTTTAAGGGAGGAAGAAGGCTGGATATCCACAAGCCTCCCCTCTTCTAGAAAATAGACGTTAGAAGCAACGCGAAGGGCTTCTTCCAAACGATGGGTAATATAAATCGCGGTGACACGTGCTTCTTTTAACGTCTTTTCGATGACATTTAGTAGTTCTTCTCTTTGAGGCCCGTCCACGTTGCTAAGGGGTTCATCTAGAAGCAATAAGTCAGGGTCTTTAATCAAAGCGCGCCCCAAACAAACTCTTTGGATTTGGCCGGTAGAAAGTTGGCGGGGCTTCCGGGACAAAAGGAAAGATAGGTCAAGTTTGTCTGCCATTTCCTTCACCTTGGAAGTGATAGAAGGATAATCTTCGCGATTTAGTTTCAAAGGAAAGGCGAGATTATCAAAGACGGTCAAATGGGGATAAAGGGCGAATTCCTGCTGAACATAGGCAAGGCGACGTTCCTTTGGGGTTAGCGTCGAAATATCGATTCCATCGCTTCGAATCACCCCATCATAAACAAGTTGGCTCGTCAAGGCGCGGAACAAAGAGGTCTTTCCTGACCCCGATCCGCCCATGATGGCGCTGATTTGCCCACTAGGAAAAATGCAACTAACATCCTTCAAAGCTGGATATTCTTGCTTCTTCTTTCCTAGATACGTGACGCTAAGATGTTCGATTTCAATTCGGGGCATAAAAGTATTTTAACGCGAGGAATCCTTCTTTTTCTTATCTTTTGCATCAAAAGAAGAATGTTGGGCCTAATTCCTACGAAACTGGGAATACATCTATCCTTTTTCAAAAGTTTTTTGCAAGCATAAAAAGGCTTCCGTGACGTCCACTTCCCTTCATTCATCTCTATTTTCTTTTGGAAACCCCAAAAATATTTCGACAAGATTTTTAAAAAATTCGTTCTAAGTAAGGGGGAGCTCTTCTTATGAAGTCTATTCCCAAAAACGGAAGGGGCTACCGCCTAGAAAGGGAGAAAAAGCATGTTCGACAAGCTGCTTGTTGCGATGTTTCTATTCGACATCGCCCTGTTGCTTCTCGTGCTCCTCCTAGCCTAGAGGTGAAAAAAGAGAGAGCAAGCTCTCTCCCAAACACATCTAGATTATAGGGTCCGGTAGCTCCTTCCGTCAAGGACCCCGGGTTCGGCCGTTTAGGCCGTTCCCGGGGCAGAAAGGAGGAAGGAAAATGAATGAATTAATGGATTTCGAGGGTTCCTAAGCAAAGGAGTTGCTGCGTGGAGCGATCGAAAAGCATGATGTGGCGTCCGCGGAATCCGATTTTGACTTCCGTGTTGATCGGATAGTCGACCGCGCCGAATTCGTCACCAGTTAGCAAATAATTTCCCACTTCCAAGCGGATGGTGGTTTCTTTACCGGTAGGCATGGCGCTATAGACCTTGGCATTCAAATCGCCCTCTTCGTTGATGGTGATGTATTGGCTTCTTACGCCTAGGACAAAATCATCGGGGGTGATTTTAGGATTATCCGGTGCATCCAAGTTCGGAGTGACAAGCGGAATCTTGTAGGGGAAGGGTCCGTCTTTGTTGGCTTTATCCAACGTGATGGGACGTTGATTCTTAGCAAGGCAATCTCGCTTCTTCTCCAAATCAAATTTGGGGTCGTCCGGAGTGAAAATCGCTTTCTTGCCATCGAAGACATCGAAGACGAATTGTCCTTTTTTGTTCCGTTTCCCCTTGGCTTCGATTAAGTTGACGGCCGGGGTTCCGATAAAGTCGGCGACAAAAAGGTTGGCCGGGCGATGATAGATTTCTAGCGGTGGCTGATATTGTTGAAGCACGCCGTTATGGATCAAGCAAATTTGGGTCGCTAGAGTCATGGCTTCCAATTGGTCATGGGTAACGTAAACGAAGGTCGCCCCCGTTTCCATGTGAAGACGTTTTAATTCGGAACGCATCTCCAAACGGAGCTTCGCATCCAAATTGGACAAAGGCTCATCCATAAATAGGACTTTGGGTCCGGGGGCAAGGGTTCTTGCGATGGCGACACGTTGCTGCTGACCGCCACTAAGCTCAGCAGGATAACGGTTCATAAACGGCCCGATTTTCAAGGTTCTTGCCGAGGCACGAAGCTTCAAATCGATTTCTTCTGGAGACAAACGGCGCACGGCTTTTTTGGGTTCGCCCGTCTTATCTAGAATTCGGAATTTTTCATCGAGGTGAATGCCTTTGGCCTCGTATTTAGCCTGAATAGCCTGCATCTCCGCTTCAATTTTCGTCTTTTCTGCTTCAACTAAAGCCGCATCCACGCCTTTTTCTAAAAGTTTATAGGCGCGTTTTGCCGTCGGATAGGAGACTTCAAAGTAATCCGTAATCTTTAAAATCGCCGAATCTGCTTTGATTTTGCCGTCTTTATCCGCGGCGTCTTTGGCTAGGGCTAGCACCTTTTCAGGCTTAGCAAGCAAACGAAGATAGTCGCGATCGGCAACCAATTTCCAATCGAAGACTTCCATTTCTTCTTTGACGTTCTTTAGCCCGAAAACGATATTTTGATAAACCGTCATATTGGGCCAAAGGGCATAATTCTGGAAAAGGAAGCCCACGTGACGCTTTGAAGCCGAAACGTTGATGCCGGCGGCGCTATCGAAGACAACTTGGTCGCCGATGGTAATGCGTCCCGAAGTCGGGGTTTCTAGACCCGCGATCATACGAAGCGTCGTGGTTTTGCCGCAGCCCGAGGGGCCAAGCAAGGTAATGAAGCCATTGTCGGGGATTTCAAGGTTCAAATCATCGACCCCGTAGAATTGGCCCCATTTTTTATTGATGTGTTCTAAGACGATCTTAGGCATTTTTCTTTCCTCCTCCGATGCCAGAATCAATGGAGGCACCGGTTAATAAGTTGACGAGTAAGTTAGCGACCAAAACGAAGATGATGATGAGCAAGTTGACCGCGCTGGAGAAGGCAGTAAGGCCCATTTCATCGAAATAGGAGAGCGACGTCGTGGCCATCTGGTCGTTATTGGACACGAGGAACATAAAGAGGTTCAGTTCGCGCATCCCGGTGATAAAGGGGAGCAAGAAACCCGAAATAATCGCGGATTTTTGAATGGGGATAACAATGCGAGTCATGCGTTTCCACCAAGGGGCGCCTTGGATGACGGCCGCTTCTTCGATTTCCGGAGAAAGCTGCATCATCGCGGACAAGGAACTTCTAGAGGCAAATGGGATGTATTTGATGGATCCGCAAAGAATCATCAAGAACATCGTTCCAGCAAATCCGGCAATGCCCATTTGAAGTCCGAAGGCGTGGAAGGCAGCGGAGAAAGCAAGGGCGGGGACGAGATAGGGCAAGAAAGAAATGCCGTTAACATAGCCTGCGAATTTGCTTCTACGCTTTTTGGAAACGGCATAACCAACAAGGAATCCCACCGTTCCTGCGACCAAACAGCAAACCAGAGCGACAATCGCCTGATTTCGGAAGGCCGTCCAAATCGTTTTGTTGTAGAGAACGCCATATTGGCCATACATCCCCGCTTCTGCATTTTCGTGGTAGACCCACCACTTCGTCGTGAAGGAGGAATAGTCCCCAGGATTCGTAAGGAAGGTCTCAAGACCAAAGGAAATAACTGGAAGAATAGAAGTCAAGGCTGTAGCAAGGATCAGTAAGACGGCGAACACCCATTTCACCACGGGATTCAAGCGGATTTTCGTCGCCTGGGCGGATTTGCCCGAGACGGTGATAAATTGCTTTCTCGAATGAAGGGAGAGTTGGTTCACAATCAAGATTAAGAAGCCGATGATTAGCATCATAATACCGATGATGGCGGCAAAACCTTCGCCGGTGATGGCTTTTAAATCGACGTATGAGGTTGCAAGAACACGGAAGCTTTTCCCACCGACATAGTGCGCGACAGGGTAAGAGCCAACGGCGCTAGAGAAGACCAACAAAATGGTGCTTAAAATCGCCGGAACAATCATCGGAATCGTAATGCGGAAAACGATTTTCCAACGAGGGGTATTCAAAATCGTGGCCGCTTCTTCTAACGAGGCATCCATGTTTTTGAAGATGCCACCGATGAGAATGTAAGCAAATGCGGCATAGTGCATTCCCAAAACCATGGCGCATGGGAAGACGCCCTGGCACCACCACTTGGGGAAATGGATGCCAGTAAAATAGGCGATGAAGCCGTCACCGCCGCCGGTAACGGAAGCCGACCAGAAAAGGTTTTTCCAAACAAGGGCCAACGTCCATTGCGGCATAATGTAGGGGAAAATAAAAACGGTCGAAATCCATTTCTTGCAGGGAAGATTCGTGCGCGTGACTAAAAAAGCGGCGAATCCACCGAAAATGAGGGCAAATAAGCAACTAAGTGACGCCAAAGCAATGGAATTGCCTAGTGGTACCCAAAGGTAGTTTTTACCATAATCGCCCGTTAATAAATTCGCCCAGTTGGAGACCGAAAGTCCTTTCGTGTTGTAACCGGTGGCGAGAGCAAAGTTATATTCTTTGCCTGGATGAACCGTTAACGAATTTTGGATGATTGACCAAAGAGGATAAAGAACAAAAAAGGAAAGCAAAACCGCCAAAATCAATAAGACAAGGTTTTCCGGACGGCTGATCCAGGAACCGATTTTGGACAGAATGATTTCGAACTTCCCCCGCTCTTTGACGGAGGAGGGTGTAGCTTCTGTTTTCATAAGATGCTCCTAAGCAAGGGAAGAAGGCCGCAGAGATTCCGCGGCCTTCAAAACTTTATGGGGGAAGGTTTATTAGGCCTTGAGGTTATCGAGCCAGGTGCCGACGGTGATATCCATCTTGGCACAATAGGCACCATCTTCGATGACCATGTTGCCTTTGTTATCGCCAGTTCCGGTCCACCAGGCATAGCCTTTGTCGTTCAAGGCTGGGAAGACCGTCTCCTTGGTGGCGTCTTTGGTGAAGGCGTAGACTCCCTTCGCGTCTTTTTCGGTAGCAAGGGTGCCCTTTCCATCCGCGGAGTGATCTTGGTTGACGCCCGCTTTGTTGTTGGAGCAATATCCACCGATATCTCTGCCCCAAGCGGCGAAGCCGTCATGGGTGCAGGTCATGAAGTGGATGAAGGCGCAGCTGGACCAGGGAAGCGGAGAGGTCTTCAAGACTTGGAGATAATGTTTATACATGTATCCGCCAATGCCTTTATAGCCATCTTGATAGGCGGCAATGGTGATGTTCTTCTTGGACGTTTCATCCGTTTCACTGATGGAACGAAGTTTGGAATAAACGAGCAATCCGCTTTGTCCCGCCGCCGACTTCTTGACAAGGTCCGCGCAAATCGGGCCATCATCGGGCTGTTCATTGTATTGCTCGATGAAGAGTTTGATATAGGCGAGGCCGTACTTGGCCGAAGCATGGGTGAGTTTCAAGTCTTTCGCTTTTTGTTCCAGTCCATCGGCGACCGTCTTAATGCGACTCTTTTCCGTGGCATCGCCAATCGCCTCTGCGGCGGATTGGAGAATGTCCGAATATTTTTGGTTGGTGAGCATGATCAAGAAGTTACGACCAACCGGTTCAGAGGCCGGAGCCATGAACATCGGAGTTTCGTCGGTGCGGACGAAATCCCAGCAGTTCGTGAAGGTCTTGGTCTTATCAAGGTTATTGAATTCAAAGACTTTGTTCAGGGATTGGAGAGCAAACGGTTGTTTGTTATCAGCATCGCCTTCCCATTCCTTCGGGACATAGTTCAAGAGGTTACCCGTTTGAACCTCTTTGGCATCGATTTGGTTGGCATCTTGGATTAGGGTCATCGAGAGCTGGTGATTGCTGCCTGCGACATCCGCGTCGATTTGAGCGAAGATACCATTGGATTTCGGCTGGGTCCAGTCAACGGCTCCCTTAAAATCTTCTTTATAACCAGGGAACTCTTTACGGATTTCTTCCGAAACTTTTCCTTCGGCGTCTAAGCCTTTCAAATAATTGATGAAATAGGCTTGGGCAGTTTTGCCACGGCTCGAATTACCAACGCCAACAAGGGTCTTGCCATCGAGTTCTTCAATGGCTTTGGCATAGAGTTCATTGGCTGACATTTTTTGAGCTTGCTCAATGACTCCTTCGACATAGGTGGTTTCATGGCCGCCGCAACCGGTGAGGGTCGCGCCAATGAGGGCGGCAGAAACGACAAGAAGCGATAAATTTTTCTTCATATTTGCCTTTCTGCGGAGATCTTAGGTCTTCCGCTTCTGCTGAAAAGAAGGCTTGGGTCGCTTACCCCAAAGTTCTTTTTTGCATGCCAATAATATAGTTTGGAAGCGGTTTCATTTCAATGGTAAGCGGTTTCTTTTTTAACATTTTAAGTAAATTGTAAGAATGGATTTTGAGGCATTTAGTCGATAGTTTCCAAAATAAAACGTGCATGATATTTGCTCATTTACCAAAGCCCCAATCATTGGAATTTCTACTTTTTCCCTTTTTGGTTTCCGAAAAAATCCCGTATTTTCTATATTTTTTTAAGCTTTAAACGGATTGGTTTTTTCTTGAATCACTGATGTCTATTTTTGAAGGAAAAATCGGTAATTCGCCATAACCATAGATGGCAAATATTTCAGTTTCGAAAATGAAAAATAAGTACAATTCCTTACTTTTTTGTGGGAATGGCGAGAATTAATCCGACTTCTTTTTATTGTTGGTCAATTCGTAAAAGCTTTGCTTGGCCACCGAATGGGCGGCGAGCAGCTCTCCGTAATACAACTTCCGCATCTGAATGTAGCTCGCCCTTTCGGCGTCGGAAACCGTCGACATGTAAAGGGAAGCGAAGATCTTCTCGATTCGGAAGAACGATTCGTAAAGATTAAGCAAAGACATATAGAAGAAATAATTCTTCTTGGAATAGATCAGGACGGGGCTAGAATGGGTGACTTCGCTCGACATCTCATAGACTTTGCTATATTGAGAAAGACCCGCTACTTTTTCCACTCCATCGCGGAAATTGAATTTGAAATTCTCGATTTTCATGACATCGGGAACGCCAAGCAGCCAGCCGTATTCAATATAGCGCTTCATGTCCTTGGACTTTAAGTCGATGGCTTTCATGTTGTCTTTGATTTCCACAAACATCGCATCGGTAGCTTCTTTTGTGGGCAATCCGCCCCGGAATGCGATGCCATATTGGATATGACGAAGGTATTTATCCATCACGGGCTTACCGTATTTAACCAAAACATGCAGGATGCATTCGTTTTCGTGAAGGGTGCGCCAGGTGGAAAAGGCTTCCGTTTCGAATCCACCTTCGAGTAGCATCGACACGCATTTAGCGACCTGGAACCCTTTATTCAAAATATCGACGATCAAGGTTTTTTCTGGGTCGTTTTGCTTATAACGGGATAGCATTCCCAAAATAAAATTAAGGTAGAGGTCGAGGGTAGACATCAAGGGGCTATACCGGGAGGCAAGCCCGCCCATGCGATAAGCAAGGCGTTCGTTGGTGAAATATTTATCAAGACTGATGGAGCAAAGAAGGCTCATGTAGCCTTCATCATTCACCAGTTCTTCTTGTTTTTGGTCGGGGTGAGTTAACAAGTAAAAGGAATGCTCATTGAATAAATAAAGGGCAAGTTGGGCGGGATTGATTCCAAGGTCTTGGATTTCTTTTCCGTTTACTTGGAAGCCTTTCGCCCCTTCGAGGCACGCCTCAAAAGCAGAAAAAAGGAAGTCGCGGTTCAGTTCGCTAGGTAAACCAAGCGAATCCGCGAGAATCTCAAAATGTTTCCTTGCTTTCATTTCGTTCATGCTTCCATGCTACTCCCGTTTAGGGCAAAGGGAAATGATTCCGTTTCTTTTTTACGAAGAAGATACTTTTGCAAAGAAGGGTAACCGAGTTCTTCGATTTCTTCCTTGGAAAAAGAGGAATAAAAGCAATCTTCTTCCTCGTCAAACTCTGGGCAACACGGATGAAAGGGGCAAGCCCAGGAAGAAGATAGGTTCGGCAGTTCCTGAAGGAGATAGGCAAAATAAACCCCATAAACTTCAGGATAGCCATCAAAAATCACGGGATGGCCTTTGAATTCCGCCTTACGGCTTGGCTTATTTCCCAAAAGCTTCTTTTGGATATGAATTAAACGCGGACTTTGGTACGTTTTGTTCGGATCAACCAAATAGGCGGCAAAACGTTCCGCCTTGTCTTCTTTGGTATCATGAGAAAGCAAAGACGGGGATAATGGGGCAGAAAAATAACGCACGAGCTCCGCATAGGTCCGACGCGAAAAACATTCTTCTATTGGAAGAGACTTGGGGGCGATGACGATTGCATTTTCAAACCAAGGGAAATCCATCCCTTAAGTTTAAAAGGGATGGAAGTGAAAAGAAACCCCTCTTAGCAATGCTTCTTGGGTTTAAAAGCCCTAGCCGCGGAGACGGCGCAGAGCCAGCCTTCATAACGCTCGTCCGCTTCTTCTTTCTTCATCTTGGGTGCATATTTCATTTGGATCGCGTGGTTTTTCTCAATATCGAGTTTGGATTCATAGAATCCGCAGGTGAGTCCAGCAAAATAAGCCGCGCCCAAGGCCGTTGTTTCCAAACAAACGGGCAAATGGACTTCGCATTGGAGGATATCGCTTTGGAATTGCATGAGGAGTTTGTTGGCGCTAGCCCCTCCGTCCACGCGAAGGGACTTTAGTTCGAGCCCCGCTTCTTTTTTCATCGCTTCGATGACGTCTTTGCTTTGATAGGCAATCGATTCCAGGCCAGCGCGAGTGATGTTATGGCGTTCCGCCCCACGCGTTAAGCCGAATATCGCTCCCCGGGTTTCATCGTCCCACCAAGGAGTCCCTAATCCAACAAAAGCCGGGACAAAATAAACTCCGGCCGTGTTGGGGCGCTTCTCCGCATACATCTCCGAATCACAGGAATCTTCAAACCAACGGGTTTGGTCACGAAGCCATTGAACGATAGCTCCCCCAATAAAGACGGATCCTTCTAAGGCGTAGGTCGTCACCCCTGCTTCGCGCCAAGCAACCGTCGTCAATAATCCTTGTTTAGACAAAATGGGCTTATCTCCGATATTCATGAGCATGAAGCAGCCCGTCCCATAGGTATTCTTCGAATCCCCTTTGTGGTAGCAGCACTGGCCGAATAAAGCGGCTTGTTGGTCGCCGGCCACCCCATAAATATGGACGCCGCCCGGGAAATAGGAAGCTTCGCCGAAGTCGCTTGAATTATCTTGGACTTTGGGGAGCATCGCCATCGGGATATTCCAAATGCGGCAAAGTTCCTCATCCCAGTCCATTTTGAAAATGTCGTAAAGCATGGTACGAGATGCATTAGAAACATCGGTTAAGTGATGGCCACGAGTCAATTTGTAAATCAACCAGCTGTCAACGGTTCCAAATAATAGTTCTCCTGCTTCCGCTCTTTTTTGCCCATTGGGAACATGGTCAAGAATGTAACGGATTTTGGAGGCGCTGAAATAAGGGTTCATGCGAAGACCCGTCTTGGATTGGATGAATTCCGTTTTGTCTTCCCGAGCATCGCAAAGTTTTTGGGTTTGTTTGGATTGCCAAACAATGGCGGGGGCAACCGCTCTACCGGTAGATTTTTCCCAAACAATCGTGGTTTCACGTTGATTGGTGATGCCGATGCCTGCGACGTCGTCCATCGTGGCGTTAGCTAAAACCAATAATTCATTGATGACGTCGATCGCCGAAATCCAAATGCGGTCGGCATCGACTTCCACCCAACCGGGTTTTGGGTAGGATAAATCAAGGGGTCGTTGGGCCTGAAAGACTTTTTCTCCAACGGAATTGACAAAAATAGCACGGGTAGAAGTCGTGCCTTGGTCAATGGAAAGGATGTATTTTTTCTTCATGACGTAATTATAGGCTGAAAGCCCTTACAAAAAAGGGGGATTATGCTTCTGAATAATAGGAATAGAGGGCTTGATAGAACCAATTAGTTACCGCGTCTTCGTATTCCGGGTTAGACGTGCTTCCTGGAGAGCCACCTGAAAAAACATAATGGTACCCTTTCGTAGCCCCATAGTTATAAAAATGAACGGGTTCGGAATAGGCGGCGCGGTATTCGCCTGTTTTCCCAAAGTAATAGCGGAACGGGGTCCCTTTCAAAAAGGAAACGTCTACAAAATGATAGAGGAACAATGCGGAATTTCCTTTAGAAATACGATTGTAGATTTCTTGGATGAATTTGGGACTCAAAGAAGAGGATGGCGTTTCGTCGCCATTTATGGCAACGCAAGCAACCGTTTTGGAATTTTCCAGCGTAGGAATTTCTTCGATCGAATCTACCCGTTTCCCAACGCCCCACGTCTCTAGTATCGGTGCGTCGCAACGATAGGAATAAATCATAGCCTCCTTGCTAAGAAGGAATTTGGTTTGTCTTGTTGGTTCCGCAACCTCTCCACACGAAGAAATAGCAAAAGCTAAAGGGGCACAAAAAAGAGTGATTTTTCTCCTAGAAACCCCCTCTCTTCTTTTCTTCATAACAATACCTCTTTATAAAGTGCGAAGGACAACGGACAAGCTCGTTTTTTTAGAACGAACAAGCGGAATGATCGTAGCGACAAAAACCGCTACGGCCGTAAGCAGAACAACAATAGGTATCGATAATGGAGTAAACGCGAACAGATTGTATCTTATATTCAACCAAGACGTTCGTATCAGTGCCGTATCAATTCCATAAATTCCAATAAACGACAGCGCAAAGCCAATTCCAAGGCCGAGCAACGCTTGGAAATTATTAAGAATCCAAAACGGAGATAAAGCTTGCCTTTTCTCTATGCCCAAGGATTCTAAAATGGCGATTTCCCTCTTCTTCTCCCGCACATTGACGCTGCAGGTGACAAGCAGCAATAACGTAGCAATCAACCCTAAAATGGTTTCCGTTATATAAAAGACAATCGAAAAATTGCGATCAAAAGCCTCCATGCATAGATTCAAAGAGCCGGTATAGGGAGCCGCAATAACAAAGTTTTTGTTCAAAAGGGCTTTGACATCCGACTTTTTCTTAACAGTCACATAAATCCCGTTCGCGTCTGCAAAAAACGATCGCTGCTTCCCTACTTGATAAACTTCGTCTGAAATGACGCAGCAAGAATCTAATTGATCGTAAAACCCGGTAATGACAAACGTTTTTCCCATTTCCACCGGATTCCATTCGTTTCGATAGGAAACCGCGTTGGGTGAGGCTTCAAAATCAGGAAGGTTCACTTCCTTTCCAAGCCACGAATTCCAATCCTCCGGTTCATGCCCGTAAAAATATCCTTTCGATATGGCGATTTCATTTTTTGCACTGGGATTTCGACCAACCGTTGGGGACGTATAGGACGTATTTTGATAATAAGAATGGCCAAAGTTCCCGTTTGAGAAAGGAATGATGGGGCCGCCAGCAAAGAATTCGTTACCTGCAAAATCGGCGTTGTAGGTCTCTCTAGAAATGAAAACCGCCGTTCGGAAATAATTCACCTCGTCCAAATCGCTGCCTTTTAGTTGTCCAGCGCGATAACGCTTAAAAAGTTCACGGGAATAAGGGTTGTTATTATCAAACGTTTGGACACTATCAATTTCGTGAGAATAGTTACCGATTTTTAGATGGAACTTTCCTAACGACAATTCCAAATATTCCGAGGAAAACAACGAAAGAATACATTCATTTAAATTAGGAACCTTCCATGTGTTTTTCGAAAAGTAAAACGGGCTGTCCACAACATACACCCGCGCGGGCATTTCCAAATCGGGATGGTTAATCGATTGCAGCGTTCCTTCAAAAGAAACGATGGGCTCTTCGTATCCTCGAGAAATCAGTTGATCACGCAAATAAGGACCACGATCAATTTGCGTTTTTTCTAGCAAATTGGTGTTTTCTTCCACCAAAGATACGGGAACCAAATCCATAGAAGACGCTTGAAGAGCACGATAGTTCGCGCCAGATTCATCCAAGAAAATCATGGAACTTTGGACAAATAAAAGAGCCGATGCAAGGGAAAAACATATCGTAGAAGCAATAGCCCTCCCTTTGTGAGACTTTAATAAAGAACGGGAATAGGCCCATTGTCTTTTAAACGGGAAGGATGCTTGCCGTGCTTCCGGCATGGCCAAGGTTTTATCCTCTTTTTCTTCCACGCCGTAAAACGTTATTTTTCGCCCTTCCAAGGAAGATAAAGAGCCAACTAGTTTCGAATATATTTGCCCTTTCTCTAAAGGGATGCTGCTCCGCTCCCCGTTATCGCAGGAATAGGAGATTTGTTTTTGACTTCCCTTTTCCAATTTCATGCAAAAGGAAAGGAGTTTGAAAGACTTGGGGTCATAGGGATTGAAAACGGTAGCATTTCCTTGAAAAGAATCCACCTTTTCAATGCTGCCGTTTTGGATTTCATAAACAAAATCCCCATAGTGATAGCTGGATTCTTCATCGTGGGTCGCCACGAAAACCAAACGAGTTTTCGAAATGCTTTTTAGTAAATCGAAAACAATTTTTGCATTTTCTTCGTCTAAATTTGCAGTAGGTTCATCCAGCAAAAATATCGGGCTTTGCTTCGCCAAGGCCCTACCTATCGCTAGTCGTTGTTGCTCTCCCCCGGAAAGAAGACGAACTTTCGTTTTTTCTTTTCCACCCAAACCAACATCCGAAAGAATGGATTCCGCTTCTTTTATATCTAGATTTCCTGCGATGCAAAGATTGTCTAGTACGTTAAAATCGGACAGAAGATTATAGTCTTGGAAAACGAATGCCACTTTTTCCTTGCGGTATTTTAAAAGGGAGGATGAATCGCGATAATTGAACTCTTGCCCATCCATCGAAATGGTTCCTGTAGTCGGGGGTAAGAGTCCGCCAAGGCAATGTAACAAAGACGTTTTTCCCGAACCACTTTTTCCAAGCAAAAAGCAAAACCCTTTAGACGGGAGGTTTAAATTTACATCGTGCAACACCGAAAGAAGGTGATCCGAAGAATCGGTAAACGAAAGACCGAGATCGCGGATTTCTATCATTTGATTGCCCCCTCAAATGAACTTTGACTAAATTATAGGAGCATCCTTTTTAGACGCAAGATACCAGTATTTTTTTATTTACTATCGTTACTATCTCGTTTAAAAGTTCGCATATTAAGCCATGTTTTTCAAAAATCCGTATCGTTTTAATTCCTTCGATTCCTTGTGTTCCGTCAAATTATGGGCGGAAAGCCCTTACAAAAAAGGGGGATTATTCTCCTAAATAATAGGAATAGAGGACTTGATGGAACCAATTAGTTACCGCATCCTCATATTCAGGCCTAGGGGTGCTCCCTCCGTTTCCTCCAAAACTGTAATGAAAAGATTGAGTGCCACCATGATTATAAAAATAAACGGGTTCCGAATACGAGGCGTGATACTCATCCACCTTGTTGTAATAACGAAATGAAGTCCCTTTTAAAAAGGAAACGTCTTCAAAATGATATAGAAACAATGCCGAGTTCCCTTGAAAAATATGCTCATAAATTTGTTGCATAAATTCCGGGGTAAGCATCGAAAAATCCACCTCGTCTCCATTGATGGCGACGCAGGCAACTTCTTTTGTGCTCGCCATAACGGGTATGTCGTCAATCGAATCGATCCGTTTCCCGATTTCCCACGTTTCTAATGTCGGCACGTCACTTTGGTAAGAGTAAATCATCGCCTTTTTGTTCAACAAGAATTCGACTTCCTTCCCTGGCTCTGGGGTCTTATTGCATGAAGAAAGAGGAACCATTAAGAAGCAGCCAATCGCCAAAACCGTTTTTTTCATGCCTAGGGATTCCCCTTTCTTTTCAAATCAACAAAACACGTCTTTAAAAATCGTGGATAAAGCTTGAAGACTTCGTTTTATGGTAATAAGAATTTCCGTAATAATTCACTGTTTGGTATAGATGCACCGTTGGCTCACCTTTGTGTTCGAAAACGAAGGCCCCATAATACACCGACGCATTTTTTGTATAGTCGGAGTAATAGTCATCGCTCCACATAGATTCGTATGTCTGAAACGCCAGACTGGTTTTAGACAAAAATTTCAATTCGTTCCAGGCACATGACATCGAAAATCCGATTTCTCCAGCAGATTCTTTGCCGATGTTAATCCCTGAATTGAAAGTTGCTGTTCCAGATTGTGGTACGTTTTGCGGAGCCCAATTTTCAATCGTCGCCCCATCAATCGTGCATTTAGAGTGAAAACTTCGGAAAGACCAGTCATCACCATGACTTCCGATTCCAAGAAAACCGTTATAGCGGCATTGGCACGGAATACACACGACTCGAAAAATGAGGGCGTAATAGGTTGGTTTGCGTAGATTTTGTAAAAAAGCCGCTTTGAATTCCGTTGAAAAATTAAGGATTCCAGCCTCTTCATATTTATCCACATTGTGGCTCCAATTGAACCCAGCATTCTCTTCCTCTCGGTCGCCATACATGTACAAGCCCCAATCGGAACCAACGTTAAAACCGAGCACTTCACAGTCCGCAATAAAATCATCGTTTTGCTTAATCGGATAATTTTTGGGATCCAAAGGAACGTTGGCTTTGCCTGCTAAAGAAGCAGATGTGCCAAGGGAAGCAATTAACAAGATCGCTATCGAAAACGCAGCCTTTTTCATTTAAATCCTCCTTTTGGATAAAATAAGTTTCCTATCGTAACCTCTTAAAAAGTTCTTAACCCCACGGATAGATTCTTCGTGCGAACCCGAACCAAGGGGAGAATCGTGGATATCAAGAAGGCGAAAATACCTAGCAATAAAACAATGGGCAACGATAAGGGAGAAAAGGCAAGCAAATCAAAATTTAAGGCGAACCAACCAGACGACATCATGGCCTTATTTAGGCCAAATAGTGCGGGGAAACAAAGGACAAAGCCTAGAACGAAGCCAAAAAGAACCTGACCCCCGTTAAGCAAAAGAAATGGAGAACGAATTTCTCTTTGCTTTATGCCAAGGGAATCCAGAACACAGATTTCTTTCCATTTTTCCCGAACATTGACATCACAGGTAACGCAAAGAAGAAGCAAACACACTAGCCCTAAAATGCCTTCTACGATCCAAAAAACAATATTCATGTCCTTTTTAAGCATGGTAGAGATTGCGGAAAGCATGCTTCCAGCATTGGTAGAAATGTGGTAGTTCGAGTCCATCAACACACGCATTTCCGTTTTATTGAAAACGGGAGCAAATATATGGCAGTCCAATCTGTAATAAAAGGATAGTTCTTTCACTTTTTGAAAAGCCTCAGGATTTAATATGGCACAATAGGGGTAGCGGGAGCCGCTAACGATACCGGAAACCTTAAAGCGGCTTCCCACTTCTATCGGGTTCATTTCACCCCGAAGTCTTACGGCATTTGGTGACAATTCCAAATCAGGCATCATCACTTCACGTCCAACGAGGTCCGACGGTTCGGACAAGGAAGAGTCCGTGGACTTCAAATATTCTTTAACATAAGGTTCAGACAAAGCGATTTCACCGTTTTTTGGTGCTTCGCCGTATAAATACGTATCCACCGAATCGGCCTTGTCCATATAAGTTATATTTGGGATTCTCTTTCCTTCTTTCAATGCAGCGTCGTTCAAAATAGGACCGGGCATGTCAAACAAGGTATTGTCTTTGCTTAATATATCGTAGGTGGTTTTACTAATAACGGCACTAGTTTGAAGATAGGTAATTTCGTCCAAGTCCGAGGAATTGTATGTTCCCGATCGGAACTTTTTAAGCAGTTCCGCATCGTAATTTTGAACGGTATACCCGCCAAAAACGAGGTCATTGTCAGTGGAGTAAGAATTTCCAAAGGAGACGTTCTCCGTCGAGCATTTAAAATAATCAAAAATAAACGACGAGGCGTAATAAACGTTCGTCTCCGGTACCGCGAATCTTTTTCCAAAAATCGTAGTAGGACGATCAATGACATAAACGAGAGCGTCCACATAGTCGCTTGAGTGAACCCGGGATCGGAATTGCCCCATGTGTGAAACAAGAGGGTCGTTCCCCGTCGTTTTTTGTATTTGATTATAGAGGTATTTGCCGGACTCAATCGAAACATCTTCCGACAAATTCTCGTTTCTTTCCGTTTTAGAAACGGGCGTCCAGTCTAAACCCGATGCCGCTAAAGACCGACAAGCAGCGCTCGCTTCATCGAAAAATAAAAGGCTCGATTGCGTAAAAAGTAGCACCGCAGTCAGTGCAGTAGAGATTAGAGTGGCAATGGCTCTGCCTCGATGGGCGCGTAATAAAGACCAGGAATAGGCAACGCGATTCTTAAAAGGGAAGGAAGGAAGGGGGCGGTGATCAGTTTCCTTTGTACGTAAGATTTCCTCTTTTGCGTCTGGATTTCCTGAAACGTATCCATCGCGAATTTCGCAGACATAATCGCCAAAGCGGCGGGCATTCTCCGTATCATGGGTTGCAACAAGAACGAGACGTTTCTTGGAAATACGCTGCAAAATCGTAAAAATAGCTTCGGCGTTGGATTCGTCCAAATTTGCCGTCGGTTCATCCAAAAGAAAGATGGGACTTCCCTTACCCAAAGCCCTTCCAATGGCTAGGCGTTGTTGCTCTCCGCCAGAAAGGAGTCGCACTCTCGTTTTTTCTTTTCCGGACAAACCGACATCATCCATGATTTTAGAAGCGTCGGAAGACGAACATCCGGCAATTTCAAGGTTTTCTAAAGCGCTAAAATCGCCCAAAAGGTTGTAGTCCTGAAAAACAAACGCAATTTCATCCCGACGATATTGAGATAAAGCGTTAACGTTCTTGTAGTCAATTTTTCTCCCATTCACAGCAATTTCGCCCATCGTCGGGGGAAGCAATCCGCCAAGGCAATGAAGAAGGGATGTCTTTCCAGAACCACTTTTGCCCAGCAAAAAGACGAGCCCTTGAGACGGCAAGGATAAATTGACGTCTTTTAGAACTCGACGAACTTCTCCTGCTTCGTTTTTAAAATCTAAGCATAAATTGCTGATTTCTATCATTTGATTGCCCCCTCAAATGAACTTTATCTAAATTATAGGAGCATCCTTTCTAGATACAAGATATCGGTATTTTTTTATTTACTATCGTTACTATCTTGTCAAAAACCCCATATTAAGCCATATATTTCAAAAATCCGTATCGTTTTAATGCCTTTTGCTCCATTATCAAAGCCATGAAAAAAGCGGTGGATTTACACCGCTTATGAGCCAGGGTCAAATATTTAGAACGGCCGCTTGCCGCCAGCGAAGAAAGCTTCGATGTCTTCTACTTCTTTGATGATGTCCGCGGTGAGGACCTCGCATCCTTTTTCGGTGATGTAAAGGTCATCTTCGATGCGAACTCCGATGCCGAGATCTTCAAAGTAAAGTCCCGGTTCGTCGGAGATGACATTGCCCGCTTCTAGTTTAGCTTGACGGTCACTGACATCATGGCAATCGAGGCCAATATGATGGGAGACGCTATGCCAATAAACCTTGGTGATGTCTTCTTTCTTCTCTAATAGCCCATGAGCCACACATTCATTGGCCATATAGGTGGAGGCAAGGGATTGGAGTTCTTGGATCGTGACTCCGGGACGAGCCATCTGGGCGACGGCTTTATTGGCCCCCAAAACAATCTCGTATATCGTTTTTTGAATCGGGGTGAATTTGCCGTTTACCGGGAATGAACGGGACACGTCTCCGCAGTAATAGCCTTGTCTAGCCCCGCAGTCCAATAGGAGCATATCCCCGTCTTCAAGAGTTCCCATGGGGTGAGGGTAATGCAAGGTGCAGGCGTGCTTTCCGCTGGCCACAATCGTATTGAAACTTAACCCATTGCAGGCGTTATCATCGCTAATCACGTGAGAGAAAATATGGCTGAGTTCAAATTCGCGCACCCCCGGGCGAGTCGCGGCCATAAGGGCTTGAACGCCAAGGCGCGTCGTGGCGCAGGCGGCGCGGAGGCATTCGATTTCCTCGGGCTCCTTGACCATGCGCATCTTCATAAGCAACGGGGCGACATCATAAAGAACTAAACCCGGGTAGGTTTTCTTTAAGGTTTCCCCATAATCTTTCGTGGTGGTTTCCGCGGCGATTTTAATTTCTGGTCCTAAATCCAAATAGGCCTTATCGACGGTTCCAAAATCGCTATAAGCGCCGCAAAGTTCGGCATTTACACGCGATTCCAAGGATCCGTTGACCAAGACGTTACGGATTCCAGCAATTTGAGAGGCTTCGTCCAAGGAAAGACGCTTGCCGTACCATTTTTGCTTCACTGGAGCAAAAGGCGGAACAAAGAGGTATTCCTTTCTTTCCCCGGCATTAGAAACTAGCATCAAGCAGCAATCTTCTTCTTCGATGCCCGTTAAATAATAGAAGGAATGCTGAACTTCAAAGGGATAGTCCTCGTCCTCGCTTTTGATTTTGGGGACTCCGGAAAAAATGAGGGCGACGGATCCATCGTCCATCCGATTGAAAAGACGCTTTCTTCTTGCTTGGTATAAGTGATTATTTTGAATGATCATTGGGACTCCATTTCTCTAGTTGGGTAACACGTTCAGGCTCTGGCAAGGGGACGGCGCCTAATCCCATCTCCTCCCATGTCTTATTCAGTTTATCACTGCTAACAAGACGCGTTTCAACTCTTTCGTCAAATTTTTCTTTTTCTAAATAAAATCCATATCGGGATGAAAGCCGCTTCAAGGTGTCGTAAGTGGAATAATTGATGCTAACGGTATAGCAATATCGTTCTACGGGAGTCCAAAACTCCGCTTGATGGATGGCGTCTAACGCCGCTTCAACGAAGCAACGTCTTAAATTGCCAACGCCAAGTTTCGTTCCCCCAAAATAACGAGCGCAGACGATCAAAGCGTGTTCGATGCCATTTTTGGTCAATATTTCCATGTAGGGCCTGCCCGCGCTGCCTCCTGGCTCCCCATCATCGCTGCTTTTGGTTTTGCCTTCGAATACGTAAGCGTAGGGATAATGGTCCGCCTTGGGGTGCTCCTTTTTAAAAGAATCCAAAATCGCTCCCACTTCCGCTTCATCACGAAGAGGATATAAGACCGCCTCAAAGCGCGAATGGAGCAGGGAGGAGGTTCCTAGTTGGGGAGAAGAGGGGTAACGCATATCTTCTTTATTATATAGAAAGCGAAAACGATGGGTTTAGCAAGAAACGCTTTTCCTCCTTATTTCCGTGTTAGAATAGGGGAATGAAGACTTATTTTAAGGTATATCATTGCCCTAAATGTGGGAAACGTCATGACCCCATGGACCTTGTGTGCCCAGGGTGTGGCAGAAAAAGCGACGACCCCAAGGGAGAAAGTTTCCGTCATTATTTGATTTTAAGCTGGCCGAAGCAGTTAGCCATCTTCGCTCTTGGCTGGGCGGGATTTCAAATCATCGCTTCTTTCATCCAGCAAATTTATCTATGGTCTTATCACACCCAAAACCCCGGATGCACCCAAGAAGACATCTTAAAATATGCGATGTCTCCCGCTTTCCAAGGGCCTGTGAATTTCATTTCCTATGGAATTCTATTTGGGATATTGGCTTTGCTATTATGGAACGCGTGGAAGGGGTTCTTCTCCTCCTTCAAGCATTGGCAGGCCTATGTTTGGGGAGTTGGTGGCCTCCTCGTCACCTTGATGGCCAATTCCTTTTATAGCGTGATCCTTAACGCCATCCTCACTTCGTTGGGCCTTGAATTTCAAAATAACGCGAACGAAAGCACGTTACGGACTTTAATCGCGGCTTACCCCCTTCTATCCGTTTTGATTTTTGGGCTTGTTGGCCCGTGGTGCGAAGAAATGGCTTACCGCGTTGGCTTATTCAGTTTCTTCTCCCGTTTCCACAAGGCTTTGGGATATGTCCTCTCCATCCTTATTTTCGCCCTCATTCATTTTGGGTGGAACGCGATTGGAACCGAAGACATCTACGTCGAGCTTTATAACATCCCTTCCTATATCATCGGCGGGGTGGTTTTGGCCGTTACTTATGATAAAGGCGGGATTGCCGCGAGCTTTACCACCCATTCTCTCAATAACCTTCTTTCCATTTTCTTAACCATGATGGTACAGGAGGGCGCATGAGCGAAGAATTCAAAAAACAGCATTTGGTTCTGAACGAATTCGTTTTGAAGATTCTAGGAATCATCTTGATGACGTTGGACCACATTGGGTTTTTCCTTTGCTCTTATTCGACGGATTCGGCAGCTTATCAAACTGGCTACATCTTCCGGATTTTAGGCCGCGTCGCCTTCCCTTTATTTGTTTTCATGCTCGCGGAAGGGATCCGCAACACTCATAATCTCAAGAAATATCTCTTACGTTTAGGCGGGCTATATCTAGCCATCACGGGCTTTGAGACGTTGATGGTTTATGCCTTCCCCAACCGCTTCTTCTCTCCAGATGGCTTAGATCCTGAACCCTTCACCGACCTCTTCTTTTTGGCCTTAGTCCTAGCTTGCTTACGCTTAAAAGGCCCGAAGAAGCTTTTGGCGATCCTTCCGATTGCCTTTCTATGCATTTCTTTTGGATGTGGGGTCTACGACCATTTCTACGAAGATAACATCATCCTTTGGTTTCCCCGTTATCTTCGGGCGGGATATAGCTTGCTGGGCTTAGGGCTCGCCTTGTGCTTCTTTTATGCGCCTAGCCTCGTAAAGTTCATCTACGGCCAACGGCTTGTTGAAAATAAAATCGACCCCGATTTATTTTTAAAAACGAGTATGGGGAGAAAAGCCATCAATTTATTAAGCGTGGGCTTGCTTCTTACCGTCATTGTTTTATTCTGGGGAATTTCTTATATGACCTCAGGGAGAGAAATTAGCCCTGAGACGGATATGTCTTTAGAGACCTATGCTTTGTTTAGCGGCTTGATTTTAGCCTTCTATAACGGGGAACGGGGGTACGACTCCAAGCCCTTCCGCATCTTCACTTATCTTTATTTCCCGGTGCATATTGCTATTCTTTTCCTTCTTTTTTCCCTAGCATAAAGGGGCGAAAGGAGATACCTCATGGAAAAAGAAATCCATTCCTTTGAAGAATTCCAGCAAGAGATTGCCAGCGGGCTTGTCCTCGTCGACTTCTACGCGACTTGGTGCGGACCTTGCAGAATGCTTGCCCCCGTCGTTTCTCAAATCGCGGAGGAACATCCCGAAATCAAAGTTCTTCGCGTCGATGTCGATGCGGTGGAGCAACTCGCGGCAGCCTATTCCATCTCTTCGATTCCCACCCTCATCAAATTCCAAGATGGGCACGCGGTGAATTCGAGCACCGGATACCTTCCCAAGGGAAGCGTAGAGAGATTCCTCGGATTATAAAAGAACGCTTCAACGGCGTTCTTTTTTATAGGAAGATACGTCCCTTATTGTTTTCGATATTCTAAAGGCGACATGCCAAAATATTTTTTAAAACAATGGGAGAAATAATAGGGGTCTTCGTACCCAACTTGAGAGGCGATTTCCGCCATCTTTTTACTAGGGTCGGCCAAAAGAAGTTTGGCTTCTTCCATCCTCTTTTTCGTTAACGTTTTGGTAAAGGAAGTCCCATGTTTTTTAAATAAGGCAAAGACGTAGGAGGAGGAATAGCCAAGGCGTTTCGCTACTTCGTCTACGGTCAAGTTTGGATTTTCGTAATGGGATTCGATGTATTGAACCATGCGGGTAAACGCTCCATCGATTCCGACGCTACGGACGCCGCTATTGATCGTAACAATCTCGGCGATGAGGTCAAAGAAGAATGCACGGGTCCCTTCTTTTCCTTTTTTTGCATAAAGATCGGAAAGCAAATCCATGTGGGTTTTGTATTGGCCGTATAGTTGGTCTAGGGCAATGCAACTTTTTAGCAGAGCATCGAGCAAGGTATTAAGAACCAGCAAATAGCTGTCCTTAAAACGAAGGCTGAAGACGTTGTCTAGTAACCGATCCACCATTTCTTTGGCTTCTTCTTCCTTGCCATAAAGCACGGCATAGGAAATGTCTTTGAAGTCGTTTTCGTCCACCTTGCCGAAATTCTTTTGCTGCAAGGCGAGGTCATCGTAAAACAAAACAAGCTCATCGCCCATAATCGCGCGGAATCCCAAAGCCCATTTGGTGTGGCGAAATAATTTACGGTAGGAGAATCCTTCTTCATTGGGGGAGGCGGATTCGCTCACGCCCACGGAGAAACTGAGTCCTGAAGCCCGTTTCAAAGAGGCGAGAAGGAAGGCGAGTTTGCTTTCGATCAAATCCTTTTCAAAGGGTGTCGGGGAAACAAACAAAACGCCTAAAGAACTCGAAGGTTCAAAGGTGAAGAAAGGAATGCTGGAGCCAAACGCGGAGGTTAGGCCCTGTTCCAAAACAAAACGAGCGGTTTCCAAAGAGTCGTAATTGAGGGTATCTTCCTCGCGATCGGAATCAAATAAAGCCAAAAGGAGGAAATCCGCGTCGTGAATAACAATGCCATCGGTTTGAAGCTTGGATAAGAATTTCGGAGGAATCTCCTTCAAGGTGGAAAGACGCAATAAATCCGTGTTCCGTTCCGCTTTTAAGAAGGCGCCCCGGCGCTCTTCGCTCGCTTGGCCGTCTTGCTGAACCTTAGCGAATTGGTCCAAGCGGTCTCTGGCTTTGGCTAAAGCCGCCGAAAGTTCCGATTTTAATAAAGGCTTCGATAAATAAGCCACGCAATTCAAATCAATCGCTTGCTTGGCATAATCAAAATCATCGTAACCGCTGAGGATAATGACCTGAAGCAAGGGGTGGGTTTCTTTTAGGGTTTTGGCTAGTTCTAATCCCGACACGAAAGGCATTTTGATGTCCGTGATCAAAACATCCAAATCATTGAAGAATCCCGCCGCCTCCAAAGCATCGTAGCCATTTTCGTAGCATCCCAAAACCTCGAAATCGGAATTATCCTTTAAAACGGAAGCTAAACGGCTGCGCGTGGCTTCCTCATCGTCCGCGTAAATGAGTTTATACATTGCCGTTATGATAATGCCATCCCCTTAAAAAGGGAATGGGGGAGCCGAAATTCCAGCCGTCTCAAGCGCCCAAATTCCTCGTCAGGGTTTCGAAGAAATGCCATAATAGACCCATGAAAGAAATCCTAGTGAACCTTCGCGACGGAAATACCGACAAAAAGCTATTCTCCCAAGCCTTAAAAGCCCTTTCGATGGGAGATAAGGACACGACCTATTTTATCCAAGGGACCGACCAAGACGTTTCCTTATTCTCCTCCTATTCCAAAGAAATCGTTTTATTAAAAGGCGAGGGCAAAGAATTCGCCCATAAAATCGTCGACCAAGAAGAAGGGAACGCCCTGACGACCTTCCACGTCTATAAATCCTTTGGCAAAAAATTTGTCCTTTTGACTTCTTCTGACGTTTCTTTTTCCGATTTTCTCGCCTTGAATCCCACCTTCAACAAAGACTTTTTCCTCTTTGAAGACGACGAGGACATGAAGGAACAAGCCTCTTTGCAAAACGATCCCCATTTCCGGGGATTCAAGAAAATCGAAGACGTTTTTTACGACGATACCCATTTGGTTTTGGTTTCGGCGCATTTTCTGCGTCTTTTCAACGCCTTCCTCTTGTCGGTATCCAATTATTTTTCCAAACGTCAAGAAATCAAAAATTCTTCCGGCGGTTTTTTTGCAAATCTCAGCAAAAATCTCTTCTCTTGGGGCGCGAAAGAAGAAAACGTCGGGAGTCTTTTCCAGGATTTGACTTCTAAATTCATCGTGGAGCACACCTCCGCAGGGTTCACCCTCCTATTCCAAGAAGGCAACACCGCCTATTCCTTCATGAACGCGATGCATTTCTTCCTCGGCTGCATCGACGGGAAGCTCGACTTCAAAACGGACAAATGATTCAGAACGTAATGACGCCGAAAATGCAAAGCAACGTGACCACGGCGATTTGAACAATCGTAAAAACAATCCCGCAAATCAAATAGGAATAATGATGGAGGCAGTCCTCTTCCCTCACTTCTTTAAACATATAGCTTAATAGCAAAGCAGGCCCTCCAAATAGAAGGGAGAGGATAATGACCTGGTAGGATTTAAGTCCTTTCTCCGAGCCGGAGCGAAGGGATTTCACATAGGAAATGCAGGTCATGTAGCAAAAGAGGAATAAAACGATGGCGATGGGCATGAAAAGAGAGAATTTCATAGGTGTTTCCTTTTAAAAAAAGAAAGTGATCCGAAGACCACTTTCATTATAAAGTCGAATGCTTATTTTTTCTTCAAGTACTTGACGGAGTCTAAGCAAACCGCGGCCATGATGATGATGCCTTTGAAGACATACTGGATGTTGATATCAAAGCCAAGGAAGGTAAGGCAGTAAGTCATGCCCTGGAAGATGATGGTGCCAAGGACGACGCCGGAGATCTTGCCGATACCGCCGGAGAAGGAGACGCCGCCGATAACGCAGGCGGCAATCGCGTCAAGCTCGGTTCCATACCCGGTATTGGGGTTCGCCCCTGCGCCCTGGAGGGCCGTAGCCGCGCCGCCAAGACCATAGAGGATACCCGCCATAATGAAGACGAGCAAGGTCGTCCAGAAGACGGAGACGCCGCTAACGGAAGCCGCTTCGGAGTTTCCGCCGACCGCGTACATGTTCTTGCCGAATTTCGTCTTGTTCCAAATGAACCAGACAATGGCGATGACGATGACGGCGGCAATGATGATGTTGAGGTAATTTTGTCCGCGAAGGGCTTTGGAAATCGTTAAATCCGCGTTGAAGGCCGGATAAGAGCCGTAGCCGATCATGAACAAACCATAAATCAATAACTGGGTAGACAAGGTCGTGATGAACGGGTGCATCTTGAATTTCGCAGTGAAGAATCCTGCGATGGCCGAGAAGAAGGTGCAAAGGAGGATCGGAACCAAGAAGGCTAAGATGACCTTCGGGACAATCGGCCAATTCACCACATCAATGGTGAAGCCAAACGCCGAAGGATAGACTTGCCTGGCGAGGATCATATTGAAGAATCCTGCACCCAAACCCGTCATACGACCAACGGAGAGGTCGGTTCCGCCAAGAAGAATCAAACCGGCAACGCCGAGGGCATAGAAGACTTTGACGGAAGATTGACCAAGAATCGACATGATGCTCTGCTCGGTGAAAAGGTTCTTACCGATGCCAAGGCCATAGAAAATCGAGAACAGGAAGAAGAGGATGACGATGATGTTCAAGGCATTCTTAAGCAGCCAGCTTCCGATTTTGAATTCGTAGAGATAGGTCCGGTATTTATTTTCGAAGATTTCAGGAATCGAACGGTGGCCGTTGCGCGTCTTGACCATGAAGTTATCCTTGGCCAAGAAAGCGTTATAGGAACGATCTTTCGCCGCTTGCACCTTGATTTCGTAATCCGCCTTGCATTCTTCAAGGGCCGAATGATAGGAGACGCGGTTAGCTTTGAGGGCAATGGCGCTTTCCTTTTTGGCCCGTTTGAGTGCCTCGGGATCCTCGGCTTGAACAAGGCGAGCCGTGTTTTCTTCCTTCACCTTGGCAAGAGAAGCCTCATGATTTTCTTTTACTTTGGCTTTGGCCGCGAGGTAAATTTGCTTTGCCGAAGCCTTTTCTTCTTTGGCAATCGCATTTTCTTGCTCGTAGTACTTCTTGCCCTCTTCTTTGGCAGTGAGAGAGATTTCGCGGATGATTTGTCGAACCTCTTCCTTATGGGAGGCTTTGACTTCTTTGGCCGCTTCCATCAATTTCTTGTCGTTTTCGACAATTTTTTCTTTCACGCTCTTTTCGAGGGTTCGATTGGCTTTGACATCCCGGATTTCGTCCCGAAGAGCGATGATTTTGTCTTCCCCTTCGCTCCGCAAAGACGACAGTTTGTCCAAGCACTGTTGATATTTCGCATCCTCTAAGAAAGGATTGACGAATGTATTGCTTTCCATGCTTATCGCTCCTTATAGATATTTGGCGCACAGTTTCAAGAGTTCTTCTTGATTCGTATCCTTCGTGAGGACTTCTCCCGCGAGGCGGTAGTTGCTCATGACGAGGATGCGGTTGGTAACGCCGAGGATCTCCGGCATCTCGGAGGAGACCATGATGATGGACTTGCCTTCGTTGGCGAGTTTGATCATCAATTCGTAAATCTGATATTTGGCCATGATGTCGATGCCACGGGTGGGCTCGTCCATCAAGAAGACGTCGGGGTTTCTTTCCAGCCATTTTCCAACGATAACCTTTTGTTGGTTACCCCCGGAAAGGGCGGAAATCTTGTCTTTGTCCGAGGTGCATTTGACGTGCATCGCGGCAATTTCCCGATCCGCAGCCTTCTTCATCTTGCCGTTATCGATGATGCCGAAAGTTTTGTATTTATCCAAGTTCGTGATGCAGGTGTTGTAGATCAAATCTTCTTTTCCAAACATCCCGTTTATTTTTCTTTCTTCGGTGATGAAGGCGAAATTTTCTTTCATCGCGTCTTTGGGCGAATTGAAGAAAATTCGTTTTCCTTTGAAATAAATCTCTCCTTCGGAAATCGTGCGGCAGCCGAAGAGGGATTCGAGCAATTCACTTCTTCCCGCGCCGACGAGGCCATACACGCCAAGGATTTCGCCCTTCTTCAATTCAAAGGAAATATCCTTCAATTTCGGAGCGTATTTGGTGGCGAGGTTTTTCACCACGAGCACCGGTTCGCCCGGGGTGTTTGTAAGGGGCGGGAAGCGGGAATCGAGGCTTCGGCCAACCATCGCTTTAACGAGTTCGTCCAAATTGGTATCTTTAACGGGTTTGTCCAAGGTAACCATGCCATCGCGAAGAATGACGACTTGGTCACAGAGCTTGAAGATTTCGTCCATCTTGTGGGAGATGAAGACGAAGCTGATGCCTTGGGCTTTCAATTTCCGGACGATTTCAAATAATTTGGTAACTTCTCTTTCCGATAGGGAAGAAGTCGGTTCGTCCAAAATAATGACTTTGGCGTTATACGAAACGGCTTTGGCGATTTCAACCATCTGCCGTTGCGAGACGGACATTTTTCTCATCACCGTCTTCGGCGAAGTGGCAATCCCCAAGTCATTGAAGAGTTTGACGCACTTCTGATACATCGCTCTTTCGTTGATGACCAAGGAACCCATCGTGGGGTACCTTCCCAAGAACATATTATCGAGAACCGTTCGATCGAGGCATTGATTCAATTCTTGATGAACCATTGCCACGCCTTTTTCAAGAGCTTCTTTCGGACCGGAAAAAGAGATGGCGTTCCCATCCAACTTGATGGTGCCGGAATCGCGGGAATAAATACCGAACAAGCACTTCATCATCGTGGACTTGCCGGCTCCGTTTTCGCCCATCAAGCCAAGAATTTGGCCCGGCTCGACGCGCAAATGGATATCTTTCAGGACTTTGTTCTTGCCGAAGGATTTCGATAAGCCGTCAATCTCTAATACATATTTATTAGCCATCTTTTCCTCCTTTGCTAATACGCGACGAATCCGCGGGGGTTGATTCCCGCGGATTCGCTGCATTCATTGTTTCAGTTACTTATTTGGCAAGACCCGCGAAGTAATCCACGATCATTTCGCCCTGAAGTTTGCCACCCTGGATCGCATCGAATCCAACGTAGTAGATCGATTTGAAACGGGAATCCTTCATGACGGCCGTATCGGTGGTTCCATCCGCCAAGGTGCCTTGTCTATTCCAGAAGATAACCGGAGCGCTGGTCGGATTTTCCTTCGTAGCACCGACGAGGTTGGCAATCTTGTCGAGGTAAGCTTGGGTACCGGTCGTCTTGACCATGTTGATGATGTAGGCATCATAACCGGTCGCGGTGTCGAGGAAGCCCATGAGCTTGGTGTCGTCAGAGCCATCGCCCTTAGCAACCGTCACATCGAAGTTGAAGAGATCTTTGTAGTGGTTGAAGAGCGGTTGCATCGAGGAATTGAGGAAGGTGTCGGATTCGCTGTAATAGCTTTGCCAGACTTTGGCCTTCTTGCTGGTGCCTTTCTTGACTCCGGCTTCGGCTAAGGTGGTGATGTCGCTGGTCATGAAGCTATCGACGTTGGCAGCGGTGACGGCAACGTTATCGACGAGAAGGCTGTGGGCATCGGCGCCATAGGTGACTTTGGAAGCGATTTTGCCATAGCCATTGGTGGAATCCGCGGTGAAGCCTTTGGTGTAGACGTCTTCGCCGGTCAATCCGTCGACGGCGTTACGGGCAGCCATATAGATGGCAGCGGCCTGGGCCGGGGCATTCTGGTTGATTGTGCCCATGATCTTGCCATCCTTGATATATTGAAGGGTGGATTGGTTGGAGTCATAGCCGAAGATCGGCATGCCATCAACCCAGTTGGAAGCGCCGATTGCACCTTCGGCCATACCATCGTTATTGGAAACGAAGAAATCGATGTCCGGGTTGGCGTTGAGCCAGGCTTCGGTGGAAACCGTGGCGGTTTGTTGGTCCCAAGTGGCACCGGCGGTGGATTTTTGTTCGCCGTGGGCAACTTCGTTGACCTCGAAGGTCTTGGAGCCTAATTTGAGGCTGCCCTTGACCGGGTTTTCCATGTTGGCATTGGCGTTATGCTCGGTCGGACGGGTTCCGAGAGCTTCGCGGATGCCGGCGGTACGAGCCGCGGAGTCGTTGTGGTCAACTTGGCCGATGAGAAGGGCGTATTTAAGGACGCCGTCTTCGCTGGCTTTTTCCCAAGACCAGCTGGAAGTGCCGCCGCAAGAAGCAAGCAACATTCCGAAGGCCGAAAGGCCCATCAATGGAATTAAACGTTTTTTCATGTTTTCCTCCTTTTAATTCCTAGCAGCTCTTCCAAAAGAATGAACTGCGTTTATCTGGGTCTATTTTTATAAGAAAGCGCTTTCGAGAGAATGGATTTTCCTACAATGAATTTCGAAAAAACTACTTAATGTAAGCGCTTTATTTCTACTTTTTTACGATTTTTTCGCCTTTTACTTTGTAAAAATTGCCGTCTTGGACGACATTTTCCTTCAAAGTTGGGAAGGGAGTCCCCTCCGTCAAGGTTTGATAAAGCGAAGCCAAAACCTCCGCCTGGGTCACCCCGTCATTGAGCACGGTTCCAAGCATATATCCTTCTTCCACCGCTTCTCTTCCTTCTTTGGTGGCATCCACGCCCAAAATGGGGAAGTATTGGTCGAAGAAAGGCAAAGAATCGTCTCTATTCTCTTTTAAATAATCAATCGCGCCTAAGGCCATCGCGTCATTATTGGACAAAAGCAATTCGACGTTGCCTCCCTGCAGGGCGATCTTTTTCATTTCGTCATAGCCTTTGCTTTTTTCCCAATCGCAATAGGCGACTTCGCTGAGTTCGATTTCATAGCCAAAAGAACGCAAACCATCTAAAGCATATTTCGTTCTTGCCTCCGCGTCCTGATGGGACAATTCGCCCCGGAATAAGGCGACTTGGATTTTGCCGTCACCATTTTTATCGAACTTGGACCCTTTGAAATCTTTGGCCGGGCCAAAATAAGAATAGGCGATTTCGCTTTGAGCCGTCCCTTCATAGGCGGGATTAGAACCAACAAAATAGATATTTTCCTTAGCCCATTCGTTTCCTATTGTGTCTTTTTTTAAGGGCTCGCGGTTTAAAAAGAGAAGGGGCGTGTCTTCGTTTTGGGCTTTTTCGATGAGGACGCTCGCGGAAAGACGGTCCACGATATTAACAAGCAAGGGACGTCCTTTATTTTTTTCCAGCGCTTTCACGACTTGCGAATTTTGGAGGCTTTGCTTTCTTTGAGCGTTATGGACTTCGATCTCAATTCCTTTTTCTAAAAGCGAAGCCTTCAGCGACTTTTGAAGGCTAGCAATAAAGGGGTCGGTATCATCATAAATAAAGAGATCCGCCACATTGTTTTGTTCGCCGCAAGAAAATAAAGACAGGGCAGAAAGCAGGAATAAGCTCCACGGACTAGTTCTTTTCATGGCTTTCTCCTTTCCAAGGGATGAGCAAAGAAACCGTCGTCCCCTCATCGAGCTTGCTTTGAATCGTGACGTCAGCTTTGGGTCCATAATATACCCGCAGGCGAAGATAAACGTTCTTAAGCCCAACGCCTTTTGCTTCCGTTTCGTCTTTAAGGGAATTCTCCAAGGCCTCACGGGTTTCTTCAAGCATTCCATACCCGTCATCGGAGATTTCAAGGTGAAGGAAGCCGCCTTGAGGATACCCTTTGACGGATATGAATCCCTTTTCTTCTTCTTTTAGACCATGGTTGATGGAATTTTCGATGATCGGCTGTAAAATCAATTTGACGACGTTGACATCCAAGATGCTTTCATCCACGTCGAAGGAATAATCAAAGGCGTCTCCAAACCGCAATTTTTGGATTTGAAGGTAATTCTTCGCGTGCTCGATCTCTTTCCGAAGAGGAATGATGTTTTTGCCCTTAGAAATCGAAATGCGGAAGAATCGCGATAAAGCGACGATCATTTCCTCTGCCTTTTCGTTTTCCTTCTTGTCGATGAGAGCGAGGATGCTATCGAGGGTGTTGTAAAGGAAATGGGGGTTAATTTGATTTTGCAGGGCTAAAAGTTCGCTTTTCCTCTGCTCTTCTTTTTCGTAAATAATCTTTTTCGTGAGGTCTTCTACGCGCTTAATTAGAGCCGAGAACGAATGGTCCAATTCCACGATTTCTTTGGATCCGACGATGCCTAGACGTTTGGATGGCATGTCTTCTAGCGTCACGATTTCGCTCATCTGTTTGCTTAAAGTAAGCAAGGGTTTAGCCGAACGCCTGGCCACGATAAAAACGATAGCGGCGGACCCAAACAAAGCCGCCGTCCCGATAAGAGAGACATATAATGCAAAAGAACGGATGGCCTCTTGGACGGCGTCGCGGTTCAAGAAGACGCCCAATCGCCAGGAAGTATTGCTGATACTAGAAGCAAAAACGAAGAAGGAATGCCCCGCCACGGAATAATTGCCCGCGCCAACAACCAAACCCTTTAAGATATCGATCTTATTGTCCAGGTTTTCCGGCATGGAAGAATAGACCACGCGGTAAGACTTGTCGTAAATAACAAAATTCCCGCCTTCTCCAAGTGCTGTTTCATTTAACGAATCCACGATTTCATTGAAGGAAAATTCCAAATGGAGGACGGCATCGTAAGTAGAATCGCGGTCATAAGAAACATAACGAGACAAAGAGAAAGAATAGGGGTAAGCGGGATTGGTGTTAGAAGGAAGCGTCAAAACGGGAATCAGTTTGTCTTCATCGGATTCAAAAGTCTGACGGAACCATTCTTCTCCCGAGGCATTAGGGACATTCTCTCCTTTTCCAGCGGAAGCGATGAGCTCGCCGGTAGAGGCTTTATACATCGAAGCGGATATCACTTCTTCTTTTAAGGCGAGCAGGCTTTCAAAATCTTGGGTGATGTCTTTTTGAAAAGTCGATTCATCGTCCAAATCGTTATACGCGCTTAAAATCACATCGGAATTACGAAAAATTTGGGTGAAATACGAATCATAGGTGCCGAGTAATTGCTCTCCGGTCGCCTGCAAGTTCGTTTCCGAGGTTGTAACGACACTTTCGCGATAGAGGAAATACGAACTGACCATGATGGAAGAAACAAGCAGCAAAAGGGTCCCGCACAAGGGGGCGAGAAGTTGGGTGTAGAGGGAATGGGGTTTCTTCATCGCATTCTAATTTAGCATCTTTCCCAAATTTAGATCGTTCGTCATGGCCACAGGCAACAAACGACTTCAACCCTAAATTTCGGTCACGGTGCAGGCGAAATAATGATAATCCCGGTCCCTTCAAAAGGGAATGGGGGGCAAGGGGTCCTTTCGTACTGTTGGGCGAGGTTTTACACTTCGATACAATAGCACCTCAAGAACAGCAAATTATTTTCCCCCAAATATGCGCTGTCATTCCACGGAGACGACTTTTGAACCAACGGGAAAAGGGCACCCCACGAAAAGGCGCCCTTTCTTGTTGGAAGGATTTTTAACGTCGGACCCCCCGATCACGCGAAGTTATCCGTGATGGAAACGTAAGCGTTCGACGTGGTTTTTAAAGCGCGGAGGTGGAACACGATGGTCGAGCCGTCTCCTTTGTAATACCCCGCATCCGGGATTACCACTGCGCCGGTTTCATGGTTGTAGGCTCCAAGGAACACGAATTCGCTTTCGGTGAAAGAAAACATATAGTCTTCATTTTCGTGGGCGCTTCCGGCTTCAGGAATCGGCAAGGTGACGATGAAGTAATAGTCGTACCTCGTTTCGGCATAGGCGATGCTTGCCCCGAAGGTTCCGGGGTTACTTTCATCTTCTTTCATGCTGATCGACTTGTCGTAATGGCAAGATTGGCAAAGGCCATAATTCGTGAAGGATTCCGTGTGACTGTGAAGTTTATTCACGGTGCATTCCCCGATGAATTTGTTGGAGTAACGAATGCGGGCGGACATTCCATTCCAAAGTGCGGCTTTTAAGTCAGTTTCCACCACAATCGTTGCCGTTTGCCCCGGGAGGACGAACCCTCCTTGGCTTTTGACATCCACGACTTTGGCTTTATAGGAGGCGGCTTTGCTTGTGGAGAAAGCCCCGTCTTTTTCTTCGCGGTAATCATAAAGACCGATTTCGATGAAGGAGCCGCTGTTTAGGCCATAGACGCCAACATTCCTTTCCATGGTGAATTCCGCTTCGAACCGTTGATAGGTCGTCTTGGTTCCATCTTCATAGAAGAGGTCGCCACAGAGAACTTCGTCTTTGGTAATGCCTTCTAGCAATAAGCCGGGTTTTTTGGTGCCGCGGTTAGCAAAATCCAATTGCTCACGGCTCAGTTCGATCGATTTGACGGTGACCGCTTTCCCCGTTCCCGAATGAATGAGGGTATCCCCTTTATGAATGGTACCCGCGGGGATCGCGCATACGGCAACGACCCCACGTCCCGGAATCGTCATGATGTCTTGAGCCACCGCATAGGGCTTTTCATCATCGACGACTTCTAGATTCACGATGCGGGTCGCATCTTGGGGATCGAGTTCATAGCCCGTTTCATCGATGGTGAGTTCGGAGACGGGGAAGGAATATTTGCCGGGAGCATAAACGTTCGTGACGTGGTTATTCGCCCAGACTTCCTGTCCTTCGCTCACCCCATCCGCGGAGGTGAAGCGATAAACGCCGTCCCAATTCGCCACGCTGGCATTGCGCTTGAAATTCAGATTCTTGGGGAGACGCAGGATGTTGTTGACGATTTCGGCGGTGAAGGAAGAGGGGTTAAAGGAATATTTACCCACGTCTTTTCCTTCTAGACGAACCGTGATGTCTTCTTCCCACAGGTCAAGAATCGTTCCCACGGCCTTATCTTCAAACATCAACGTGACGAGCACATCGTCGTCTTCGAATAGCCCCATCGTTTTTAAAGTGGTATCGGAAAGCTCATATTCCAAACCTCCGTTATAAGGAAGCTTCAAATTAATGGGGCCGCTGATGGATTTCGGACGGATGGTGCAATCAAACGTTAAGGAAGCGGCTAGATAAGCTTTGGTGGCTTCTACCGAGGCTTTAACCGTGTAGGTTCCAGGAACAGTTGGAGCCTCTTCGATATAGGTAGCGTCTTCGGCTCCTTTCGTTTTATATTCCACGGAGAATGCACCGTCTCCTTCAAAGGTGAATTGGTCCCGGCTGAAGGCAAACGCTTGACGGTCGTATTCCTTGGTGGTTACGACATCTTTATTGAGGTAAATGGAATTGGTTTGCACTTGCAAAGCGGGAAGTTTCTCCACTTTGGTTTTAGCGCAGACGGTGCAGGAAAAGGTTTTTTCGCCCTCTTTCCCATAATCCGCCGGGGTCGTGACGACTCCCGCGTCCCAAGTATGGGCGCCTTTGTCTTTCACATCGCTATGCCCAGCAATCGTGCAGGCATGCCAATGGTAGTTTTCATCCGTGGACCACGTTTTCTCGAATTGGTGGATTGGGACATCGCTGCTGCTATTTCCCGGTTCCGGCTTTGTCGAGGACGGTTTATCGCCCCCACCCCCTCCGCACCCCGTCAAGGCTAATGTCGCCAAGACCAAGGCTAGAAAAGGGGCACGTCTATTCTTCAAATTCATAGGTGTCTCCTTTGTTTAGGGGGATTATAAAAAGGAAAGGAGACCCTAGGGGGGTCCACTCGGACTATTTTATGAACTAAAAATCTTCTTCGCCTCGTTCCATGATCACGAGCCCAGCTTCCCGGGCGCGTACCGCAAGTTCGATGCGGTTGCGGAATCCGCTTTTAAGAAGCATATTCGCCACATGGTTCCGAACCGTGTTGAGGGAGATGTTGCACTTCTCGGCGATTTCTTGGTTGCTATATCCTCCTGTGATAAGGCGGAGGACCTCCAGCTCCCGTTTCGTAAATTCTTCGCTTAAGGCTAAGCCTAGTTTCACCGAGGGGGAGGAAGAAGGGTAAACGGTTTCTCCGCTTGCCACTTTTTCCATGACGGAGAGGATGGATTCTTGGCTGATTTCCTTATACCAAAACCCCTCGATCCCCATTTGCTTTGCCCGTTCAAGATAGGAACATTCGGGCATTGAGGTCACCAAAATAATCTTAATGTCCTTCTTCTTTTGCTTGATGCGCATCGCCGCGTCCAGGCCGCTTGCCCCTTCCAATGTCACGATGTCCATCAACACCATATCCACGGGGGAAGAAAAGCAATAGAACTCCGCTAAAGCCGCCGAGCGAATGGTTTTAACCCAATTAAAATCGGGGGAGGATTGAATCCATTGCTTGAATAATTCCGCGGGCATCGCTTGGTCTTCCACCACCAGCACGTTCCATTTTCTTTTCATCTTATTCCCTCCAGGTAATCGTTAAGCGGAAAGAGGGCTGACTGGTTACTTCCATCCTTCCTCCTTCTTTCTCCACCGTTTTCCTTAAGGCGGTTAATCCGCCGCCTTCGATAATCGCTTTTTGTGGTACGTCTCCATTATTTTGAATGGAAAAGGCAAATGGAGACGAGACGATATCCACATCAAGTCGTGTTGCATGGGCGTGAGCCACGGCATTATTCAAGCACGTGACGAGGGCGAGGAAAAGGAGTTTTCGTTGATCGGGGTTTTTGGGTTTATCCCCATGGAAAAGGAGTTCAACGCCTAAATCCTTGGAGATGGATTCCGCTTCATCGAGGGAGTCCCCTTCTTCCTCTTCTTGCCCCGTTTTGATGAGGGCGAGGCCTTTTTCCCATTGGGCAATCAGCGAGAGTTGTTCTTCACGGGACAAAGGGGAAAGCAGTTTCCGTTCCGTCACCAAAATCCATTTGCCAAAGCCATCATGGACGCGCATCTTCGCGCTTAAAATTTCTTTTTCACGAATGTAGTTTTCGACTTGGAAACCATATTCCTTTAGGCGGCGATTCCATTCTTCCCATTCCTCCGTTTGTTTTTTGAGTTCTTGGGACAAGTGATAGAGTTCGGTGACTTTATGGGCCAAAAGCTCTTTTCTTCCCCGTTTGTCGCCTTCTACATCAAAACAAAGGAAGGCGTACGCCTCTTTGTCTTTGCAAAGATAAATCGGCTCTTTCCCGAGGCGAATCGCCTGATTTTCTTTTAGAACATCTCCTTTTTGAAGGCGTTCGTAAAAGGCGTTCGCATCCGATAAAGTGAAGCCAGTTAATTTCTCGCTTAATTCATTCATTTTGAGATTAACAAGGCAAGGAAGACCATCTTTGGAATAAAAGCAAATGCCTACGTCAAAAGCATCCATGGCTTCGCGAGGGGAACGCGCGGACAAGCGGTTTTTATCGAAAGACAAATATCCGATTAGCCCAAGGATCCACAAGATAGAGAAAAGACCATTGGACAAATAGACGACCCAAATAGGCGTGGGGAGGGGGGAGTCGTTATTCCATTTCTTGCTAAAATTCAAAGCGAATAAAGATGCGAAAAGCAAAATCGATAAAAGACAAGAAAGGATCCCGACTTTGAATTGGCGAACTAGCGACAAGATCGATAGGGTCACAAAGCCGATGAATAGAAGCATGGTCCATCCTAAAAGAAGGGTTTGGGCATAGGAAGGCAATTCAAAGAATTTCACGCTTCTTCCTCCTTCGTATAGCTTAAAATCCAAACGATTTCCCCATCTTCCTCTTCTGGATGGGCTTGGCCTTTCCACCCCGAAATAACGGGCATAGAAGGGAGGCTACTAGGAGAGGAGAAACAAGAAAGCTGAACACGCAGGGATAAGGAGTTTTCTTCTCCCGACAAGGTACAGCAAACAACCCCGGACTTTGGATAAAAAGAACGTAAGACCTCTTCGTATTGAGTGAAAAGGGCAACACAAAGCGAGGAGGGGTAAAGTCCATGAGCTTTAGAGAGCAAGGAAGTCAAAATTCCCTCATTTTCTAGTTTTTTCAAGGTTTCTTGGATAGCCCATTCCACTTCTTGAATGTCCATGTCTTCTTTTTGAGAGGCGAGCAATTCCAAATTGGCGCGGCGCTTCATAAAGGAAGCGAGCACGCAGACATCGCGCATCCCCTTTTCAAATTCTTCGGGCTTCTCTTGGAGGATTTTTAGGATTTTTAACGTTTGCTCCGCTTCCGTTTGAATGGAGGCGTTGACCTCATCGTAAATACGGTTCTTTTCCTTTGCAGTGGCTCTTTTTTCCTTCAAGGAGTTTTCATAGGCTAATAATTCGCGTTGTTCTTCCAATTCCCGGTTTAAATTTTTTCTTTCTTCTAGCAAATTCAAAACGGAACGCAAATCCTCCGCCCAGAATGCGGTTCCCCCAGAAATGGAATGGGAACGAAGGCGAATATTTCCTTCAAAGCATTCCTTTTCTTTCAAGGCTTTTTGGATGGTTGACGGAGAAGGAAGTTCTTGGCAGGAAGCGTAATGGACTTTTTGGTCTTTCCCCATCAAAAAGAAATCCAAATGGGAACGAGAATAGTAATAAGCGTCGTTGTCATTAGCGGGAATAAGTCCAATCTGAATGGAAACTTCAAAGAACAACAAAAACCCAAAACAATAAATTTCCGGAACCTTGTAAGAATCGAGGGCAAAAAGAAAACAAATCGCCCCAAAAATAGCAAGCAAAGCCGTGACCACGACCAAGGCCCCCATCCTTTTTCTCGCCGCCGAATTCCCACATCGATAGAAAAACAAAGCGATGCAAGATAACGTCATGATGGCAAACCAGGTAATGGCAAGATAAGCCACGGGACCAAAATAATAATCATCCCCGGCGTTTTCCAAACCACGAGGGAAACGGAAGGCAAGTTGATGAAAATCGTTGGTTAAAATAAGGAGCAGCAAAACCGTAGGAACAATATAAAGAAGATATAAGGGCCAGGGAATGGGGCGGTTCTTCTTTCGCAATAGCCCAAAGGAAGCATAGAACCCTAATAGCGGAGCAAAACATTGGGGGAGGTAATAAAGATACCAAAGATATCGGCTCGTCCTTCCTCCTCCGGGAACAAAATCGTATTTCATCCAGCGAAATACCAACCACAAAACTAGTAGCGATCCCGCCAAGGTCAAATAGAGTCGCGTGGGCTTATCCACGATGCGGAGACGAAGTAAGGCACACCAATAAAGAAGCAGCGACAAAAAGGTCGCGTGGGCGCAAAGCCCGCACAGGCGATGCCAAAATAAAGGGAGGCGTGAATCGATCCATTGTAGAAACCCCGCCAAAAGAAAGAAGAAAACGCAAATAGCAATTCGAATGATTTTGCCCTTGTTTTCTTGTTTCACGGGGAAGTTGCTTTTCCTTTTTAAAATTATAGCGCGTTATTCCTTCCCTGTGCGCGACAAGAAAATGAGGAGTCACCTCTTCCGTTCTTTTTTCGAAAAACTCGCAAAAAACATTTGGACAGGGCGTAATGCCGTGCTATGATAATGCCCGCTACGGACCATTGGTGTAGCGGTCTAACATGCTTCCCTGTCACGGAAGAGATCACGAGTTCGAATCTCGTATGGTCCGCCAGGTTTGCAGGTGTAGTTCAGTGGTAGAACACCAGCCTTCCAAGCTGGTTATGCGGGTCCGATTCCCGTCACCTGCTCCAACTGCAATCACTTCCCCAGCCTTCAAAGCCGGGGATTTTTTATTCCCTATTTATTTCAGGAGATGGCAAGCTTGGCTGTCGTCTACGAGTTTTCCTTTTCCGCTTCTCCTCTCGCTCCTATAATCCCATTTATGAGCAAAACGATTTTATTAGCCACGAGCAACCCTGGAAAAGTTCTAGAATTCCAAGAGGTTTTAGGACCTCTAGGTTACCGAATTATCTCTCCCAAAGATTTAGGTTTATCTTCTAATCCCGAAGAAAACGGGACCACCTACCGAGAAAACGCATTCATCAAGGCCTTCGATCTTTCTAATCGTTCCCCCTACCCCGTTTTAGCCGATGACTCGGGACTAGAAATCCGCGCCTTAGGCAATGAGCCCGGTATCCATACGGCAAGATACGCGAAGCAAAACGGGGGATTTCCCGCGGTGTTTGATGTCGTGATGAAACGCTTAGAAGGCCAACAAGACCGCTTCGCCTGCTTCCATTGCTCCCTTTGTTTGATTGAAAAGGTAGGGGACGTCCCCCTTTATTTTGATGGGGAGTGCCCCGGGGCCATTCTATTTGCTCCCAGCGGGACACATGGTTTTGGCTATGACCCCATCTTTCATAGCGAGGAAGCTGATATCGATTTTGGTCTAGCAAGCGAGGAAATTAAAAATCGCTTCTCCCACCGGGGAAAAGCGATTGCTAAATTGGTCGAATATTTGTCTCAAAAATAGAAGCCAAAGCCAAAGAGGATGAGAACTTGGGCCAACAAATAGGTGCCCATGATGTAGAAATCCCTTCTTTTGTCGTCTTTGATAAAAAGAGTTTTCACCAAATAGGTGTCGGAGATGCAGAAACAAAGCATGCCCGCGAGGTTGAAATAGCCAGCGGGCTGCATTTTATTCACGAGGGCGAAAACCGCCGCAACCAAATCCAACACGATAGAGGCGAGATAAATCACTCCGCCCGCGGCTAATCCCGGGGTTTTGATGGCTTTATGAAGCAGGGGGTATCCCGCGGCTAAAATCAGGGCGGCAATTCCAGCAAAAACCCAGTATTGATAGGTAGGCATCGGAACCGAAATCCAAAAATAGGTGAAAATGAAAGCAAGGTGGTTCAGCAAGAAGCAAATCGTCCCTGTGACTAACGTCCATACCTTGTGTTTGAAAATAAGCAGTACGTCCCCCATCGCGCCAAAGGCAAATCCTAAAGCCACCCACCAAATATCGGGATGCCAAAAGGCAAACATCAAGCTTAAAAAAGCGACGCAAAAAGGCTTTACGATTTTTCGTGGCAATTCCCATTCCAAGAAGGCGAAAAAGAGTTCTAACACCGTCGAGACGAGAAAAAAAGCAAAGAAAGCATAGCAAGCAAAAGGCAAGGCGGAGAAATTCATGGCAGCTCCAATCTCGAATAGTCTAACCTATTTCTTCGAATTCTCCTATACTATTTCCCAAAGGCAGGTAAAGCCATGAAAGAAAAAGAAGGCTCCTTAGGGGCAAGAAGATGGATTTCCATCGTTTTGATTGGATTATTTGGTCAAATCGCCTGGGCGATTGAAAATAATTACATCAATCTTTGGGTGTATTCTCAATCCCACACGACCGATCACATTAATTGGATGACGACCGCCTCCGCACTTGTTGCGACATTAACGACTTTTTTCCTAGGGGCCCTCTCCGATAAACTGGGAAAACGACGAATCTTTATCTCCGCGGGTTATACGATTTGGGGCGTTTTCGTGTTCCTTTTTGGCGTAATGTCCTTATCCAACATGGAGGTCTTAAGCGGCGGAGCGGGGGCGAAAGCCCTCATGCTAGTTGGAGTTTTTAACGTCATCGTCGACTGCATCATGACTTTCTTTGGCTCCACGGCAAACGATGCCTGTTTTAACGCCTATGTAACCGATCAAACGAGTGAAAAGAATCGGCCCATGGTCGAAAGTGTTTTAAGCGTACTTCCTTTGGTATCCTTGGCCGTTATGATGCTTGTTGGTCTTGGGTTAGGAATTCCTGATGCCACCAAATCGGCTTCGGAAGTGGCCAAGCCTTGGTTCTACTTCTTCCTGATTTTTGGCGTTTTGACGAGCGTAGCTGGCATCACTAGCTTCTTCTTGCTTCCCAAAGACACCTGCTTGCCCAATCGCGAAGAACATTATTTCAAGCAAATGTTCGTCGGCTTTACGCCTAAAAAAGTCAAAACGAACCCTTTGTTCTATATCGCTTTACTTGCCTTCCTCTTCTTTAATATCGGGGTCGACAGTTTCATGCCCTATTTCCTTGTTTATTTCCAAAAAATGGAAGCCTTCCAAGGAATGGGATTCTACGCGGGGCTTGGCACCATTCTTGGAATTGCCAGCCTCCTCACGATCGTCATCGGTATTTTCATGGAAAAAATCGGCAAGGGGAAGGTTTTGATTCCCTCTGTCATTTTCATGGCTGGTGGAGCATTGGGATTATTCTTTTCCGGCGATTCCTTTGGGCTTGATTGTCTTTTTGGGACCTGCATGATTGCGGGGTATTTGCTTGGAACGGCCTCTTTAGGCGCGAGCATCCGGGACTATACGCCTAGCGAAGACGTGGGCAGTTATCAATCCGTCCGCATGGTTTTTGCCGTCATGCTCCCCATGGTGATTGGTAGCAATCTCTCCAGCGCGGTTTTCCAAAGCGGAATGGTCGAAAACGAATACGGGGCGATGGAAAAAAGCCCCGACAAAATGATGTTCCTCGTAACCTTGGGGGCGGCCCTTTTGTCCCTCATTCCCATTGTTTGGCTGCTGCTAGCAAGCAAAAAGAAGCAAAATCCAGTCAAAAGCGAAAATTAGAAGGTTGTCCTCTTGAAAAGAGAACGTTATACTTTCGCCTGGTAGGTTTTTAGTGATGAAAAGCAAAAAATTGAATCTATTCCTCGGCATCGTCGTGACCCTTTGCGCCCTCGTTGCCATTTTCGGATTGTTTGGCGAAGCCTTTGGCAAAATCGGCAACGTCCCCGCAGGCCGCGGATCGGCTTACGATCTCATCTTCCAATATGAGAAACACGGCTACAACTCGATGCCTTGGCTCATCGCTGGCTTCAGCTTCCTTGTTTGCGGTGCGGTGACGGGACTCCTCAGTGCCTTCCTTCCTGGCAAAATCGGAGCGATTAGCTTCGGCTTGACTCTCCTTCTTCTTGTGGCCAGCGGAGTCATCTTCCTCTTCGGGAAAGACATCTTCCTCGCGGCGGGAACGGTTTCGGGGGCAACGGATGAAGATACGGCGCTCCTATCCATTGGAACGGGTTTCATTCTTCCGGCGGTCTTCGGATTTGTCGGCGGAGCCTTAAGCCTTTATGGGGCTTATTCCTCCTTCAAAGCTTAATTGATCCATTCAACATCGAGCCTCGAAAGGGGCTCTTTTTTTCATGGTTCACCGAAGATTAAAATGTAAATTTTTATTGAATTTGTTTCGACGGAATCGAGCCTTTGGAAAACGGCTTCGCAAAAAATAAAATTTTTTCGTTATATATAAGGCAGGGAGGCGTCCTTTATGGAACAATTCCCCGTTAACGCCGCGCGCCGCCCTAGCAAGGAGGAAAGGCATGCTCGAGCTCATCGCCCTCGTGGCTTTGATCGACCTGCTCCTAGTCCTGGCAAGGGGCGAGGACCGCCACGACGACGAAGAGTGAATGAAAAGTGACTCCCGGTAAAACGGGAGCCACAAACCTTCACCAATAGTATAGGGCGATTCCGCGCGGCGTCAACGCCCCTTGGGCCTCAAAACGCCTGAGGGGCTTCTTTAAAGGGTGGGAGGGTGGGAAATTTTTTTCATGAAAAAGTGGCCCTTTCGAAGAGGCCACTTTGGATTCAAACGGAACGATTAGGCATCCAACGAACCGTCGGAAAGATTTTTAGCTTGGAGGCTCCTTACATGCCTTGGCCTTACCACGCCACGACGACGAAGAGTGAATGAAAAGCGAGCCCTGAAATAGGGTTCGCCCAAACTCACTTATAGTATAGGGCGATTCCGCGTGGCGTCAACGCCCCTTGGGCTTGAGTTCCATGATTTTTTTGACGCCCCACTATAGTGGAACATGACTATTCGTAAAAACACCGATGGCGTCTTTGG
>CAKUWP010000011.1:0-66642 GCA_934699525.1 uncultured Bacilli bacterium
ATAGTAAAATAAGGCATGTACAATACCTCCTTAAGCAAGAACATTGTACATTAAGCTCGTTTTTTCGCTAAAAACGGGCCTTTTTTACAAAAGAAAAAGAGCTGTTAAGATTTTTCATTTCTTAACAGCCCCTTTAAAAATGCTTAAGCAAGTTAGAGAGAAGACCTATAATCATCCTATGCCTTATTGTAAGAATTGTCATCACGAAATATCGAGACTTGATTCGGACGTTTGCCCTTATTGCGGCGTAAAGGATCCGATCACCGATACCTATCAAACTATGGACGTGACCCAGAATATTGCCGGGTTAAAATCTCAAAATCTTTATCGATGCAAATCCCAAAAAAAAGCTGCGTTGTTATGCATGTTTTTTGGGAATTTTGGCGTCAAGGAATTCTATTTGCTTGAACCGAAGAAAGGCTGGATTTGGCTTTTAATTACATTACTTGGAGTTGCCGGAATTGGCAGCGTTTTATATTTTGTATTATGGAAAAATCCTCTGTCTTTCGTTTTGCCTTTTCTCGCATTTTGGCTTTTCCATTTTGTTCGTGGACTACTTTTCTTAAAGAAAGAATCTCCTAAAGACGGCAACGGGGAGTTCCTCCGCTAATGCAACATTTCTTTGGTCAAATTGTCGACAACCGCGTAATCCTTAGTCCCGAAGATGAGCATCATTTGGTTCATGTTAAACGGGCTCAAGTCGGTGAGGAAATCGAAGTAGGTGCCGATGGATGTGTTTATTTATGCACGGTTGCTTCCGTCTATCCTTTAAAGATTGAAAAGAAAATAGCGTTGCCCAGTCGGGAATTGCCTTATCGGTTAGGAATTGCCTTCGGCGTCTTAAAAAGCGAACATTCTGAATGGCTCGTGCAAAAATCGACGGAGTTAGGCGCGACTTCGTTTTATCCCTGCGTTACCGAACGATGCGTGGTTCGGCCCAAAGTGAAAAAGGATCCAAAATGGGAACGGCTCCAAAAAATAGCGAACGAATCGGCAAAACAGTGCCGACGGGGACGTTTGCCAGAACTATCCGCCTATCAAAGCTGGAACGAAATATTAGCTTTGCCATATCCCAATAAAATCCTCGCCTATGAGAATGAATCCCTTCATGGCGATCCTCTTTTGTACGCTTTGGAAGAAATGAAAATGGATGACACCTTATTTGTAATCGGCCCTGAGGGTGGCTTTACGCCCGCAGAAGTGGAACAAGCCCAAAAGGCGGGATTCCGCATCGTATCGTTAGGGAAACGTATTCTAAGGGCTGAAACGGCCGGATTATACGGAGCTTGCCTTATTGGATCTATGATGGAGAAAAGGAAATAATGGATTTTTTCAAAGAATTAGAAAAGAAGCAGTCCTCCACTCCGTTTTCCCGTAGTGCTGCAATGGACTACTTTCTCCGTAATTCTGGAATTTTAGCGGATATTCCCTCCTATTCGAATTTTTCTAAGGCCACCAAACCTTTCGATATCATTCGAGCAAATATACTAATTGCCGCTTTATCCAACAAAGAATGCATCGAAACGATGTTTATGGAACGGTTGAAAGAAGATCGGAAATTGGGCGTGAAATCTAGCCAAGAAAGCATTGTCTCGGATGTAAAGAAGAAGACGCACGATTTGCCTTATTTCCAAGATGGCAACACCAAGATATTTGTCCCCGTATTTCCTCGTTCTATTAACAATATATATTCGGATAATTTTTTCTCGTTTAAAGATAGAAATTTTAAGAAATTGCTAACTCATTTTGAAGCTTTGCTCATTGATCCATTCGACACATACGGTCCTGAACTTTACAATTCTTTTTTCACGAAACTGGTAAAGGTTAAAACTGTTAAAGGAGAGATGGTCTATTATAACTACGATTCCTATGAAATTTATATTGTGAACGAAGAAGGAAGACTTGAGGTGTCTATTCCTTTGTTCGACCGCGGATTACATCGAAAAAATACAAACCATATGTTGGAAAGAATCGAGCCTGTCCTTAATGCATACTTCGAGAACAATAAGGAAGAATTTGTGAAAAGACTGGTTGATAATAAGTTAATATCTAGTAGTTTTGTCTATAAAAATAAATTCGATGAACACAAGTTTTTTAGGAAAATAGATAAAGGGATTTAAATAATATGAAATATTTTCTACATTCTTTAGGATGCAAGGTAAATTCCTATGAACTATCCGCGATTGGGACTGAACTTTCATCCCACGGATATTCCCCATGTGAAAACGCGCAAGACGCTGATGTCATTATTATTAATACATGCTCTGTAACTGGCAGAGCGGATCAAAAATCTCGCCAGCATATTTCTTCCTATCGAAAAGGAAACCCTAATGCGATTATTGTCGTGATGGGATGTTATTCACAGAAACACGGAGAGGAAGCGGAATCCCTGGGAGCTAACCTTGTTTTTGGATCGGCGGATCGTTCCAAGATTTACGAGGCCATTGAAACCTTTTTAAAAACAAAAATTAATTGCATTGACATTAAATCTAACGTTCGAAAAGAAACCTATGAAGAGTTAGGCTTTTCAGCTTTTTGCGACAATGCGCGTGCCTATTTAAAAGTTCAAGATGGGTGCAACAATTTTTGCTCGTATTGCCTTATCCCTTTTTTACGTGGGAATTCGCGCTCTCGTGATCCCCGCATGGTGATAGATGAAGCTAAAAAGCTTGTTTCCAATGGATATAAAGAAATCGTCATCACAGGAATTCATATCGGCGCCTATGGTTTGGACCTTGGAGACGGTTCTTTTCGCCTTCCTCATTTAATTGAAAGCATTTTAGTTGCCTGTCCTACCTTGCCTCGAATTCGGATTTCTTCCATCGAAGAGTCAGAAATACAAGATGATTTCTTGGATTTGCTAGCTCGTTACCCCCAAGTTGTCGATCATTTACATATCCCTCTGCAGTCCGGATCGGTCACCGTGCTCCAGCGCATGAAAAGGAAGTACGACACGGCATCTTTTCTTTCCAAGTTAGTGGCCATTCGTCGAATTCGACCCCAAATCGCAATAACAACAGACGTCATCGCGGGTTTTCCTCGGGAAAGTGACGTAGAATGGCAAGAAACCATGGATTTTTGCAGACAAGCTGATTTTGCCGAGATTCATGTCTTTCCTTTTTCTTCGCGGCCAGGCACACTCGCACACGCCTTGCCCGATGTGGATCCTAAAATAAAAAAAGCACGCGTTCGCCAACTATTGGATTTGTCTCGTGAACTCCGTGAAAATTACAAAAAACGATTCTTTAACCAAGATCTGCCCGTGCTTTTTGAAGATTTTGATCCTAAATCCGGTTATGCCTATGGCCATACCTCCAACTATCTGCTAGTTAAGATAAAATCGGAAAAACCGCTCCATGGGGAAATGATTCTTGTAACATATAATAATGAGACGGCATCGGATTAATTTTAAATTTTTTGGACATCTTCTAATAATTCGAGTTGAAGTCTAATCTTTATTTCATATAATTCCTTCGTTCGAAAGGAGTTTTCAAATGGCAGTCCCACAACGTCGCACGAGCAAAACTCGTAAACGTCTACGCCGTACGCATTTCAAACTCGAGGTCACCGGATTGGTCGCCTGCCCGCACTGTGGCGCGATGATCCGTTCCCATCGCGTTTGCCCCGAATGCGGCTATTACAACGGCAAAGAAGTTATCTCTGTTAAAAAGAAAGAACAGAAATAATGCAAGCGTGCCCTTCGGCACGTTTTTTTCACATAAGGAGCATTTATGGAATTCAATAAACTATTTGATCACACCCTTTTAAAACAAGAGGCAACATCGAAAGAAATTATCGCTTTGTGCAACGAAGCAAAACAATATCGCTTTGCCTCCGTTTGTGTTAACCCCTGCTTTGTCCCTCTTTGTGCCAAAGAATTGGAAGGGAGCGACGTGAAGGTATGCACCGTCGTTGGCTTTCCCTTGGGGGCCAATAGCGTCTCAATCAAGGCTGCAGAGGCCTCTATTGCCGTGGATGAAGGTGCTCAAGAAGTAGATATGGTCATCAACACTGGAAAAGTGAAAGAGGCCGATTTTGCCTACACGGAAGAAGAAGTTCGTCGGGTTAAGGAAGCAATCGGGGATACTACTTTGAAAGTCATTTTGGAAACATCCATTCTGACCGACGAGGAAATTAAAGAGGCTTGTCTGGCCTCCGTTCGTGGCGGCGCCCAATTCGTAAAAACCAGCACAGGATTCAATAAAGCGGGCGGAGCAAGCGTTCATGCCGTGCGCATTATGAGAGAAACCGTTGGAGAAAACGTTGGTGTAAAAGCCAGCGGTGGAATTCACCATTTGTCCGAAGTGGAAGAAATGGTGGAAGCCGGGGCGAACCGCATTGGTTGCAGTGCCTCCGTTAACATCATGAAAGAAAAAGAGTTGTTCTAATTTTGGAAACCTCCATTTAAAAAACGTTAAGATTTTGCAGAAAGCCAGTAAAAATCAATTCGATTAATGCTGGCTTTTTTTGATTCATGTGTGCATTTTTTCGCGGAAACGCAAATCTATTCGTTAAATGTATGTATGAAAATTATTTATCAATGTCAAAGCAAAGGATGCGGTTATGCCTGCGTTAAAATGCTGTTATGCAAACGCGATAAAAACCGAAATTGGGCGTACGCCGATGAACCGGAGGCCGAGCGAAACGCCCCTTCCCTAAACGAGATAAAGGAATACGGAGCTAAGTATGGCTTAAATCTTCGATCCTATCGCGTTGGAAGCCCCTATGATTGGAGGTTTTTGGCTTCTAAAAATGCACTAGTGCTTCTAGAAGAAGACGGTCTTCAGCATATGTGCGTTTTAGCAAAGGCCTCAAATTCAGATTTGACCATATTGGACCCCTCTAGAGGAAAAAGAAAAATTAAGATTAGAAAATTTGAAACGATATTCTCTGGCGCTGTGATGGTAACGGATTTGGGCGTCGTGTCTCGGAAAAAGGATGTCCCTAAGCCAAACATGCGTTCCATAAAAAACGGCTGGATTCCAATGTTGTTGTCCTTTGCGTCCGTCTTTTTGATTGGAATGGGCTTCCTTTTATCAGAAAGAGCATCCAAGTGGATTGCTTTGCCTTTTTATCTCGTCGGATTAATGAGTTTAGGCCTATTTTTAGTTTGTTCCCGTTATCTCCAGTCTGCCTTTGATCGGAAATATCAACGATGCTTGTTGGAGGAAGATCCTGATTTACGCAAAGAGTTATTCACCCATTATTACACTTATAAAAACGCGATATTTGGAACAATTCCTCGTGTTTCCTGCGAAATTGGAATTCTTTGTTCGCTGCTGTTCTACATCAGTTTTACTAGCCCTTGGCAAGGCGTGATGTTGGGAATTGCGGGGGTAGTTTTGCTGATTATGCTCTGTTTTATTCAAAAACGTTCCGCCCAAATAGCGAAAGATGTGGAAAAAGGCGAAGACGATTTTTTAAGGGGAGAGAGCGACAAAAAAGGATTAGAAAATAAGCAACAATCTTACCAAAAGAAGGGGGTTAGGTATTCTCGTTTATGGCTTCTTAAAATTTTAACCGTCCTGTTCGTTTCTCTTTTGTTTTGCTTAGGCAGCAGTTTAACCAAACAGAACCTCGAGGGATCATCTTACTTAGAAAATTTGATTCTTTGCCTGCTATTTTCTATTCAGATTAACGATTTGGCATCCTATTTGCCCTCAATTTTAAGTAACCGGAGCGAAGCATCCTATTTTTGGTTTCATTTTGTACGCACAAGCGGGAAATAAATCAAGCAAAGGTCGATAAAATCGGTTAAAATATGCTCATGCTCGAAGGGTTTGTTTGGCGAGAAGCTGAAAATGGTCCCGCGTTTCATCTCTGCGGAACGCTAAAGGGAGTCACTTTTCTATACGGCGATGATTCGAGCGCCATTGTCAATTTCTTTATCCATCCACAACCTGACTGGCATGGGGAATTTTCACTAGATGGCCGGCCCATTTCGAATCCAATTTCGGCTTATATTCTAAGGAAATACGTAGATTTAGCCCTTTTCTTAGAAGAAGTTAAAAACCAAGAGAATACCAATTTTCTTTTCTTGGATTTCTCCTGTTTGAATGCATTGGAACAATCGCTTTCTCTACAACGAATTCTGGACCAAATGTCTTTATGCCGCCTTCTTATTTATGCTCCTAAAATTACGCCTCGCTCGTTGGGTGTAAACATTGGAAATGAATGGTCCCCTTATAAAGAGATTGGTTGCGTGGAGGACAAAACGCGGTTGGCCCAAGCTTTTGATGGTCTCATTGGGGATCTGGCATGGGATAAAGAACCGTCAGAAGGATCCTTGGTCCAAGACCTGAAAACCGTTTGGCTAAAAACCCCCTCTATCCCCGAGCCCTTAGACGCGGAAGAATCGAACAACCGCCTTAATGAAAATCAAAAAGAGGCGAAAGCAATCTCCCAAAAAGAAGATGATACAAATAGAAAACATTCGCAGGTCACAAAAAGGAATGGAAGGTCCAATTGGAGCGAAATCTCCAATGACTTCAAGAAAAATTGGGTTAATCATGCATTCTTTTTCCTTTTCGAAGCACTTTCCTTCTGTGTTTTGATTCTTTGCAAATGCTCTCAAAATGTTACTCCGCTGTTTTTTGGATTATCCATTGGATTAAACGCGCTGTTTGCCTTTTTGTGTGCTCTTCCCGTTTCTTTTATTGCAGAAGATAACGGCAACGACCAACTGACCCCTTCTCTTAAATTCGGCTTTGCTTGCAGTTTTGTGCTTGCCGTTGTTGGCATTGTTCTTTCCGTTGTTTTCTCTTTATCGGCAGAGGAGCGACGAATTATTTCTTACTTTGCAATTCCCTATGGGGCGTCTCCTTTGATATGCTATTTGGCCTGCTATTACCAATGGCGTAAGGCGGAAAGGAAAAAGGAGGATAAGCATTAATGGAATTAGAATTTGATAATCGATTTGATGCCCAATTTGACGAATGGGAAAGCAAATATGAATCGCTTTTGAATGTGATTGCCTCCCTTTTATCGATTCGTAAAAATTATGAAATTGACCTAAGTTTGGTCGGAGAAGAAGAAATACACGCGATTAATCGCGATTATCGTGGCATAGATCGGGTAACTGACGTTATTAGTTTTGCTTTTGAGGATGATCATAGTGATTTGGGGAAAATCGTAGGGGGAGATGACGTTCCCGTCTTGCTCGGAGAAATCTTTATTTGCATCCCCCAGGCCCTCCGTCAAGCCCAAGAATTTGGCAATACCCCTGAGCGCGAACTCTCCTTCCTTTTCGTCCACGGAATGCTTCATTTGCTTGGATATGACCACGTGACAAAGAAACAAGAAGAAGTGATGTTTCCTCTTCAAGAAAAGATTTTAAAAGCCTGGAAGGAGATTAACCCATGATATTAAGCCCGGAAGAGCTGCTTGATATAGCAAAGCAGGCACGCGCCTTGTCTTATTCCCCTTATTCGCATTTTGCAGTAGGGGCGGCATTAGAATGTGCTGACGGGAGCGTTTTTTGTGGAGCCAACATTGAAAACGCATCGTTCCCTCTTAGCATGTGTGCAGAAAGAAACGCCATCTATCACGCCTTGATGCGTGGAAAAAAGAAAGAAGATTTTGTTTCCCTCGCTATTGTGGCCGATACGGATGAACCCTGTTCTCCATGTGGGGCTTGCCGCCAGGTCTTGTGGGAACTGTTCCCACTAGATGCGCCCATTTATCTAGGAAATCTAAAAAACGAAACAAAATACGTAACGGCGAAAGAACTCTTGCCGTTCGCATTCAAAGGAGAAGATTTATGAAAATTGGTACAATCGCCATTATGGGGCGCCCCAACGTGGGGAAAAGCACCTTTTTAAATTGTGTACTTTCAAAAAAGATTTCAATCGTTTCCCCCAGGGCCCAAACTACCCGCGACTCGATCTGTGGTATTTTGACGGAAAAGGATCGTCAGTATGTCTTTGTAGATACTCCAGGGATTTACTATGGGGATGGCAAACTGGAATCCCACATGCGTCGTGCAGCCTTTGGAAGTTCCCGTGGAGTGGATGCAATTTTGTACTTTCTTGACGCATCTTCCGATTCGCTAGACCAAGATTTAAAAATTGTGTCTTCGATTAAAACGGATTCCCCACTTTTGTTCGTCCTTAATAAAATCGACCTTATTAAAGTGGAAAAAGCTCGAGAAATCGAAGAAAAACTTAAAATCGCTTATCCGAATTCTTTGGTGATTGAAGCATCGTTTAAAGAAAATTTCGGCATCAAAGAGGTTAAAGCGGCCCTCGAGCCTTATCTCACGGAAGGGGAACCCCTTTATCCTAAAGATTATTTGACTGATAAGGACCGAGAATACCAAGCTAAAGAAGTGATCCGCGAAAAATTATTGCATTTCCTTTTTGACGAAATTCCTCATCAAAGCGCTGTTCGTATCGATGAATTCATCAAAGAAGGTGGAGGTTACAACATTTCCGCCACCATCATTGTGGAAAAGAAGGCTCACAAAGGAATTGTGATTGGTCAAGGCGGACAAATGATAAAAAAAATATCGATGTCTGCTCGCCATGAATTGGAAAGAATGTGGCATGAACACGTCACTCATCTAACCATTGAAGTTGAAGCCATTCCTGGCTGGAGAAACTCCCCAAAAGCCTTAATGGATTTAGGGTACAATGACAAGTGATTGGATCAAAAGAAGCGGGATAGTCTTGCGAAACTCCACGTCCAAAGAAAGTGATGGAGTTATTACCTGCTTGTCTATGGAAGGCTTATTCAGTTTTTATGCCCATGGCGTTAAGAAGATAACGTCCAAATCGGCTATGTCGCTACAGCCCTTGAGTTCTTGTGAATTTTCTTTGTCCATAGATTCAAAAGGAAATGCGACTCTAAAAGAAGCTTCCTTGGTAGAAATTTTGCTCCCAAGTGAAAATTTAGACGCATTTTCCATCGATAATTTACTCATTGAATTGTCTTTGCGTTTTTTGCAAGAAGATGAAGCCGCGGAAGCGTTCCCTTGGGTATCGGGCGCATTTCAAGCCATAAAAAAGGGGGGTGACCCTTATTGCGTTGGATTAATTTGTTTTGCGCACCTATTGGTAATCGGCGGAATTGGCCTTGATGTGGACGAATGCGTTTGCTGTGGCGCGAGAAATAAAATCGAAACCATTGATCTCGATACAGGCGGATTTGTATGTCCCTCTTGCTTTCGGACTGAAACCATGGGCAAGGTATCGAGGGAAGTTTTGAAAATTTATCGTTACATTTTTAAAGCGCCCCTTGTCGATTACGGGCGCGTGAATTTAGGTTGGGAAACTTGTCGACCCATTTATTTGTCCCTTGGTCATTATTTAGAAAAGAATACGGGCGTAAAACTGCGGACCTTGGATTTATTATCTAAGATTTGATTGCCCGGTTCTTCAACGTACTCTTAAAGTGGGTTGACACGATAGATATCCCCCGTAACATTTGACAGGTTTTTTATCTGTAACAATTCGAAGATAAGGAGGCTCCAATGCCAAACAAATTCTCATTTGAAACCATTACTCAACATCTCCAGAATGCCGGATTCGTCTTCCAAGGAAGCCAAATCTATGGCGGATTGTCCAACACTTGGGACTATGGGCCCTTGGGTTCGGAAATGAAAAGGAATATCCGCAATCTTTGGTGGAAAAAATTCGTTCAAGAATCCCCGACCAACGTCGGCATTGATTCCGCGATTTTAATGAACCCGAAAGTTTGGGAAGCCACGGGTCATGTTTCGACCTTTAACGACCCAATGGTGGACTGCAAAGCCTGCAAAGCTCGCCACCGCGCGGACGAGTTAATTAAAAGCGAATATCCGGATGCGGACGTGGATGGAATGACGTTTGAGCAAATGGATGCTTTCATCAAAGAACACGCGATGACTTGCCCTGTTTGCGGCAAAAGTGATTTCACCCCGATTCGCAAGTTCAACATGATGTTTAAAACCCATATCGGTGTCACCGACGATGCGAGCAGTGTTGTTTATTTACGCCCTGAAACGGCGCAAGGCGTTTTTGTGAATTTTAAAAACGTTCAACGCGCAACCCGTAAAAAACTTCCGTTTGGCATTTGCAATACAGGCAAAAGTTTCCGCAATGAAATTACTCCGGGGAATTTCACCTTCCGCACTCGCGAGTTTGACCAGTGCGAAATGGAATTCTTCTGCAAGCCGGGAACAGACCTTGAATGGTTTGCTTATTGGAAAGAATATTGCCGTAAATTCGTCGATTCTATCGGCGTAAAGGATGAAAATCTTCGTTATCGCGACCACGAACCGGCAGAATTAGCTTTTTACTCGAAAGCAACTACGGACGTCGAATACCTCTTCCCTTCGCTAGGATGGGGCGAAATCTTGGGCGTGGCCGACCGTACGGATTACGATTTAAAACGCCACATGGATTTCTCCGGTCAAGACCTTACTTATTTTGACCCTGAAACCAACGAAAAGTACGTTCCTTACTGCATTGAGCCTTCCATGGGCCTTGACCGTTTATTCCTTATGGTCGCCGTGGATGCCTACGACGAAGAAGAACTGACTAATGGAGATAAGCGCGTTGTTATGCACTTAAAGCCAGCCCTTGCTCCGTATAAAGTTGCCGTTTTGCCCCTTTCTAAAAAACTAAATGAAGGGGCGCTAGAAATTGCAAATTCCCTCAATAAGCATTTCTCGATTTGCTACGACGAAACGGGATCCATTGGCAAACGTTATCGCCGGCAAGATGAAATTGGCACCCCCTATTGCATTTGTGTTGATTTTCAAACCGCAGAAGACCATATGGTTACGGTCCGTGACCGCGATTCCATGGAGCAAGAGCGTATCGCGATAGCGGATTTAAAGACTTATTTGGAAAATAAAATTGGGGAATAACAAACGGAATACGGAAAGAAAGGAGGAGAAATCGACGTGTACGACCGCGAATTGATTAACGACGTTTTGAAAGCCGCTGATATCGCGGATGTTGTTCGACACTATCTTCCGGATTCTTTTCAGAAAAAAGGAAAGAATTATGCGGCTCGGTGTCCTTTTCACGACGATCACGACCCCTCTCTTTCTATTAATGTAGAAAAACAAATTTACCATTGCTTCGTTTGTGGGCACGGGGGAAATTCCATTCGTTTTGTCCAGGAATACACCCATTGTTCCTTTATGGAAGCGGTGCGTAAAACGGCGGAAATCGCTGGATTCCACGACCCCCGATTGGAAAAAGATGTTCCCCTGCCAACGATAGACCCGCAAAAGAAGCGGTTGTTGGATTGCATTGACACCCTACAAAACTATTATCGTTATGCACTTTCCACCGAGGAAGGGGCTGCTGCAAGAGATTATTTGGCCAAAAGAAACCTTGATGAAGCCACGCAGGCTAAGTTTGGAATTGGCTATGCACCCCTAGACGGGTCTGCTACAGTCCGCTTCCTTAGAGCAAAGGGATTTTCCCCGAAAAACATCGAAGAAATCGGAATTTCCAATGTTTCGGATTCGGAGATGCGTGATGTTAACGCCGGGCGAATCACCTTCCCTCTTTGGGATAACCGTGGCGCCGTTATCGGCTTCAGCGCGCGACAAATCATCCGTGACCCCCAATCCGGTAAATACCGTAATTCGCCGGAGACCCCGCTATTTCATAAAGGAGACGTTCTGTATAACTACCACAATGTGGCCGAATCTGCTCATCACGATGGTTATTGCTATGTTTTGGAAGGCTTTATGGATGTCATGGCCCTTAACAAAGCCGGCCTTCCCAACGCGATAGCCCTCATGGGAGTCGCCCTTACCAAAAATCAGGTTTCTCTGCTAAAAAGGTTGCGCTGTGAAATTCGCCTTTGCCTTGATGGGGACTTGGCGGGGCAAACGGGAATGATGGGGGCAATGGAAGAGCTCTCTGCCGCCAGCATCCCTTTCCAAATCGTAGACTACGGAAACGATTTACGTGATCCCGACGATATTCTTCAAGAAGACGGAAAGGATGCTTTGGTTAAGAGAATGCAAACTCTCTCCGACCCCATTGACTTCCAACTTTCCTATTTGCTTCACTTCAAAAAAACCAATCGCCCAGAGGAAAAGAAGGAGATCATCGAACGCCTTGGCCCTTCGATTATGAGGGAATCGGGTATTGAAAAGGAAAATCATATTGCCAAGTTGGCAAAAGCTCTCCAATACGAAGAAAGCGCGCTTCGAATCGTCTTATCTCAAAACAATCGACCGGTTGTGCATTCTATTGAAGTGCCCTCCGCATCTTCAAGAAATGGAAAAAATCAGGCTGTTCGATCCTTATCGAAGGGGACTGCCAAAGGGACTCAACGTCTTGATTTCGCCGAAAACACTATTCTCTATTATTTGTTGACCAATGGTAAGGCTCGCAAGGATATTCAATCGCGAGATAACCCGTTCTATTCAGAGAATTACCGGCAAATACTATTCTATTTGCTTCAATACGCATCCGAAGTCGCCAATGACGGATTTGAAATCGCCGGATTGCTATCTTTTATTGAAGAAAACGAACCGTCGGCCTCTAGCAATCCTATGAGCAACATCATTGCTTCGGTCGCTGACGAAGTTCCCACCTTGCCTTATAGCCCTTCTTTGCTGGATCGATGCAGCAAAGTGATTACGGAAGAAAAACAACGGTTGGGGCAAAAGAAACTCATTATTAAAGCGGTGGAAACTGGCGATAGCCGACTAGCCGCGTCTGCCTTAAAGGCGTTTGCTGAAAAACGTGGAGAGGAGTGGAAAAAGCAAATAAAAGAAAAAGATTAATCGCGGAAACGCGTTCGTGAAATAGGAATAGGGAGGATCAAAACATATGAAAAAACAAAAAGAAACCATCGTGGATGACGAACTTGACTTCTTAAGCGAAGAAGATGAAGTTGGTTCGGAGAAAAAAACGAAGAAGAAAACAAGCGCCCCCAAGAAGGAAGAAGAGGCGCCCGAAGAGATTTTTGACGGAGAGGAAGAAGAAGACCTCGCCAAGAAAAAAGCCATTGAAGACATCAAAAAGTCTTTCTTGAAAAAAGGAAAAGAAGAAGGCTCCATCAATATGGAGGATGTCTTGTTCGAAACGGAAAAATTGGATATCACAGAAGAACAATTGAGCGATATCATCGAATTCTTCCGTAAAAACAACATCAAAGTGGAATCGGATGAAACCGAGGACGACATGGATGCGGATATGCCTGCCGATTTGATGGATGTGGAGCAACAAATCGCCGAGGACGAAGCCGACGCCGAAGTGGAAGGGGACTCGGAATTAAGCGCGGACGAGCAAGAAGTCGCTCAAATTTCTGAAGCGGATTTATCCCGCATGTCCATTGGCGAAGTCAAAAACAACGACTGCGTCAAGATGTACCTGAAAGAAATCGGCAAGGTTAACCTTTTAACTGCCGCCGAAGAAACGGATTTGGCCAAACGCATTGTAGCCGGAAATCAACCCAATGCGACCGAAGAAGAAAAAGAAGATGGCAAACTTGCCAAAGATCAGTTGATCACGGCGAACTTACGCCTTGTTATTTCCATCGCCAAACACTATATCGGACGTGGCATGCATTTCTTGGATTTGATTCAAGAAGGAAATATGGGTTTGATTAAAGCGGTTGAAAAATTCGATTATACCAAAGGCTTTAAATTCTCTACTTACGCCACTTGGTGGATTCGCCAAGCCATCACTCGCGCGATCGCCGACCAAGCTCGTACCATTCGTATCCCCGTCCATATGGTGGAAACGATCAACAAAATGACTCGCGTCCAGCGTCAGCTTGTCCAGGAATTAGGGCGCGATCCCACCGCAGAGGAAATTTCTGAAAAAATGGAAGGTCAGCTCTCTCCGGAAAAAATCCGCGATATTCAACGAATTGCCCTTGAACCCGTATCGTTAGAAACACCGATTGGTGAAGAAGACGATTCTCATTTGGGTGATTTCATTGAAGATAAAGACGCAGAATCGCCTGAAGAATACACGACCAAAGCGCTTCTGAAAGATGAACTCTATGACATCATGAAAGACTTAACCGACCGCGAAGAAAGAGTGTTGCGGCTACGTTATGGACTTGATGATAATCGTCCCCGTACTTTGGAAGAAGTGGGGCGTGAATTCGGCGTTACCCGCGAACGCATTCGTCAAATTGAGGCGAAAGCCATTCGCAAATTGCGCCACCCGACGCGCGCTAAAAAATTGGGAGATTATCGGGATTCTAGTTTTATCACTGGTTTCTCGGATAACCCCAACGATCGATAAGGAGAAATAATGGCCATTCAGGATACCAAGCTTTCATCACAGAGGAATATCAGTTCCAACGCTCGTTCCCCTAAAAAGGCGAAGGGAAATCACCTTAGTCAAAAAGGAGAAGTGGAAAACTATTTAAGTCGGATTGCTAACCTTCCCCTTTTGACAGAGGAAGAAGAAAAAAACCTTGGTGAAGCCATCCTGAAGGGCCGGGGTGTCGAGGCCTCCTTGGAAGAGAAGGCTTCTGCTAAAGAAGCGGCAAAACAGCTGGCCAACGGTAATCTTCGTCTCGTGATTTCCATTGCCAAGGAATACACGAATCGCGGTTTGCCGCTTATCGATTTGATTTCCGCGGGAAATGTGGGCTTATTGCATTCGGCAGAACTATTTGATTATCGGAAAGCTCGTTTTACAACCTATGCTACTCGTGGGATTCGCGATGAAATTTCGCACACGATTATGGCAAATGGTCACGCGATTCGAATTCCCGAAGAAAAAATACTCCAGTATTCTCAGGTTAACCGCGCCAAAAAACAATTGGAACAAAAATTGATGCGCGAGCCTTCCTCCAAAGAAATCGCCGAATCGATGGAGGGATTTACCCCAGAACAGGTGGCATCCCTTTTAAAGATGCCACTTCAAGTGGTGTCCACCGATAATCCCATCGGCCCTGAAAACGATTCTTATTCTCTGCAAGACTTAATTCCCGACTCGGATTCCGATGTCGACAAAAGTATTCTTCAAGAAGAAGACGAAAAAACTGTGGCTAGTGTTTTAGCTGCTTTAATCGATAGGGAGCGCGAATTCATTCGTTTACTCTACGGTTTAAATGGAGATGCTCCGCTTTCTTTGCAAGAAGTGGGGAATCGGTATGGAATCAGCCGAGAACGCGTGCGCCAAATTCGAGAAACTGCCTTATCCAAAATGAGAAAGGCTTTAGGAGACGACGATGCCTAAGAAATTATCCAAAAGACTTCAATCCATCGCTAATCTTGTCCCAAAAAACAGTTATATCGCCGATATCGGAAGCGATCATGCACAGCTTCCGATCTATTTATGTGAAACGGGAACTGTATCTTGGGCTCAAGCGGTCGAAAATAAAACGGGTCCTTTTTTGCATATGACTCACGCAATTCAAGAAAGTGGGTTAGAGGGTCATATTGATTGTAGCCGAAGTGATGGAATATCCGACCTTAACGAGGGAGTAGACACCGTCTTGATTTGTGGGATGGGTGGAATGCTTGCTTGCGACATTTTGGAAGCACACACCGAAAAATTGTTCCATGTTCAAACCATCATCGTTGACCCTCACAAAGATTTAGTATCCGTAAGAAAACGCGTGACTGCGCTTGGATATAAAATCGACGAAGAAACCATGGTTTACGAAGATAAAATCTTCTATACCATTATTCGTTTTGTCAAAACGGATGTCGCCGTTGAATACAGCCGAAGCGATCTTCTTTTCGGCCCGATACTTCGAAAAAAACGCGGTGAAACCTTCGAAGATTGGCTCAAAATTCAGCTGAAACACGTCAATGATATTTTGAATTTGAATTTGCCTCGCGAAAAACGGGACTACTATTTGGATTTATATCGATTAATTCGCGATGAAAAGAATCGGGCTAGCGTTGCATAGCCGATAAATAATCGTAGCATTCCTTTAGGATGGATGGCGAAGTGGAAGCGCCACTAGAAAGGGCGATTCTCTCGCCTTTTTTAAAGGAAATATTTTGAAGTTCTGCAAGATTCCTAACAAGGTAACAGCGGAGATTTTTCTTTACTCCGATTTCGTACAATTTAACCGAATTATTGGAACGAGGACTGCCAAGGACCACTAAAGTGGTAATGGATTTCGGCAAATCCATAATTGCCTTTTGACGTAAATACGTGCTTTGGCATTGGGATTTAATCAATTGAATCGAAATTCCTTTTTTGGATAAAAAAGAAATCGCGGATTCTATTTCCTCTCCAGAAATCGTAGTTTGGCATATGGCGGGATAGACGGTGGATGGAGTAATGTCGATGCTTTTGAGTTCTGGGTGGACCACATCGATAAAAATAGCATTGGGGTTATTGGCCATAAACGCATCGGCTTCTAAATGGCCTTTTACCCCAAAATAGAAGAAAGAGGACCGGAGGGAAGCCCCAGCCACTCGGTTTGCTTCCACGAAAGGACAAGTGCAATCTAATATTTTAAGATTTTTTTCCGCTGCAAATTTTTCCCAACCCAAGGGGTGCCCGTGGGCAGAAAAGATCACGTAGGAGCCGTTGGGGATGCTCTTCAAGGCGACTTCTAAATTTTCTTTTCTCTCATCGATAATATGAATGTGATGATTTTGAAATTCCATCATGGAATCCTCGTTGTGAACAAGCATCCCAAGGCAATAAATTTCAACGTCGGGTTGCTCCTCCCTTAGCCTTAAAGCGAGAGAGAAGGCCCTTTGCACGCCAGAGCAATATCCGTTTGGTTCGAGAAGTAAGACATCCATACAAGTATTTTCGTTGAGAATCTAGGAAAAATGAAGAGATTTCCTATATAATCGTGCGGTATGAAATCCTTTAAAGAATTTAACTTAAGCCCAGCGCTAACGAGCGCACTGGAAAAAATGGGCTACACCTCGCCTTCCCCGGTACAATCTCGGGTCATTCCCAAGGCGTTGCAAGGCAAACGCATTGTTTGCCAAAGTGAAACGGGGAGTGGGAAAACCCATTCCTATTTAATTCCCATTTTGCAAAAAATTGACACGCATTTGCCCCGTTTGCAGTCGATTATTATTTGTCCGAGTCGAGAATTGGCGCGTCAGGTTTATGACTTTGCCTTCGCTTTTACTCGTTTCTTCCCCACCTTCAAAGTGCGACTCTTCTCTAGTGAAACCGAAATCGCCCAAAATAAAGAAGGGCAAACTGTTCCCCCTCAAATGATCGTGGGAACCCCCGGCCGTTTAAAAGAGCTCCTTTCGCAGGAATATGTTTTTGATTTGCATGGAGTTCGCAGCCTTGTTATGGATGAAGCAGATATGCTTTTAGAACTCGGATACTTCCAAGACATCGATGAAATTTATCAAAAACTTCCAGAAAACGTTCAAACCATGGTGTTTTCTGCGACCATGAACGAAAATCTTAAGCTTCAACTTGAAAAATATATTGGCTCCGAGTTTTTATACGAGGGAGAAGAGCAAAAGACCAGTTCCCGCGTTGCCCATCATTTCGTCGATGTTAGACATGTCGGCACCGTGGAAGCACTATCCAAGTTTCTCGATATTCGACGCCCCTATTTTTGCCTTGTCTTCGCCTCTAAAAAAGAAGACGTCAAAACCATATACGAAGGATTGAAAGCCAAGAAATATTCCGTTACCTATTTCTCAGGTGATTTAGACAGCCGAGAAAGAAAACAGGTTTTGAAAAGAATCCGGGCAGACGAATATCAAATAGTTGTGTGCAGTGACTTGCTAAGCCGTGGCATTGATTTGGATAACGTAACGGATGTAATTTCGGTGGATTTGCCCATGGATCTTTCCTATTACTATCATCGCGCGGGAAGAACCGGTCGATTCGATAAAACCGGTGATTCCTGGGTTTTCTATAACGTAGATTCCCTTTCTCGTCCCAAAGAATTGCTCAGCCAAGGTCTACCTTTCGATTACTATATCTTAAAGAATGATCGCCTTGAGAAAAACGAATTGGGGTTGGACGCCAAAAAGAAATTCTCCGGAAAGAAAAAATTTTCGGAAGAGGAATTGAAGGAAGTTAAAATCGCCAAGGCAAAAACTTCCTCGAAAACCGTGAAACCCGGCTATAAAAAGAAGCAAATGCGCGCGGTGGAAAAAGTGAAGAACAAGTACCGCCGGAAAGCCATCCAAAAATCAATTAAAGCCAAAAAGGATGCTCGTTACGCGCAAAGGGCGAAACAAAAACTGGAAGGGAAATAACTAAAGTTTTTTCAATTCTTCGATCATGGTGGGGATAATCTCCCCGTCTTTTACTTCCTTAAGGATCTTTCCTTTTTGAAAGATAACCCAGCATCCTTTTCCGCCCGCGCACCCTAAGTCCGCGTGTTTGGCTTCGCCGGGACCATTGACGACGCACCCCATTACAGCAACCGTTTTATTGATGTGATTTTCTTCCATATAAGATTGAAGCGCCTTGGCCGTAGGAATCAGATTTACCTGGGTTCTCCCACATGTGGGGCAGGAAATGAAGGTCGGGTAATCTGGTTTTAGCCCCAAATCATGTAAAAGACGGCAGCAGGCTTTAATTTCTTCTTCCGGAGCATCGCTAAGGGAGATACGAATGGTATCCCCGATTCCCTCCATTAATAAGGGGCCAAGTCCGGCAGTGGAACGGATAAGGCCGATATCTTTGGGCCCCGCTTCCGTGATTCCTAAATGAAGAGGATAGGGGAAACGTTTGGAGGCCTCTTTATAGGCTTCCACGGTTTCAAGTACATCACTTCCTTTGGCGGATAAGACCAAATCATGGAAACCCATCTCTTCAAAAATGGCGACGCATTCGGATAAATCATCCATCAACTGTATCGCGGATGCCGGGCGCGGTTCGTTAGAATTAGCATCTTTTTTCAAAGAGCCAGAGTTCACGCCGATGCGAATGGGAATCCTTTTAGAGGCACATTTTGCGGCAACCTGCCAAATTCGTTCTTTGGAGCCGATGTTGCCGGGGTTGACGCGGATGGCGTCCGCCCCATTTTCGATGGCGCAAAGTGCTAAACGATAGTCAAAATGAATATCGGCGATTAAAGGAATAGAGGTTTCCTTTTTCAAAATAGAGAAAGCTTTTGCATCCTCTTCGTCTAGGACGGAAAGTCTCATTAAATCGGCTCCAAGTTCGTGGCATTTTCGAAGCTGCTCTACCACGAGATCCGTGCGACTCGTTTTAATGGAGCACATGCTTTGAATCAATATTTTTTCTTGTCCGCCCAGTTGAATGTTCCCAACGTGAACAGGTCTTGTGTCTTTGCGTTTTACCATAACTTCATTGTAATGCCTTTTCGCCCGATTTTGCTTATAGATTTTCCCTTTTTACTATGGTAAACTCATCAACGCTCAATAGAGGGAGAAGAAAAATGGCCAGCAAACGCGATGAAGTCATCTTGAAGTGCACCGTGTGCGGTGAAGAAAATTACATCACCACCCGTAATAAGCACTCTCACCCTGCTAAAATGGAAATCAAAAAATATTGCCACCGTTGCAGGGAAAAGACGTTGCACAAAGAGAAAAAATAAGGCCTCGGCCTTATTTTTTTGTTAAACTAAAGCATGCTTCTTTTCTTTTTCATCACCATTGTTTCCCTTGGGTTTATCCCCCTAAGTCTATTAACCAAGAAGAAAAAAATCCCTGAAGGGATCGGTGCATTTTCTTCTTTGATTTTGGGGATGGCTTTTGTTTTTAATCTTACTAGCGTTACCTATCATGCATTCGGCAATCAAAAAGCTTATGAGACATCCTTGCAAAACCGAGAGGACATAATGGCACGTTATCACGAAGCTAAAAACGACGAAAGCAAAGAATCCGAACTAAAAAAGGTCACGAAAGAAATCGCCTGGTATAACGAGGAACTAAGACAAAACAAAGAAATGGCCGATTCTATTTGGATGAATTGGTATAGTTATTCTTACGCGAGTGAGCATTTCGATGAACTAATTATCACGCTATGAGCAATCACAAAGTAGCAAACCTCTATAACGGAGGTTTTTGGTCTAATGTTTATTGTCTAGGGGAAGAAGGCGGCCCCTGCATTGTTATCGACATGGGTGACAATCGTGCCGATCGCATTGGAAAATTTATACAAAAACATTATAGCCGATGCCTAGGAATCTTATTGACCCACGGGCATTTCGACCATATTTATGGCTTATCTCAGCGAACCGGAGGTTGCCAAGAAGTGCCGGTATTTCTTTACAGTCAGGATATTCCTTGTTTATCTTCCCCGAAACGAAACGCCTCCGAAGATTTAGTTGACGAACCTTTCGCTTGGGAAGGGAAGGCACAAGAAATATATGATGGATTGGGACTTTTTGAGGGTTCTCTTCGTTGTCAGATCCTTCATACGCCCTTCCATACAGTAGGTTCCTGCTGCTTTTATTTTCCAGAGCTCGACTTATGTTTCACCGGGGATACGTTGTTTCATTTGGGCGTTGGACGTGATGACCTTGCGGGTTCTGCACCCCGACTTCGCGATGATTCCTTAGGAAAATTGATGAAACTGCCACCAAATACTTCCATTTTCCCAGGGCACGGCCCGAAAACCACCCTCGAAAATGAGTTGCAATATAACCCCTATCTTTCTTCAAAGAACTGGGGCTTTTAACGGATTATAAATTTATTTATAATATCTACCGCGTTTGATACGCTTTTAGGAGTAGAAAAATGATCAACGTTACCGAATTACGTCCTGGCAATTATTTCATTGATGAAGGAAATCTTTATCGTGTTATCGATATCCTTCTTAACAAAACGGCCATGAGAAAAATGGTCGCCAAAGTCAAAGTCAAAAATTTGCGCACTGGAGCCATCACCGAGCTCGCCAGAAACTCGGGCTATGGAGTCGAAGACATTCACATCGACAAGAAAATCATGCAATATCTTTATGATTCCGGCGAAACCCTCGTTTTTATGGACGGCAAAACCTATGAACAAGCCGAACTCGCCAAAAATAACTATGGCGACATCATCCCCTTCCTCGCCCCGAACCAAGAAGTGACCATCGTCTCATACGAAGACGAAATCTTGGATGTCCAACTTCCGTCTAAAGTTGCTTTAACGGTTGTTGAATGTGAACCGGGCGTCCGTGGCGACACCGTTTCTAACGGAGGTTCCAAAGATGCTAAGCTAGAAACCGGAATGAACATCCGCGTCCCTCTCTTCATCAACCAAGGCGATAAGATCTCCGTCGATACCACCACTGGCAAATACGACGGGAGGGCCAACTAATGGAGTGGAACGTTGGCTGGTTTTGCCTCGTTCTCGCCGCATTGATTTTGGGCCTAGTAGGCGGTTTCTTCGGCGCTAGAGCCATTATCAAAAAGGAAATCCAAAAGAACCCTCCAATCAACGAACAAATGATTCGTGCAATGTACCTTCAAATGGGACGTAAGCCCAGCGAAGCAGACATTCGCAAAATCATGAATTCCATGAAGAAAAACAGCACGCTATAATAGCGTGCTTTTTGTAATAATGGCCGTCTAACTTCTAAGGTGGTTTAAGGCGGTTTTGCGAAAGCGGCCGCCCAAAGCTATAACCTTAAGGCGTTAGACGAACAGGGCATCCAGATTGGTGCCTTTTTTTGTCTTTTCAGTCCCATCCACGGGGTAAAGAGCCTCTTGATCCTTTAAAAATTGCAGCGTCTGCATGCGACACAATCGCAGTTCGGCACTGAACGATGGATGTCGGACAAGTCAAACGAAGAATCCTCCCCCGAATGATTTCTTAAAAGTGTTTGCTCGAACTAATACCGATTTCTTTGACGCTTTCCAAAAAAATCCACATTTTGCTTACGGCAAAACAAACGCAATCCATGTACAAGGATCCTAATTCGATATATGTGCCACCTACAAAACTTTGTGGTTTGTTTTTTTCAACTCTAGAGACGCTTATTGGACTGAACCAAAATCTATTCCGAGCGGAATCGGAAACCATCTATCGGCAGCTGGCGAAATTTCCTTTGGCAATGCCATCCGTTCCACAATAAATCATAAATAGAAGTGAAAGAAGAAGAAGATTGCATTGAGATTTCCAATCGGCAAATTATTGCATCCTCGTCTAGTTTTTCTGATTGCATCCAAACTGCGTTCAGCCATGCAGCGAACATCTCTTCTAGGAACGTTATAAATGTTTTCTATGGTAAAGAATGCTTGGAAGCAGGAAAAGAAGAACTGCGAAAAATTTTTAAAGATATTGGCGTGGTAGATTTAGTGGAATTTGAAGGAAACCAGTCTGGCTATAACTTGATAATATCTTTCGAGTAGTTAGTCATAACGATTCGGAAACTCAATGCATATTAAAGTCATAAAGATTTGAAGTAAGTTTATCTTTTTCACCTCTGTCTTTGCACCCTGGAGCAGCGATCCTATTCTCAATACAAATAATTTAACAATAAATTTCGTACGGAGTTTAATCGCCCAGGGTGTAGTAGAAGCGGGTAAGGAATGCATCGAAGACAAAATGCTAAAAATAATAACACATAGTCCAATTTTTAAAAAATCAGAATCCAATAATTAAATTACAAAACTTTGTCAATCAAAAACAAAGTATTTTTCGAATGTTTTTTAAAATAATTTTTAGGTTTTTCTATTATTATAAATACCTAGAAAACTACTAATTATTTACTTTGCGTCTTTGGAGAATGGATTTTTTGTTTCCGTATGTTTTTTTAACCGCTCAATGTTGGATTTATGGCGAACGACCAGCAAAACAGTGATAGCGGTATCCATAATCGCGTATTCAAATCCGTATTCTAAGAAGGGGCCAAAACCAAAATTCCAAAGGAATACATTGGTGTTAAAAATTTGTGACGGAACGGAAACTTGAATGACAAAGACAATCCAAGCAACAATCATTCCAATCCCAGAAACGATAATGGAAGTTAACGATATATATTTCGATTTATGCGCGATATAAAGATAAGAAAAACCAGAACAAACGAATTGAAGCCACGAGGTTAAGCAATTCAGCCCCATGAAACAGGCGACCGCTTTCCCACCTTTGAAATGGATGTAAATGGGCCAGCAATGACCGATCGCGGAAAAGAGTCCCGCCATCCAGTAAAACATTTTATTTCCGCCAACTTGCGCGTTCCCCCATGTGGCGCCCCAAGCTAAATATTGGTTCAACGGACTAAATTCTCCAATGGTCCAAATGACAAAAACCGGTATCAAGGCCTTAATCATATCGAGTGTAATGACCAACACCCCAAATTTTTTGCCAAAAGTTCTTGCCACATTGGTCCCACCGCTATTATGTGACCCCTTATCTCGCGGGTCTTCGTGAAAAAATAACTTGCCAACAAACACGCCTGTTGGAATAGATCCAACAAAATATCCAAGGGCAGCGGCGAACAATCCGTAGAGGACATTAATCAATATGAGATTCATAATTTAATTCCTAACTTATCCATTATGGCGATTTAATGGTGCTTTTCAAACTTTTCATGCGTTATAATACCCCCAGTCATTAGACTGAATATTCACGTATGGTCAACATTGAGGAAGCCGAAAAGCAATATAGCGCGCGCAACATTGAACTCCTTAGCGAGATGGAAGGAGTGCGCAAGCGCCCGGGCATGTACATCGGTTCTACCAATTCGACGGGACTTCACCATTTGGTTTGGGAAATCGTCGATAACGGGGTAGACGAAGCAGTCAACGGATATGGGGATCGTGTTTCCGTTTGCATCCATAAAGATGGATCGGTTTCCGTGGAAGACGAAGGACGCGGTATCCCCGTCGACATTCACCCGCAAACCGGCATTCCAGCCGTGCAACTGATTTACACTACGCTCCATTCTGGCGGAAAATTTTCTAGCAAAAACTACACGACTTCAGCCGGCTTGCATGGCGTGGGTGCAACCGTTACCAACGCGCTTTCGGAATGGATCGACGTTACTATTTATCGATTGGGGAAAATTTACCACATTCGATTCGAAGACGGTGGCAAACTTGTCCAACCTCTTGAGGAACTCGGACCGACGAAAAAGCACGGAACCTTGGTACGTTTCAAGCCGGACAAAAGAATTTTTTCCACGGTCGAATTTAAGTGGGACACGATTTATAACCACCTTCAGGAAGAAGCTTTTTTGCTCAAAAAAGTTCACTTTTTCCTTAAAGATGAACGTACGGGTCTCAGCCACGAATTCTTTTATCCCCAAGGTCTCATCGAATACATCAGTGTTTTAAACCAAAACAAGAAGCCAATCGGCGGCGTAATCGGTTTTGATGATGAAACCTCGTCGATTCGCATGGAAGTCGCCATGCAATGGTGCAACGAAGATTACAATGAAAACGTCTATTCCTATGCCAACTCGGTTCGCACTCATGACGGCGGCACGCATGAAACGGGCTTGAGATTAGGCATTACCCGTGCCGTGAATGATTGGGCTCTCCAAAACGGCGTAATAAAAGAAAATCAAAAACTAGATGGCACCGACATTCGTGAAGGCTTAACGGCCATTATTGCTGTTAAAATTCCCGAAGATAAGCTCGAATACGAAGGACAGACCAAAGGAAAATTAGGAACTCCGGAGGCAACGTCCGTTGTCAACGACTTCGTTTATAATAACCTTGTTCACTACCTCGCAGAGCACAAGGATTTCGCGGTGGATTTGGTGAAGAAGTGCCAAGCTTCGAAAGCCGCTAGAGACGCGGCAAGAAAAGCAAAACAGGCCGCAAGGAACGGAAAAGCCAAAAAACAAGACTTCATTATTTCGGACAAACTCGCTTCTGCACAGAGCAAGGATTATCGAAATAACGAGCTCTTTATTGTAGAGGGCGACTCCGCAGGAGGCTCGGCGAAATCGGGTCGTGACCGCATGCACCAAGCTATTCTTCCTTTACGCGGCAAACCTCTCAATACCGATTCCGTTACCATGGAGCGCATGTTGGCTAACACGGAATTTTCCACGATTATTCAAACGATCGGAGCGGGAGTCGGCGCGAATTTTGATGTAGAAGATAGTCACTACGGCAAAATCATCATCATGACCGATGCTGATACCGATGGTGCTCACATTCAAATTTTGCTTTTAACCTTCTTCTATAATTATATGAAGCCCCTTATCACCCACGGAATGGTCTATATTGCTTGCCCGCCTCTTTATCGCGTTTATAAAAAAAGCGATCCAGCGCATAAATTTGTATACGCATGGGACGACGAATCTTTGGAAGAGGCTAAAAAGAAAATCGGCCCAGGATATGGAATCAACCGGTATAAAGGGTTGGGCGAAATGAACGCCGATCAACTCTATAACACGACCATGAATAAGGCCACGCGTAAATTATATAAGGTTACGATAGAAGACCCCTTGGTGGTTGAAAAGCGCATTAGCATCCTTATGGGAAACGATCCTTCGCAGCGTCGGGCCTGGATTGAGGAAAACGTCTCCTTCAACGAAGAAGACACATTCATTAAAGAGGTTAAGAAATAATGGCGAAAAAAAGGAAGGACGAAACTCCAGAAATCATAGAAAACCTCGTGCCATCCACTTTGGATGACTTGATGGGGGATCGTTTTGACATCTACGCCAAAGACGTAATTCAAGACCGTGCGATTCCCGATGCTCGAGATGGTTTAAAACCGGTTCAGCGTCGTATTGTTTTTGCCATGTGGAAAACAGGCAACACGATTGATAAACCGACCAAGAAATGTGCTCATATCGTTGGGGAAGTCATGGGGAAGTATCACCCTCATGGCGATAGTTCCATTTATGACGCCCTCGTCCGTATGTCCCAAACCTGGCGCGTTCGTGCTCCGTTAATCGACTTCCAAGGAAATAACGGTTCCATGGATGGCGATCCCGCTGCGGCTTATCGTTATACGGAGGCTCGTTTGGCCGCTTTATCCCAAGAATTAATCCGCGATATCGACAAAAACACCGTCGACATGGGTCTAACCTTCGATGACACCGAATTTGAGCCTCAGGTTTTGCCTTGCCATTTCCCCAATCTTTTCGTGAACGGGTCCAGCGGGATTGCCGTTGGCATGGCTACGGAAATTCCTCCGCACAATTTGGGCGAAGTAACTTCTGCAATCATCTATCGAATCCAGCACCCCAATTGCCCCATTGAAACCCTCATGCGTTTTGTCCCGGGGCCGGATTTTCCTACTGGTGGAATCATCTACGAATCGCAAGGATTGAGCGATATTTATCTTACGGGACGTGGAAAAATCGACGTGGCTAGCAAGACGTCCATTGAAGAAGCCAAGGACGGGACTAGTCAAATCATCATCACCGAAATTCCTTATGGGGTGAATAAATCCCAACTCGTATACGCGATTGACAAATTGCGGCATGACAAAACCATTGCTGGCATTGATGAAGTTCGCGACGAAACGGATAAAAGCGGGCTTCGTATCGCCGTCGATATCAAAGAAGGCTTCAAGCCGGAGTCCATTTTGGCTTATTTAATGCAGAAAACGCAGTTACGCTCTTCCTATACGGCCAATATGGTGGCTATTGTCAATGGCCGACCCCAGGTCATGAACCTGCTTTCTTATTGCGACACTTATATTGCTCACCAAGTCGATGTGGAAACTAGACGTTGCCAATTCGATTTAAAGAAGGACCTTGCTCGACTAGAAATCGTAGAAGGATTGATCCGGGCGAGTGACCTCATCGATCAAATCGTTCGAGTCATCAAACGTAGCCGTGACAAAGCAGAATCCAAAGTTAACATTGCCGCAGAATTCGGTTTTACGGAAGCTCAAAGCGAAGCCATCGTCATGATGCCTCTATACAAGCTAAGCAATTTCGATGTGGAAACCGTTTTAGACGAAAAGAAGCGCTTAGACTTTGAAATAGCGGATTTGAAGGAAACTTTGCGAAATCCCGATAAGATGAATTCCCTGATCATCTCCAGTTTAAAAGCCATTGTGAAACGCTTCGACACCCCGCGGAGAACCGCCATCGAAGAAGAAGATGTTTCCATGCGCTCCATCAACCAAAGGGATTTGGTCGCCAAAGAAACCGTGATGGTTGTGGTGACTCGCGACGGATATATTAAGCGTTCCTCGCTCGCTTCTTGGCGTTCTAGTGGCGGAGCTAACGGAGAGCTGCCCGGCCTTAAAAATGGCGATACTCTCATTTTCGATGGCCAATGCGACACCACCGATTGGATGCTTGTTTTTACCTCCAAGGGCAATTTCCTTTATATTCCCGTCCATTTGATCAAGGCCAATAAATGGAATGATGAAGGAATTCACGTCAATTATGCGATTTCCCTTCCTGCAGAAGAAAAACTTGTTCGCGCCTTTGCGGTACGGAAATTCCGCGACGATCTTTTCATCGCCTTAGTTTCCAAAAAAGGCCAAATTAAACGCACGAAGTTATCTTCTTTCCAAGTTTCCCGTTTCAATCGCCCGATTCGCGCCATGCGCTTGCTTGGCGATGACGAAGTAGTGGATGCCGTCTTAACAAGTGGCAATAGCGATTTCATGATTTTCAGCGATACGGGACTTGCCACCTTCTATAATGAAAATGAAATTGCCTATAGTTCCACCAATTCCGCTGGGGTTAAAGCCGCCTCCTTCCGTGGGGGGCTCGTGGCAGGTATGCTTTCGTTCCTCCCAGAGGAAAGCGCCAAATTGCTCTTAATTACTCAACTAGGATATACTCGGGTGGCCAGTTCGAGCAACGTAACGAAAACGGGTCGTCTGAATAAAGCAACCACCCTTTTCAAATCCTTTAAAAACGAACCACATTTCCTTGTCTACGCCCAAAAAGCACCCGATGTGGAACCCCCTTACACCCTTACGGCTACCCTTAGTAACGGTGAAACTGCTTCGATTACATTCGAGGACTTCTATTTAACCCCCATGGATAAATATGCCAAAGGCAGTTCCATCCAACTCCCAAAAGGAGCTACCGTAGCCACTATTTTCACCAGGGATTCCACCTTAATTGACGATTCGATGGTCAGTTATCACATGGAACCCGTAAAAGAAAGCGAAGAAGAAAACTCTACTTCGGAAGTAGAAGATACGACGGAACAAAAATCTAAAGGCCCAGAAAAATTTGAGCAAATCTCCATATTTGGAGATGGAGACTTCTAAAAATCGATTCAAATTCCTTTCTTGCCCGCATTTACGGAATGAGCAAATCCTCCTACAATGTCTTTATGAAGAAATCGCTTCCCTTCGCCCACGCCAAATCGCTATTCGAAGTCCCTCCCTCTTTCTTTGAAAGAATCGGGGTTAAAGTCCTTCTTTGCGATTTGGACAATACCCTCATTCCTTACGGAAGCAAAGAACCAACCCCGGAGCTTATCGCCTATAGGGATGTTCTTGCTGAAAAAGGGATTCAAATGGTTGTTTGTTCGAACGGAAGGGGCGGAAGAGTTTTGGAGGTTTCTCAGAAAGCCGGCTTAGAAGCCCATGGATGGATGAAGAAGCCCTTCAAAGGTCCTCTAGTTCGACTAATGAAAGAAAAAGGCTGGAAACCAAGCGAAGTCTTATTGGTGGGGGATCAAATCCAAACCGATGTTCTTTGCGGAAATCGCGCCGGAATTCGGGTCTTATTGACGGAACCTCTCGGGACTTATGAACCCCTTTGGACCAAATTCAATCGCCTCTTCGACAAACCCAAACGAAAAAAGATGTTTGCCAAACACTGGATCAAAGAATGGAAGGAGATCGAAACATGAGCAAATTAAACATCGTGCGTCGTTGCTACAATTGCGGCGCCATCCTCCAAACCGATGACAAAGAAGCGGAAGGCTATGTCTCCCCGGAAGTCATCAAAAACACCAATGCTTTGGTCGTTTTTTGCGATTCCTGTTACGCGAAACAACGTTACAATTTCAGCAAACACGAACTAGGCTGCTCCGATGAATACCTTTCCATGTTAAAGGATGCACGTGCTAGCGACGCCTTAATTGTTTGCGTCATTGACTTATTTAGTTTCGAAGCCGGTTTCCCCAAGGATGTCGTCGATATCATTTCCGATAATCCCGTTCTCGTCATCGCCAACAAAAGAGATCTTTTGCCAGCGGATGCCGATGACCAAAAATTAAAAGAATACGTTGCTCACCGTTTCCGGGTATCCAAGATTTCCGTCGAAGCCAGCGATGTCGTTTTGACCTCTCTCACCGGTATGGCCGATATCTCACCCATTGCCAAGGAAATTGGGAAAAGGCGCCGCGGACACGACGTTTATCTCATCGGGGCGTCTAACGCCGGAAAAACCCTTTTCCTTTCTTCGTTTTTGCGGAGCTACAAGAACAACACGTTCAACAGTGTTGTGACAGCTAAATACCCAGGAACCTCGATTCGCGTGATGCAAATTCCCTTGGATTCGTCGACCTTTATTTACGATACCCCAGGGACTCCAACGGACAATTCCATGACGCATCTGCTTAGCGTAGACCAAGTTCGCCTCGCCTATCCTTCCGACCCCATAAAACCGCGTATCGTTGCTTTATCGGCAGGGGAATCCCTTTGCATTGGGGGATTAGCGCGGATCGAATTGGTCAAAGGAGACAAAACCCCCATCACCTATTTCGGCTCCAAAAACGTCAAATTAGCCAAAACCCGTTCTAAGCACGCCGAAGCCGACTTTTTCCAGATGATTCAAAAGGGATTTTTATTCCCGCAAAGCCCCTTTTTGCTGGGGCCTGTGGACCTTGCGGCCTATGAATTAGTCGTAGACGAAACGGGTAGCCGGGATATCGGCATCGAAGGATATGGTTGGATTGGATTCCGCGGAAAGAAACAAACCTTCCGAATTTTTGTTCCAAAAGATGTCGCGATTTACACCAGTCGTTCGAAAATTCCAGTAAAGAAATAAGGATTTATTACTATGTTAAAACCCTATCAAAAAGCCTATTTAAAAAAGTTAGCCAACCCCATTTCTCATCGTTACTTAATTGGGAAAGGCGGATTGGACGATAAGTTCGTAGCCGAACTAAACGATGCGTTAGAAGCCCGCGAGTTAATTAAAGTTGGTATTTTGCAGAACGCATCCTGCGAACCAAAACAAATTGCCGAAGAGTTGGCGGAGCGTCTTGATGCAGACCTCGTCCAAGTCATTGGGCGTGTCATGGTTTATTACCGCAAATCGAAAAAGAATCCAAAAATCGTTGTTCCCACTCGCGATTAATTCAATTCGGAATGGAATCTCTAATTCTTTACGGCGGAACATTCGACCCCATCCATAATGGCCATCTGCGCATCGCACGGGCAGCAAGCTTAACGTTAAACGCGGATGTGATTTTTATTCCCAATGCAAATCCACCAGGTAAAAAACCAATTGCCTGTTTTTCAGATCGCTTAGAAATGCTTAAGGACGCATTAAAGGAAGATGGATCAGCATCCTTTTCCGTTTCTTTGTTCGAGTCCGAACTAACTATAGAACCCCATTACTGGATCGACACGTTACGTTATTTCAAAAACCGTTACCCGAAGCGGAGACTATTTTTCATTATTGGCGCGGACGAGGCCAATCAATTCCCTTCTTGGAAATCCCCGGATGAAATCTCAAAGCTCGCGACGCCAATTTACGTGCCGCGAACAGGAATCGAGGTTCAAGACGCCTTATTGCAAAAATATGGAATGCGGCGCTTGCCGTATGAAAAGTCGGGAGAGGTAAGCAGTTCGGAGGTTCGCCGGCTGCATTCTTTGGATATCCCCCTTTCCGTTCGAAACAACATTGAGAAAAAACACCTTTATTTCATTAACGATATTTCGAAAATGCTTTCCGCTCATCGTTTGCTGCATTCAATCTCCGTTGCCCACTTGGCTTACGAAATCGCTTATCGCAATCATTTACGCAACCCAAAATTCGCCTATATCGCAGGATTGCTGCACGACATCGGGAAGGATGTGCCCAAAGAAACAGAGATCGTCTTCATGAAAGAACGCTTTCCTGAACAGGCTCAATTCCCCGAATGGACCTATCATCAGTTTATTGGCGCGGAGATTGCCAAAGAAAAGTTCGGAATCGAACAAGAAGAGATCCTAGATGCGATTCGGTGTCATGCAACCGGAAAGCCCCATATGACTCGCTTGGCCAAAATTATTTATTCAAGCGATAAGATCGATCCGCTGCGAGGCTACGATTCCAGCAAATTAATCAAAGCCTGCATCAAGGATTGCTACCAAGGATTTATTCGCGTCTTGGAGGCGAATAAAATATATTTGGAAGGGAAGGGATATCGAATAGATAACCCCATGACCGAAGCCTGTATGAAGTTGTATCTAGGAGGAAAATAAAAAATGAAAGAGCAACCAAAGGAATTAACAATTGCCGTCAATACATTGGAAGAGCACAAGGCGGAAAACATTCAAGTCATCGAAGTGGAAGACTTGAATCCGTTTTGTTCCTATTATGTTTTAGCAACCGCACAAAACGTCCGAGCATTAAAAGCAAACTTTGACTATCTTGAAGAAGCGTTTTTTAAGAACGGAATCGAAATGCCAGTTTCCGATGCCGAAGAGGAATCCGGTTGGGTAATTCTCCAAGGCGGAGATGTTATCGTCCATGTTTTCTTAGCGGAAATGAGAGAAAAGATCTCCTTGGAAAAGCTTATCGAATCCATTCGTGAAAAGAACCAAAATAAAGAAAAAGAAGATTAAAAAGTCAACAAATCATAGCCGCTTAAATGCGGCTTTTATTTTTTAAAATATATAACTTCGTATAATGTCCATTATGTTAAGTAATAAAATAAATAATATGAGTTTATCGAAGTTATTAAATATTAAGATTTTTTGTCTTTATAAATAAACACCTCTATCATAGATGAGTTTTCCACTTTTTAACAATTACTAAATAACTACTAACATCCTATTTCAAAAATTTCATTTGTTTTTTCATCTTGCATGTAGAAAACACAGAACATTTTTTCTAGTACTGCTTCCTCTTTTTAGGCATTGCCAATTTGTCCTGGATTCAAATTCTTTCTCCGATATCTTTTGGATGGATTTATTAATCATTATTAAAATTAAGTTCTAGTTTCCGTTTTGTTATATATTAGATTTAGGCCACAAAATGCTTGAAAAACCAAAACCAAAAATAAGCTTTGATTTTAACCTCAAAACAGTTTTATCTTTTTTATTCTACGTCTACCTTGATTCTAGAAGAAACAAAATTTAAAACAACGTCAACCAAAGCAACCATTGCCAATGCGATCAGGCTATAGGGAATAATATTCTCTACCTCTCCATTAATCTGACTATTAGAAATCAATCCGCCCAGGGATGGTTTGGAATTAGAGTTCGCACAAAGAATCTCTGACATGATTAGAACCTTTACAGATAATCCAAAACTTTGTATCGCACCCAAACGGATATAGGGGGCGCCATTAGGCCAACGGACATAGGCTACTGCCGGTGCAGCGTTCCTCCCACATTCCAAATCCAATGCTTCTAACAATTCGCTCGAATCATTTTTTAAACCTTTTAGAACGGACTCATAAATCAAAGGGAACGCTACGAGAAAGACCAAAGCGCATGGAATAAACGTGATCGCATTCCTTGATTTAGGGGTGAAGAAAATTCCGATAAAAAGTAAAACGGCTGCCGCCGTTGGAATAGTTCGACTTAGAACTATCCATGGTTTTAGTATGAATTCCATCTTTTGGTGACACGCTGCCAACGTTCCTAAAACAATTCCCAAGACATAGGAAATCGAAAAGCCAATCAGCAAACGCAATAAAGTCCAACCGATGGCAATCCAATTCTTTTTTGCTTCCTTGGGAGAAAAAAGAAAAACGAATGCCTTTCCAAATGCTTCATGCGGATAAGGGAAAACCATATTCCCATTCTTTTTTAAAAAATAGGAAACCAAGAACCATGCAGCGATAATCAAAAGAACGCCAATAAGAATATAGACAATGCGATCGGATTCTTTTTTACCGCTTTTTCTCTTCAAAGGTTTATCTCCAATTCAAAATGCTTGTTTCGCTAAATACAGGAAGACCCAAAGTCGATTGAAAATCATTCGCCATAGCAAGCAAGGATTTCAAATCCACGTCGCAGTTTGAATAATGCAATTTATTAGACCCATCCTCAATTAATTGCTTTACCAAATTCGAAGAAGGGAATCCAAATCTCTCCGTCAACGACATTCCCTTTTCTTCATAAGAAGATAGAGTTTGCAAAACTTGGGGATTGCCCAGTCGAACGGATTGAATATTGGATTGAATATCATTAAGCCAATTCACCGTTTCAGAGGGATGTTCTAAATAAGTTCGTTCACGAACAAATATAGCAGCCGCAGGTACCTTAACTCCGTTGTGATTGGTAGAAAAGTCCGCTTGAAGATCGCTGATTACGTGCAACGTTTTATTCTGGGAGGCAAATTTTTGTTTTAACAAGCTCAGCGCAGGCTCAGCCACCACATAAAAATCAAACGCTTCAGGGTTGCTAAGCAAATTCTTTTGGACCACGTCAACGCCGGTCTCATAAACGATTTTGTCATCGAGGGAGCTTCCATTCGAATATTCTCCCCATTGAAAGGTATTCGCTGCGACGTCACGGAAAAGAACCGATGCGGTGCCACTAGCAACAAAAGCATCGATAGTAGGCCTATTTTCTAGGTTTTTTGCTCCATCTTTATCGTATTTAGCGGAAACCAAATAGAAGGAGCCTTCATTGATCCAACTAGCAAGGCGATAGGGGCGTTGCTGCTTTTCGATGAGGTTTAAACCGGTAATGCCGTCGAAGACAATCGCATCATAGGAGGCGGAGGCAAATGCGGCAGGAATGAGCGCGGCCGGCGTAGAGGTAGAAACCCAATTGGAATTTTCCGCTTCGCTATAAAAGGCCAAAGTCGGGGAGCCCGTGGGCGAAAGCCAGGATAATTCGTAGGAAATCTTTTCTTCTCCCCCACAGGAAAATAGCAAACTAGCAAACGCTAGAACGAATAGAGACTTAGGCTTTTTCATTCGAAAATCTCCTTAAGGGGCTCTCCGATAAGGTCATTGTTCCTCTTAAGGCCAAAATTTTCCAAAATTGTCGCACCCATCACTCCGAATGTTGGGGCCTCTTCCAATTGACGGCCTTTCTTGAAGGAAGGGGAATAAATAAGCAAAGGAACTTTTTCACGCGTATGGTCCGTTCCGTGGAAGGTCGGGTCATTGCCATGGTCGGCCGTAATCATGAGCAAGTCATCATCCCGCATATGAGAAATAAATTCTCCTACCCTCTTATCAAAGGCTTCCAAGGCACGAGCATAGCCAACAGGATTTCTGCGGTGGCCAAATTCGCTATCGAATTCCACCAAATTGACGAAGCAAATGCCAGTGAAATCTTTATTTTTAAGTTGATCAATCGTCTTATCCATGCCATCTTCGTTGGAGACGGTATGCTGGGTTTCCGTAACTCCTTTTCCGTTGAAGATATCGCAGATTTTTCCCACGCAAGACACGGTGAATCCGTTTTGTTCTAGGATATTCATATCTGTATCTTCTTCTGGGGAAAGAGCGTAATCGTGGCGGTCGCCTCCAACGCGGCGGAAATCATCTTTATTGGTGCCCACATAAGGACGAGCGATAACGCGGCCCACCTTCCATTCCGGCTTCATGCAAAGGCGACGAGCAATTTCACAGCACCGGTACAATTCTTGCAAACCCGTAACTTCTTCGTGCGCGGCGATTTGAAGAACGCTATCCGCGGATGTATAAACGATCAAAGAATTTTCCTTCATTTGTTCTTCCCCGAGAACACGTAAAATCTCCGTGCCGCTGGAGGAGTAATTTCCAATAAGCTTATGACCTGTCTGTTGGGACAATTCGTCCATCAATTCTTTTGGAAAGCCCGTCTCCGTAAAAGTTTGGAACGGTTTTACCGTATTAACGCCCATCATTTCCCAGTGACCCGTCATGGTGTCTTTTCCACGACTCGTCTCTCGGCAGGTTAAGCAATAAGCCTTGGGGTGATCAACTTTAGAAACCCCGGGGATATCGTCTAAATCGCCTAAGCCCATGGATTCCATGAAAGGCACATGAATTTGCCCGACACTTTCCGCGGCATGTTTCCATGTATTGGAACCGCAATCTCCGAATTCGGCGGCATCGGGTTCTTCCCCGACTCCGGCACTGTCAGCAACGATGAGAAAGATTCGTTGGAAAGGGTATTTTTTGCTCATGTTTTGCATTTCCTCCATTACAAATTATATCCTATTTTCGACTTCCGTATTTAGAATACGCATCCATAATCCTTCGCTCGGAAACGTGGGTGTAAATTTCCGTGGTCTCTAAGTGAGCGTGGCCAAGCATTTCTTGAACGGCGCGAAGATCAGCTCCATTTTCAAGTAAATGCGTGGCGAAGCAATGACGCAAGGTGTGGGGACTGACGTTTTTATCGATCCCGGCTTCTAACGCATATTTTTTGACTTGCATGAAGAAATATTGACGGGATATTACCTCTCCGTTTTGATTAAGGAAAAGATAGGCGTTGCGTTTCTTTTTCGAGCGGGAAAGAAATTGTTTCCTCGGCCCATCCAAATATTTTTTTAAATAACCCATGGCAAAGTCACCGATTGGAACGGTTCTTTGTTTTTCGCCTTTCCCTTTTGCTACGGTAACTAGGCCGTTTTCGAGGTTAAGGTTGGACAATTTCAAATGGCAGAGCTCGCTAACCCGCAGCCCTGTTGCATACATTGTTTCGAGCATCGCCCGGTCGCGAACACCGGAGGGACTATCTTCGTTGGGTTGCTCAAGCAGATTCTCGACTTCATCGAAATTTAATACGACAGGAATTCTTTTTTCTCCTTTTGGCCTCGTGATTTTATCCACAGCAAAGGAAACATATCCTCTTCGAGAAAGGAAGCGATAGAAACCATAAAGGCAAGAAAGCCGGCGGGCTATCGTGGAAGAGGCCCTTTCTTTCATTCCCTGTTCAATGGCAAAATCGTCAAAATCATCCGTATTCAAATCGGAAAGGGATTTTTTATCGGGGAAGGTTTCGAAAAATACTTTCAAATCCTCGCGGTAGCACCTTAAAGTGGAAGCTTCGCGTTCCACGCTCACATAAAGCAAATATTCTTCGATAGCATCCGCGATTTCCATCTTATTTTCCCTTGGCTTGACTGGCCCGCGTTAAATACGGCCCATCCATTTGGCGGTTCAGTTCCTCAATCAAAAGTTTGGTCGCGTCTTCCTCTTCGAAAGAAGAATAATTCCAAAAAGACATTTGAACGTTTTGTTTGGCTCGATCATCCAATTTGGATAAAGCAATGCTAACCAAGCGAAATTTAAACGATTCCCCTTCTCCCACAAAATTCGAATAAAGTTGCCGAACAATTCGATACAAATCATGTTCGCTGAATATCGGGTAATCAAAGGTTTCGGACTTTAAATGCATCCGAAAATCGGTATCTTTTAAACCCAATGAGACCGTTTTTCCTACCTTCCCCGTTTGAAGAGCGCGAATGGAAACAGCGTGACACAATTGTTTAATGGTTTCCTCCACTTCCGAGAAGGAATTTGCATCATGAAGGAGAGTCTCGGCACAGCTGATGCTCTTTGCGTCCTCGGTTTCTCCAATGACCGTATCCTCTCCGTATCCAGAGATCCATTCTTTGGCCGTGGAAGCAAATTTCCCGAGAATCTTTGTAGCGGGGGATTCGCTATTTTGTAAAGCAGAATAGAGGTCACCGATGGTTTGTACCCCCGCTTCTTTCAGCGCTGGGGCGGTTTTCTTCCCGATTCCCCAAAAGGATTCAATAGGAAGGGGATAGAGAAGAGTTGGGATGTCACGTCGACGAAGCAAGACCAAACCCATTGGTTTTTTCATATCGCTAGCCATTTTGGCCAGCCATTTGGTCGGAGCGACGCCTATGGAACATTTAAGTCCCGTTTCATTTTGCAGTCCTAGTTGAAATAATCGCAAAGCCTCGATAGGGTCTTTTTTGGAAGATAAATATTCGGTCATGTCGACAAATCCCTCGTCGACACTGGCCTTTTCAACTAGCGATGAAAAGCGGGATAAATAGCCGAAAAAACTATGGGACATCACTCGATAATAAGAAAAATCCGGGTGAATTACTTTTAAATTCGGACATTTTTCTAAAGCTTGAAAAGTCGGTTGGCCGCTATGAACTCCGAATTTGCGCGCACAATAGTTCGCCGTCGAAACAATTCCGCTACGCCCTTTATCACCAATAGCTACCGGGACATTTGCCAAAGAAGGATCGCGAATCTCTTCGCAGGTGGCAAAAAAGGCATTCAGGTCCACATGTACGATGATTTTAGCCATTTTTTACGCTCCCAAGGATTTGCTCAAAAACTTGTTCTGGGTCTAATTGAAGTTCCTTTTCTTGTTCCGCGCGCGTGGGCGAAAAAGGGATAAAGGAATTGGGAACGCAGAAACATTTTACTTTGCCTTGGTAGCCTTTTTCCATGAGGTCAGAAAGAATGGAGGAGCAAAACCCCTCTTTGGTACCATAAGCATCGTAAATGAAGACTTGTTTATAAGGCAGCAATCGATCGATTTCTTCTTTTTTATAATCGTTTAGGAACAAAGGACATGCTATTTCAACCTCCGTTCCAGAATTCTTTATTTTTTGCGCCAGTACATTTGCTTTTGGCCCTACACACAAAAGAATCGCTTCTTGTGTAGTTGTTATTCCATAGAAATGAAACCGGCCAATCTCTAATGGGTTTTTATGCCCTACGGGGCCAGGAATTGTGTCTTCGCAAGTAATTCGAATGGCCGTAACTCCCTTTTGTTCAAAACTTAGGTTGAATAAAAATTCAGCTTCCTCCGCATTAGAAGGCATCCAGACATGCGTGTTAGGAATACTTTTTAAATATGCTTCATCGTAAATACCCTGATGAGTCTCGCCATCTTTGCCCACTAAGCCACATCGGTCCAACAAAATCGTTAAATTTGCGCCCATTCGAGCACAGTCATGGCTGATTTCGTCGTACGCTCTTTGCAAGAAAGTAGAATAAATCGATAGAATCGGGTGAAAACCGTTAAGGGACAATGCGCCGCAATAGGTTGCCGCGTGTTCCTCGGCAATGCCGCAATCCACGCATTGCTTGGGAAATTCTAAAAACACAGGCTGCAATCGGCTCCCGAAAGAAGTCGCAGGGCAGATTAACATAGAGTTCGGGTCCGAACGAAGTTTTTCCTCGACTAGGCTCGAGAAAAGAATTTGCCATGGTAAAGAAGGAATTTGGGCAGCTTCCGCTTTTGGATCATTGATTTTAAAATGACCGGGTGCATGCCAAAACCCCGTTTTATCCATCTCGGCGAGTTGATATCCTTTGCCCTTAAGTGTCTTGCAATGAATTAGCGTGGGTTTTGTCGTCCTTTTTGCCTTTTCAAAAGCTTTGTCCAATTCTTTAATATCGTTGCCGTTAATCGGCCCAATATACGTAAATCCGAGATTTTCAAAACCGTTAAAAGAGATTAATTTTCTCTTAAGCGAGTTTTTTATATGATACGAAAAGTCGTAAATTTTTTTCCAAAAACGCCCTTTTCTAGCCTGTTCTCGAAAACTTTTCTTAAAGGAATTGTAGGTTTTGGCCGAACTAATTTTACGAAAAAAACTTTTGACGCCACCGACACTAGGAGTAATAGACATTCCATTATCATTAAGAACAACGATAATTTTAGATTGACTGCCCCCAATAGCGTTTAGGCCTTCAAAAGCCAAACCATTAGCAATCGAGGCGTCGCCGATAACCACCACGATTTGCTCGTCGTTAGAGCCTTTTATATCTCTAGCGTGCGCAAACGCTAAAGCAGCGCTTAGCGAATTCGAGCTGTGCCCAGCATCGTAACAGTCAAAAGGGGATTCTATTCTTTTTTGAAATCCGGCAATTCCGTTTTTGCAAAACAGAAACTCGAGATTTCTACCGCTTAAAATTTTATAGGCATAGCATTGATGACCGACATCAAAGATTACCTTGTCATTCGGCAAATCGAAATTTCGGAATAAACTGATGCTTATCTCAACGGACCCTAAATTGGAGGACAAGTGTCCGCCCCGAGTGGAAACCGTATCAATAATTTGTTTTCTTAAATAGTCAGAAAGGATATTGAGTTCAGGGTATGTTAAAGATTTAACCATTTTTTGGTCTTTAAAATCATTTTCGTTAAAAACACGCTTGGTTAGACACTTTTTCATACTAATAAACTACTAATATATTACTTTTATTCTACTTTATCTCCTAATAGCTTTTCCGCTTCATCAATTTGAGAATTTAAAATCGCAATTAGATTTTTCGCCTCTTTATAAAGGCTCATCGCATCCGCTAAAGGTAAAACATTCTCATTCATTTTAGTGGCGATTTCATTCAGCCTTTTTAACCCTTCTTCAAAGGTAATTTCCTTTTCATTTTCCATGCGTTTCTCCTTATTTTACAATGGAAACTAACTCTCCATCCGCTAACATTGTTTTAATTTCGTCTCCTGAATGAACCTCTTTTTTGTTCTTCAGAATATTTCCCGAAGAATCCAAAGTCATCGTGTATCCTCGTTCCAACACTTTTTTAGGATCCATTGCGTTGATTCGATCAAATGCGGACGCCGCTTCTGCTTTCCAAAGCATAATTTTTCTTCCGTATCCATTGTAAACGGATTGTTTGAACAACTCAATTTGGCCCCTTTTGTTTTCATAAATGCTTTTTAAATTAGTGAAACAGGGCTTATGGGAAAGCGAATCCACTTCTCCCGCCTTCCTTTGAATGCAGGAAGTGTATAAAGCCGTCAAATTTCGTTGCATATCATCCAAGCGTAGTCGAACTTCATCTTTATTGGGAACAGCGGCTACAGCGGCCGCGGTCGGGGTAGAAACCCTTTTGTCTGCAGCAAAGTCCGTCAATGTGATATCCACTTCATGTCCGACCGCTGAAATAACGGGCACGCGGCAAGCGGCAACTTTTCGAACAACCATTTCATCGTTAAAAGCTCCAAGGTCCTCGCTAGAACCGCCACCGCGTCCCACGATTAAAACGTCGATAGGAGATTTTTCCGCCTCCGTAATCGCCCGAATAATATCTTTGGGGGCATCATTGCCTTGAACTAAGCTAGGGAAAACATAAATTTTCGCTATCGGCCAACGATTCCTTAAATTCGTTTCAATATCTTTAAGTCCAGCGCTATGGAGTCCGGCCACAACGCCAACGCTACGAGGAAATTGAGGAATGTTGCGCTTTTTTGTTGGATCAAATATTCCCTCATTAGCCAATTTTTTCTTCAATTCTTCTAATTGAAGCAACGCCAAACCCACCCCGCTTTTTTCGATTGAGATAACGCTAAGCTGATAATTTCCTCTAGGCGGATATAGCGTCAACCGGCCAGCCACAATGACTTGATCGCCGTCTTGGGGCATAGACTTTCCTAGAATTTTCATTTTTTCTACCGCCGACGCCCACATAACGGCAGAAAGGACAGATTGGCTATCCTTTAAACTAAAATAAGCGTGCCCGGATCGGTAAATTTTAAAATTGCTTACTTCACCTGTCACGTATAGGGTATAAGGAAAAAGAGCCTCAAGGCCCTCTTTTATTTGAAAAGATAAATCGCTGACCGATAAGTATTTAGGCATTCGCGTTCCTTTCGCCTAAAACATTATCAAGAATAGCGTTCACAAAGCGATAATCCTTTCCGCTTAGATATTTTTTCGCCAGTTTAACCGCGATATCGATTACCACGCCCTTATCTACGTGATCGTCCACATAATAATAATGAACATAGGCTTGGATGAGAATCGCTTGTTCCAAACGAGGCAAACGCTCAAATCGCCAGTTCCGTAAATGAGGTTTAAAAGCATCGACAACGTCGTGGAAATGTGAAACGGAAGAGACCATGCATTGTTTCACGAACAATGGGCAATCTTCATAAGGCTCATTGCAAAGCCCGGAGACGATATCCTTCACATCGATGGAATAATCCATGTAAATATAGGTCAAAGCATCATAGATGCAAGTCATGGCTAAAGGCTGCAAGGAATTGCGGGATCTTGCCATCTCTTCTAGTTCGTCAAATTCTTCGAGCCAAGCACTTTCTTTTTCGTTATTCATTCTGTTTCGTCTTTCTATATTGTTGAGGGTTTAATCCATGATTTTGGCAACGTGCACCATGACTTCATAGGGCAAGGTGTCACAATTGAGTCGCAAAGCATCAGCGACTTGCTTTTGGATTTTTAAGCAAATTTCTGAAACATTAAGTCCAGGGGCTAAGGCCACATCGAGCTTAATGATGGCTTTCCCCGTTTTGGATAAGGAAGTTTTCGCTCCGGAAGGAATAGAAAATAAAGGGGAAATAAAATGGGTTTTTCTTTCTTTTGATTTCGAATTTTTGGAATTCGCGTCTTTTTTCGCCTCCACGGCAGCGGAATAAACAGAGGCACCTGGAATTTCGGCAACCGCTTTCGACGCAATCGTATCAATGGTTGCAAGGCTAATGCCCAACTTCCCTTTTTGGGCGTAGTTATTAATGTAAATGTAGGGCATGTTCCTCACTCCTTGAAAAACGAAGAGATTTTCCCAGCAATTTGAATGGGTGTAAAGCCAAAATGTTCTAATAAATCTTCCGCTTTGCCACTTGCACCAAACTGATCGATGCCAATGTTATATTTTGCGATTCCTCCCCAGCCAAACGTGGAACTCATTTCCACACTAACGCGAGCATCGTAAGGCAAATGGAGGACTTTTTCTTTTTCTTCTGGCGGCAAGGCAACGAAACGATTCCAGCTCGGCATAGAAACTACTTCCGCGTAAATTTCCTTTTCTTTGAGGATTTTAGAAGCGGCAATGCATAGAGATACCTCGCTTCCAGTAGCTATTAATTGAATGTTGGCCTTTTTGGAAGGGGTATAAACGACATAGGCGCCTTTTTGAACTCCTTCGAAAGTAGAATTCTCAAGCTGAGGAAGATTTTGTCTGGTTAAAATAAGAGCAGTGGGACGGGTTTTGCTTTCGACGGCCAAGCGCCACGCCGCTTCCGTTTCGTTGATGTCTGCAGGACGAATCACGTCGACGTTGGGAATGGAACGCAAAGACGCCAACTGCTCGATGGGTTCATGCGTCGTCCCATCTTCTCCAACAGCAATGGAATCGTGAGTCAAAATATAAATAGAAGGAATATTTTCCATGGCCGCCATACGAATCGCAGGCTTCAAATAATCCGAGAAAACAAAGAAGGTGGCACAATAAGTCAGCAATCCTCCATGCAAGAGGATTCCGTTTTGCGCACTTGCCATGCCGAATTCGCGGATACCGAAATGGACATCGCGTCCTTCCGGATGTTCCGCATCAAAAATAGCAAGTCCTTTGACGTTGGTCTTCGTGGATCCCGCCACGTCAGCGCTTCCGCCAAACGTAAAGGGCATTTTTCCTGTCAAACGTTCCAAGAATTTTCCACTGCTATTGCGGGTTGCTTCCGGTTTTGCTCCTTTGGCGTCCCGGTTTTCCGGAAGATACGGGGTTACATTACGGGCAAAAGCATTTTGGAAAAGCTCATAGGCTTCGGAATGGTATTTCTTATATTCCTTGGTGGCGCTTTGATAAGCTTCGTAAGCTTCTGCGCCGCGTTTTCCAAACGTGGTGGCGAAGTCGGAATAAACAGAATCTGGAATCGTAAACGGGGGATAATCGTAGCCAAATACCTTTTTGGCGTGCAACGTATCCTCTTCCGTTAGCGGTGCGCCGTGAGTTACGTGAGACCCTTGGTGCTCCGATCCAAATCCAATTTGAGTATGGAAAATAATCAAGGTTGGGAAATCTTTGTTTTCCTTGGCCTTGGAAATAGCTTTAGAAATTTTCTCCCAATTGTTGCCGTCTTTTACCTCGATAACATCCCAGCCTGCTGCAAAAAAGCGGAGTTTGACGTTATCGGATGCGGAATCGGAAGTCGGCCCGTCGAGAGTCGAACCATTTTCGTCGTAAAGCAAAATCAATTTGTTGAGATGGTAATGTCCCGCAAGCGAAATGGCTTCGTGGGAAATTCCCTCTTCCAAACACCCATCACCACAAAGGCAATAGGTCCAGTGATTCATGATTTTGGAGCCTTCGGGATATTCGGCTTCAATGGCTTTTTCCGCCATCGCCATTCCTACGGCTTGGGCAATTCCTTGTCCTAAAGGCCCACTAGTAGCGTCTACTCCCGGAGTCATCCCCACTTCAGGGTGGCCAGGAGTAATGGAACCCAGCTGACGGAACGACTTCAAGTCTTCCATGCTTATCGAATAGCCGAGGCAATGAAGCGTGGTATAAAGCAAGGAGGAAACGTGACCGCAAGAAAGTACGAAACGATCACGGTTAATCCAATCCGGATGTTTGGGGTCGGCCGTTAAATGGTCGCGGAAAAGCGCATAAACAGCCGGAGCGGCATCTAAGGCCATGCCCGGATGACCGGAATTCGCTTTGTTGATGACGTCTAATGTTGTGGAACGCATCGCCGCGATGGACAACGCCGCGTCTTGTTTCGTTTTTCCGTTTTCAAACATTTTGTTCTCCTTATTTATTCTTCGGTAATGGCAATATCGAGGATTTCCAACTGATCAGGGGAAACCGGGGTTGGGGCTTTGGAGGTGGGGTCAACGGCTTGAAGGTTTTTCGGGAAAGCCTCCACATCGCGGATGTTATCCGTGCCACAGAGAATCATGGCAAGACGGTCGAGACCAAACGCCATTCCCCCATGAGGGGGAGCCCCATATTGGAAGGCATCGATAAACCAACCAAATTTTTTGGCGACATCTTCGTCCGAAAGTCCAAGAAGATTAAAAATCTTCCATTGAGTGTCGTGGTCATAAATACGCAGGGTTCCACCGCCAGCTTCGTAACCATTAATGATGATGTCGTAAGCGTAAGCAAGCACTTCTTCAGGATTCGAATCCAGTAATGTCAGGTCTTCATCGCGAGGGCGAGTGAACGGATGGTGTTCCGCTGTATATTTTCCCGGTTGGCCTTCAACAGGATCAAACATCGGGAAGTCAACAACCCAAAGCAAATCGTAGGTGTTCGGTTTAATCAGCTGCAATTTCTTGGCGAACAAAGTACGCAATGCCCCGAGCCCAAAGTCGATATCCCGACGATAGGGACTCGATGCAAACAAAACCAAGTCGTCTTCTTTTAATCCAAGTTTTTCTTTTAGGCTAGTTTCCATTTCGCCCGTTAGGAATTTCTTAAACGAACCATTAAGGGCACCGTCCGTAAACTTTAAAGACAAAACGCCTTTCAAATTAAATTTTCTGGCCTCAAGTTGTAGTGCGTCCAAATCTTTTCTTGAGGTTTCTTTGGCCATGGATGGGATAACAATCGCCTTGATGTAATTCGCACCCTCGAAGCCGCCGAATGGAGCCGACTTCAAAATTTCGGTAATATCTTGGAGTTCCAATCCATATCGAGTGTCAGGTTTGTCCGAACCAAATCGGTCCATGGCTTCCCAATAGGGCATTCTGCGAAGCGGCGTCTCAATATCAATCCCTTTGATTTCTTTAAAGACTTTTTTCAAAAAACCTTCATTTAAAGCCAAGATTTGGTCTTGGTCCATAAACGAAATTTCTTCGTCCAATTGGGTGAATTCCGGCTGACGATCCGCGCGAAGGTCTTCATCGCGGAAGCACTTTGCAACCTGATAATAACGTTCCACTCCGCCAATCATAAGGAGCTGTTTCCAAAGTTGAGGGCTTTGAGGAAGGGCGTAGAAGCATCCGTGATGCAAACGGCTAGGGACCAAATAGTCACGGGCACCTTCCGGCGAGGAAAGATTAAGAATCGGGGTTTCCACCTCCAAGAAATCGTGCTCGTCAAAATATTCGTGCCAAGTGCGAACAATCTTTGCTCTCGTTTTCAAATTATTCAAAAGGCAGGGACGGCGCAAATCCAAATAACGATAATTCAAGCGTGTATCTTCAAGAGCATCCGTTTTATCATCAATGATAAAGGGCGTAGTTTCCGCTTTGTTTAATACACGCAGTGAAGTTAAAGAAACTTCGATTTCGCCCGTTGCAAGGCGAGGATTTGGGACGTCTTTCTTCTCCACAATGCCTTTTGCTTCCACCACATACTCGTTTCGGCAATCGGGCAAAATGGAGGGATCCTTGGCAATCAGTTGAACAATGCCAGTGGAATCCCGCAAATCAAAGAATACGAGAGACCCCAAATTTCTCTTCGTAGCAATCCAACCAAGAAGTGTTACTTCCCGGCCTACATCTGAAATCCTTAAATTTCCGTTATAATCGGTGCGTTCCATTTTTTAGTCTCCTTCATGATGATGCTCATGGCAGCAGTTTTCTTCTTCCTCATCGTCGATTTCTTCAAATTCCGCATCCAGAATTTCATCAAGGTTTTCGATTTTAGCCTCTTTTTGTTCATGGGTTTTGAGGTTTTTGAGTTGAACCACGCCTTTTTGCAAATCTTCCGTGCCGAAGATGAGAGCAAAGTTGGCTTGGCTACGTTCGGCTTTTTTGAACATAGAACCTAGTTTAGACGGAACAAAAGGCATCTCAACGCTGTAGCCAAGGGAACGAATTTCCTGAACCAAATGGAAGCCATCGTCTAAAACTTCTTCTCCAATCGGCATCGCATAAATATCCACGTGATGGGCCACATCTTTCAATAACCCTAGCTCTTCCATTAAGGAATAGATGCGCTCGACCCCCATCGCAAATCCAACCCCATGATCGTAGTCCTTAGGACCATTGAAATTGGCAAGCATGCCATCGTAATGGCCCCCACCAAGCAAGGCCCCGTAATCTTTTCCGCTGGGGGAAATCGCGTGAACTTCAAACACGATATGACCATAATAATCAAGCCCGCGAACCAAGGAATCATCAATTTCATACTCGATTTCCATGTCATTGAGGATCGAAAGGGTTTGATAGAATCTTGCATCGGCTTCTTCCGAAAGGAAATCACGCATCTTTGGGGCGTTTAGGCCAATTTCATGGTCATGTTCCACCTTGCAATCCAAAATGCGCATCGGATTTAGACGGAGACGTTCCTTGCAGTCATCGCACATTTCGTCGATTTTTGTAGCGAAGTAGGAACGCAGCGCTTCTTTGTAGGCGTTTCTAGAAGCAGCGTCCCCCAAAGTATTGACCTTGATTTTGAGATTTTTGAATCCCAACATGCCCAAGGCCTGCATCGCCAAGCAAATGCATTCGGCATCAAGACGAGGTGAATCCACGCCAACGCACTCCACGCCCGCTTGGGTAAATTGGCGATATCTTCCTAGTTGCGGTCTTTCGTAGCGGAAAACCGGCCCCATATAGAAAGTTTTTAAAGGTAAATCATTCGTGGCGGTCATTTTGTGTTCAACAATGGAACGAATGACCCCCGCAGTCCCTTCCGGGCGAAGCGTCACCGAACGATTCCCTTTATCCATGAACGTATACATTTCTTTGCGGACAACGTCGCTGCTTTCTCCCGTAGAACGGTCGAAAACTTCGGTATATTCTAAAATTGGTGTCTCGATGGGGCGATATCCGTACAGTTCGCTAACCGCGCGAAACACGTTTTCAATGTAGGCGTAGCCATCGGCTTCGGCCCCATAAAGATCGTGGGTTCCTTTGACAGCAATAAACGGCATAAAAATACTCTCCTGATTAGGCTTGATAAGTATAGGCTATTCATAGCCTTTCTTCAATCAGGCGGCAACATTAATGAATAACACGAATAACGTCGTAAACGCCTTTGATGCCCAGTAAATCTGCAAAGCAATCTTGCAGCACTTTGGCATTAGACACGGTAATGGTCATGTTAATAACGTCATCCATCGTATCTTCTTTTAAATGTGCACGTAAATCGCTGACTCCCACTCCTTTTGCTCCGAAGGTCGACAAAATATCCGCGAGCAAATTCGAACGGTCGTTAGCAAAGATCTGAATGTCAACGGGATAAGAAGATATGGCGAGTTCTTCCTTCCACTTCACATCAACTAAACGGGCTTTTTCATTTTGCACATTGGGGCAATTGGCTCGGTGTATCGTAATCCCTTTTCCTTTGGTGATATATCCAACAATGTCATCTCCGGGAATCGGGGTGCAGCAATGGCCTAGGCTAATCATTAATCCAGTCACTCCGCCTCCTACGACAACGGGACTAGTATCTGCTTTCTTTGGTCTCGTTCTTTTTGCAAAATCGGTAATCGAAGGCTTGCGGCGAATCTTCAAAGTATCCAAAACAGCGGCAGGCGTGGGATTACGGTTCGTTATCGCCACGAATAAATCATCCAAATTGTCGAAATGGAATTCGTTTTCGATTCGTGGGTCTTCTAAGGCTTTCATCGCCGCCTCTTCTTCGATTCCCTGCATGCGGAAGGCGTCGAGAAGGGATTGCTTTCCTTGACGAATTTTTTCTTCGCGCATAAAGGCTTCTTGTTTTTTCTGCAAAGCCCGGCGAATGTGGTTTTGTGCCGAGGTGGTTTTGGCAATTTCAAGCCAAGAGTCATTGGGATAGGCCGTTTTTGAGGTTCGAATCTCGCAAACATCGCCGGTTTTCAAAACGGTATTGAGGGAAACGCCCACTCCATTCACGAAGGCTCCAACGGCCGAATCCCCGACTTTTGTATGGATTTTATAAGCAAAATCGAGGGTGGTAGCCCCTTTTGGCAAATCAATAACCTTGCCCATCGGAGTAAAAACATAAACATTTGCTCCGAAAATATCGCTGGTCAAAGAATGGAGGTACTCCTTCGCCGATTTGCTTTGGTTATCTTCAGAAAGAGAGACGAAATCGCGGAACCAGGATAATTGATTTTCGATATCTTTTTGTTCGGATTCCTGGTTGTAATTTCCTTCCTTGTATTTCCAGTGAGCCGCAACGCCAGTTTCGGCAATTTGATCCATTTCTTCCGTTCTTATTTGGATTTCATAAGCATTGCCATCCCCTGCCAAAATCGATGTATGCAACGACTGATACATGTTGGGCTTTGGCATGGCGATATAATCTTTGAAACGGCCGGGAATCGGTTTATATGTCGAATGGATAATCCCAAGGATTTCATAGCAATTTAACGTGGTTTTCGTAATCACGCGAATCGCCAAAACATCATAAATATCCTCAAAATTATGGGATTTTTGATACATTTTTCGATAAATGGAATAGATGGATTTAACACGACTTTCCATCTTGAAAGGAATCTTGTGCTCAAAAAGGATGTCGGCAATCCTCTTTTTTAAGCCTTCCAACGATTCCTTTCGGTGCTCAAAACGATCGTTAACTAACGCCAAAATATGCTGGTACTTTTCAGGATCCAAATACTTCAGGGACAAGTCTTCCAATTCGCTTTGCACCGTATAAATTCCAAGACGATGGGCAATCGGAGTAAAAACTTCGATGGTTTCCTTGGCCAAAGCTTGCTGTCTTTCGGGAGAAAGGGAATCCAAGGTACGCATGTTGTGAAGTCGATCTGCAAGTTTAACGATGATTACACGAACATCTTGAGCCATACCGAGGAAGATTTTTCGGTGATCCTCAGCTTCAAAATCTTCCGCCGTCATATGCGAAAGTTTCATTCTTTGAATTTTAGTTAATGCATCAACGATTTTGGCGACATCTTTGCCGAAATCACGTTCAATGTCTTCAATTGTGGTGTCCGTGTCTTCCACCACATCATGGAGAAATGCTGCCGCCAAGGTGGAAGGGCCCGCTTGCAGCTTAGCGCAAATATAGGCCACTTCAATCGGGTGTTGAATATAGGGTTCGCCCGATTTGCGGAACTGACCTTCGTGCTGTTTTTTGGCCAATTCATAGGCTTTTTCAATCTTTTGGCGATCGGTTTCGTTTTTAATATAAGGAAAATAAATCGCTTTGAGCTGCTCCATGGTATGCATGGGGTATCCTCCATTGGGGGGTAGGGATTTTAAATTTTTTTGAGCACTTTCATCCATAATGGAAATATCGTAGCACAGGAACAAAAAAGAAAAATGGGGCTATTTAACGATGACGGGGCTACATTCAAAGCGAACGGCAGCTTTTCCGTTATATTCGTTAATTCTAAATTTCCCATCCAACGCGATGTGTTTGGAAGGGTTAAGAGGATGCTCTTTATTGATTTGGAAACTAAAAATCTCCACGGAATGGTAATTCGTTTTCATGCATTTCCCCGAGGAAACAAGTCTAAGCATCGACGCCGGAACTTCGTTAATTCGAAATAACGGTTCTTCATGTTCGGTTCCAAAAGGGCCAAACGACCGAATCAGCGGGTATAAGTCGGGGGTAAGGTCATTCAGAATCAAATTAATATGAGGCGGCGGTTCAACGGAAAAAGGATGATTTTTTGAAAACTCGAGGAAGGATTTTTGGAGAAGATCCAGATTTTCCTGTTTAATGCTGGCCCCTCCCGCGTAATCGTGTCCGCCAAACCGCTCCAAAATCTTTTCATTTTCTTTCCAAAATTCCATGACGTTGAAGCCTTCTTTGCTTCGTGCCGAGCCGACAAAAACGCCAGGTTCTTTTCTGCTAGGAGAAAAAACCATGATTGGTTTATCGTATTCGTTAAGTAATTTGTTGGCCAAAAGGCCGTTTAGACCTTCCGGAAGATTACCCACAACCGAAATCCCGGGAAGCGAGGGATCAAAATTTAATTCGTTTTCCGCTTTTTTGGTAGCGTCTTTGCGGTTTTGGTTCGTGTTCCGTAAATAAGAGACCATGGCTTGTTCAAATTCAAGCCCACGGTCGGAATTAGCAAAATAATCGACGATTTTATTGCCAAAATGCCCTTCTTCCATTCTTCCAACAGAATTGATTTGAGGAATAATTTCCATTCCCAAAACCTTTTCGTCAATATGGCGTCGGCTAGTTAAATCCAAAATCTGATTCACATTATTTCTGACAATCAAATGCAAGGTGAGAGAAACGAGTTTCTGATTGTATCCCCTTAGTGGCATACAATCCGAAATTGTAGAAATACCTGCCAAAATAGCCAAGTATTCGTCGTTTTTATTCAGCAAATAGCGAGAAAAGCCAAAGCAAAGTTCTCCTGCGGAAATCGGATAGGGGCCGTATTTCAAGCGGTCAGGATGAACAAAGGCGAACGCATCAAGAGGGAGGCATTCTCCAATTTCATGATGGTCCAAAACGATAACGTCTACGCCTTTTTCCTTTAAATAGCTAATTTCCGAACTGGAGCTGACACCATTATCCACAAGGATAACCAAATCAAAACAATTGGCGATTCTAACGGCGTTCTCCATCGTTAAACCGTACCCGTCCAAATAGCGGGACGGAATAAAAACCTGGGCTTCTGAGCCGATTTTACGAAGACAAATTTTAATAATAGACGCCGACATGATTCCGTCAGCGTCATAATCGCCATAAATAAGGATGCGATCGTGTTTTTTTACCCCTAACTCAATTCGGGTTTTCGCACGAACTAAATCGGGGGTTTCAGGTAAAAGAGGAATATCGTCAAACGTAGCGGGTTTCGCCATGGCTTCGTATTCGTCTTCCGTGAGGGAATAGTAACGGAGAAGCCGTTTTTTGACGTCAGGCATATCAGTCGTTGATACCGATGAAGATTGCCTCTTCCGGCTCACCGCTCCGTTTCTTTTTCATCAATTGTCCGCCCTGCTTCTTTTTATGAGAGAATTTCGGCAAATGGACCTTCGAATTCCAAGTCGCAAAACGAATGGAAATCGGGGCGAGACAAACAAGACCTATAACGGTTCCAAAAGCGATTCCTAAAATCGCGCAAAGATAAACCGGAGCGTAGGCAACTGGGCCAATCGCAAAGCCTACCAAAGCCAAATATTCGGCTAAAATGGCGTAAACAAAGACATTGCCTGCTTCATAGGAGGTAGAACGATTCAAGCGTTCAGAACGAGAAGCGAGGGTTCCTTTTTCTTTTTCGCGGTCTTCTTTGAATAATTCTTTTTCGCGAGAAAGGATGAAGAGCATGCCGCAAAGCGACACCACAACCCCAAAAATCATACCTAGCGCAACCATCGGGGAGACCGAAATGCGAGTGTAAACGAAGAAACTCCAAGCCATAAACGTTGTGGCAACAGCAACTAGAGATAAGGCCAATCCACGGCTAAAGCGATAACGGGCAATCAAATAGACGGCACACACAGCCAAACCAACGCCAAGTCCGAGGCAGACATCGCCAATATAGGGATTCAACGTTTTAGGAGTAACCGTATTGAAGCTGACGCGAACATAATTTCCAGAAGCATCTTCTCCGCCCACTTCAGCCAGAGCGCTGCTCAAAGAGGACAACTGATCTCCAACCGCATTGGAATATTGCTGTTCTACCGGATTCCAAGAGGCAATGGTATAGCTGCTATTCGGATCCAAGACACGATTCAATTTAGCTTCGTAATAGAAATAATAATAATGGATGCCATCCGTTCCTTCTTCTGGGGTTTCATAGACATCTTTTGGAGTGGAGGACAAGGAGAAAGAAGAAACCATATCCCCAAGAACCACATCATCAATGGTGTATTGATGGAGTAAATCTCCTTTATCCGTCGATTTGGCCGTATAGACATCGCCAGCGTTAGCAAACGGAACGACCGTAATTGCATCCTGTTTAGAGGAACGAACTTCCAAGCGAAGAGTCGTGGTTTCAGAATGATAGGCCGCATCATTGTAGACGTTGCCATCATTGGCAATCCCAAATCCAATGCATCCGCCAATTCCGGCCAAAATCATTAACGAGGAGACGCCATAGGCCCAGAATTTGCCTTTTTGGAAGGATTTTTTCGAATAAGGTCCGAAATACTTTTGCTTCTCATCTTGCATGAGATTCGGAATTTCTTCCTTCTTTACGCCAAGCATTTTCGGGAAGGATTTTTGCATTCCAGAATCGTTGCAAAGAAGCCATCCGGACAGTTTCGTTAAGATTAAATTGGCAAAAATTCCGAAGAAGCCGCCCAGCGTAAGCATAACTCCGCCGGCTCTGCAAACCGATCCGCCCAAAACATAGAGGAAAACACCGATAACGATGCTAATGATACCGGCATCCACCATGGGCCAGCTCGAAGCTTTGGAAGCTTCCTGGCAAGCCTTTTTGAGGGTACGGCCCTTATAGAGCTCATTCCGCAAGCGGCTTCCGTAGAAAATCGCTCCGAACAAGGTGGCCATGGACGAGGCGATTAAAGCGACGAGGGCCGCAATATTAAACTGAGCGCCAAAGGCAACGAACGTAGCAAGCGAAGCAAGCCCAGAAGTCATGACAACCGCCATTTCTTGAAGAGCTAAAACGCGGTGGAACATTCCAAGCAAGGCAAACAGCAACACCATTCCAACCAAAACGGAAATCATGGTACGCCCCATGGCTGGGGAAATCGACCAATCACCGAGTCGAATGAGAGGATCAACCGTTGCTTGGGTATCCTCGCTATACATGAAATTCAAACGATATTGAGTAACATCACCAGCATTTTGGCAGGCATCAGAATGATATTTATAAGCCGAAGCGTTAAATAGATTCGCCAAATAATTCGCGGCATCCGTGGCACTTTGGGCTTTCGTAGGATCATAAGTTCCGCTGCTAGTCGCTTCGCTAGAGGGGATCATTTGGAAATAAGGGTGCTCTTTGTCGTCATCCCCATCTTTGTAGTAAACGCATTGATCGTCGCTAGCGCTGTGTTCGAAAAGGATTTTAGAGGAAACGTTAGGATCCGCTTTGTTTTCATAGCGGTCTTCATCTCCACGATTCGCCCACAAAACGACGTTGCAGTCCTTTCCTTCCGTAACGACGGACCCAGAAGAATCCGTTTCTTCAGCAACCGTGTTCTTTTTGCAGTAATCAAGAAGCGTATCGAAAGCGCTCTTATCCTTGTCGTCAATCGGAACGATGACAACGGGAACCTGGAACGAATTCATATTAAGAAGGGTCACTTCCGCTTTCTTTCCATCGAGCATCGTTTCCCAAGCATCGTTATGTTCGTAAGCGTTACTATCTTCGCCGCTAGAAGAATCCCCGGCGGTGTTAGAAGCATCCAATTCATATTTTTGGCCGCTAAATGAAAGATAATTTTGCAACCGGGTATATTCTTGGCTGTTGTTGAAGGAGGTACGCAAAGAAACGCGAATCGTATCGTATCCTTCGGTGGTCACGTCATACTCAGAAATGCCCCAATTATCCAAACGATCGCGAATCGTATCCGCCATGCGAGAAACGATATAAGTTTCTCCGTCCATTGCGACATCCAGTTTATCGGAATCCCCTAAGAACGAATCATAATTTCCGTTTAACGAGCTTTCGTTAAATTCGCTAGCGCGAAAATAAAGGGTTTTCCCGTTGGCGTAGGCTAAGTCCATGTCCATATGAAGCATCGTCGGGGCGGCAAGGGCTCCAACGCCAACAATAAGGGTCGTGGTCATGGCGACATAAGCGATGAATCGACGCATACAAATTCCTCCAAACAGTGGCAGGCGAGCGGTGATTTATAGATAAATCATGCTATCGCGTTAAGGATACGCTCAAAGCGTTGCTGAAACAATTAAAAAGAAGCCGTGAACTCTAAAATAACGTTTTTTGGTGGCGCTTCTTCAAGTGCGCGTAGGCTTTTTCGGTGGCTACGCGTCCGCGCGGTGTACGGTTAATGAGCCCAATCATCGTCAAATAAGGCTCATAAACATCTTCTAAATTTCCAATTTCTTCTCCAATCGAAGAAGCAATGGCTTCTAGGCCAACCGGGCCGCCATGAAATCGATCAATGATGCAATTTAAATAATGGACGTCCACATCGTCGAGCCCCAAGGAATCGATCTTCAAAGCATCCAAGGAACTTTCCGCCATCGCGGCATCAATAGAAGGGACGCCCGCAATGGTGGCAAAATCACGAACACGTTTAAAAATGCGATTGGCAATTCGGGGCGTGCCGCGGCTGCGGGCTGCAATTAAATGAGCAGCCTCAGGCTCAATGGGAGTTTTAAAAACGCGAGAAGTCCTAAATAAAATCTGTTCCAATTCTTCTTGCGTATAGAAATCAATCTTCAAACTAATGCCGAAACGGCTTCGTAAAGGGGAGGAAAGATCCCCCGCTCTTGTGGTTGCCCCAACCAAAGTAAAGGGGGGCAGGGGGAGAGACAATACTCGACTCGAGCCCCCTTGGTTTACCATAAACGACAAGGTGAAATCTTCCATGGCTCCGTAAAGAACTTCTTCCACAACGCGCGGCAAACGATGAATTTCATCGATAAAAAGAACGTCTCCGGGTTCGAGTTCACTTAAAATCGCGGCTAAATCCCCCGTTTTTTCAACGGAAGGTCCATTGACCATCTTCACTTTTCCGCCTAGTTCATTTCCAATGACATAGGCCATCGTTGTTTTGCCTAAGCCTGGCGGGCCGTAAAGCAAAACATGGTCAAGAGGTTCTTGGCGCGCTTTCGCCGCTTGAATAAAAACGGAAAGGTTGCCCTTCATTTCGCTTTGTCCCACATATTCTTGCAGGGTTTGGGGGCGCAGGGTTAATTCGGAGGATTCGTCTTCCTTTTCCCTTTTGGCATCCAGTAATCTCGTCATGACGCCTTCCTTTCTTTGGAAAGAAACCGAAGAGCAGTTTTAAGAGCCACTTCCGTCTTATCCACCCCATCGGGCAACGCGTCGATGGCATCTTCAATCTCTTTGGCTTTAAACCCAAGACTCTTCAAAGCGCCATAAACATCCGGATATCGATTTTCCGCATTTTTCTTAAGCGGCTTTTCCACTAACCTACCCTTTAAGTCCAAGATAATTTGTTGAGCCGCTTTGGGCCCGATTCCGGGAAGTCGCTTTAAAAAGGCGGCATTGGAATTCTCAACGGCAGAAAGAAGCTCATCGGGCGTCGTTTTCGACAAGGCGCTTAAAGCGGTTTTCGGGCCAATCCCCTTGACGGAAACCAAAAGTAAAAACGCATCTTTTTCTTTTTTGCTATCGAACCCAACCAAATAATGGTCGTCTTGAGTGAGCACTTCATACGTATAGACGAGGCTTTCCTGGCCAATGATAAAAGCGGCAGGGCGGGGAACGAATACTTCGTATGCGATATTCCCCAAATCAATGGCCACGGAACTTTCATTCCGCTCCACAACTTTACCTTTGATGGAATAAATCATAATTTAGTGGTACAGCAATAAAAACCCAATAAGCAAGAAAAGGGAGAGGAGGAAACTTAAGCTTAACAAAGCGCAAGAAAGCCAAATGCCAGGCGACTGTTTCTCCTTTTTTTCCTCATTCATAATATTCGAATTCAAAATCTTGCAAACGTACAGTATCGCCGTTTTTCGCTCCTTTCTTCTTCAGCGCCTCATCTACACCCAATCGATTGAGATAAGAAATCAATTGGCTGACGCCGGCGTCGGTTGTCAAATTAATCAACGCGTATTTCTTGGTAACTTCATCCCCGGTGATGACAAAAACATGTTCGGAAGGACGTAAAATGGCAAACGGGGCTTCTGGGGCTTCCAAATGAGCGTCATAAACCTTCATGCCGCCTTCCTTTTCGTTCTCCACGAGCGATTCAAGTTTAAATTCCGGTGTCTTCGAGATCATCTCGTAGGCTTTTTTCATCAAGAAGGAAACATTCTCGTCCGTTAACGCAGAAATTCCGATGGATTCAAATCCTAGGAATTCATCAAAGCGTTTCTTTCTCTCATTTGCACCATCGCAGTCCATTTTCGTCGCCACAACAATTTGAGGACGTTTTTCTAGACCCGCCCCAAAATCTCGAAGCTCCTCATTGATGATTTTATAGGCTTCCACGGGATCTCTTTCCCCATCCATGGAAACCATGTGAATCAAAACACGGCACCTTTCAATATGTCTTAAAAATTGGATCCCGAGCCCCTTTCCTTCGTGGGCGCCTTCGATAAGACCCGGCATATCTGCTAAAACGAATTGAGTATAGCCATCATCCAAGGTCACAACTCCAAGGTTAGGAACAAGGGTGGTGAAGGGGTAATCCGCCGTTGGAACGTTGGCTTTAGAAACGATATTGAGCAAAGTGGATTTTCCCACACTAGGAAAACCAATTAAGCCAGCATCGGCCAAAAGCTTAAGTTCCAAGACAATTCGCTTGGTAATTCCTGGGAATCCATTTTCAGCAACCCGAGGGATGCGAATACGAGAGGATTTGAAGGCGGCGTTGCCTCTTCCGCCTCTTCCTCCTTTAGCCACGCATACCGTGTCGTCTTCATGTTTTAAGTCGGCGATAAGCGTCTTACCGTCTTCTTCGTAAACAACGGTGCCAACCGGTACCTCCGAGACTACATCCGGGGCTTGATGGCCAAAACGCATGCATTTATCCCCTTTTTCGCCATCCTCCGCCTTTAAAACGCGAGAATGACGATAAGCCAGCAAGGTATTTACATTCTTTTTTGCGATAAGGTATACCGACCCGCCTCGTCCTCCGTTTCCGCCATCGGGTCCTCCCTTGGGAACATTTTTTTCACGGTGAAAAGAAATGGCGCCATCGCCACCTTTTCCAGAACGTACTTCCACTACTGCGCGATCAATGAGCATAACGACCTCCGAGTTCTTCTTTTTCTTCATTGCTGAGAAGATAGGTTTTTTTGTTTTTCTTAATTTGCTTCAAATCTTGATAAAAAGAGATAAAGACTGATTTTTTGGATATGGTGCTATCGGGATCATCCTTCCATTTGCAGCCAATCTCCTTGCATCGGAATCCGTTTAGCGTCAGGAAATACAGATATTCCAAATCAAACGAAAATCCATTGAATTTTTGATGGCGAACCATGACTTTAGCCACGCTTGTCCGGTACGCTTTAAACCCACATTGGGTATCTTTAAAAGGCATATGGAGTTTCATTTTGATTATGATTCTGCCAAGCCAGTGGGTGAAACGGCGGCGAAAGGGCTGACGCTGCACATAAACCGAATCGGGCATATTGCGGCTAGCGAGGATGCAGTCATATTGAGGGAGTAGGGGTAAAAAGCGATTCAGCACTTCCAAGTCGGTTGCCATATCCGCATCCATAAAAAGCACAAAATCGGATTGCGCTTCTTCGATGCCTTCTTTGATCCCCGCGCCTTTACCCCCGGGGATCACATTTTTTAGGACGCGAACCTGAAGGGGAAGTTCTTTTTTGGCTTCTTCTAAAAGATTCATTTCTTCCTCGCTACACCCGTTAGGACAAATTAAAACGTCATAAGCAATCGGTTGCTTGTCCAAAAAAGGCAAAACCGTTTCTTTCAAATGACGAATCAGTTTTTCGCCTTGGTTTTTTTCCGGAAAAAGAAAAGAAATCTTCATAAGATTTATTATCGCATAAAATAATGCTTAGCGTATCCCCCTCGCAAAAAAAGGGCGTCTTTATGACGCCCCAGTTGATCAACAATCGAAATTATTCGGCAACAACCGGATAAACGCTGACGCGCTTTCCGCTTTTTCCGACTCTTTCGAACTTCACCTTGCCAGCGATGCAAGCGTTCAACGTGTCGTCGCCACCTTTGATGACGTTTTTGCCCGGCATGATCTTCGTGCCGCGCTGACGATAAAGAATCGAACCAGCGGTGACGATTTGTCCATCGCCAACCTTAGCGCCAAGACGGCGACCAGCGGAATCACGGCCGTTTTTGGTCGAACCAACGCCTTTTTTGGAAGCGAAGAGTTGTAAATCAAGAACGAATTTCATGATGGTTACTTCCTTTCTTTAATGTTAATGGTTCCCGCATAGGAAACCTCAATGGTTTTCAATTGGATGATCATCGTCTCCAAAACCGTTTGATCGTGTTCGGAAATCGATCCGGGAATTTCGCATTTGATGTATCCCGATTCCAACTCAATCGAATAGGAATCCGAATCTTCCAAGGCATTTAGGGCGCCGGTGCAAATCGCACTGACGGCTGCGCAAACCAAGTCCTGTCCATAAGGTGCCGTATTCGCGTGCCCCTTAACGAGAATCTTGGAAATGCCCTTCCCGCGATAATCAATCTCAACCTTCACCATGCCACTGCCTCCTTAGGCGTTGATGGCTTTGATGACGAGGCAGGTATAAGGCTGACGATGGCCAATGGTCTTGCGCTCATTCGCTTTCGCCTTGTACTTGTAAACACGGATTTTCTTGCCAAGGCCTTGTTTTTCGACCTTGCAATCAACGGAAGCGCCTTCCACATAGGGAGCGCCAACTTTCGTGCTTTCGCCACCAACGAAAAGAACTTTGTCGATCGAGACATCTTGACCAGCTTCCACGTTGAGCTTTTCAACGTAGATCTTGTCACCGACTTCGACTTTGACTTGCTTTCCGCCAGTTTCAATGATTGCGTACATATTTTCCTCCTTGCTGCTTTTTCTAGACTCGCTATGGAGGTACCGAATGGTTTAGAAACCTCTTCTATGCGGTTGCGCGCTCAAAAGCAAAGCGGACAACGCGATGATTATACGCATGTATCACGCGGAATCAAAGCGTTTTGTCACATTTTCCATTCGAATTTGTAGCCGCCCGGCGTTGTGACGTTCGCCGATTGGCTTTTGAACAGCTTATAGGCGGCAATGGAGAGAATAACAATCGTGAAAACCAAAACAACGGTTCCCAAGGTCAAAGCCTCCCCAGGCCGAATTTGCTGACATTCCTCTTTACTTAAAGGTTGCAATTCCATAATCAAATCCTCCTAAATAACTTAGAACGATTTTTCAGGAATTTTTTTGATAATTTTTTTCGAAAAAAACAATTTTATTAGGCCAGATCGGAGATTCTTTGTTCCATGTCCTTCATTTTAGCTTTGTTTTCTTCGAGTTTAGAACGTTCCAAATCTACTTTTTGTTTCGGAGCTTTGGACACAAAAGCGGGATTAAGAAGCATTTTCTCACTGCGAGAGATTTCAAATTCAAGGCGTTCCCTTTCTTTTAGCAGCTCCTTCTTAATCTCATCGGTACTCTTGTTAGACGCAACCACCATCGTGAGACCGGAATAAAGGAATGCATCTCCGTGTGGCGCTTCTTTTTGGACGCGAATTTCTTTTGCGAAAAGGAAACGAGTAAGATAGGTTTCAATGCCTTTGAACGGAGTTTTGGGAGAGAGAGTGATTTTAATTGCTTCGTTAGGAGCCATTTTATGGCTGGATTTATAACCACGGCCGTCGCGAATCATTTCAAATAACAAACGCCCCTTCTTCTCTGCCGCAGGGGAAATCCATTGCGGACGATATTCCGGATACGTTTCTAGCATCGCCGAATCTTTGTGGCCTGGCAAGGAGCAATAAAGTTCTTCGCCGATAAAGGGGCAATAGGGATAAATCATCAAAATGACATCGTGAATGACCCGGTAGAGGACTTGCTTCACGGTTTCCGATTGATGGGGATCCGACAGGGATACTTTGCTCATTTCTAGATAGAAGGAGCAGAAATCGTCATAAACAAAATCATAAAGATAGGTGCTAGCCGCCCCAAATTCATAGGCATCCATCTTCTTTTGAACGTGGGCGATCGTCTTCTCCAAACGCGTCAAAATATATTTTTCCAAAACGCCTAAGTCTTTATAAGGAATCACGTTCGGTTGGAAATCCTCGCCTAATGTCATTTCGACGTAGCGGGTTGCATTCCAAATTTTGTTTAAATAGTTTTCGGCGGCCTGCAGTTTTTCTTCGCTATAGCGCATATCCTGTCCCGGCGTGCTATTGGTCGTAATGAAGTAGCGCATCGCGTCGACGCCGTATTTGGCAATAATATCCAAGGGGTCGATGCCATTTCCGAGAGATTTGGACATTTTTCGGCCTTGTTCATCGCGAATAAGACCATGAATGACCACTTTTTTGAAGGGAGCCCGATCAGTAAAGTGCTCGCTTTGAAAGATCATGCGGCTTACCCAGAAGAAAATGATATCGTATCCGGTATTGAGAACGCTCGTGGGGAAATAACGGTCGAAGTCTGGGGTTTGATGAGGCCAACCTAAGGTTGCAAACGGCCAGAGCGCGCTCGAAAACCACGTGTCCAAAACATCCTCGTCTTGTCTATATTTCGTTAAATCAGGAGTTTCTTCCGTAACAAGAACTTCTCCTGTTTCTTTATTGTAGTAAGCCGGGATACGATGTCCCCACCAAAGTTGGCGAGAAATGCACCAGTCTTCGACGTTTTGCATCCATCGAATCAAAACATTTTCAAAACGACGGGGCAAAAATTCCACCTTGTTCTCCGATTTTTGCTGATCCAATACGCGATCCGCCAAAGGCTCCATTTTCACAAACCACTGTTTGGAGAGCATGGGTTCAACCACCGCGCCGCTTCTCTCGCTGTGGCCAACCGAGTGAACAAATTTTTCAATATGGTCCAAATGACCTTCGCGTTGAATCTTCTCCACCAATGCTTTTCTAGCTTCGTAACGATCCATGCCTGCAAATTCACCTGCAATCGGAAGCAAATGCGCGGTTTCGTCCAAAACGCGAATAAAGGGGAAACCATATTTCTTAGCCAAGGCAAAGTCGTTAGGATCGTGGGCGGGCGTGCATTTCATGGCTCCGGTTCCAAAGCTCATATCTACGTAAGAATCCGCCATCAAAGGAAGCTCTTCTCCGTTGCAGGGATTAATGACCTTCTTTCCAATTAAATCGCTGAATCTCGGATCTTTGGGGTTTACAAAAACGGCGGTATCGCCCCACATGGTCTCCGGACGGGTGGTCGCAACGATAATGGAACGACCTTTTTCGCCCACAACCTCGTAACGGAAATAATAGAATTCGCCTTCATCGTCTTGGTGGTTTACCTCGATATTGGACAAAGCAGTCCGCAAAACGGGGTCCCAATTGATGATTTTTTCGCCCTGATAAATCAAACCTTGGTTATAGAGGGTCACAAAAACATGGCGAACTGCTTCGGACAAACCTTCGTCCAACGTGAATCTTTCGCGAGTATAATCGACCGATAACCCAATTTTAGCCCATTGTTCGTGGATGGTCTTCGCGTATTCATCCTTCCATTCCCAGGCTTTTTTTAAGAATCCTTCGCGGCCCAAATCATAACGGGAGATTCCCTCCGCCCGTAATTTGGCTTCCACTTTTGCTTGGGTGGCAATGCCGGCGTGATCCATTCCAGGAACCCACAAAACATCGTAGCCCTTCATTTTTTTGTAGCGAACGATAATGTCATCTGGAACCGTGTCCATGACATGTCCCAAGTGTAACTTACCCGTTACATTTGGTGGCGGAATCACTAACGAGAACGCCTCTTTGGAAGAATCACCTGCGGTGAAATACCCTTTATTTTTCCAATTTTCGTACTTTCCTTCTTCGACCTTTTTCGGATCGTAATGTTTGTCCAACATTGATTTTCCTCCATTAAAAAACCGCGCCCAATTGGGGCGCGGCGCGCGGTACCACCCAACTTTTTATTCTCTGTTTAGAATAAAATCTCTTATGGCCTTAACGCGGCCCACGTTTCCTCCCAAGCGACTCCCTAGGACTTTTTACCCCGCTTCCACCATCCGGAGCTCTCTTTAAAAAAGCAACCTAAGTCCCTCTTGTTCATCGGAACAAAAAAATTATAAACAAATTAAGAAAATAGAAAACCTTTTTTAGCGCTTTAGCATAGAAAGAATTGCGGATTGAATCTTATTCCTTGCTTCCGTTGATCCGTCACTGCAAATCACATCGTTAAAGCCTAATTCTTTCGAAGTTTTTAGCGCTTGGAAACGTTCCTTTTGGTTCATCGTGTCGCATTTTGTAAGCACGACCAGAAGGGGTTTACCCGAATTTTCCAAATACCGATAAAAGGCGACATCGTCTTTGCCGGGCTTCCGACGCAAATCTAGTAACAAGACGATGCAACGAATTAGCGGAGAAGGAATCGCCTCTTCCATCATCGTAGAAAACTGAACGGTGGATAAGGTAGCAAAATTCGTCGACCCATACCCCGGAGCGTCCACAAGATAAAAAGATTCGTCGACCAAAAAGAAATTGAGAGATTTGGTTTTGCCAGCCTTTTTCGAGGAAAAGGCGATTTTTTGCCCCACCAAACCATTAATAAGCGTAGATTTACCGACGTTCGATCTGCCAACCATCATCACGCCGGGCTTCCAATCGGCTTTAAAAGAAGAAAGAGAAGGCGCGCTTGTGATAAAACGCACCTTCTTAAACGAATCACTCATGAGTCTCCTTTTTGACGAGCGCGATGGCAAGCGCATCATCGACATGATTCATAAAGGAAATCTCTAAATGATCTTTTACTTCCTTTGGGAGTTCGCTCACGTCCTTTTTATTTTCAGACGGAACAATAATACGTTTAATACCGCAGCGAAGAGCCGCCAGCGATTTTTCACGCAATCCTCCAATCGGAAGAGCCTTTCCACGCAAAGTCACTTCTCCTGTCATTGCCACATTGGCGTCAACAGGCGTCTTGCTAAGGCAAGAAATAATGGCTGTGGTGATCGCGATTCCAGCGGAAGGCCCATCCTTGGGGACCGCCCCTTCTGGAACGTGGATATGGATGTCATTCTTTTGGAAAATCTCATCAGGAATGCCATATTTGCTGGCATTCGAACGAACAAAATCGAGAGCAATTTCTGCGGATTCTTTCATGACGTCGCCAAGTTTTCCCGTCAAAACCAAACCGCCTTTTCCCGGGAAATAAGTCACTTCAATCGGCAAGATATCGCCACCGAATTCGGTATAGGCGAGTCCGGTTACGACACCGATTTGGTTTTCTTTTTCCTTTTTGGTCCCTTCAAATAGCTCGATTCCAAGATATTTTTGGACCAGCGCCTCGTCGATAACAACGGGCTTGACTTTCGACGGGTCATCGAGCAAATCCACTACCACCTTGCGGCAGCAACTGGCAATTAAACGTTCGAGTTGACGAACACCCGCCTCCATGGTGTAGTGCTCAATCATTTCTTTGATGGCGCCTTCCGTAAAGGAAACATCTTCCTCCTTCAACCCGTTCGCTGCACATTGTTTCGGAATCAAAAAGCCAGTTGCAATGCGAGTTTTTTCAATTTCGGTGTAAGAAGGAACTTCAATGAGTTCTAAGCGGTCGCGCAAAGGAGCAGGAATGTTTTCCAAATAGTTTGCGGTGCAAATGAACAAAACGCTGCTCAAATCATAAGGCTCTTCGAGATAATTGTCGTTGAAGGCAAAATTTTGCTCAGGATCTAAGACTTCAAGCAAAGCGCTAGAAGGATCGCCATGATAGCTTTGCCCGCCAACCTTATCGATTTCATCGAGCAAGAAAACGGGATTAACAACTCCGGTTTTCGTCATGCCTTGGATAATACGGCCAGGCATCGAGCCAACATAGGTTCTCCGATGTCCGCGGATTTCGGCTTCATCGCTGACTCCGCCTAGCGAAGCTTTGAAAAATTTTCTCCCTAAAGCACGGGCGATAGAACGTCCTAGACTCGTTTTACCGCATCCAGGCGGGCCATAAAAGCATAAAATCGGAGCGCGGAGATTCCCGGTCACTTTCTTAACCGCGAGATATTCCACGATACGTTTTTTAACTTTTTCAAGTCCATAATGATCCTCGTCCAAGACTTTCCGAACATTATTTAAATCCTCGTTATCCTCGGTTTTTTCAAACCAAGGAGCATTCATGAGGGTTTCGATGTAACTCATGATAAGGGAACCTTCTAGGGAAGATTCCGGCATCATTTTGTAACGTTTCAATTCGCGCAAAACGCGATCTTTCACGTTCTTGGGATAAGGGTTTTTCTCTAATTTTTCACGAATGGAAGTCTCGTCATCGGCCGAATCGCCATCTTCGCCAAGTTCTTGACGAATGGCCTTCATTTTTTCACGAAGAAGATAATCTCTTTGTGCTTTTTCCGCGGAATCCCGCACGCGACTGTCCAATTTCGAATCAATTTCAGCGGATTTTTTGGAAAGCAAAACAAAAGCCGTAGCGTCATCAATTCGACGAGAAACTGACGGTTCTTTCAAAAGTTGAATTTTTTGGTCAACCGTAAGGGGCAAGTATGCGGAAATGACATTAGAAAATTCTTCCCAATTCTTTCCATCTCCCGCAAGAGAAATCAAAGATGCGGGCGAAATTTTAATGGAAATACCGCGATTTTTGGTCAAGGCGTCAATCAACTTATTGGCCGCCAAACGATTGTTTGGAGAATCCTCGTCAATAGAAGGAATGGCTTCGGCATCGGCATAAAAAGCACCGTTTTCAAAGCGCATCGCGTAAAGATTGACTCGGTTCATGCCGATGATGCGAACGCGGCATCCCCCGCCATCCAGCGGAGAAACCGACATGATTCGCGCCAGGGTTCCAAAGCCATAGACGTTCTTCAGGTCGATCTCATCCTGAGATTCATCTTTTTGAGTCGCAATCAGGATAAGGTTATTAAAGTCGAGGCGTGACTTTTCGATTGCTTGAACCGAAAAGTTCCTACCCGCCTCGACTTCTTCGTTAATGCCTGGAAATATGACAAGGGCCCTAGTAATCAGCAGAGGGAGCTGAAGTAAATTTACTGCTTCTTTTTCTTCCATAGAAGCACTCCTTTCCGCCTATAAAGGCTACGTTGTTATTCTGCTTTTTCTTCTTTTTTCTCGGCAGCGGCATCGCCGTTGTTGGCGAGAATGAAGTCTTGAATCTTACGATTCTGGAGATTTTCGCGGAAACCTTCGATTTGGTTGCCGAGGGCTTTGCGGATATCTTCAATCTTCATTTGATATTGTTCGGCCATCTTCGAAAGCTCAACATTGAGTTCAGCATCATCGACGACCATGTGTTCTACACGGGCGATCTCGTTAAGGACGAGGAATTGCTTCAAATTCTTTTCCGCGCCTTCGCGAAGTTGCTTTTTGAGGTCTTCCTCGGTTTGTCCGGTGATTTCGAGATATTGTTGGAAGGTCAAACCGTTGGATTCGATTTGCTTTTTCGTGTTTTCTTCTTGGGTTGCAGCTTCTCCGTCGATGATTCCGGAATTGATTTCCACTTTGGAGCCATCCACGATTTGGGCGACAATCGCGTCATAGAATTCACGATTAGCGGCATTCGTCTTGCGGGTCAAGATGTCTTTCTTTTCGAATTCTTTCAAGGCGTCGACGGTTTCCACGTCCTTGATTCCGAGATCTTTCACGGCTTCATCATCCAAAGCGGGGATTTTCTTTTCCTTCACTTCGTGGATATGGCATTTGAAGGTGGCGGGCTTGCCTGCAAGTTCAGCAACGTATTTCTCAGGGAAAACGATTTGGACGTCTTTGTCTTCTTCCGCTTTCACGCCAACTAGGGCGTCCTCAAAACCAGGAACAAAGGAATTGGATCCGAGCTCGAGAGAATAATTATTTGCTTCGCCGCCATCGAAGGGCTTGTCATCGATGAATCCCTTGAAATCCAAAACGACGGTGTCGCCTTTTTTGGCTTCGCGGTCGACTACTTCAAGTTCAGCCGCATTTTCGAGGCGATGATTGATGGCATCGGCAATTTCTTCTTCGGTAACCGAAGCCACTTCACGCTTGGCGGTGAGGCCTTTATAGGCGCCAAGAGTCACTTTCGGCATCAAGGTCACAGTGAAGACCAAAGTCAATTCCTTATCGCTCACTTTGGTGACATTAACTTCCGGACGGGAGAAGGGTTGGATCTTCTCTTCGCCAAGAACTTGGGCATAGACGGGGGTCAAAACAGCATTGAGAGCTTCGTCCATCACGCGGCTTCCGTTCACATAAGAGGCAGCCATCGCAGCGGGAGCATGTCCTTTGCGGAAACCCTTAACTTGAACGTTCTTAAGGGCTTTTTCGAATTCTTTTTTCTGGGCGTTTTGCCAGACATCTTGGTCGACTTCGACTTCGATTTCGATTCTGGAATCGCCAAGATCTTTAATGGAGTGTTTCATGTTTTTTCTTCCTTATTGAAAAGCAATGGATAATATACGCTACTTAAGTAGCTCTTCCAAACAATTTGCTGAATTATTTGTGTTTTTGTGCCTTTTGAAGGACCAATTCTATCCGATTGGCTTCAAGGCTAGCGGCGGGATCCGTTTCCGGTTCTTTAGATCTTAGATACCTTTTTGCTAGATAGAGGTAGGGTAGTTGCATCGGTTCGGTGGCGGGCAGTTTCAAGGAATCGGGGTAAATGCATAAAGCGAATTGATCCAAGATTTCTCCCGCGATTTCTGAAAGTGAAGGATCGTTTTCTTTGATGATTTGGGAACGGATGGCCTGGTAAACGGAAGAAGAGTAGGGCATCCTCACCTCCGCTGGAATTAAGGTAAATTTCTTTCCGCCTTTTTGAAAAGAAACGGTCGCCTGATCATGGTGAGCGGATAGCAACATCAATACGTAGCTTTTCACGTCATCGTCCACAGAATCATCGGCAATCAAAGCATGTAAATCCTGCAAATAAGGCATCAAATCGTGATTTTTAATGCGATTAAGCAGCGACAACAAGGCGATAGAATCTCTTTCCGAGTGTAATATCGATTGGATTTCTTCTACTTCCATTTCTCTTCCCTGAGGAAAGGAATCTTTTTCCGCCTCGCGAATTCTTTTGGGGGCGGAGCGAAGATATTCTTCCACCTCTTGAGAAACGTAATTGAGGTTATTGAAATAGTTCAAATCTTCGTATGCTTCATCAAATTGGCCCAGCACAAAGCGGCATTCAAAATCATATTTCATCGTGAAAAGAGGGTTCCACGACCATAGCAACTCACGGTTTTTCAACAAATAGGCCAAAGCTTCTTTTCCCATGCCTTTGGAGCAAAGAGCGCAAAGAACGCACGAAGCATCTTGTCCCGTTTCAGCCTGGTTCTGTATTTGAATCAATTCATCGTACTTTTTTTGATCCAAATAGGCTTTGAAATTTTGCATGGAATTATCTTACCACAGGGTTTTTGTTTCTCGAAACGAATATTCCCTTTCTTCTAGATATAGGAGCAAATAAGGGATTGTAGATTCGTGTTATAATTCCGGTCAGCCAAACAAGTTGGACTTGGGAG
>CAKUWP010000012.1:0-66312 GCA_934699525.1 uncultured Bacilli bacterium
ATCGCAAAGCGATATAATTTATTAAAAACATTGTTACGGCACCAAAATTATATGGTGCTATTTACCAAAGACGGGAAGTTGGCTTTTGGCTCGATATTTTTTCCTTTCCACACAGCGTATCTAGGCGCATAATAACTAAAAAGAAGTTGCCTAAAATGGCAACGAAGTTTGGATATAAGACAATAGCTTTTCCGAAAGGCGATCCATATGATAAGTGATGACGAAATAATTCGCGATTTTGGACAAAAACTAAAACGCGAACGCATTAAAAAGAAAATGACGCAGACTCAACTTGGCGAAATCGTGGGTGCCGATAAGTCCAGAATTTCTGATTATGAAAATGGACGAAGACGGTGCAGTATTACTACGGCATATCGTCTTGCTGATGCTTTGAACATACCGACAAGTGCGCTTTTGAACCAGAACGTGAACAGTGGAGAAAATAGCGCAACACCCGAAAAAAGACTAACCGCATTATTGTGTAGCGTTGGCCATGCCGTTATTGACTGGGGCTTTTATGCTTATTCTGACAGTTTCTTTGCAGACTATTCCACGGTGCATTCTATTGGGCTTTCGGAAGATGCGTTCGGAGAAGCACTGCATAAGTTTGACGGCTTGAAAAATGGGGCGATTAACTCCTGTGATTATATAAATGACGCAATTTTAAAAATTGCAGAAGAGTGTTCTGGAAAGCTTATGGAAAGCCAAACTTTCCTTTGCAATGCCAACATCAAAATCAACTAATAAAGGGGTCATCAATGGGGACTAGAGTTAAAAATCCGCCAAGCGCATTCGTTTTAATGGATTCTATGCGCAACATTGGATATACGTTTTCATCCGCTCTTGCTGACATTATCGATAATTCAATTTCCGCCCAATCTAAACATGTCGAAATATATGTTCCCGCCAGCCCAGAGAACATATATTTGTGCATTGTTGATGATGGCATAGGGATGGATGAGGCAGCCCTTCGCGTGGCGATGAGGTACGGCTCCAAAGGAAAAAACGAAGATCGCAGTGAAACCGATTTGGGGAGATATGGTTTAGGCTTAAAATCCGCCTCGCTTTCCCAGTGCCGACGTCTGACGGTAGTTTCCAAATATAATGGCGTGATGGTAGGGGCATGTTGGGATTTGAATGAGGTGGAGAAAACCGAAGAATGGACATTGATTGAGCTGGATCAAAAAGAAATCAATGCTTTGCCCTGTATTAATTCGTTGAAAGACAAACCCCAAGGAACGATGGTTTTATGGCAAGATTTTGATGTTTTGCGTCAAACAAATGAGGGATTGGAATATCGAGGACTTATTGATTCGGTTTATGAGGCAATGAGCCACCTATCCTTAATTTTTCATCGTTTTATTGCTGATCATGGATTGGTTATATCGGTTAACGGTGATGTGCTTGAAGCCATTGACCCCTTTTTAAAAACGCACAAAAAGACAGAACAAGGCAAAAAGAGTGATATTACGGTCATGGATAAAAATGGCGTCGATCGTCACATTTATGTCACTCCGTATTTACTCCCGTATCTGACCGATTTGTCCGATTCGGATATCCGGACAGTTGGGGGAGTCGATAAAATTGCACAAATGCAAGGCTTTTACGTATATAGAAATGAAAGATTAATTATTTACGGTACGTGGTTCAAAATGTCTTATAAAAACGAATTGACCAAATATGCAAGAATCCAGGTCGATGTTCCGGCGTCTTTAGACGATATTTGGAAAATTGATGTGAAAAAACAGTCGGCAGAATTGCCTCCCGCCATAAAAAAACAATTGCAGAGATGTGTGGAGTCTTCACAATTTTCGTCACGAAGAAAGAACAAACACAGATTAACGTTGAAAAATGACGACGATACAACTCTATGGCGGAAAGGTGCGGATCGGAATAATAAAGCTGTTTACACCATTAATCGCGACGCGCCGTTGATACGCACTATTTTCCAACAATGCGAAACGCCAGCTGAAAGGCAAAGAATGAATTTAATGCTCTCTGCCCTTGAACAATCACTGCCTTTTCATGACATTTATACAGATGAAGCGAACAACAATATATCACAAGAAATTTCTGACGAAGCAAAAGCGGAAATCGTGATTCGGGGCATTGATTTAGTGAAGACGCTTCAGTCGATAGACATGTCTTCGAATGAACAAGCTCTTTCGAAATTGCTTTCAATGGAACCTTTTTCAAAATTTGAATGGTTTGAGCCGATGATTAAAAAGGAGCTTAAGTTATGAACAAAAGAAATGATAAGTCGTTGCTGGAGTATTACCTGAACTTTTTCCAAATCATGCGCGACGTTGATGAGAAAACGAAAAAAGATCATAACCAGCCCTTTTGCATGGACGAGAACTATATTGATGAGAAAATTGACCAGCTTCGTAAGCTCTATCCCGATAAAATGGATGATGAATTTTGCGCCGAATTAAAAAGGCGTATTAAATCAACTTTTGAGTTTTATCAGGACGAAGGTGAGGCATTACTCAGCGATTATTTTCATGTCGATTGGTATCCCGACGAAACTCGTGATCGAAATTACTGGGTACGATATTATGGGTGGTTAAAAAGCAAGAATCCGGATTTTGGCAACAAGGAAAACAAGCTAGATTTGAACACGGATGCTATTGTGAATCTTTTGGGCAATCCAACTTCCCCCGATCCATTTGCCGTTCGTGGACTGGTCATGGGTGATGTTCAGTCGGGAAAAACCGCAACGTATATTGGCGTAATTACAAAGGCCGTCGATGCTGGCTATAGGGTGGTGATTCTATTGACGGGCCTGACCGAATCGCTTCGCAGGCAGACTCAAAGGCGTGTAAACGAAGGCTTTGTTGGTTATGACTCGGAAAAGATGAAAAAGGTTGGGGTTGGAATAAACAGCGCGCTCCCCGTTCCACGTGCGATGACATCAACGAGTACAGACTATAAAGGAAATACGGATCAGAATACGGCACCGGCTATTTCAAAACTTGATAACGTCCCCTTGATTCTGGTTTGCAAAAAGAACGTATCCGTACTCAAGAAAGTGATTACTGGTCTCAGGAACCTTAATACCACTGAAGCCAACAAAAAAATCGACGCACCGCTCCTTGTTATCGACGATGAAGCTGATAATGCGTCCGTTAATACAAACAAGCCAGATAACGATCCAACCAAGATTAATCAGCGCATCAGGATACTTTTAGCTTTGTTTAGGCAATCGTCATATGTGGGCTTTACCGCAACTCCCTTTGCCAATGTATTTATTCAGCCGACAAGCCCCGACGATATGGAAAATGATGATCTATTCCCCCGTGATTTCATTTATTCTCTAAACGCTCCGAGTAATTACGTTGGCCCATCGTCTGTATTTTCTAAAAACGGAAAATTTCACGGGTGTCTCGTAGATTTAGATGACGCTCTTTCAAATTCGGATGTTTTTTCCTTCAAGCATGGTAAAGATTGGGATGGAGATAAACTATTTCCGTCATTTTATGAATCTATTATTGCGTTCTGTTTGGCAAATTCTATTCGTGATTTGCGTGGAGATCGGAATGCACATAGGTCGATGCTAATAAATATGTCTCGATTCATTGACGTCCAAAAAAGAATCGCCGAAATTGCTAACGATTATTTATCCGAAATCAAAAAAACTGTAAGACTGTTTGGTAGACAAAGTGACGATAGCGCTCTAACTAATCCGATTATGTCGGAAATACATAGGGTTTGGGTGAAACAGTATGGGGAATGTGGTTTTGAATGGGAAAAAGTTAAAAATGCTTTGTACGATGCAATTAAACACATTAAGGTCGTGGTCGTTAACTCTAAATCAGCCACTTCGTTGAATTATGAAGAAAACAAAGCTGAGGGACTGAGAGTGATTGCCGTTGGGGGTTTGGCTTTATCTCGTGGCCTTACGTTAGAAGGCTTGATGACGTCCTATTTTTATAGGAACACCTGCACTTGCGATGTTTTAATGCAAATGGGAAGATGGTTTGGTTATCGCCCAAATTATGCTGATATTGTTCGTATCTGGATTCCTGCGGTTTCGTCAAAATGGTACGGCGAAATAGCGGATGCGGTGGAACTGATGCGTCGTGATATTGCGGTCATGATATCGCAAAAGAAAACCCCGCGCGAATTCGGGGTTCGTGTACGAAATGATTCCGATGAACTCGGTATTACTGCATCTAACAAAATGCGCAATACTGTTAATCGCGTTGAAAGGACATCTTTTTACGGAGGCGTCTTTGAAAATACATTTGTGACTAAAAACCCTCAAGAAAACGAGCACAATTGGGATTTGGTTGATGAGCTTAGCGCAGAACTTCCGCCTGCGGATGTTTCTGTTAAAAAACCATACTATCGAAACGTTCCTTTAAAAGCGGTTCTCCGGCTTCTCGAGGGCTTATCCATTCCCAAAATTAGTGTGCAATTCGACCGAGAGCAAATTGTCGCATTTCTAAAGAGGACAAAGGACCTAACACTTAGCAAATGGGATGTTCTTATTATGTCAAAGGAGAATGATGACGAAGAAATTTCGGGATTCTCTAAGCCCGTCATTTTAAAAAATGGTTTATGTGTTAATCCGATTTTGCGTTCGTGCACAGTGGGACCTGAGGCCATTGCCGTTTCAGGAGGGAAAAGCCACATTGGCTCAAGAGATACCAAATATGGATTGTCCAAAGAACAAATTGATGTCGTACACAGAAAACGTGACGAGGAGGGCAAGGAGGGAACTAGCCAAAAAATGTACATGATCCCTGGACGCAACCCTTTGTTGATCGTATATGCTGTGACTTCGAATTTCCAAGATATGTCTTTTGGAATGGCGGGTGTGAAAGAGAATTGGGAACTGTGCCGCGAAAACTTCCCGGGAAGAGGCAGCCTTGTCGCTTTCTCCGTGGCGTTTCCAAAAACCGAGAACATGACCAATGACGAAGCCCATCTTTATACCGTTAATCGTGGCGCCGATTATTACGAACGCGCAGGCATCGAGAGCGGCACTGAGGAGGATCAATAATGATACCGTTTGATGCAAAAATGCGTTTCAACGCACTGTTCAAAAATCAATATTTTATTAGGGTCGATTCTTCGCACCCTTTGGAACTGTATCTTGGTGTCGACAAAAATGGGAAAAAGGCACTTAGGTTTATTGGAAAATTTTCTGCCTCTAAAATCGCCGGAACAAAGGCGATAATGGTTAAAACCTTTCCCCTTGGCGAAAAAGACTGTATCCAGTTTTCTCTTTTAGATGAGGATGCAACGGATCCTTTTTATAAATTTGTGGATGATTTGGTAGATGCTTCGAGAAAATTAACAAATTCTGAAGATGGCTATAGGTTTGTGATTTCAAGATACAACCGTTGGAAGAAAATGTTTACTCCATCGAGAGAAACGCTGTCCGAGACAGAGGTCATGGGTCTCTTAGGTGAACTGAATTTTCTGTCTTCCTATTTGCTGCCTAAATACGGTGAGGAAGCCGCTGTTAGGTCATGGAGCGCTTCGGACCCAACCCTAAAGGATTTTTCGATTGACAAAACGTGGTTTGAATTAAAAACGACTGGGCCAAAATCGTCTACAATTCACATCAATTCGCTGGAACAACTCGAATCTGAATGCCCGGGAAATCTTGTGATTGTGCGTTTGGAAAAAATGTCTAGTGCTTTTGCTGGAATCAACCTCAACACAATGGTTGAAAGTACCATGGATAAGATAGTTTCTCCCGAAGTATTGGATGAATTTCAAAACAAGCTTTTGCAAAGAGGCTATGCCCTTAATGAAAAATACGATGAGCTCGTTTATGAGATCAAGAGCATGACAAGGTATTGCATAGAAGGCGATTTCCCAAAACTGACCGTTAGCAACATGGAAGGGGCCGTTGTTGACGCGGAGTATGATTTGCTAATAGAAAAGCTAAAAAAATATATAGCGGACTTTAATTAAGGAGAGTTGTTTATGGATTTCGCACAGTACCGGAAAGATTTTGTTCAGCAGCTTCGCGTTAATGCACAGTCTTGGGGAAGGACTCCGGAAGAGGAGTTCATTAACGAAATGGCTGAGAGATTGCAGTCGATGGATGAACTTGTGGACCCATTTATTCAATATTTTGGGCAACGAGGTCCGAGAAATTCATTGATGAAAATAGATGGATATTCTATTGACCCGTCTGATAAAACGTTAATTCTCTTTCAAAGCGACTTTAGAAATACCGAAGAACCGGAAACGATTGTTCGAACGGAGCTCGAGAGCCGTTATAAACAAATGATGAATTTTTTGACAACGGCCAACGATGGGTCTCTTGCGGAATGGTGTGATGGATCCAATGAGTATGTCAAAATCGCTTCGGACATTAAACGGAGACTCGGGATTAAATATGTCAATGACGGCGAGGATGAGTCCATAGAAAAAATACGGCTTATCGTTTTTACTAACGCTAGCTTATCGGGAAAAATTAAAAACCTAGATGATGACTCGTTTCTTGGAAGAAAAGTCGAACGTGTCATTTGGTCAATAGAACGATTGTTTGAACTCGACTCCTCCGGATTAGAAAGGGAGGCCGTTGAAATTGAGACGAGTACATTTGGTTTGGACGGGATTCCCTGCATTCGCGCGGAGCTATCCGATGGATTGGATTACGACGCATATCTTGCAATTTTTCCAGGACGGTTTTTGTCCGATGTTTATTATAAATATGGTAGTCGACTCCTTGAGGGAAACGTAAGAGCGTTCCTTTCGAATAAGGGGAAAATCAACCAAGGAATTCGCCGCACGATTTTGACGGAACCAACTAAGTTTTTCACATACAATAACGGAATCGCATGTACGGCTGAGTCCGTTTCTATCAATAAAGATGGAACGAAAATCACATCGATGAAGGATCTCCAAATTATTAACGGAGGCCAGACTACAGCGTCGCTGACATCCGCGTTTTTGAAAGATAAATCCACCTTGGATAACATTTTTGTTCCCGCGAAGATAACGGTAATTAGAAAAAAAGATGAATACGATGATATGGTTAGCAACATATCGAAGTATGCCAACAGTCAGAATAAGGTTACCGATGCTGACTTTTTCTCTAACCATCCTTTCCACGTCGAATTCGAACGTCTTTCGAAGCAAGTGGTAGCTCCGGCGATCAATGGTTCCGTTACGCAAACACTTTGGTACTACGAAAGATCTCGCGGCAAGTACAATCAGGAAATGTTTAAAATGAGAGACTCGCAACGTGCCGCGTTCCAATGCAAATTTCCCAAAAACCAGGTTATAAAAAAGGAAGAACTTGGCAAATATTACAATACTATTAATCAAAAGCCGTGGATTGTCGTTCTTGGCGCCGCCAAAAACATGGCAAAATTTGCTGAAGAAATCGACGATATCTGGTTGAATCATAAACAAGATATTAATGAGGCGTTTTTTAAAAAAATGATCTGCGCGGCAATTATGTTTCGACAAACCGATAAAATCGTTGCAAAAGCGCCGTGGTATGAGGTTGGTGGTTTTAAATCGCAGGTTATCCCATACACAATTGCAAAATTGCTTCATGATTTGCCCGAAGGCTATTCTTTGGATTGGGATAAAATTTGGCGTCAGCAAACCATGTATCCAAGTTTGGTGTCGGAAATCGAACGGTTAACCAAAGTAACTAACGATTTTATCCAGAATAGCAATGGAGCGTTGGTTTCCGAGTACGTTAAAAGGAAGTCCACATGGGAGAAATTTGAAGCGCAGGAGTTTGTTTATTCAGAAACGTTCCTGAAGTCGTTGGTCAGCTCGAGATTTATTCAAGAACAAGAACAGGGTGCTGCCAAGGACCAAAAATTAACCAATGACCTTAACGTCGCAAAACAAATATATGAATTTGATGGAGATTATTGGACGAGACTTTTAAACGAAGGCCTTGAAAGGAAAATTCTGGGTCCGATGGACGTCAGCCTTCTCAAACGTGCAGCAATGATTTCGCAAGGCAAATTTTTTCCAAGTAGCAAACAGGTACAAGACCTTTGGAAGCTTAGAGAAAGATTAAAGAAAAACGGTGTATTAATTTAATTTCAAGATAGATTACTCAGGTATTCTTGAATGGCTTTGGCGATTTTGTATGCCAACAAAGGGGGGACGGCGTTTCCTATTTGAGTCAACGCCGATGTTCTTGGGCCTTCAAAAAAGTAATTGTCCGGAAACGATTGTATCCTCGCGGCTTCACGCACAGACAAAGATCTTGCTTGTTTAATGTCCGGGTGGATGTAATAGTGCCCGTCTTTCGATATGTGAGCCACCATAGTTTGCGAATAATGCGCATCTGAACGCACAACCTTGAAGCGATCGAGAAACGACGATTGGTTTTTGTGCGTGCGAAGTTCAGAGGGGATTTCTGTGTACTTGGGATTTCTGCCCCATTTGCTGGTAAATTCAATTACAAAACGATAGATTTTCCTGTCGTGCTCTCGAATGGGACGGGTTTCGTGCCAAGTTAAAATATCACTCTTTTGCCTGATGCAAGATTCCGATAGATATCGGGTTGGCTTATCGACATATTGATTGTTTTTTTCTCCGGGTTGAAGAGGGGGCAAGTCCACGAGCAGATCCTTAACGAAATATTTGTCGGAATTAAAATCTGCTTCAGGGTATGGATAATCTGGATGACTTTTGTGATATGACTTCTGTACGCCGATAATAATTTCACGTTTTCTGCGTTGCAGAACCCCATAATTTTGGCTTTCTAATAGCCTGATATCCATGTCATAACCCGCTTTGCCTACTAAGCGCTTGATATCTTCTAAAAAAGAGCCGCCTCCGGCAGTTTTTATTCCTTCTACATTTTCAAATACAAAAAGTTTCGGTTTGTATTTTTTCAAAAATTCAATGTAAAGCTTATAAAGCCAATTTCGTGGGTCGGAATTCATGTCTTTTCTCGACCTTCCAACTAAAGAATACGCCTGACATGGAGGACCGCCGATGATGATGTCAACTTGATTTATATTTAACGCCAATGCTCTTTGGTCTATTTTATCGAATATTTTTGGGAGACTATCTTTCGACATTGTTTCGCATATAACTGAGTCGAGTATGTCCTTTGGCATAGACTTGAAAAACTCTTCATGCGTAATTTCACCACGCAAATAGGATGAGTAATATTTACGCCCTTTGGTGGTTTTCTTCAGCTTATAGTAAAAGGAACGTGTTAGCAAAGTATCGCATGCATTGCGCACCATTTCGATGTGAGCGATAGGTGTGAACCCTGCTCTGGCAAACCCTTCGGACAATCCACCGGCGCCTGCAAATAAATCAATGTAGTTCATGCGTTTGACCGGATACATTTATACCAGGACAGGATGTTTTCGTCTACTGGAATATCACAAAGTTGAACACAAAGGAGATGTTCTTTATCGGATTTTGGCAAGCCAAATAAAAGGGCTTAGTTTGTAGAAATTTGCGGGGTCGCCTTTCATGAAATAAAACAGTGGTTGGTCTGAATTGATGTTGTAAACCCGATAAATGTAATAATTTTGATTTATAGCCTCCGAACGCGCAGTCTGTAATTCGTGTTCGGTTATATAAAAGTCTTTCGAACTGTTAGATGTTGTGGTTTTAACCTCAATAAAGATAGGTATTGGGTGGCCATTCAAAATATTGTAGGAGCGGATGTCGTAGCCGTATTTTTCACCGCCCGGTTCCTTTGAAACCCACGCCATTGTTCCAATGAGCTTTTCGGCATAATTTGGGTCATGGGCCAACGCTTTCCGGATTTTGGCTTTTTCGTACTCCCATACGGCTTCCTCGCCCAAGTCGCCAATTTTTTGTCTTAATTTAGCTTCGTAAATATAGTCCCGCTCTGATATAAAAGTTTTTTCCGGAACACGGCTTTCGAAGGCTTTGATTTCAGCGGGAGTGGGGGGCTCCGCACAAATTAATTTCTTTTTCCGACGAACGACCGATGATGTAGATTCTTCTTCAAATCTTTGCTCAAATTGCTGACGAACTTTCGCAATTGCCGGATTGTAAGGCGAGACGGAAGCATTGCCTAACGTAAACGCTCTACCGTCTTCCGCAGTTCCAATGGAATGGAATATGCCTTGATAGGTATATGGTGCGCCTTCCTTTTCGCGAGAAAAAACAAAAATATCCAACGGCTCGGTTGCATTGTTGAAGATGGAATCAAATATTTGTCTATTCGGCTGATACGAAAAAGAGAAGTGCTTAACGTTTTCGGGGTTTTCCTTTTGCATGTAATAACAAAGCGTCTTTCCGGGTGTAATCCAATGGTCGTGGTAGCCTTGTTTGCTCTTTTCGTTTTCTAATGTAGATTTGATGATTACATATCGAGAGTCGTTGCGTTCCACGTATTGCATGCCAACGACGATGTTATATTTTTGAGCCATGGCAGCAATTTCATATGTTGAATACTCTTCGTTTTGTTTAAGAGAGCGGATGTCTAGATAATCGTCTAGATTTAACGAAGTGAAATAATCGTTAATAATGTCTAAACAGGTTTGATAATTGTTTTCGTGCGCAATTTGCGCGAAGGATTTCATATCGGACGAGGACATGGAGGTCATGACATAATGTAGCAAGTCGCCGTCATGCTTGAGTTCCCGAAAATAGTTCTTTTTTGTTGCAGAGGAGTATTTGATACCTTGCTTTTTGCAAAATTTGGCAAGAACATCTTCGTTCTTACATAATTGAGTCCTTAAGTCTTCCATTGTGAAAAGCTTAACAGATCGCACTTTATTGCAATAGATCTCAATTTCTAGACGTGGGGCGAATTTATGCTGTTCAACCCAATTCGATGCCAATCAAACGAATAGTTTTCTCGAAAATGTAGCACGTATCGCTGTCCTTGATTTTGGGTCTTCAAGGTTTAGCGTTGCATACATTTAAAAGGAAACGATGCTCTCTCTTTTTCGGCGGAAGGGATCGATGGCTCCCTTACCAATCTAGTGATAATTGCTTATTATGTGTCGGGTTCAGAAATAAACGGAGAAAAGAGGAAACATTAATATGAAAACGAAATCCAAGGTATTGATCGCCGCGCTCCTAGCGCTCCCACTTCTGGGGTGCGCCCCCGCGCAGGCCAATACGGAGTCGTCCCCGATCGCGTGGAGGACGGACGCCCAGCGCATCACCGTGTTCGCGACTTCCGGCTCAACGAAGGGGTACGAGTCGTACTTCCCGATCAGGTGGGCCTACGATGCACCCACGCTCTACTTGGTCGACGAAAAGTCGGCGAGCCGCGAGTTCTACAACGTCGCCTTCGAGGTCGTGCTGAAGGCGGAAACCGATGCCAATCGCTGAGCGGAGAAGCGTTGGTAATTCGCTTCTTTAAACGGAAGCGCAGGATTTTTGATATAACGCTGAAATGATAATGCGGCCGATAAATAATGCGATTACTTTGTCACCTTACGTTGTTTCTTGCCTTTAGGCACCCCCTAAATTCCACCCTCTTCCATTTCTAGTTTTGGTATATAATCTACCTGCATGGACATTGGGGAGTTTTTAGCATACCGACGTAAGCAACTCGGATTATCTTTATCCGATGTTGGCAGCGTCATTGGCTATACCCCTCAGGCGATTTATCGCTACGAGAAGGGGATCGTCAAAATCGACTTGAGCTTAGTTGATTCCTTTTGTCAGGTTTTAGATTTGTCCATCGAATCCTTCTTTAAGATGGATCCCAAAGTTATCTCGTCCTATCAAAACGAGAAATTCATCCAAAACGCTTTCTGCACGTTATTACAAAGCGAACTGGACCGCGAACCCGGGATTGTTCATAAAATCGCCGCGGAGTTAAATGTATCCCCGGCCCGTGTGGAGAAGTGGTGCAATGGTATCTCCCTCCCCTCGGTCGGCGATTTTATTGTCTTATCCAACATCCTTGGTTATCAACCCACGGATTTATATTTAGGCCACGAGAGAAAGATTGTGGTTGCCCCTCACATTAAATGGAAGGTGCCTCTTATTGCAGCGGCTTCCGCGATGGCGATCTCCGCCTGTGTTTCGATCCCCATTGCTTTATCCCGCTTTAACCCCTCTTATCAGGATTCCTCCTCCAAGCCCTACGTCCCGCCTTTAAAAGAAACCTGCCACGTGCAGATTCAGGGGTATGACGTTGATGACCATAAACCCATTGAAGAATTAAGTTATCGTTATACGGTAGATAAGGGAGCAACCCTATCGGATTTTAGCCCCACTTCCCCGTATTACGATTATGTTTGTTCTTGGCTAGACGGGAATGATTTTAGCTATACGGATACTCCAATTGATCATGATATCGCTCTTCAGGCTTTCTTTTCCAAGAAGACCTTCACGGTCACTTTCCTTGGTTATAACAATGAAGTATTAGGAACTTCCAAAGCCCGTTATCTTTCTCCGGCTATCGCCCCCACTTCCATTCAAGACCAAGGGGATTTCCGGTTTGTTGGATGGAAAGAAAACTTTAATTGCATTCAATCCAACCTTACCGTCCATTCGTTATTCTCCCGGTTCCGTTCCAACCTCGTTCTCGACTTTGCAGGAGGAGAAGAAGGCGGAGAAACCAGTGATGCTTATTTAGGCTATACCGCCGAATCCTTTGATTCCCTTCCTAAGCCCAAGAAGAAAGGACACCAGTTCCTTTATTATGCGGATCAATATGGCCGTAAATTCGATGAGCATTACCAAATGGAGGGGGAATCCGTTAAACTCCACGCGGTCTATCAACCTTTGACCTATCAAATCCATTTTGAAGGAATGGATTCGACCCAAGAGGTCACCTTCGGAAGTGAAGTCACCGCATTGCCCCCAACATTAGGAAGCAACGATATCGTTTTAGGATGGACGGATGGCGAAAAACAAATCACATTGCCTTTTACCTATAACGATGATTTTGATATCACCCTCCGCCCGATGCTCGCGAAAGAATTCTTTGATTATGAATTAAAGAACAACGAAGTGACTTTACATGGCATCAAGAAGTGGGGGAATCCCGAACTTGACTTAACCGCGTTAGGGTATTATTCGATCACTAAAATTTCTTCCCATGCCTTAAAGGATTTGGATAACGTCGAATCGTTAACCTTTAATCAATCCCATTTAAATCTAGAAACTTCGTGCTTTGAAAATCTCCCCGCGTTACGTCACGTTTATTTTAATGAGTTGGATTCGACGAGCCACTTTGAGGTGAACCCTTTTAATAACTGCCCGAACGTCACCTATCTCCGTTCTGGAACTCCCTTTAAAAATGACACAGAACCCCTCCAATTAAAGGATTATGGATTAAAAGGCGGAAGTGGATTCACCTTTGAATTCAATGAAGTTTCTAAATCCGTTCCTGCTTCTTGGAACGATGATTTTGGAGTACTAGGAGAATTACGTTTAGGTAATGGCATTCAAGGAACGGTAGAAATTCGTAGCCATAACTGCAAAATCCTCCGTTTTGTTCCGGGGCAAGTTGGCTATTCCATGTTAACGGCAGAACTCCCCGACGTTAACCAAGAAGAGATGCGGTTCTATGGTACCTCGCTTGTCCGCCTTGAAGGAGAGAAATTTGGCAAAGTCAAACGCTTTATCATGGAAAACGGTGGGGTGTCCTTCGATAACCGGAATCGATATCTTGAAGTGGAAGAATTCGATATGTCTCGCGGCAAGATCCTCGCTCTCCGTAATCAATATATTAAAGCAGACCGCGTCGTTCTCCCCGACAAAGTCCGCGAAGGATATTTTGCTCCATTAAACGATAAGTTAGTCGTCGATTTCTATGGCTGCAAATCCTTCCCCGTGGAACTCATCTCCCGTTGCGCCTTTATCGACGGCATGAATACAAGCATCAATTATCATGAGGAGAAGCGTTACGACGAGAACGCCGTCATCGATTATCCGATGTCGATCTTCAATTGGTAAAGAAAAGACCGCGAGTTGTCTTCGACGAAGCATCCGCGGTCTCTCTTTTTGTTGGCCTGGGCTAATTAGTATTTAAACCAGCGCCCATCACTACCAATTATTACCGTGTAAAAATCACTGGGAACAAGGGTAACCTCTTTAATGCATTGAATTGGATTGTTGGCGGTAATCATTCCAAGCTGGAACCATATTTCCTGATTGCGACTTTGACTCCTACTTTTAAAATAGAAGTAGATGCCGCCTCGAGTCCCAGAGCCAGAAAAGGAAGTGAACGTAAAACTTAAAGTGCCAGACACCTCCCCATCAAAAGAAACTTGCTCATCCGACCACCTTACGTTGGAATACGATCCCTTTACTCCATCATCACGTGTCAAAGAACCAGACGTCTGCTGGATTGTAACGAGTTTCCCTGCTGTTACAAGGCATTGTGCTTTTTTGCCGTTAGAGGATGTCGCGGTAATGGTGGTTGAACCTTTGCCTGAATAGCGTACGATGCCGTCTTTTACCGCGGCAACATTTGGGTTGCTTGTTGTCCAGGTTAGCGTTTTGTCATCGGCATCATAAGGGTAAATTGTTGCATGAAGCTGCAAATCAATTCCTGGATAGACGGCACCTGACTCGCGGTCCAGTTCGATTCTTTCAACTGGCTTAGCCTGCTTTTCCCATTTTGCATACAAAGTAGTATTTTTGGTTGGTGTAAAGGGAAAACTGACGGCCTGATAAAGATTGGAATCGGAACACCAGGCGGTGAATTCGTAACCCTCTTTCGTAGTGATTGGAGAATAGGTTATTGTCCCTACCATCGCCTCTACTGGGGTTCCTCCGTTGGTCTCGAATGAAGTTGTGTATTCGACGCTTTGGTGAATGGGTTCGCTTGAATTTGGATTGGAGGAATTTTCACCACCACAACTTGTTATGGCAATAGAACCGATTGTGCAAAGGATTAACTTTACCAAAATTTTATTTTTCATGAATTGACCCCTAAATAGATTATTCTTTTAATTATTTATAGTTTTCGCGAATTGCAGGGGCGTATTGCTTGGCTTGACGAAGCAAATCGTCTAGTTCCTCTTGCTTTTGGTTTATGATTTGAACCTGGCTTTGAATCTCGCCTGGCAAAGTCTTACGTTTCTTGATGTTTAAAAACAATATTACTCCGATGGAGATTAAACCAATTGCTGGAATAATCAAACTAATGAACATATAAGGGCCCGAAGCGATGGCGTAAATTAGCATCCCAAGTAATAGAACGACGTCAAGAGAAGCAGAAATTAGTCCAATCTTAAATTTTTTATTTGCATTCGTTAAAGCTTCCTTGCTCTTCCATTTTTTATCATAGGCGTTGTCCAAAATGCGGACCGTGTTATCCACGGATTTTTCTAGGTCCGTCAATTTATCATCTAATTCCGGATTGATGATGTCTTTTTCAAATAACAAAGAGAGGTAGTGTTCCCGCTCTTCATGGGTATAGACGGTTCCGCCCGTGTAATTCCCGCGCGTGACCGACACGGTTCCGTCATAGACTTCGCGGACATTGTCGATCTCGTTTCTGTGCTTGAGATTGTACCCAAGCAAATGCATGCGCTCGATGATTTCGCCTTCCTCGGAGGGAAAGCAACGAATCGTTTTGGTTTTCATTTTTATCTCCTTTTCAAACCATTTAGAGCATATCCGCCACGCTACGAATTGGTTGTTAACAAAAAGGCCTATGTTTTTAACAAAGCGGTGAAAAAAGTTGTTTAAAGGTGATTTGAAGGGGAGCACGATGGGGAGCTGAATCTTCATTCGTTTTTTGCCCAATTTTTCTTATATATAGTAAAAAAGAGGTCTTAATCTCCTATTAAAATATTCTCCAAAGAACTGGCAAACACATACAGCGTCCTCTTTTTTCCTGTCGTGCTTTTTAAACGAAAAACGGAGAACAGCAGGAGCTGTTAAGACGGGAGTGCGAATCATTGAGAGAGGACGGGTGATGAAAGAAAATGCTAATAAGTTATAGGAAATGGATTTGTTTTACGTCTCCATGGCCACCATTACTGTGACCCAAGCTGTTTTAATCTAAATCCACGCTTCATTTGGCTCCTCTATTTGGAGTCAAAACCGGATTCCGCAAAGAATCCCTTGTTCTTTGTAAACCATTTTGTGTTTTATTCCCGTATCTTGGCTAAAACCGCATTCATCGATACACGTATCCCCTCTTTTTGAAAGAAGGGGCATGCAAGTCCCCCCTCGTTTCCATTTTGTTTAAGGCGATTTTGCTTTGTTAAAGGGCAAATTTGTTTCCATTGAATAAGATGGAATCACGTTAAGCCCGAGCAAAAGGAGGAACGAGTTGGGAGGGCGTAACGGAATGCGATATGAAAGCAGGGGTGCGGTCACATCAATAAATAAGAATCAAAGAATTTCTTCTTGGCAACAAGAAGAGGTTTGCTTGGTTCACTAGGGAATCGGTATGAAAAAAGTAGCTTTAATCTTCACGTGGATTGGAATGGTGATAACGGTTCTTTTCTACGCGGTCCTGATGATTATCGGCTTAGGGATGAACGACAAGGAAAGCCTCGTCTTTGTCCTCTATCTGATTCCGATTATTCTAAGTTCCATTTCTTGTTTCATCGCGACGAAAAGCTTAAGCGATGATGACAAGAAGACCTGGGTAGGGGTGCTCAGCACGTTACTCTGTGGCTTTGTCGGGGGAATCCTTTATTTAACTTGGACCCCGACAGAACCCAAGGTTAAAAAGGAAAAGCCCGTCGTTGAAGAAGATGTGAACCGTCCCTCTATCCCCGATCAAATCCTTGAACTCAAAGATTTGAAGGATATTGGGGAAATATCACCAGAAGAATATGAATCCCGTTGCCAGTCCCTTCTAAAGAAACGGGACTCCAACGAGTAAACGCAAAAGGAAGCGGCTAGCTAGAATGTTTAGCCTTTTTTGTATCCACGAACCCAATTGATTGATTTTTCAAAATTCGGTTTAAACTATCCAAAGAGGTACCTCCTATGAACCATCCTGAACCTGATAACAAAACTCCTGATCTTCTCATGGATCTCTTCTTCTCGGATAAGCCCTATGACCCTTGTGATTGGCTTGATCCCCGCAACGCGTTTCTTTTTGAAGACGATTGGATCAATGAACCCTATAAAGACTTGGATCCCGAAACGCGCAAACTCCTAGGACTAGGCGTGAACAAAGACGATCCCTTCCACGAGGATTAACGACCTATCGATACCGCTTAAGGCCGGGGGACACCCCTCGGCCATTTTCTTTTGTCGCCCCTTCAAAAAAGTCGGTGTGGCGATATAATGGAGTCATGACATTCCTGGACTTGCTTGCCTTTAAAAAGATGACGATCTATCGCTTATCCCAGTTAAGCGGTATCCCAAAGACCACCTTAACGGATTTAGGCTCGGGCAAAACGTCTTTGCTCGATGCTTCGGGAAAGACATTATTAGGGATCTCCAAAGTCTTAAAGGTCAGCATCGAAGAACTCTTAGAACTAGAACCGGAAGAAGACATGAAAAAGTTGCCGCCTTATTTAGCGGAGGCCATCACCAAATATCGAAAATCCATCCGGAGTGACAGTTTGCATATGGATTGCTACGCGATGGAGCTCAATAGTGATTTAAACATCGCCGAAGTGGAAGGGGATGTTCCCGTGTCGGTGGCGGATCGAATCCGAGATCGGTATTTTTGAGTCCTCAATTCGCCTTGGAATGCTTTTTCAATAATTTCTACGATGTTAACGGCCAACCGAAATGACTTTGAAGGGTCGTGAAATCCGTTGGATTGCGAAGGAATAATCCCTCATCTAAAGAGATAAAAAAGCGCCTTTTCTCCTTGAACTGGCGTTTTTTCTTTATCAAAAAATAAGGCGGAATCGAATAATTTCCCTTTTTGTACAAAACTAGTAGCGCTATACTAGATATGTACAGGAGCCAATTATGATAAGAAGAACAATCGAAATGGTGGTCCGTAAATCTTTGCGGACATTCCCCGTCACAGCCTTAGTTGGCGCAAGACAGGTGGGCAAATCCACGCTATCGAACCAAATAGGAAAGGAACTTGGGTACACCTACGTATCTCTGGATGATTTGACGTTGCGTGCAGACGCCAATCGTGACCCCCAATTCTTTTTATCCCGTTTTAAAGCCCCGTTAATTATTGATGAGGCCCAAAAAGCCCCGCCTCTATTCGATGAAATCGCCCACCTTGTCAACGCTGCCCGTCTTGCAGGGGAAAATGCTAACGGGATGTATTTATTAACGGGATCGGAAGCCGATGATTTAAAAGGAAAAATTCAAGAATCCCTTGCGGGAAGAGCCAATCCCATTGATATGTATTCCCTTTCTTTTGATGAAATTATTGGGCGGGAGGAAATGCCTTTGTCGGGCGATCCTTCTTCCTATTTTTCCTTCGAAAGCGCGGATTCCGTTGAAGGGGTTTTTAATCGCATTGTTACGGGAGGGTATCCCGAATTGTTCGTGAATAAGGAACTGGAACCACAAAATTTTTATGCAGCCTACTTGAAAACTTACATCGAACGCGATGTAAGGAAAATGATTCAAGATGCCAACGAAATGAAGTTCACCCAGTTTCTCCAATATTGCGCTTCGCTAACGGGACAAGAACTAAATCGCACGAAAATATCCAAAGCCATCGGCATTGAAATGAGAACCGTAGACGCTTGGCTATCGATATTAGTCAAAACGAACATTATTCGTCTCCTCCAACCTTATGTGGATTCTTCCTTGACCAAGCGGATTGTTCGAACGCCAAAATTGTATTTTCAAGACACGGGGCTAGCATCGTATTTGGCTCGTCTAGGAGACCCTAAAAATTTGTTGCTTAGTTATTTTGCTGGATCCTTCTTTGAAACCTATTGTGTCAACGAAATCATAAAAGGCTTTAACAATACGGATAGAAAGGCGGAGTTTTACTATTATAGAGACAATCATCAAAATGAAATTGATCTTGTGATACTAGAAAACGGCGTTTTGCATCCTGTTGAAATCAAGATGACCATGAACCCCGGCGCTTCTGATGTTAAAGCGTTTTCGCAGCTTCAGGGCTCGGCTTATCGAGTGGGAACGGGGTATTTAATTTGCATGGTGAACCGTTTGTCCAAAATCAAAGACAACGTTTTTTCTCTGCCCTTATCCGCGATTTAAATTTATAAATCTTTCAAATCCTGCACGCCGCGGAACAAGATGGTGTCCCATCCCAACTCACGAGGAACCACTAAATTCGCGGGATTATCATCGATCATGGTATAGGAGTAGTTCGGCCCCATATCCTTTTGAACGTATTCGTAGATTTCCTTTTCGGGTTTAACTAAATGCAAAGCAGAACTCGAATAGATTTTCTTAAAATAGGGTTCCATGCCTTGAAGGTGGAATAATTGTTCGACCATTCCTGTCGGCGCGTTGCTAAGCAAGCAAATATCGTGAGTTTTCGATAATTCTTTGACCCGTTCTAAATTGGCTAGACGCGGATGAGTTTGCTCGACCCATGCTCTTTTGAATTCAGAAGCGGGAACCCCAAACCGGCGTTCCCATTCTTGGAAAGCCTTATCTTGTTCCAATTCCCCTCGGTCAATCCGCGGGAAATATTCGTTTTTGATGGATTCTCCTAGACTATCTCCAAAATATCGCCTTAAAACAACGGGGGCGATTTCATCGAAGAGTACCCCAAAACAATCAAAGACCAATAAGGATTTCATGCTTTTAGTATAGTCTTCCCTTATAAGAAAATAATCTTTTTCCGTCCTCGACCCCCTTCTCCTTTGCCCCAATTGGGTTATCCTTATTAATAGAAGAAGGAATTCCGGGGAAAGGTTCTTGCTTCGCCAAGGAGTTTTTTCCATGCAACCTTTATCCCTAGAAACCTATTTGATTCCCGTCTATGAATCCGATTTTAAAATTCGTAGACGCCTTTTTAATGAAGTCAGCCAGGCCGTTCATTTGACCAAAACGGAAGGCCGCATCCTTTGGACGTTGCTCCGTAAAAAAGGAAAAATCGTCCAAAAGCGTTGGGTGAGCTATGATTGCTATGGAACGGGAAAGGGGGTTTGCTCGCGGAGCCTCGACGTCCATATTGCGAATTTAAGAAGAAAAGTCCTTCCCTTGGGGATTGAAATCGAAACGGTTTATGGAAAAGGGTGGGCCATCAAAAGAAGCGAATCGGAACGAGAAAACTTTGGAGATATGTCGCCTAAGCGTATATAATACGTAGGCCTTATCTCCTCCCTTAGCGTAGTGGTTAGCGCGAGCGACTTATAATCGCTAGGTCGCTGGTTCAAGTCCAGCAGGGAGGACCAGGCAAAGACGGAGAAATACCCAAGTGGCTGAAGGGGTCGGTCTTGAAAACCGATAGTGGGCCTCCGGTCCAGCTAGGGTTCGAATCCCTATTTCTCCGCCATATTAGAACAATAACTTTGATACCTTTCATAAGTATCAGAGTTTTTTTCTTTTTTAGGGATGAAAATGTTCGTTTTTTTATTTTTGGTCTGGCGGAATCGGAAAGTTGGAGGATGGAAGTGTATCAAAGTTGTTATTATGACTTGGGTCTCGGCGACAAAATAAAACAAAGGGTGGGATGTGGAAAAAGAAGTGAAAATCCATGTTGATTATGTAGATTGTGTTATCAAATATATTGCGGTAAAAGAGCTAACACATAATGAAATTTGAAATTGTCACGGGAGTATCCAGAATTATGTGGACTTGATCTGATTCCCTTCCGCTTAATCAATCCGTCATAAATTTTTTCTTTTAAACATAAAAACTCGCTTATCATCGATTGTTTAAGAGGGCTATTGCACGAAAAGGCAAACTTTAAAACGCCAAATCTGCACGAAAAAGCAAACATTGGAGACTTTGCGCCTTACTTTTTGGAGAGTTGATAAAAGGGCAATTCCCTCCTTCCACGGCTCTCTCTACTTGAATATTGGATCCTGCAAAAAGTTGGAAAAGTGCAAAAATAGAACGAAATCTGGGTGGAAAAATGCAATATTTATACAATTTTCGGTTGGAAAAATGCAATACCTTGATTTGGCCAGTGTCATTCCCATCGTAAAAGACGGGGGAAGGAGTATCACGCCATTTGCAAGTGCAACGTTCCAAATGCAATGGAAATAAATCGGATAAAAACCCAGAGGACTACTAAAACCGGTAATAACGAAATCAATTTTCGCACAAGGCAGACTTGACAATGGGGTATGCAAAATAAAAAAACGGCAAGCGGATCAAATCACTTGTACAACGTCATAAATATTGGAATCGCTAACGATAAAACCTTTATTATCTTTACGGACTAATGATTTTTTATCGATGCTTTTTCCTAGAATTTATACGCTGTATATTTTCCAATCCTTTGAAGAAAAAACAGGGTGTTACAATTAAGAAAACGAAAGGGGTTATATCGATGCAAGAAATCAAATGCCCGCAATGCGGGGCTGTCATTCAAATCAGTGAAAGCGACTACAACGAGTTGCTTTCTCAAATCAAAAACAAGGAGTTTGATAAAGAGGTTCAAACTCAACTTTCCGCTTTAAAATCTAAACTAGATGCTGAATTCAAACTCAAGGAGCAAGCCCTTGCCAATGCCAAGGACAAGGAGATGGAAGAACTTCGCTTGAAGATTCGCCAAGCAGAAAGCGAGTTAAGCGAAAGCCAGAAAGAACATCAACTCGATCTTCAAAAGAACTTAGAAGCTAAAAATAAGGAAATCGCGTTGCTGCAAAGCGATAAAAAGACGCTTCAAGAAGCCGTAGAAAAAGAAAAAGATCTTTTGACGGCCCAATTAAAAGAAGAACAAGCCCAAAAACTTTCGGACCTTGAACTCCAGGTCGAAAAACTGAAAGGCGAATTGGCTCTTCAAAAAGAAAAATCGGGCGCCGAATTCGTTTCCTTGGAGAATTCCAAACAGAGCGAGCTTGCAGAGCTTCGAAACCAAATCCGAGCTAAGGATCAGGAAGCTAAACTGGAACTAAGCGCGACCAAAGAAAAATACGACCTCCAGTTGAAGCAAAAAGATGAGCAAATCGAATATTACAAGGATTTGAAAATTCGCATGTCGACGAAGCTCGTTGGTGAAACGCTAGAACAACACTGCATGAATGAATTCAACCGCATTCGCTGTGGTGCTTTCCCTGCCGCCTACTTTGAAAAGGACAACGAAGTCAGCAAAGAATCCGGTTCCAAAGGTGATTTCATTTTCCGTGATTTTGAAGATGGCGTGGAATACGTCTCCATCATGTTTGAGATGAAAAACGAAAACGATGCGACCGCGACCAAACATAAAAACGAAGATTTCTTCAAGGAACTGGATAAAGATCGGAACGAAAAGGCCTGCGAATATGCTGTTCTCGTCTCAATGCTAGAACCGGAAAACGAATTCTATAATGCGGGAATCGTGGATGTATCCTATCGTTATAAGAAAATGTACGTGATCCGCCCGCAATGCTTCCTTTCTATCATTACCTTGCTTGCCAATGCCGCCAAGAATTCTTTGGCCTATAAAAAGGAACTCATCGAAGTTAAAAGCCAAAACGTCGACGTATCGAAATTCGAAGAGAATCTGCAAGAATTCCAGACCGGCTTTGCTAGAAATTTCTCTTTGGCCAGCCAAAAATTCACCACGGCCGTCGAGGAAATCGATAAGACCATCGCTCACCTCCAAAAGGTAAAGGAAAATTTGATTGGTTCGGAACGCAACCTCCGCTTGGCTAACGACAAGGCACAGGATTTGACCATCAAAAAACTAACCAAGAACAATCCAACGATGCAAGAGAAGTTCGACGAACTCAAGAAGTAGTCTTGTGCGAAGGGGCGTTTGAGAATAACTTCAACGCCCCGTTCTACAATTCTAGGTTTTTGAATCTTCCAAATGGCACTTCAAAACAAGGATAAAGTGACAAAATGGCATATTAGGCTTTTCTTTAACTGCCAAATTTCGTAAATTAGTTGTGGAGAAAAATATGACCTTGCTTCAAACTAGAACCCATTACGGATTAACTCAAAAAGAAGTTGCCACCGCATTAAACATTCCGGTTCGTACCTATATTCGCTATGAAACGGACGACAATTATGGGGATGTTTTGAAACGTCAGATGATGATGCAAACCTTGCAACAAAAATTCGAAATCACGGAAACCAAAGGACTAATAAGTCCCGAATTTATTCACAAAACCCTTGCTGATCTATTTGAAGCAAAATACAAAAGCCAAGTAAGTTTGTGCTATTTGTTTGGAAGTTATGCGAAAGGATACGCCACGGAAACTAGCGACGTGGATCTTTGCGTTTCTACTTCGTTAACCGGTTTTGCCTTTGTGGGGTTAAACGAAGATATTCGGAATGTTCTACATAAAAAGGTGGATTTGATTCGTTTGAATCATTTGGCCGATAATCAAGATCTGCTTTTCGAAATTATGAAGGACGGCATCAAGATATACGGCTAAAAAAGTTATGTTTAGACGTCGTGATTAGCCGTGTGCTCTTGATTTGCCTTTTTATCCCTAAGCCGATAGACTAGTGGCCAAGGAAAAACCTCATGCAACCGCACAAAATTGTTTATTACGACGACCCGCTTAATGATGATTTTGCTGGTAACAACATCAGCAAAAAGCCCTTGCCTAAAAATTTCAAATACGTCCATAAAAACCCTTTTTATTGGTTTGGCTCCCTTTTGGTTTATTGGTTGATTGCTAAACCAATTCTTTGGCTGGTAGGGAAAATTGGCTACGGGATTCGTATCCAAGGGAAGAAGAACCTTCGAAAAATCCGTCACGAAGGAGCCTTCTATTATGGAAACCACACCCAAATCGCCGATGGATGGCTGGTTCAATGCTATCTGAGCGGATGCAAAAGAAGCTACATTATCGCCGACCGCGATGCAATGTCCATCAAAGGAGTCCGCACCTTGGTCCAAATGATCGGCTGCTTGCCGGTTCCCGAATCCCCCAAGGAACATGAAGGGTTCGTCGATGCCATCCGTTACCATATTTCCAAGCGCCACGGCGTCGTCATCTACCCTGAAGCCCATATTTGGCCCTATTCCACACGGATTCGTCCCTTCACGGATGCAAGCTTCGTCTATCCTTCCGAACTTGGCGCCCCCGTTGTTCCTTTCTGCGTTACCTACCGCAAAAGAAAATTCCGTCCTAACAAGTCTCCTCGGATGACGGTTCACGTGGGGCAGCCCATCTATCCGGATATGTCGCTTTCTCTTCCGGAAAGAAAAAGAAAATTACGCGATGCAGTCTATGATTTCATGCTGGACCGTGCCACGGAAGACGAAAACGAAGAATGGATTTCCTATCTTCCCCGGAAGAAGGAAAAACAATAATTCTTTCTTACCTAAGGAAGAGGACAAAAATCCCTCTTCCTTTTTCTTTTTCTTGCTATAAGATAACCCCTAGCCTTTTGGAGGCCTTTTTTATGAAACACTTTTTACCCCTTAGCCTTGCTTGCTTTACCCTTCTCTGCTCCTGTAGAACCGAACCGAAAGCCCCTTTTGTTCCCAAGGAAGATTTCAACGAAAACTTCCGTCTTTTAGAAGAGGGCAATGTTACGGTTGTAAACCCAACATTAGGGAGCACGACCTATTATTACGCCCCCGACTGCGTCTATCGCAGCTTTGACGATGCCTCTAGAAGCGGCTTTGGCTATGTGACTTTGGCGGATCAAGGGATGTTTTCCTTTACTCTAGAAAACGGGAAAGTCCAACTCGGCAATACCTTGTCTTTATCTCCTTCCGATCATGCGAGCTTGATGCTATATTCGCCGAGCTTATTGTCCGACAATGCTTCTTTCCGTAAGAAAAGCGATGGAACCTGGGCTTCCACCCATGAAAATACCCTGGCCACCTTTGCCTATATCGCAGGACTAGGCGTTAATTTGTCCTCGACGAACGGATACACGATTTTGACCAAAGGAACTTTAGTAGGAGAAGAAAAAGAAGGAGGAATCCTCGATTTCAATTATTCCTTCTCGACGTCTTCTTATTCCTTTTCTTACGATATTTCCTTCTCAAATATTGGCAGCACCCAAAATAAGACAATCGAATCCTATATGGCTTCGAACCCGGCTCTAACGGCTCCCTCTTCTTGGAGTGAGGCTCAAAAAAGTAGCATCGCCGCGGTTTATGGGGATTCCTTAGAAGTTCCCTTCCCCGCCGCTAGCCCCTATTCGGCTTTCTCCGCTTCGAGTTCTACCGCGGTATTCCTTGATTACGGCAAAGAATGCAAGGCCATGGTCGCGGATTATCAAAAGAAATTAGAAAAGGCGGGCTTTGTTCTCAATGCGGATCGTTCCACTTTAAGCGGAGATTCTTCCGTTTATCTTTATGAAAAGGATAAACAGGTGGAGGATGTCAACGCCGGCAAAGACCACGTGACCTATGAGGCGGTCTTCGGTTTCGTCCCCAACTCTTCCCTTAATGCTTCCGATGCCGCGCGTTTTCCTAACGGCAAATTCATTTTGAACTTCAAACTCTTTCGTTATACCTTCCATCCCGCGACTCAGGATAGTCTCAATCTTTATCTCCAATATGCAGGCTTAGATTCTAAGGCTATTCCTGGTTTTGCATTCCAAGAACAGCCCACCAAGATGTTCGGCGCGGATAAGACGGATGTGGCAAAAGATTCGATTACTTCGCAAGGCGGCTCGGCCCCGTTCGACCATTATTATGTTCTCGGCCTTTCCTTTGCTAGCTTAACCACGGCCAAGAAAGAGATGGCCAATTACGTAAATTCCCTTGTTTTAAGCGGATTTGAAAAGAACGAATCTGCCTCTTCCGATAGCATCTCCATCTACAACAAAAAAACAGATGGCTATCCTAACGGCATCACGGTTCAAATCTCGGCCGAAGGAGGAAGCTCCTCCGCGGATACGCCGTGGTTAGATGTCGAATACGCTTGGTAAAAGCCATTAATCCTTTAGGCAACCAATGGGGAGGACGAAGGCACCGTCCTCCTTTTTATGCTTGCGTATTTATAACGCTCTTTGATTTATAAAACCTAAAAATCTTAGGACTTTATCAGACCGCGTTTAACGGATTTGCGGTCATTCGTTTAACACATTTGTGGTATTTCGCTTGACAGATTTGTGATGTTTCACTTGACGGATTTGTGGTATTTCATTGGACACATTTGTGATAGCCGCCTTGATTAGCGGTGCTGAAAAAGAAAAAATCGCCTTGTGAATTCAAGGCGATTGCCGGCATTCTATCGACTAATTTTGCCCAAATTCGCTGGGATTAAATACGGTTCCCTCGAAAGTTGCGCTCTTGTAATCCCCTTGGTCATAGGTGGAGGAGACGCTGGAAGTCACGTATTGGCCCACCGTATTTCCGACGTAGGTGTTGTTGATGATATTGACGAGGCTAGAATCGACGTATCCGTTCACCATATTGAATTTAATGGTATAGGTGATTTCTTGGATGGTGGCTGATCCATCCACGGTTTTCACCGAATAGGACATCTCGTATTCTTTGTTGTCCTCCACTTTTGGCAAAGAATAGGTCGTGACGACATTTCCTTTGCCGATATAGCCCATATAGGTCGTGAGAAGGCTATATTGCTGCTGGTAGAAGGAGAGGTTCAAATACGTGTTCTCTAATCCAATTTGATAGGAAGTGACCTCTTTGGTTTTGTCCCCATTTCCATAGGAAGACAAAGCGTAATATAACGTATCGTCGTGATAGGTTTGCTTTTCAAATTCTTCGGGGTCTCCCTCGTTGATTTTAATCGTCCCTTTTTCTACGACGATCGATCCGACCGAACTCTTGCCATACCGGGTGCGCGTCGACGTGGATTCGGTGGCCATGACAAAGTATTCGTTTTGATTTGAAGTCATGTAGCCTTTTTCTTCATATCCGTGGACCGAGGCGACGGCTACATTCCCTTCGAATTCTTTAAAAGAAGTCATCCAAGCGCGGATTTCAGCTTTTTTGGATGCGGCATCTGGATCGACGTAGACGGGATTTCCGCTAGAGGAATCGCTAGAAGCAAGCGAAGAATCCATGGAAGGCGCTGTCGTAGAAGAGGCGGGAGAACTCGAAGATGCTCCGCCTTGTCCGCAGGAAATTAGCAATGCACCGCAGGACAAAAGAAGAAGGAAGCTTTTCTTCATAATGCCACCCCACGATATAAGGTGTCGTTCGGCGTAGAAGAAGATTCATCGCTAGAATCTGCTTCAAAGCAAAGAAGCGAACGCCCGTTGCCATAGATATCCGCGTATTCATAAAGGTGTCCCTTGGCATCCTTGTCCCAAGCAAAGCTCACGCGGTCCCCTTCCATGCTCCAGGTGAATTTATCCGTGTAGGTATCCGGCGTTTCTTTGAAACTTTGGAGGCGATATCCGCTTCCGTCTTTATTGAAATGGAGTTCGTAGAACACGTAATTGGTCCCAATCACCAAATAGTTCGTGTATTTAAACATATGGGCCAATAGCATTTCCTGAGAATTCTTCTTTTCTTCAACCTTGTAGGTGAAACTCTTGGTGAGTTCCGGGGCGGCAACCGGAGTCACACTCACGGTGACCGAAGCAGTAGCTTTTTTCGCTTCCATCACCAAATTGCCTTTGTTATTAAGAGAAACCGCGACGGCTTCGGGATCGCTAGAAGTGACTTCCAAGGTCGAATCCGAGCCGCTGGAAAGGATTAAACTAGTTTCGTAAGATTCTCCAACAACAAGAGTCGAATCCACGATGAGTTCGTCTTCCGTTACGTTGAATTTCTTCGGAGCGATGCCCGAAACAATCAATTCTTTTTGGATGGTCTTTTTCTCAAAGGCCCCCTCTTCGTTTCTTCCTTCGTAGGCGAAGGTAATCGTCGCAGAGCCGGTTTTACCTTTGACTTCGATCGCGTACACGTTCCCGACTTTCAAAATGGATTCGTCCGTGCTGGAAATCGGAGTGAGCAAGCCCGTCAACGCGGTTTCTGGAAGATAGGTTTTGGGGGAAGCGCTCACGTAATAGGAATTCTTGGAAATATTCCCTTTTACGATGTCGCCTCCATTGCCGCTAGAATGGATTTGGACGTCGCTTACGCTAGAAAGCAAGAAGCTATCAACATCCAATAATCCTTCGATGGGGAAGGAAGAACGTTCACCGTAAGATAAACTTCCTTCATAAGAAGTCGATTTGATATAGGGGTCTTCGTTTCCTCTAGAATCGGTCATTCCCGAAATATAGGACCCTGAAACGAGGACGTCGTCTTTGACGGAGAAATGGATTTCGTAATCGATTTGAACGGTGTCACCCAAATCGCCGCTATAAGAATAAGAAGCGTTGAAATCGTAATAAGAAGTGCCTTCGCTTTCCGTTTTGTAGAAATAAGGCATTGCCGACTGCAAGTTGACGTCGCTAGCTACTCCAGCCAAGAAGTCGTGGACGGATCCCGTGACCATCGCCGTTAAAGTGAAGGCCGCGCTAGAAACGGGAATATAAGCCGAACTCGATTCCTGGCCGTCTTCTAAAACTTCATAGATTTTGCAGGAGGTTTCTTGGTCGATAGCAAAGGAATTCTCGTGCTTTTCCGCCCAGTATAAGCGGTTTTTCTTGGAAGCAACCCCGTTAGAAAGGAAAGTATCCTCTCTTTGGAGTTTACGTCCTTGAAACGCGTCCTCCTTTTCCCCGTTGCTTACTTTCCCTTCGTAAGAGGAGGAACCATCCTTATAAAGGGTATGGGATTCTTCACGGGTAGTCTTGGATTCGTTAATCGAAGTTATGGTTTTGACACTCGCACTAGAAGAAGATTCCGTTTCCTTTTGGGCTAAGGCTTCTAATAAAGTCGCCGCCGCATTGACGGTTAATTTCTCCCCCTGGGGAAGGGGCTCGGAAGAGCTAATGGAAGAATCCGTAGACGGAGTAGAAGTCGAGCTAGAAGAAGGCTGGCTTTCTCCTCTACAAGATACCAAGGCCAATAAGGCCGCGGAAGCTAGGGTAAATAATGTTGATTTCTTCATAATAAAAACCTCTAAATAGGCTTAGATAGTTTGAAGAGCAAAAGAAAAAAGTCAACCTTTTCTTCTTTTATAAAGAAGGAAGGGCTGACTTTGCCTTTATTTGCTGGAGGCGTGTAAGACGAAGGTGAATCCCTTGCCGGAAGTTCCGAAGTCCTCTCCGACGTAGATATCGCAATATTCTCCCGCGTAATAGGATTTCCCCGAGGCGTCCGTTTCTAGGGCATAGCCGCATTGAAGAAGGTAATCCTTGTATTTATTCGCGTAGACTTTTCGCGTTTTATCCGATCCCTTCGTGGAATATAAACCAACCTTGGTTCCCACCGCGGCAACGGTTTCAAACGCATATCCCTTGAACGTGTCGTCGAGTAAATAGGGAATCGTATTCGCCGCGGCTTTGGCATCGGCTTCCGACATTTTCAACACGTCCTTATAGAGGCGGACCAGTTGATAGTTGTAGAACCAGCCATAACCCGTTTCCCATGTGGTATAGGCGATTTGATCGATTCCTTTTAAGTCGAGGGTGTTCTTTTCACGGAAGGTGAAGATGCCATCTTGGATCGCGGGAACTTCATATTCAAAGGTGAGCTTTCGATATCCAAGGCTCGTGGACCAATATTCGTAGGTGGAAACTCTTCCCGATTCGTCCAAAGTGAAGTAGGTATCGTAATCTTTGGCATCGTTATCCCCTTCCGGGAACATGATTTGCCCAATGCCATTGACGAAGGCCTTGACGCCGTATTTATTTTCGCTGACTTTGGTAAAGATTTCGGGGTGAGAGACAAATCCCATCATGTCGGATAAGGTCTTGCCTTCTAGTGCATTTCCTTTGGGAGAAGTCGTGCCTTCATAATGCCAAGAGGAAGTATCGCTATCATCGTCCCCATATTGATAGGTAAAAGACATTGAGAACGGTTGGACTCCGCCTTCTTCCGCCTTATATCCATAAGAAGAACGGCCAAGATCGGCATTTAAAAAGAAGAAATAATCTCCATTCCGGTAATAATCGCCGATTTGCCGCTTTTCATCGGTTAAGGTGCTGACGTTGGAACTGTTGATTTCTATGGCGTGGAAGGGGTTTTCAGGATTAGCAAAGTAACTAAACGCGGTTTGAAGCTTTTGATAATCCGTGTTCGTCGCATCGACTTCGGCGGGGGTTAAACGGATTTCGGTCGGCGTTTCGATTCTCATGTCGAAAACGCGCTTTGTCCCATTAGAATCTACGTAAGATTCTCCTTGGAAACGAAGGCCATCTTCATTGAGAACGGCCTCCATGCTACGGATGTCCCCAAAATAGAGGCTATAGGTAGTCAAACTATCGAAGATGCCATTGCTCGCGGGTCCATAATAATGGTAGGCCCCATCGCGTTTCTTGCGGAAGGCACTTAAATCCAGATAATCGTTAACTTGAAGATAGGCGGAATCTTTCCAAAGGTAATCCAAACGCTTGGTTTCGATTTCGTTATTCCCGTTGATAAAGACTTCTTCGGCATATCCAGAAGCCGCCTTCCGGATATAAGTGGCATCATCTAAAACCCCGCGCGGATTATCACGACGGACATTGATTTTTCTTTGCCCGGGCTCCGATTCAAAGGAAATGGAAGAATCCCAACTGGATTGATCCCCTTGAACCTTGGTGACTTCGGTCGAAGCTTTGGCTTTGTTGTCTCTAAAATAGCTAGAAGCCGCTTCGCTTAGAGATTGAGAAGGGAAAGCAAAGGAAGAACGGAAGGCATCCAAAACAGGATCGGAAGTGGAACCGACTTTCGAAACATAACCCGTCGCAAAGGTTTGGATATTTAAATTGTCATCGTCCAAAGCGTCTTTCCACGTCATCAAATCAAATTGAACGGTTCCGTCTTGGAGCAAGGCAAAACGGACTTGGGCAATGCGTCCGGTCATGGCAAGACTGCGGTAACCAAGGGCTCTGCCCATGGCCACGATAAAAGCCTGCTGCTCGGAATAAATGCCATTGGCCTCGTCAAAGGAGATGAAGTTCTCCGTCACCCGGTTTTCCGGCTCGGCGATATTCCCCAAGGGATTAAGCATCGACCAATCGTCTTCTTTGTTCGCCGGAATCGGAGATTGAGAAGTGGTGGTGATTTGCGTCGTCTTAACCGCGCTTAAAACTTCGATGGAATCTCCCTTTCGTTCATAGGCAAAATAGGCATCCTTGCCATATTCGGGATTATAGGAAGAAAGGAGGATATAGCCACCACGAGAGACCTTTCTGCTGATGTAATTCGGGGTAATCGCGTCTTCTTGACGGGCCGCGACCCCGTCTATGGTTTCCTCATAGGAAATCGTGTAATTCCCGCCTTCTGCAGCCGCTACTAACGTGGAATAAATCTGAGCCTTGTCTCCCGAATTGGTATCAATCGGAGGAATATAGGTGGATTCGCTTGTGGAGGAAGATTCACTTGAACTATCGCTTCGATCGATATCGGAAGAGGTCGTCGAGGAATCGCTAGAATCGGAGGAAGTAGACTCGCTTGGAGAAGGGGCTCCACACGCCGCGAGGCTTAATAAACAAATCGACAAAGGAAAGAGAAGTTGTTTTTTCATATTTTGTCCTGATTTTTAACGCGAAAAAAGATACACCTGCGCGAGATTTTTTCAAGAAAAAATCGCCTCCCCGTAAAGGAAGGCGAATCGAAGGTTAGAGATGAGGATTAGGCGACACGGTCCATCGCGGCAAAGGCGACGGTCATGCCAGGAACCGTGTCCTTGTGGCTGTAGTGCGAAACGCCAACATTCAACGTCGAATCAGTGATAAACGCTACTTCTTGGATCTTGAAATTGCCAGACAAAGAGGTTTTGTTGACGATGGTAGAGGGGTCCAATTTGCCATTGGCATCCAGGTCGCTCGTGAACGAAAGCGTGATTTGCAACGTTTCCGGATCCATCTGATAGTAGTAGGTGTATTCGTAGAAAGCGCTGCCCCACGATTTCTTTTCCGCAAACTTCATGGTGCCATAGGTCTTTCCTTCTTCGTAATCCGAGAAGGTGATGTAGGACTGTTTGTAGAGTGTGGAAGTGGAGGTTCCGTAGAAACCCTGATAGGGGATCTTGAAGTCTTCGCTGATGCCGAAGGATTTCTCCAACATCGCTTTGTGAAGGGCTTCATAAGTTGGCTTCTCGTAGACACCGAATTCCAAAGTCTTGGTGACTTTCTCGTTGGCGTTAGCAATTAGCGTAACGGAGGATTGTCCAAGCGCGGTCGGAGTGATCGTCCAGGTTTTGGTCGAAGTTCCGTCTTCGTTTTCTACGACGTTTTCCTTGATGGTGGACTTCGTCGGGTCATCTTCGGGGAGAACGACGCGGATATCCTGCGAGGCTTTCTTCGGGGAAATGCTAGCAGTAATCGTGGTCGAATCGCCAAGGAAGAGGGTCGAAGTGCTCAAGGAAGCAGAAATCTCATAGGGGAGGATATCGGTGATCTTCACGGGGAATTCACTGATATAGCCAAGGCCATTATCGAAGCGGAGGGTGACTTGTCCGATCTTCTTCGCCGTAATCTTAGAACTCGTGGATCCCGGTTCGAAGGAGAGATATTCCTTCGCGGCATCGTCGAGTCCAAGGAAAATCGGTTGAACGAATTTCGGCTTGCCCGCATCTTCTTCAAGAGGAGTCATGACGAAGGGAGAGCTGCTATAGGAGGAGATTTCGAAGGACCCGCCGACTTGCATGGAGGTTCCATCTCCTTCGATGGTCTTCGTCTTGCCGTCCACATCGAGCTTATAGTTGAATTTCATCGAGTAACCACCGGTTAAGCAATACGGGGTCATATCGACTTTTTCTTCCATTTTGCGGAAGCCTTTTTCTGCATCGAAATGGAAGGTATTGACAGCGCGAGAAGTTTCCGAATCGTTATAAACGCCATCCATCACCTTGGAGGAATTGAATTCGGTCCAAGAATAGTCGACATTGCTCAAGAAGCCAGAACCGTCAATCGTGATTTCGAGGATACGTTTCGCGAAATAGGGCTTATAGGAAGCGTCGCGTTGGTTATATTCCTCTTCGATTGTGATGACGACAGACTTTTTGTCTTCGGCTAGTTTCGATTCAAATTTTTTGAGTTTGTGTTCTTTGAGGAACGCATAAGTCGGAGCCGCGGGTTCAGCGCCTTCGTCGGTAGCGGCCGTTTCGGTCTTGGTGATTGAGTTGAAGGCGTATTTGCCACCGTTAAGGTAAGTATCGAGCAATCCGAATCCAATCCAGGATTTGGTCGCGGCTTCCGCTTCGGATTTTCTCGTCATATCCGCGGCAACGAATCCTTGTTCGGCAGTCATATCATCGGCAACAACGCGCTGGAGATCCACCGAATCCGTTCCATGGCTGACGTTCAATTGCCCCGCCGTGGAAGAAGGAGAATTGGAGAGTTTTTTCTGGCTACGATAGAAGTTGTCCGTGCCAATCTTGCCATTTTCGAACTCGAAGACGTTGGCTTTGCTCGAAGAGGTATAGGTCACAACGCCTTTCATGACGTCGTTAGAACCGACTTCATAAACGCCTTTAACGTCTTTGCTTTCGTGGAATCCAAGCGCGGTTCCGAAGGGTTTGAGCGAAGCTTCGGTGAGAACGGATTCGCACTCGAGGCTGAAATTCGCACCGGTTTCAAAGCGTTGGTTGACTTCTTCGGTCTTTTTGATCGCTTCGGTGAGTTTTTCAAAAGCTTTGTAGGCGGCTTCTGGGTTAGCGATTTCTTCTTCGGTAAGGCTAGGATAAGCGTCCGCGGCGATTTCGTTTACCACGGGGAGTCCTTCCGCAAGCGTCACCGAGACGGTGCAGTCGGAATTCGGAACGAAGAATTCGTATTTGTTATCGCCATCCGGATCTTCGACGCGGATGGCGTTGACATCCACCCAGTCGACGATTTTGCCCGCGGCTGTGACCGTGATTTCGGCGATCGCTTTCGAACCAGGGAGGAAGGAGCCGTCAGCTTGTTTGCCTTCGCCGCTTAAAGCGACACTAGCTCCTTCAACCGCGCCGACTTCGACCTTGACGGTCTTGCTGACGGGGATGACGTTGATGATGGGATCGGGTTTAGAAACGGAAGCGGAATCCGCAGGAACTTCGGCGCCGCATCCAGCAAGTCCGAGCACAAGAAGCAAGCTCATGCCCGCAACGAATGTTTTGGTTTTTTTCATGATCGGTACCTTCTTTCTTATTTCTCAGTTCCTTTGTTTAGTTCCATCCGCGAATCTTGTGTCGCCATCGTGAACTGGGTTCGGCCATCACTATAATTGAGGAAATAACGATCGGTGGTGAACGTCATGGTCGTGTTGGACTCCACGACGAAGCTTTCAATGGTATAGGAAGCATTCACGTAAACGGCAAGGGGTTTATAAGAGCCGTCGGTTTCCGGAGTGGCTTTCGTCAGTTTGAATTCAGGGATGCCGTTATTGCTAGTAACCGTGTAGCGGAAGGTTCCGTGATAGTAGGTGATATCGCCGTCATCCTCGTATTCGCCTTGCCATTGGCCAGTGCCAATACCGTCTACAGGAGCGTTGAAGTTGAAGTAGAGGCCTTTAGCGTAGTCGTACCAGCCAGCCGAGTATTCTTCACGCATTCCAATTGTCAAAGTCGTGAGGTTATGGATGATCGTGTCGTAATCAGGTTTGCCGAGGACTTCGGCGTGGAACTTGTACTTAACATCCGGATTGCCTACCGCGAAGACAAAGCCATCCAGCTTGCCTTCCACTTTCGGGGTAATCGTGAAGAGGGTGTTTCCGTTCTCGTCTTTTTCCGCTTCCTTAACGAAAGTGGCTTGAGTCTCGTTGTCTCCAAGATCAAGACCTAATTCCAAGTTGTCGGCCTGCTTCGGAGTTCCGATTGCTCGAACCGTAATCGGGGTTTCCGTATAGGCCTTATTGGAAGAAATGGAACCCGTGACTTTGAAAACCTTCGGGGTCTTGGCGTCCAATTCGACTTCCTTGGTTTGGCCAAAGAGGTTATCGAAGAGAAGGACGACTTTCCCCGTTTCCTTCAAGGTAACGTATTGGTTCTTCGCGTCGAATTCGCCCATGTCTTCGAATCCTTCTTTGAATCCGAGGCAGACTGGATTGATCATCCCTGCACTATCCAGGGCCAACGTATTAGAGGTGTATTTAATCGACTCGATGGTTCCGAAAGCATAGACTTCGTTGTTTTCAAGCTGAACGGTCGTGTTGCCGTCGGTGATGCGTTCGGTGGCGAAATTAACGGAATAATCGGTCATCGCGTATTTGGACAAATCGTTGAACGCGATGTCTTTCTTGTAGGCGCGGGCAGCGTCCATCGAGAAAGAGTTGATGGTCGTGAAAGTTGCATCCGCAGCGAACGTCATATCCTCTTCGTTGAGGAATTTTTGGTTCGTGGTTTCCACCTTTTGTTCGACGTGGGTAAGGAACCCGTCGCCATCGAAAGTGCAAACCAAGGTATAGCGCTTCACTAGAACCGCCGGAACAACGGCTTGAAGCGTGGTCGTGAAGGATTTTTTGTCTTCGGCGAGAACGCTATCAAGGGCAACAACTTTGGCTTTGTAGGAAACGACTTCGGCATCGCCTTCACCCGCCGTCTTTTGCTCATCGACGAAGTTATAGGTTTGTCCAGCGGTGAAGTAATTTTTAATCAAGGCTTGGCCGATGCCGGTAGAATGAATTGCTTTTTCGGCATCCTTGTGGAGGATTTCGCCTGCGGCAGCCGTCGCGGGTTCCCCTTCTGCAGTCGTGTCGGCAATGACATTTTTCGCGACAATCGTGTGACGTCCCGCGCTGTAGCTTCCGTTTAAATCCACGATGCTTTTCGCAATCGAGGGCTTCACAACGGCTTGACTTTCTTCGTAATAATGGCCGAAGGAATCATAGCCACGTTGTTTATAAAGGAAATTGCCATCGTCATCCCTGCCTTCTAAGAAGACTTGGTTATTTGCTCCAAAAGTCCCTTTCCAACTGGTTTCTCCGCTGGATGATCCGAGATCCATGGCCCCTTTAATGACGGGGGTGTCTTTGCCGCTGGCTTGGAAGGTGCCAAGGAACGTTTTTTCAACGTCGGCCGATTTTTCTAAGGCCGCGGTGAGTTTGGCATAAGCGGCTTTCACGGATTCGTAATCGCCTTTCTTGTCGGCGGCGAGTTTCGGCATGACCGTCTCGTCGACTTCGCTAGGATCGAGGAGTCCTTCCTCTCCGTAAACGCGAGTGGTGACTTTGATCGTCGCGTCGACGTTCGGCATGGTGACCGAGAAGGAGCCCGGTTCCTTCGAAAGCAAGACATCCTGGAAGTAAACTCCGGTGATATCGGAGAACTCCTTTGCCTTTACTTCGAAGGCGATCGTCGTCCCGGCTTCGTAGAGGCCGTCAGCGGAAGTGGTGAACACTTTAACGCTCGCCGAGCCGCTAGCATCGTCAATGGTCAACCCCTTTTTGGTAATGACCGTCGACATGCTATCGATAACATCTGGCTTTATGCTAGAACCCGGTTCCGAAGTCGTGGGGCCCCCGCAAGAAGCCAATCCCAATACGGCCATCGCCGATAGGGTTAACAGCATTGCTGGTTTTTTCTTCATAAAAATCCTTTCTATGCAAGCTTGCCCTTACCCGCGCGAAGCCTTTCTTCTAACGAATAAACTCCGCGTTTCTCAGGGCAAGGATGGTGCAATTAAAAAACGCGTCGAATTTTTGTCAAGCCTTGAACCAAACAAATTTCTTCAATTTGTGTCAATTTAGTAAATGAAACCCTAAAAAGAAGGAGCATACAAGTGGCGATTCCCGTTTTCCTTCCTATAATAAAGATAAGCCGTGAAAAACACGGCGAACTCATTTAGGAGAATAAAAATGGAATTAAAAGGATCCCAAACTGAAAAATGCTTGCAGGCCGCCTTTGCCGGTGAATCGCAAGCCCGCAACAAATACACCTATTTCGCTTCCAAAGCCAAAAAAGATGGATATGAGCAGATCGCTGCTTTGTTCTTAGAAACCGCGGACAACGAAAAAGAACACGCCAAACTCTGGTTCAAATACCTCGAAGGCGGAGAAATCCATAGCACCCTTGAAAACCTCGAAGCGGCTGCCGGTGGAGAAAACTACGAATGGACGGATATGTATCCGCAATTCGCCGAAATCGCCGAAAAAGAAGGATTCAAGGAAATCGCTGCCAAATTCCGCATGGTCGCTGAAATCGAAAAACACCACGAAGAACGCTACAAAAAGCTCCTTCAAAACGTCAAAGAAGGTGTGGTCTTCGTCGCTCCGGAAGTCGCGGTTTGGAAATGCCGCAACTGCGGACATATCGTCGTCGGCAAATTCGCCCCGAAGGTCTGCCCGGTCTGCAACCACCCGCAGTCTTATTTCGAACTTTCCGTCAAGAATTATTGATTCGGTTCGTTAACGTCATCGGCCGTCGCTTTTGCGGCGGCTTTTTTCCATATCCAAACCCTCTTTTCTCCCTCCTTCTAAAGAAGGGTTGACAGAAACGGGTTTGCTTTTATACTTGTGCGGTTGACATCCAAAAGGAGTACTTTATCGTGAATTCTAAATTGCTCGCGACGCTTAGCGTTGCCACGCTTCTATTAGCTGCATGTGGAGGAGGAGATAACCCCGCTTCCAGCACCACGACTTCGGCCACGACGAGTGAAGATACCACCGCCACTAAAGCCGAGGCTCTCTTTGCCAAGTTTGCCGAAAAATGCGAATCCAATAATGCGACCATCAAAGTCGAAGAAATCAGCAAAAAGGAGACGATGCATATCTTCGATTATTATTTCTTCGGCGAAAAGGCCCAGTATCAGGCTTTTACCCCGGAAATGAAAAAAGCCTATGCTACCCAATATCCGGGAGAAACTCTCGCGGATTCTGGCATTTTGATCAACGGGGAACAAGGGGCATTCGCCTTTACCCTCGATGAATCCGGAGATGTGAACATCGGCTCGCCCTTAGGACAAGGGAAAAGCCTTCAAGAACTTTCCGCCTATGGACCGGCCATGCTAGGGAACCGCGAACTTTATACCCTCACCGAAGAGGCCAATCATTTTGATTCGGCTACCGCAAAGGACGCGATGGCCGCAGCTTCTTATTGGCTTCCGGTCCTCGGACTTCGTTCTTCCTATGCCTCGATGGCCAATGATTTTGATTTATTTATCAGTGATGACCTAGCCGAAATCGTCTGCACGATTGAACTTGTCGACGACAACGGGGGCCGCGTGAATTATCGCGGAACCGTCACCGCGATGGGTACGACCACCCCGACGGGCAAACTTGCGACCTATCTTGCCTCTCCCGATTATCTCCCTGCCCCGAGCACCTTCCAATCTACGGCCGCCTCTTATTTAGCCACCTTCAAAGAAGCGGGAGCCGCTCTCCCCTTCCCTAGTGGCGTTGATGCCCAATATGACGAAGCGGTATACGACGGAGTCCTCCAAATCGTGGATTCTGGCAAAAACCTCGTCAAAACGTATACGAAGCAATTGACCGATGCGGGATTCGAGGCCAAATTGGTTAAGAAATCCGACGGATCCTTCGTGACCCAATATAACATGGCTTCCGAAGCCAAAGAGGGTGACCTTTCCTACAAAAGCGCTTCTCTAACCGTTGTGGTCTCCTATTCTTCCAAAACCACCTATATCGTTGTCATGGGACGCGTTTTGTACCGCGACCTCGTCGTGGCCAACGAGCAGCTTCTTGCCTGGAACACCGGCGCGATGAACACCAAGTACCAGCTCAATATGAATTACCTCGCCCTTGGCGGTTCGGAGAAGATCCTTTCTGTCGAAAGCGAAGACATGACGACGACCTATCAAAGCGTCTTGGCTCAATATGGACTTGGCGATCGTATCTATTTTGCTTGGGGAGCATCCGTAGAAATCGCCTCGAAAGAAGATGCGATTGCCTGGGCGGCAGAACAACTCACGGCCTATGTGAATGCCTCCTTCACGAATGACGGCAATTACACGTTGGATGGCAAAGGCTTTGCCTATTGCTACAAGACGGAAGCGACCTATGGCACGGAAATTGCCTTGAAATTCAGCCTTCTTAATGATGATAAAGGCGAATATAGCGGCATCGTTTCCGTCGAAGCCATGGTTGGATATTACGAAATTATCGATAAGTTCATGAAAGTTGATCCGAACGCAGAATAAGGAGCGTTTATGAAACATATTCCGATGCATTTGCTGTGTCTTAGCAGCTTATTCGCTCTAGGACTCACTTCTTGCGGTGGGGGAGATTCTTCCTCCTCCACCAGCGGAAGCGAAGACGTTACGATTAACCCTTCGGGCGATATGCTCGGAAACGGAACCAAGGAAAATCCCTATGTTCCTTTAAATGCGGACCATTGGGAAGAACTGGAGCCCCTCATTACGGGAACGGAAATCCGTTACGTGGAACTTAAGAAGGACTTAGATTTGACTTCCATTCGCCATTATGAGCCTTTGGGTTCGAAAGCCGCGCCTGTTTTTGCTCACATTAATGGCAATGGGCACACGATTAAATACGTTATTGACGAAACCCTAAAAAAGGATCGCTACGGCCTTTTTGCCGATTTTAGTGGCGTTGCCGAAAACCTCGTTGTCGACGGCAATATCGAGGCGACTCCGGGAGAGCAGGGTGGCTATTGCGGCATCTTCGCCGGCGAAATCGAAACCCCGAAGGATTACGATAACCCCGTCAATACGGAACTCCGTTATTTAACCGTCAAAGGCAAAATCCATATGGAAGATAACGTTTCTTCCAATCAGGATTCCGTTTCGGCGGGCGGCGTGACTGGCCATACCTATGCGACGATGGGCACGACGGTCTTAATGGATAGCATCGATTCGAGCGTCGATCTTTTGATTGAAACGACGAATGGGTGCGCAGGAGGTTTAGTTGGCGAAACCTGGACCAATTTCAACGAAGGCTACACCTGGTTCAACAATTCCTATATTCATTCTTCCTCCATCCAAGCCCCAAATCTAGCTGGAGGAGCAGTTGGTTATCTTTATTTCAATGGCTCTGTTGTGAATACTGTCGTTAACGTCGATTTGGTCGAAGCGACCTTTGCTGGCGAAACGATGTCGGTGGCAGGTGGCCTAGTTGGCAATAGCGGAGTGGAAACGGCGATGATGCACAACATCGTCGCGGCGAAACGCATTAAAACTTCGCGTGCCGGAGCTTTCAAAGATTACATCTCTGCGGGGCAAATCTTGGGCTATACCCAATACGAGGAAGGCGGTTTCGACATGGAACGTACTTCCAAGAAGAGCTTGAACCGCGAGAATTATTATCTTTCTTCCAATGAACTTTCCACGGCTTCCACCTATGGATATGGGTCGGGGAAAGCCATTGAAATGAAGGATTTGAAAAAAGAATTCTTCCACGCGAATTCCTTTGATTCCTATGCTTGGGACTTAAGTGAAGGTCATTTCCCAAGTCGTGTGGACGGGTTTGCAACCTGGGCAAAAAATCGTCTCCAAAAAGGAACGATTACCCTCCATGCGAATAATGGGACCGACGAAAAGACCGTTTATGAAGTGAATCTTGGCTCCAATTTGGTCCTCAAGGATCAGCCCTATGCCTACGAAGGCCATAACCTAATCGGCATTGCTTACGATGAAAATGGGGAAGATCGTTATCGTCCCTACATGCCTGTTAATACGTCGATGGACGTCTATGATGGATGGTTCTATTCGGCAAAATACGCTGGCTATTTCTATGGTGGAGCCAATATGCCGTTATTCTATTTCAACGCGGATGGAACCGGTCTTGCCTTTGAGGACACGGGCTTCATCGACACGGATTTAACTTGGTGGAGCGATGGGTCGCATCTTGTGGTGGAAGGAGAATCCACCGGCCAATTATTTGGCCGACTCACCAACCAAGGCTCGGAAGTCATTCAACTCGATTTCCTCCAAACTGCCTGCAACTTCGTTCATTTAGGAAACAACGCCTCTATCGTTAAAGAGTTTGGCTATTATAAGTCTAGTAGCGGAGAAACCCTCTTCCTCGGAGGAGGATCGGGATATGTCCAAACTCCCAAGGGTCAATCGACATTCACCTATGAAAAAGGAAGCGACGGAAGCTACGTTTTGACCTTTAGCGAAAACATGCAGTTTGTTAGCGGCTCGGGCACTTGCAGTGGCGGAGCGGCTTCCTTTACCTTCGTGGATTCGGAAAAGAAGCCCGTATCGCTTACTTTCACCACGGATTCTGGTATCCCCGATTACAGCAAACTCGCGATTGCCCAATCCTATTATTTCTATGGCATGAATAGCCAAATGCGCATGGATATCGATAGTAACGGCAACGTTCGTTATCGTTCTCGTGTCAAAGAAAGCGGTGCTTATACGGAAGAATACAACGATTTGCCCGCGGACCGCGGATCGCTCCGCGAAATTGGTTCCTATCACATCGTGACCGCCAATTACGCCTATGTTCCTAGCGGTGTCTTAACCTTTGACGAAACTAAAGGAGAACTCTATAACGCGACCGGCCGTCATTACGCCAACGCCAAAACGCGCGTCGTTCAGGCTTTGTCGACCTCGGAAACCAAAGAAGCGGACAATACCTACGTCTATGCGCTAGAAGATGGCAGCTACCGCGCCTTTATTCAGGGCAAATACATCGCTAGCGCCAATATCAAGATTTCTTCTTTGGAAGAAGGCTCACGCATTGAAATCGAAGGCAAGAAGTACTTGGTGGAGAATTCCGCTCTCGTCGATATGTCGACTTTAGCCGAAGAAAACCCGAATCCTTCCAAGATTTATGGGGAATATATTGAAAAAGCCGGCGGAGCTCAGACTTCAAACATTTTAACCTTGGGAGAAAATAACAAGGGAACTCTCGCGACTTCTAGCGGAGTTCAAACCTTCTCCTATTATTACGATGTCAATGAGCAAGTCGTCTTCCATATCGGCAAGAACACCTACACCCTCATTTTTGATCCCTCTACCTCGAAATTATCGGGAACTCGCTTCACGGATAACGGCTTTGATGCCGACTCGGTGACGACCACGATGGTTTACGAGAAGAAGAAGGCTGCCACGACTTCAACGATGGTCGGCGAATTTGAAGGGACGATCAGCGGTGGGGTGGCTTATCGCTTCAAAATCACCAAAAACAAAGCGGTTTCCTTCACTTATGGAGTCCAAACGACCCCAATCAACGCGCTTAAAGTCAGCGGAGAACTAGCTTCTAATTCGTTAACCTGCGAATTTGGCCAGCTTTTTGGTGGGGGAGATGGGGCCACGGCTGTCCTCACCTATAACCCCGGCCTTGATCAATTGAGCGTTCAATTCAGCGGTGACCTTTCTACCAGCGTCATCTGTAACCGCGTTGCTGCTTAATTCGCCCCTGCGCCCCTTTTTTGGAGGTTTCTTTTATGAAAAAATCGCTTCGTATCTATTCGTTAACCTTCCTTTTTTCCACCTTGGCCCTTGCTTCTTGCGGAGGAGGAAATGAAAACCAGTCGAGTTCTAGCTCCTCATCCTCTTCTAGTAGCAGCGAACCGAGCAAAATCGAAGAAGACCAAACGGGGAAACGGGCTTATTTTGGCGATACCTCGACCTTTACCCGTTTTTCTTCTCGTTTAGGCTTCTGCTTCTTGGATAAACGCAATGGAAGCGCGGACATCCGCCTTTTCGTTGGGCTTGATGGATTGCCAAGTTCTGGCAAAGTCGTTTCTTCTTCGAGCAACGAATCCTTCCACGCGGTTTCCGAACTCGAATTTGCCTATTCGAGCCTATTTGATACTTCCTCCATTTATTGGGATAAAGAAGTGGATTTTGAACCTTCTTATTACCTTTCTTATACCTTTGAAAATGTGCAAGAAGAAGCCTGGTTTGATACGTTGGAATTCTCCTTTGAAATCGGAGATGTAAAGGCCGCTTTTCCTATTTTCAACCCCTTTGCGATCCAAGCCAAACGAAGCGAAGATAATGTTGCTTTTACTTCTGTGAATGGCGTTTATTCTGCTTATAAGAAGAACAATAAAATCCAAAAGGCCATCGTACCTGCGTATGCTTATGCTTTAAACGGACTGGTCGCAGAGAATAAAGGCGATATTCAAGCTTTAGGGACGGCCAGCTCCTATGAAGGGGCTTTTCAAGACTGCGTGGAACTCGAATCCATCGAAATCCCTTCTAGCGTCCTTTCTATCGAACAAAATGCCTTTAAAGGCACCCCGAAACTTCGTTCCATTACTCTTCCTTCTTCCCTGGAATCCTTAGGAACAGAAGCTTTTGGGGCGGGGAATGACTTCGACGAAATCGTCTATGAAGCCAAAAATTTGGTTTCGGCTTCTACGATCGTGACTTCGGGCCACCTTCCCTTGCTCCGCTTATCCAAATCCGTCGAATCCCTTCCGATGCGCTTTTTCGCCGAAGGAGCGGAACCTTTGAAAATTGTTTACGAAGGAACGGAAGAAGAATTCTTGAAGCTCAAGACGAAAAAGAACCAGAATAACGGCTTCTTTATTCAAAATGTTTTCTGTTCCGATTCTAAAATCGCTCACGTTACCTTCCACCTAGAAGGCGGAGAACTTCATGGCCAAACCGAAGATGTGAGGGCGGAAGTTTTAAGCGGCGGTTTCATTGATGATCCAGGCTTCCCCAGCAAAGAAGGCTATGCTTTTGAAGGGTGGTATACCGCTCCAAATGGAGAAGGAGAAAAGGCAGACTTGGAATCGGCTTTTGCTAAAGATGCCGATCTCTATGCTTTTTGGAGAGAACTAGGTCCTGGATATACCTTAGCAAGCCCCGTAGACATTAAGGTCAACGAATCCTTGACGTTTAAAACGGGTCGTGGCTATGATTCGGGATACCTCCGCATCCATAAAGGCGATGACGAAAAGGCAGATTTCATCTATCTTTTCGCAGATAAAAGTGCCTCGGAAATCGACCGAGATATCTCAGGAAGTTACGCTTCCTTTAACGGCACTTTTGATGTTTATGATTCTCGTGGCAAAGAAGTACCGTTCGGGATGGATTCTTCCTATTCCAATGATTACGAAACCTATCCTGCCCAACGTCTTTTAGGAGGATATGGCATCCGCGTTTTTGTTAAGCCCGGGCAAAGCTTTACCGTTCGTGCTCGTTTGAATGCGGATCCGTCCTATCCTGCCTATGGAAAATTGGTCGTGAATTGCTTGAAACAAGAGCAAGACTGGTTCAGCGAAGCCAAGCCCATTCAAGGGACGGATGAAGTGGCTTTGACAACAAACACCTATTTCCAACGTCAGTTCTATTCTTATGCGTCCCATAAAGAAGAGGACAAGGCCATTGGGTTAAAAATCCAGGGGATGTATTCGGTAAATCTTGATATCTATACCCAAGAAGATGGCGGCTCCTATGTCCTATTTGATTCCTTCAGTGGGGCGATCACCTCAAAGAAGACGTTCCATTTTGCTGCCAATAAAACCTATTATTTCGTTATCGGCGGACGGGAAGTGATGAAAGCGAATCAAAGCGTTTCTTTCTACTTAACCAATCCAGAACCCGGGACCACCGAAAATAGTGCTGTTGCCTTAACCGAAGGGGCTGTTGCTTCGGTAGATTGCCGAAAAGAAACCTCTTTCTATTTCATTCACTTAGAACAAAAACGCGATTGCGTCTTCACGTTAAGTGGCGGCAACGACGAATACGCGAAGACGATTAAAGTTTATCCCAAAGGAGAAGCGGATAACGTCGTTATCGAAAAAACCGAACCGAAGAAAACGGGCGGTAATTATGGATTTGGCGATTATGGAACGAGCTTTGACTCGGAAGCCATTATGGAACCGGGCGATTATATCGTCGCGGTGGGCTATGTTGGAAGCGGCGCTAGTCTCTTCTCGTTAAGCTATCGTTCCTATGTTCAGGGTGACCGTTTTGCCTATCCTTATTCTATTTCCTCTTTGGAAGGAGAATTTAACCTTGAAGCTTCCGATACCGGCAAATATAGCGTGGCCACCTCTCCCTTTACGGGATTCTATGAAACTAAAATCCCGGCGTCTTTGAAACAAGTTTCCCTTTTAGACGAGAATCAAAACGTGAGCCAAGTCGCCTTTGCCGGAGAAACGTTACGGCTCCATTTGACCAAAGGCCAAATTCTTCGTTTCTTAGCTCAAGGATCCGCTTCGTCTTTAACCTTAGTTACTTCTGAGGAAACAAAAGACGGGTTAAGCGTGAATAACGCCCTTTCGATTTCCTTGAATCAAGAACTCTATCTCACTCCTTATCTTAAGAAAGAGAAGGCCGATCATTTCTATGTTCGCTTCTCAGTAACCGAAGAAGGAGATTATCGTCTTTATCCCCATTCCTTGGGCAATGGCTCCTATTCTTTCAATTCGGCGTCTAGAGTCCAGGAAGATGGTTCTTTAAAAGCCTTGGATGCGAAAGAATATTCCACGAATTCAGAAACTAGCCCTGTTCAAAATGGCTATACGGGACAGTCCAGCGATTTCTTCGCGACCTTCCATTTAACCATTGGGGAATATGTCGTGGATATGACTCTCCCCGCGGCGAGCCAAGCCAAGGAATCTAGCATTCTCCGGTTTGAAAAGATCCTAGAAGGTGAAACGTTAGAGACGGCGAAAAATCTCGACATCACGCAAGATTTTGAGGTACAAACCCGTCGTGGAACCCAATATTTCACCTACAAGGCTACGGAAGAAAAAAATGTCCATCTTGCTTTAACGGGAGATAAGAAAGCGAATTTCACGTTGTATTACACCTACGCGGAAAAGAATCTCTTGGGTGAAGACGTCACTAAGCGCGTGACGCTTGCCGATCGCCTATTGACTGAGGATTACGTGGAATTCCAAACAATTCCCGGCATGACGTATACCATCACGGTCGCCTCTACCCAAGCCGGTGCGTTAAAAGGTACAACCAGCCACGTGGATAAGGTTGTTAACGGCCTGTTGCCCGAATTCCCTTATTCCTTTGATTTCAAAGAAAGAACGGATGATGGAGTAACGCGCACCGTATCCGAACTTTCTCCCAAACAAAAGGCAAATCAAACCCTTTATTACACGTTCACCGTTCCTGTTTCTGGCACTTATTGCCTCTATACGGTTTCGTTAGGTGGAACCAAAAATAAAGGCGCGGATACCGCCTTCTCGTTATATGACGTGACGGGTAAGAAGAAGCTTGGGGAAGGCAGTGACTGCGGGTATAGCCCTCGTCAAGGCACCTGCATCTACGCGGATGACGATACCTTGGATGCAACCCTAACTGCAGGTACGACTTACCTTATTCAACTCCGCAAAGGATTTGAAACGGAAGGAATCACCCAAGCCTTCGGATATACTAAGATTGCTTAATCGATTAGCCTCGGGGATTTCCCTGGGGCTTTTTGTATATAGCAAAGGATAAGACAAAAAGAAAAGGCGCGGATTTCTCCGCGCCTTTCGTGTTGTAATGATTACTTCAGCAAGGCTTGCGAAGCATTATCGATGATCGTAGATCCGATATTGCTCCAGACCGTTTCCATGACGTAGTAGCCGTCATTGGCATAGGGGAGGATTTCCATGAGGGTGATGGAATCGCTGTCGAGCAAGAAGTACGAGGTGATGTAGAATTCGTTGCCGGCTGCTCCAAAGAGGAAGGAGAAGATTTCCGACATGTTGAGGGCGAGATAATCGCTTTCTTGGAAATAGACGGAAGGCTTGATGCCACCGAACTTTTGACCATCGGACCAAGAAACGAGGAAGAGGTTTGGCTTGGCATCGGCATTCAAATCATCGCCGCAGGTATTGAAGACGAATGTCGTACCGCTCGAAGAATTCGAGGATCCAGAGAACGAGACGAGCGGCAAGAGATTTTGGATGCCCTCGCTGACGATCGTGTAACCTTGGGGTTCCTCAGCTGTTCCAGCGTGTCCCCAAAGCGAAGCGAGGTCGCTTCCGGTTTTTGGGGCTTCGTAGGTGATGACGTTTTCTTCGTCAATTTTGCCCTTTGCCATGTGAAGCTTGCCTTCTTTGATATAGGTGGCAGTGACGGTCCCGGTTTCTGGAATCGTGTAGGTTCCGCCGAAAAGGCCTTTATCCAGACCGGACAAATTGATGAAGTTAACTTGTTTGGTGCTAGATTGCCCGACGATGTTGACCTTCATGTCTTGATCGACCATCGTGGTGGAGGAGAAGGGCTCGAAGGTTCCTTCGCTTCCTTCCGGAGCTGTGGTGGCATAACCCGTATTCGGGTTCACCCAGAGACCTCGAGTCGTAATCGTGTAATTCTTTTCGGTTTCGATTTGAGTAAAGGCTTCCCCAAGAAGTCTCGTGTTAACCTGCTTCGGATAGGTGGGCTTAGCAACCCAAGCTTCAACGGCGGCATTCGTTGCTTCGCCGATTTCGGTCACATAAGAAGCGAGGTCTTGCTTTTCAAAAGATTCGATCGCTTCGGTTTCGCTTTTGGCGGGAACCAGTTTGATGCCATCTCCCTCTAAAGAAGCAATCATGCCCTTGGCGGCGATGTTTTCGCTGCGGACTAAAGAAACCCAGTTGCCGAAGATAGCAGAGAACATGTTGGTATATAGCGGGTCGACCACGTTGGAATAGAGATATCCGTTTTCTTCGGTTACATCGTCTTGGAGGAAGAATTTGCCGGTTCCAGCTCCATTAGCATCCATGACTTCCACCCAGTTGAAGGTTTTAACGTTGGCAAGGCCAGATTGGGTCTTGAAGTCGGCGATGGATAAGCCGTAGCCCGGATCGATTTCTAGTGCCGAGGGTTTAGCGGAATCATAGCTATAGGAGTACCAGTGGCTAGTGGCCTTGTCATAAACCGCCCCGCCATAGACGTCGCTTCCGGTTTTGGAATTGGTGCCGGCGAGATATTCATAAGCTTCATCGCCAAGGTGGACGACCGTGTTGGAGAGTTCGCTAGAAACACGATAACGATTCGTTTCCTGCATGGTTTTCCAGTATTGGTTGAACTGGGCTTTTTCTTCGGAGATGACTTTGCCACTGATCGAACGGGTCAATTTCTTGCCGTTAGACCCAACCGCGCGGATAACGACGCGGAAATCGCCGTAATCGAGGGCTTGGATAACGTGCTTATCGATTTTGATGTTTTCTGTTCTGGCTTCGAGTTCATAGGTTCCATCGGGGACCGAGATATGCTGCCAAAGCAAAAAGCGGGATCCTTTTTGGATTTCGACCTTAGTCGAATTCGCGGAGAGCTCGTCGTCGAACCAGATGTTGTAGGCACGGGTGTCTTCGCTTGTGGTTTCTTGGGGCTCGGTTGTTCCACCGGTCCCATTACAAGCCACCATGCCGATGCCGCCAAAGGCCAAGAGGGCGACGGCGGAGAGAATGCGTAAGGGTGATTTGTTCTTCATAACTTTCCTTTCGTTCTATTGGGGTATAGTCCCAAAAAAAGAACTTCTTAAAAGAAGTTGCTTCGATACATTACAAGGCAAATAAAAAAAGGCAAGCAAAATCTTGCTTTTCGTTGACGAAAAATAAAAATCCCCTCGATTTTGATTACAACGAGGGGATTTTAGAGACTAATCGCCAATTAGATCGCGTTGTTATTGACGAAGTGGAGAGTGATCGAATCATCCGTTTGGGCGGTGATATCGATGGACCAGGGGAACGGCTTGCCGTTATCGAAATTCTTCTTATTGGGGAAGTAATTTTGGTTACGGGATGGCGAATAGAAGTCGTTGCCGTATTTGGTGTCGGGCTGGTCGCCGTAGGATTCGCCGCCTGCTTCGAAATAGGATTTCAATCCGAAGAGGTTGGACATGCAGCCAAAGGTGCTGTAGTAGGAAGGCGAATCCAAACCGTTTTCAGAACTTGGGTAGATCGCGTGAAGTTCACGGTTCGGGGTCAATTCGCCCGTGACACCGTCTTTGGAAGCGCGGCCATTGGCGGTCGGGGTGTTCGTGTGAACGCGGTTGGCACTCGACTCGTAGGAAGTGGAAGTGGTCGTGTCGTAAGCTTTCGGGGTATCCGTGTAATTGGCTTTGGCATCCGCGGCGCTCTTGCCTTGTTTAGAAGAAGCGCGGGTATCGACGTGGAACATTTGAAGTCCCGGGCGGCGATAGGTTCCGCCGTGTCCGTACATCGCACCGCCATTAGCGGAAGCGACCTGCCATTCGGCATAGCCGGCGCTATCTTCTTCGTTAACGCCAGTCGGGGTGTAATATTCGATGAGAACATATTCATCCCAGGGTGTGCCGTTCCATGGCTTCCCTTCGGCCGGAACGATGAGGAAGTTCCCCGTTTCGGTATAGGAAGGAAGAGTGATTTCAAAGTCATCGGAAGAATAATCGACAACCCAAGGAGCGACCCAACCATACGCCATTTTGGTGTAGGCGTTATGGTCGCCAACGTTATTGTCCATCATGTCGACGCAACCAGCGGGTCCCTCTTTCTTGTCGTAAGAGTAATAGTCCGGGGCACCCATCATGTGGCCGGTTTCGTGGACGATGGTGTGAGCATCGACGCTCTTCCCGTCCACGCGGGTTCCGTAGGCGTCATAGGTGTGGTCACTGTAATAGGAATTGATCAAATAGTCCCAACGGGAGAAGAAAACGCGGGCCACCGAGGGAGAGCTTTTGTTCGAGGAGGCATTTGTGGAGGTTGTGTAGTTCCACCAAATGCTGTTGTCGTTTTCCCCTTGCGGGGTGAGGTTGTCGGTGACGTAGACCATTTCGACGCCATCAATGAATCCATCTCCATCCGCATCGTAATCTTTCGGATCGAATGGTTTGCCATCGATGACGGTTTTATTGGTCGTGAAATACTGAACGGCTTCTTGCGCGAGAACTCCTGCAAAGGAATCTGAATAGGACGTTTTGAAGGGGTCGGTAGAAGAACCGTCGCCTTTGCCGTATTCGTAAACGGGGGTTACGGCGCCGGTAATATTCAATTGGCCAAACGAGGCTTTTTTGTAGTAGGAGTGGAGAGATTCCCAAGGAGTGGTGTCGGGGATTTTGCCATCGGCGCCCGGTTCTTGAGTTTTGTCGTTTTCCGCAAAGAAAGCTTCACGAAGCATTTCTCTGGCGGTTTCTCTGCCGGCGGTAGCTTGAGACTTATCGATGTTCGTGCCGGAGATCGTCACCGTGCCAAAACTGGTGTTCTTGAATTCGACGGGAATGACGAGAACTTTGGAATCTCCAAAAGAAGGCATGCATCCGCTCGGAGTATTGACGCGGCCGAGGGTGTCCATGCCTGGATAATTCATGAATTTATAGGGCGACAAGCTTTCCTTGGTCACGGATTTATTGACGCCTTTATCCGTGGCAACCGTTCCTTCGGTGACGCTGAATTCGAAGCTGTTGCTCTTCATGCGTCCGCCGCCGACGTTGAACTTTCCTTTGACTTCATATTTTCCGGCGGGTAAAGGCTCGTCCGCTTCGTAAGTGGTTCCGTCACTTGCGGTCAAAACAAAACTTCCGCCATCGCCAAAATTGATGTCAATGTTGCGGCTAGGATCCACGTAAATCGTGGTGGGTCTACCGGCATCTAAAAAGGTCATTCCAGCACGAATGGAGGAATTTTCCAACGTGGTAACGGGGTTTTTAGTAGCAACCGCTCCACTGGAAGAGGTGGAAGAGGTGGGTTCTTCGGTTTTCGAAGAAGCCGGGGTGTCCCCTTTTCCTTCTCTACAACCTACTAGAGTTACAAGCGAGAGTGCCGCTAACGCGAAGACGGCAAGATTTCTTTTCTGCATGATGGATTTCTCCTTTCCATAATTCGCGCGATACGCTTGCATACGATAAAGGAACAAGAAAAAAATGCAAGGAAAATCGGTTTGCAGGGACTTTGCTTTGAAATGGCAAAAAGGTCGTAAACGCATAGATGCCCCCCTTGCATTTCGTTTTCTTGCCCCTACAATTCCTAGCATGAATCCCAAGGCAAAGAAAATCTTCACTCATTATGGAATTGGGCTTGGCGTAGCCGTTGTGGCTTTTTGCTTGGTCTTTTTTCTAAGGAAGGATTATGGATTTTCCGGGTATTGCGACGCTTTTTTTGTTTGCTTTGCTTTGGAGGCTGCTTGGCCAGGGCTAGTATGGATCCATCGCCGAGGAACCTTTGACGTTTTTCATTACGGGATGTCGCGTTTTTTGGATCAATGGACTCATCATGATGAACCCAAATACGCCAATGCTGGCGACTACGAAGAAGCCCAAATGGAAAAAAGACGAAAGAATCCCTTTCCTTTTTGGACATACCTCTCCTTGGCTGGTGTCTTTTTGATGCTGGCCATCCTCTTTTTGGTCTTGGTTGAGACCTCGATTCATTGACAATGGATAAAATACGGCCGATTTGCTAGAAATTCGTGAAAATAATCGTTGCAAATTTTTCGCTCTGTTGTTAACTATTGATACGTTTGCGCCCTCGCGCTTACGTGCGCATATAGAATTAAGAAAGGAACAAAGCCTATGAAAAACAAAAAAACGGTCGGATTCCTTGGAATTATGATCGCTTCGGCAACCCTCGTCCTTGCTTCTTGCAATGGCGGCGGCGGAAACACGAAGCCGAATCAATCCAGCTCCGAAGACCCTAATGGCAAATACGATGAAGACGGGCTTGAAATCATCACCGATGCGAATGCTTACACCGGTTCGACGGATTTTTCTCAGCTTGATTGGAAAGAAAAGAGCAAAATCACCGCGGCGTTAGAAGAATACGCCGTCATGAATTTCCAAGGCGGCATCCCGCTATACGATGACTCCTCCTCCGAGGCGTTCTCTCAACGTGTCACCCCGAAATCCACGAAGTACATCACCAACTATGGTTTCGGCGTCCATGAAGGAAAAATGGATGGTGAGATGATGTACAACGGGACCTTAGTGGAACCGCGTGCGCAATATCGCAGCTATTTCCACACCTATACCTCCGTGGACTCTGGCACCTTTAATGGTTGGACGGCAACGGGTTCGGACGTTTCCGAACGCCATTCCATGATTTCTTCGAGCTATTTTGGCGTTGAAATGGATGGCGCGAGCCAAGCTGGTTACAAGTGGGTTGGCTCCCTTTCTCGCGACGATGCCCCGACGATGCTCACCCCGATTTATGGCACCGGCGCGGACAAAGACAAGATTGTCGATTACACGGAGACCACCAACCCTGGTAACGATGTGACTTCTTCCTACTGGCGTGTTTATGTGCACGTTGGCGGCAACTACAAATACAACACCGTTCCGGGATCGAAATGGGCCAACAACCCCAAATACGAAGGTCGCGCTGTTAAAGCGGAAGACTATTTGGTTCCGTTTAAGGCGATGCTTGACAACAAATTGTCCCGTTATTCTGACCTCGTTTCGGATGCTTCCGGTTTCTTTGGTGCCAATGATTATGTTTACAACAGCTCCAACAAAACCACGGATTTAACGAAATGGGTAGATGCCTGGCAAAGTTCCAACATCGGCATCAAGATTAATAAGGAAAAGTCCAACGAAGCGGAAGGCTATGCGGCGATTGATTTCCATTTCAACCAACCCAAAGGCGTCAATGGCGCCCGTACCGCTCTTAGCTCCTCCCTCTATTCGCCTCTTCCCCAAGAATTCTTAAACGACATCAATGGGGCCAAGAACTTCGGCGTCATGAGCACCGGCGCTTCCAAATTCGATAATTTCCTTTGCTTTGGGGCTTATACCCCGGTCGTTTGGGAAAAGGGCAAGGAAATGGTCTATTCCAAAAACACCTCCTATTACGAGGCGGATCAATATTCCTTCAACGGTTATGTAGAAAAGGTCTATGGTAACTCCGCCACGGCCGACGAAGACGCTTGGAAGGACTTCAAAGAGAACAAACTCGATGAATGCACCGTTCCTATCTCTGCTTTGAAGACGGATATGCCGGCTTATCGTGCTGAGCACCCCGATAAGGTCCTCCAAACCGAAGGATCCACGATTATCAAGATCAATTTGAACACGGCCACCAAACGGGAATGGAACTATTTCTTCGGCCCGAATGGCAAAGTTTATCCTCACGCTGATTCCAATACCGTGAACACGGGGACTGGCAAATGGAGTGGTGTTAAGAACATCATGTCCAACAAAAACTTCCTCTCCGGTTTCTATTTCGCCGTCAACCGCCAGGAACTTGCTAAGACCGCTGGACGTAAAGCCGCTCTTGGCTATCTCTCCAACGCTTATATGATCGACCCGACTGGAACGGTTTCTTATCGTGAATCCGATGCGGGCAAAGCTCTTATCGAGAATATCGAGAAGATTGCAGGAAATGAATACGGCTATTCGCAATCCGTTGCCGAAAACTTCTTCAAGAGAGCTGGCGAAGAACTCATTGCTTCTGGCCAATTCGAATCTGGTGATACGATTCAAATCGAAGGTTTCTATCGTTATCAATCCACGATCGATAACCTCGGCAAATACATCCAAACGGATGTGGCCAACGCCTTCAACAAAGCTTGCAAAGACATCGGCTTAACCCTTGAAATCGTCCTTAAAGTCGGCGGAACTTCCTATACCGATACCTACACGATCATGGACCACGGCGAATTCGACTTCGCTGAAGGCGCGGTCTCTGGTAACGTCCTTGACCCGTTGAACTTCATGTCCACTTGCTCCACGACCCAAGCCTTGAACCAAGGCTTCTGCTTGAACTGGGGCCGTCCGACCGATCACCTTGCTGCTAGCCCGGTTGTCTATGGCGAAAACAGCGATGGCAGCGAAGCCCACTGGGCTTATGACGCTTTGTGGAATGCTTCTCAAGGCTTCACCGTTGTCCGTAATGGCGTCTCCTCGGCCTTAGCCGATAACCAACGCTTCCTTGGCCCGAACCAACTCGACACGGGAACCGGCATCAAAGCCACGGAAAAGGAAATCCTCTTCTTGATGGATTACCCCTCTGAAGCAGTCTACGACGAAAAAGATGAAGAAGCAGGACTTGGCAAATTCGGCGAATCCAAATATTCCTTCGCGATCTCCGAAGCTGGTATCTTCCCGCAAAATGATGCTGGAACGATCCAAAGCGGTTTCTACTTCCGTGCTGCAACCCTTTCTACGGTTAACACGGCTATCAAGATTACGATGCCGTTAGCCACGGTTATGGACGATTGCCGTCAACTCGCCACCGCGTCGGATCCGATCACCAAAATTACGATTCAGTTCTATTTGGTTTACACGGTCTACCCGGGGACCAACCGTCAGAACACCAAGACGATGGTCATTCTCGCTAACGCGAACCTCTCCAACCTCGGAATGGATCCCATTTCGAAGTAAATCGTCGAATCTGATAGAGCCGTTCCTTATTCAAGGGCGGCTCTATTGCCGTTTATATCCACTCATTGCCTGGGCTAAAATCCCGGAGAAAGAAGGTCCATGAAAGATACCGTAAAATACGTTGTAGAGCGTATCCTGTTCATTCTTTTGACAGCGTTCATCATTCTTTCCCTTACTTATATTCTTTTGCAGTGCTTGCCACTGGAACCAAGTGGAAACGATGCCGTCCAGCAATTTACCTTTTGGAATCATCAAGTTGAACTTGGTTTTTATTATGAAGTCAGCGAAAAAGACTATTTCCAAATGACCATTGAGGCCAGAGAGAAATTGAAGACGGTTGTTTTGGATGGTCGCAATTACTATTACGGCGCCTATCCGATTTTGCATCGTTATGGCCAATGGCTTTTGAATGTCGTGACCCGTTGGGACTGGGGAACCAGCACCTCGAGCATCGGCTTTAATCAAGACGTCGTCTCGATCATTATGACCCGCCTCCCTTATTCGATGCGTCTTAACATCATTTCGATGCTCATTTCGATTCCTCTTGGGATTGGGCTTGGCATTCTTGCTGCGTTGAAGAAGAACACGTGGGTCGATAGTTTGATTTCGACCGTCATCATGATTTTCATTTCTGTCCCAAGCTTTGTTTTGATTTCTTTTTTACTTCTATGGTTCCGTAAAATCCCGGGATTCCCCTCGAGTTGGCCTAGCGATTCTCAAGCGGCGGCCGATCCGTTGCTTGCAATCAAAGGGTACATCATTCCCGTCATGTCGCTTTGCTTTGGCTCCATCTGCTCGTTTGCTCGTTATACTCGCGCCGAGCTTACCGAAGTCATGGGCAGCGAATTCCTGCTCCTTGCACGTACGAAGGGTTTGACCCGCGGTCAATCCGTGGTTCGTCACGCCCTCCGCAATTCGATGGTTCCGATTGTTCCGATGATCATTGGGGAATTTATCTCGATTTTATCGGGCTCGATGGTCTTGGAACAAATCTATGCCATCCCTGGCATCGGTAGTCTATTCGTCGACGGTATCACGAACCGAGACTATTCCGTTGTCATGGTCGATATGGCCATCTATACGACCATCGGATTATTTGCCACTCTTATCATCGACTTGAGCTATGGCATCGTCGACCCCCGCATCCGCATGGGCAGCCGTAAATAAAAAAGGAGAACGATTCATGGAAAACGACAATAAAGTTCATTCCTCCCCGGACGTCTCTGAGGAAATCACGGCAGCCGACTTTGTGCTTGCCCAACAAGACAAGAAAATTCACGACACCAAATTCGAAACGAAACCTACCACCTTTTTCAAAGACGCCATGAAACGATTCGTCAAGAACCGTTCTAGCGTCGTTGCCGCGGGGATTTTGTTCCTTGTCATCTCGATGGCAATCATTGTTCCTATTGCCGACCGCAACGACATCCAAACTCCGGTTGCTGGAGCCAAATATCTTCCGCCGAAGTGGTTTAACAATGCCAATGGATTCTTAGACGGAACCGGCATTATCGAAGCTGCGGTTATTAACCCGACCACCGGACTTCCCGATGAAGAAGAATATCTTTCGTCCGCTATCATTACCAATGGCAAATCCATTGAAGACTCTATCGTCAAGAAAACCTCCAAGGTGAGCGGCACCAGTGACTCCGTCTTGAAGTATGGAAAGGGCGGTTCCTATCAAATTATGCCCGCCGAATTAAAAGATGCTTCTGGGCAATTTAGTGGGGAAGCTAGCGGCGTTGCAAGTCCCAAGTTTGATTTCACCCTCGCGGATGAAATTAGCTTCAATTTCCATTTCAATGCTGATTTATACAAAGAAAAATCCATGGTGGCGGAGCCTTCTCTTTATGCTTCCATTCTCTTTGAAACGACAGCTCCCGGCTCCTCCGAAACCAAGACTTACGCGGTGACGGAAGAGAAAAATTTGCTTGGGTGCGAATCGCTTTCCGGGGAATCTCTTTCGGCCAAATTAAAAGCGGAAGCGGATTTTGCTTCCGCGGATGATACGGCCGCTCTAAATGGGCGTTTCATCTTAGCTTTGAAGCCCTATGACATTGCCGACTGCGCGAACTCTGCCTATTTAACCTCCGTGGAAGTGAGTGGAAAAGGCGAAGTCGCCTCTTTCTCGGATCCGGTTCAAGAAGTGAAAAAAGAAGCTGCCAATGAAAAGAAAATTAACGACAACGATACCGACAATCTCGATATGACGGTTTATACCCTTTATAAAACCGCCAAACGCACTTTGACGGATGTCCAGGTTCAAACAGGCCGATTCCGCTACGACTATTATGAAGCGGCATACGGAGAAAGAATCATGGTTATTTCTGGCGGCACCCTTGAAGGCTATGACAAAAAAGGACTCATTGATTTTGATTGGAATGACTTCAAGTTGGGCGTTGAAAACGTCGAAGTGAAGGATACCCAATATAAGATTTTGGATGAGGAACGCAGTCCGATTCGCGAAATTATTTCCTATACTTGGGTTAAGTATGGTTTTGGAGCCACCGAAGCGGTTCGTCAAGAAGTCGTTGCCCGTGTTTCCATGTACCGTTATTATTGGGAACTTGGATACCTTGGCAATTGTGCCATGCCCAAATTCTTTTTCGGAACCAACCAAAACGGACAAGACTTCTTCAAAATCGTCTTCTCTGGACTCTTAACTTCCCTTGGCCTTGGCTTATTGGCCGCCTCCATCAATATTCTTGTAGGTTTGACCTGGGGTTCCATCTCCGGCTATTTCGGAGGATGGGTCGATATGATCATGGAACGTATCACTGAAATTCTTGGTGGTATGCCATGGATTGTCATGATGACGTTGATTGTATTGCTAGCCGGATCAAGCTTCTGGACGTTGCTATTAGCTCTTTGCATGACCGGATGGATGGGCGTTAGCGGAATGACGCGAAGTCAATTCTATCGGTATAAGGGAAGAGAATACGTCCTTGCTTCCAGAACTTTGGGTGCAAGTGACGCTCGCTTGATTTTCAAACACATTCTTCCTAATGGCGTCGGAACGATCGTCACGGGTGCAATCCTCATGGTTCCTTCCGTCATCTTCACCGAAGCCAACGTTGCTTATTTGCTGCCAGGTCTTCTCCAGTACGAAAATGGCATCACGAGTTTTGGTATCACCTTAAGCGATGCTCAAGGTCAATTGACCAATTATCCGTATATGATTATCTGCGCATCTATCGTCATGATTCTGATCATGATTGCCTTCAACCTCTTTGGAAACGGCTTGCGCGACGCGTTCAACCCGAGCCTGAAAGGAGCGGACGAATAATATGCCTAACACCATTCATTATCCTTTTGAAACCGGTGGCGACCCCCAAGGCCGCGAAACCGTCGTTTCGGTGCGCGATCTCCGCGTATCTTTCAAAACCGATGAGGGCCGTGTCCAAGCAGTTCGCGGGGTTGCCTTTGATTTATACAAAGAAGAAACCCTTTGTATCGTCGGCGAATCTGGTTCTGGAAAATCCGTCACCAACAAAACGATTATGGGCATTTTGCCAAAATCGGCCCGCATCGATTCGGGTTCGGTCCTCTATCAAGGGGAAGATTTGACCAAAATTTCCGAAGACGAATTCCACCGTATTCGTGGAACCAAGATCGGCATGATCTTCCAGGATCCGCTTTCTTCATTGAACCCCATCATGAAAATCGGCAAGCAAATGACCGAAGTCATGATCATTCAAGGCAATCATTTGAAGCGGTATTACGATGAGCTCATCAACGAGGAATTCATCGCCTATAAAAACGATTGCCGTTTGCTCCAACTCCAAAAAACGGAGATGAAGGAGAAAATCGCCGAAATCAAGACCAAAATCAAAATGGCCCAGGCCTTAAAAAACAAAGATAAAAAATGCGACGCCCAAATCGAAGCTTATCATCAAGAAATCGTGAAGGCGAAAGTCGAAGGGGAAACCCTTTGCATGAAAATTTCGCAAGACGTGAAGAAGGACCGCAAGGCTTTACGTTTAGCCAAAAAAGAAGCAAGGGCCAAAGTTCGTCTTCGCAAAAAGGAAATCGTTGCCCGTCACAAGGAGAAATTGACCCCCATCATGGCACGTCTTTTCTCCCATTTCCGCGAAGCCTATGGCGATTTGATTTTAGAACACCGCCGGTATTTAGGCGAAATCCGCGTCACTCACCGCGAAGCCAAAGAACGTGCTCTTGAAATCATGAAAGAAGTCGGTATCCCCGAACCGGAAAGACGTTTCAACCAATACCCGTTTGAATTCTCCGGTGGTATGCGTCAGCGCATCGTCATCGCAATCGCCCTTACGGCGGAACCCGATGTCTTGATTTGCGACGAGCCGACTACCGCCTTGGACGTTACGATCCAAGCGCAGATTCTCGAACTCATCAATCGCTTGAAAAAGACCCACCACATGTCGGTGATCTTCATTACCCACGACTTGGGTGTTGTCGCCAATATGGCGGACCGCGTCGCGGTGATGTATGCTGGTAAGATCGTCGAATACGGAACCTCGAAAGACGTTTTCTATTCGCCGGCTCATCCTTATACCTGGGCCTTGCTTTCTTCGATTCCCGACGTCGATTCCAAAGAAAAGCTCGATGCGATTCCTGGCACTCCGCCGAATATGCTATTCCCGCCGAAGGGCGATGCCTTTGCCTTGCGTTCTAAGTATGCGATGGCCGTCGACTTCAAGAAGGAACCGCCGATGTTCCAGTTAAGTCCAACCCACTTTGCCGCCACTTGGCTTTTGGATGAACGCGCTCCGAAAGTTGAGATGCCCAAAATCGTTTCTACTCGTATTGAAAATGCGAAAAAGCGCGCTGCCACGAAGGAGGAACAACAATGAAAAAATCGGATGTATCCCCCAAAAATCTAGCTAATTCGGCTAAAAAGCCGACTTTGGAACCCAAATCGCCGAAGCAACCGAAGCAAAAGCAGCCTAAGCCCGAAAAGAAGCTTTCTCCTAAAAAACAAGAAAAGCTCCGCAAGAAGAAAGAATACGAAGAAGCACTGAATGGCCAAGAATGGAACGCGAAGATCATCGCCCCCAAAGGCGTGACCGTTGATCCTCAGCTTGCCAAAGACCGCACGATTCTTTCCGTTCGTCACTTAAAGGTTTTCTTCCAAAGCGGTGAATATAAAACCAAAGCCGTTCATGACGTTTCCTTCGACATCAAAGAAGGTGAAACCTTCGGCATCGTCGGCGAGTCTGGATGCGGAAAAACGACGACTGGGCGTTCGATCATCGGACTTTATAAACCCACCAGCGGGGCCATCTATTACAAAGGCGTCCGCATTTCCGCGGGCTCTCGCTACAACGAAAAAGAAATCAAATGGAGCAAAATCCACGCGAAAGAAGAAATCAAAAAGTGGCGGGAAGACGAGCATAACGAATTAAGCGATGCTTCCGATGCTCCGGGAGAAAAAGAAGCGATTCAAACTCGTTACGATAAGAAGATTGCCGAGAAGCAAAAAGCTTTGGATCTTCACGTGAAAGAGCAAGAGGCTTTAATTAAGCAAATTCGTTACGATAATCGCCACTCTTCCAAAAAGCTTCGTCAGCAAATCCAAATGATCTTCCAGGATCCGATTGATTCGCTTGATCCCCGTATGACCGTCGAAGACATCATTTGCGAAGGCCTTCATATCCAAGGGCTATATAATAAGAAGAAGAACCGGGAAATCGTTGCCAAGGTTTTGGAACGTGTCGGATTAATTCCCGAATATGCTTCCCGTTATCCTCATGAATTCTCGGGCGGCCAACGTCAACGTATCGGCATTGCCCGCGCTTTGGTCATGAATCCTAAGATTTTAATCTGCGATGAACCGATTTCAGCTCTTGACGTCTCCATTCGCGCTCAAGTCCTTAATTTGCTTAACGAAGTCAAACAGGACATGAACCTCACGATGCTATTCATCGCCCATGACCTTTCGGTTGTTAAGTATTTCTGCGACCGCATCGCCGTCATGTATTTTGGGAACATGGTGGAACTTGCTCCTTCTGACGAGCTCTTCCATCACCCTCTCCATCCTTATACCCAAGCATTGCTTTCGGCTATTCCTAAGCCGGACCCCTTATCGGAAAGCTCCCGCGAACGTAAAATCTATAATCCCGCGGAAGCCCACGATTATTCGGTTCAAAAACCGACGTTCCGTGAAATCCTTCCCGGACACTTCGTCCTTTGCAATGATGAAGAAGAGAAAGCTTATCGCGAAAAAGTGGCCCAAATCGATAGCAAGTCCAAGGAGGAAGAAAAATGAAAAAGAAGTTCCGTTTCAACTGGTATTATTTCATTTGCATCCTTGTGAGCGTGCTTTGTCTGATTCCTTTAATTAATTACGGCATTGCTTCTAGTGACCCCGCCGCAAGGAACTGGAGACTCGATTACCTTCGCCCCGGCGAAGCCGTCGATGCGTATTTGCATAGCGGAGAAACTAGAATCGCTTTGGTGTTCTCCATCGTTGCCTTGATTTTCTTCCTCGGTTTCTTGATGGATTTATTGCTCCGCAAGAAAGCATGCCACATCGCCTTGGTTGAAGCCTCCACCTTGGCGGTTATCGCCTATGAAATCACCCGCATGGTTTATTGCTTCCAAAAAGGTTCCGTCAATATCGTGGTTGGCATCATCTATTGCATTGCCTTGCTTGGATCGATCGGATGCCTTTATTTCTATTTTAAAAAGGCGTTAGACGGGGATAACCTCTGGCCGTATTGGGTTTGCTTCATCGTCTCCGCCGCCGCGTTCTTCTTCGCGGGTGCTACGAAAGACAGCTACTCGATTCTCAACGCCTATTCCCATTTCAATGCCAGCAACCATATTGGGGACTTTGAATACTGGATGGGGTATGGCGCAAGCCGACTCATGTTCATCCTCCTTTGCTTCGGGTGCTTGGTCAATCTCCATTTCGATTATTGCCCTGAAACCGAAGAAAAAAAGAGCGTCATTTAAACGAAAAATTCGCCTTCGAAAAGAGGGTGATTTTTTCTTTCAAGTTTTCCGACGATAAGCCGATTTTCCTAAATTCGAAAAAAGAGAAAATAACGCTTGATTTCTTCCTTTTGCTTTTGGATAATATGTAACGCGCCTTGCAGGAGTTGGACCATTGGTGTAGCGGCCTAACATGCTTCCCTGTCACGGAAGAGACCACGAGTTCGAATCTCGTATGGTCCGCCAGGCGTATGGCCCGGTAGCTCAGCTGGTAGAGCAACGGACTGAAAATCCGTGTGTCGGCGGTTCAACCCCGCCTTGGGCCACCAGCAAACAAAATGCCACCCCAATTGGGGTGGTTTTTGCTATCCAAGGTTAAGTCCTTTGCTAGACCTATAAGAGAAAACAGGGTAGACTCTAGCACATGAACCAATTCGGGGAGAGGGAAAACCGAAAACGACGTGACATTCTATTAGGGTTCTTGCTGTTTCTATTGCTAGCCGTTACTGCGTGGATTGTGAACGATAAAGGCTTCTTCAATGAAGGCTTTCCGATTACCAGCATGACCACGACGGAGATTTCGATCACGTTTGTTTGTTATCTAGCTATTGCTGGATCCTTTTTGGTTTTGGCCAAAAGACGTTCTTTTTTCCGCTTATCACCCTTGTTTTCGATTTGCTGCCTGATTTTCTTTCTTTTGGGATTGCTTGCCATATTTATTTTTCCCGCCGAAGTCCATCATAGCGGAGAAAACGGGGATTTCTTCTTCGTCTGGGGGTTAAGAGAAAAACTCCATAGCGCTTTAGTCTTTATTCCAGTGGTTACCACCTTTTTTATCTTTATCGGCATTGCTCCCCAAGCCTGTAATTATCGGGGCATCCTGCGCGCATTCTGCTATGGGATGCTGACGGTCATGGCCATTTCCGTTATTTATTCCCTGTTCAAAGAATGGAACCAATTTCTTTTCCTTCATAAGATTTTATTTGGAGAGGAAGAAGGACTGCCGTATTTTCAATCGTTTTTTTGGAATCGCAATACGTTTGGTTTGTCCTTGATGATCGCTGTTATTTGCGTGGGCTATTTGAATTCGGACCGCCCTCGTTTTTATTGGCCGATCGTCGGTAGCGTATTCTATGTTTTCCTCCTTCTTAGCTTATCGAAAACAAGCATCATCGCCTGCACGTTCTATCTCCTCACTTATTGGATTCATCGTTTCTTTTTGACGGTCCGTTCTCACCCCGTGCGAAACGGAATTGCCCTTGGGGTGACGGTCCTTTTGATTTTGGGAATAGTTCTTGTTTGCTTTGTTCCGTTAAAAAGCGATGGAACCTATCTCATGAAGGGGTTGCTCCCCATGATTGCTAGAAATTTTGGAGGCGGCGGTTCGGCAAAAGGTCGCGCGGAGATGTGGTCGTTTGCTTTTTCCAATTTCGATTCTTGGTGGCGGGTGTTGCTTGGGTTTGGCTACCGAAACTCCGATTATTACATCCGTTATTTAAACACGGTGAAATTTGGGATGCCCCTTCCCATGGATGGTGGTTATGCGGATTTGGTGTTCCGTTATGGGGTCATGAGTCCTTTCTTTTTGGTCTTTGGCTTTGTTTGTTTTTGCATTTGCGCCCTCCAACTCGTGGGGAAACATTCGCGCACTGCTTTAAATTGCCTTCTCGCTTCGCTAGTTTTTGCTTTGCATTCTCTTAGCGAAGTCACGGGAGTCTTCTTGATGGACGGGTCGTCTATTTGCTTCCTTTTTCTGACAGCTTTCCCTGTTTTTGGAGAGTGGAGGGAAAGAAAAGCGATAAAAACATCAGAACCCATCGTCTCTCCGTGGGAAATTTCCTTTTCCTGGCGCCGATTCTCTTCCGCTTTGCTTTGGCATTCTACTCCCTTTTTGGCGGGGACTCTTTTATCTGCCCCGTATTTTGGGCAATATTACCAAATTTCCCTGCTTCAAAATCACGCCTTCCTCTTTTGTTTGCTGCTTGCCTGGGCATTTCTTCCCTCTTCCATTCTTTTATTCGCCCAATCTAGAAGCGCTACCTCCCGAGTTCTTTTGGGGACTAGCAGCATTGTCCTTCTTGCCTGTTCCTTTGTTTTCCCTTGTCTTTTTTCTGCTTCTCCGGCGGGATTTGCCGGGCCTATTTTGCTAGTTGTCGGGGGAGAAATTATTTTGATTATCGGATACCAAAAAACGGGGGGAGCGAAAGAAATGGTTCAAAAGGCCTATCTTCCTTGCTTCGGCGCCCTCGTTATTACTTTTATCCTTGTAGGAATTGCATGCGCCTTCCTTCTCCCGTCTCGTTTGACGCGATACGGGCTTATCGCGATGACCTTTGTTGGAACGTTAGTTCCTTTCTTCTTCCTTCTTGTTTTTGCCGGAAAATCCAATCCCTTTGAATCCGCCTTCGATCGCTTGGAATGGCGGGTCGGTGGATGGACCCGTCAAGCGGAAGAAGCTCGGCAAGCTCGTTATGAATGGGATTCTTCTAAAGGTGGATACCCGCCTTCTAAACGAAGACGGTTCAAAATGAAGAAAAAGAATCGTTAGACGGACTTATTTTTAGAGGCTAAATATTTCGCCTCTTTTTTCTTGTAAAAGAAGCCGCGACTTGGTTTTTCTTCCATTTGATATCCTTCGATCCGATACCCAGAAGAAGCAAGGGCCTGTTCGAATTCTTCCCTGCTAATAGAACGAGGAGAGAGGATTGTGGCTTCATTTTTGATGTGAGAAGCCTTTACCAGCAAAGCCCCATCTATCGTTTCGAGTTGTCTTTTAACATGGGCTTCACATTGGCCGCAACGCATTCCATCGATGGATAACTTAATTTGAAACATAAAAGAACTTCCTTTCTGATTGTTAATATAATATAACACTTTTTAGAAAGTGCCTATTCTTCGCCTCTTTGATTGCTTTTCATTAAGATTTGCTTAAAATAGTAGCACCATATAAGGAGTATATATGACAAAACAAACTTCGGGCTCTCCGGAAACGGGGTTTAAGCTCAATGTTAAGCGAACCATGCTTATTGGTTTTGCTTTCTTCGGAATCCTGCTCATGTGGCAGGTTTATGATGGTTGGTGCCCGGCCTTCTTAAGCGACATGTTCTGTCGCGCTTTTGGCTATGACATCACCGATCCCGTCCAATCGAAACAAGTACAATATCTCGTTGGCATCGTGATGGCGATGGATAATTTGGCTGCGTTGATCCTTATGCCGATCTTTGGCCATTTGTCCGATAAAACCCATACAAAAATCGGCAAGCGCATGCCCTTCATTCTTACCGGAACCTTCGTTTGCGCCATTGCCATGCCCTTCATTCCTCTTTTATTCCATCTCAATAACATCATCGGTGTCATTTCGATGATGGCCATTGTCTTGTTGTTTGGCATGATGTACCGCAACCCGGCCGTCGCCTTGATGCCAGACATCACTCCGAAACCCCTTCGCAGCCGCGCTAATGGTCTCATCAATGTTATGGGCTATTTAGGTGGAGCGGTCGCAACGGTTCTTGGCATGTTCCTTGTTGTATCCAAATACATCAAAGACCCGAGCAATCCTCAGTATCACAATCTCTGGGTCATCGAAACCCCGTTCTTGCTTGCTAGCGTCTTGATGGTTGCTAGCGCCCTCGTTTTGTTCTTCACCATTAAAGAAAATAAGCTAGAAGAAGAACTTCGTGACGAGATGGCCCGTGGAGAAGAAATGGCGGCCATCGAAGAAAAAATCGTGGACGACGATCAACCGCTTTCCAAAGCGAATCGTCGCATGCTCTTTTTGATTCTTGGCGCCGAATTCTTCTGGTTTATGGCGGAAAATGGCGTCAGCACCTTCTTAGCCAACTATGCGATGTCTTATTTAGGAACCGACACGGCCAAAACGAGCATGTGCACGTTAATTGGTGGCATTTGCTCCGTCGTTGGCTTTGTTCTCGGTGGCCTCATCGCCTCAAAAATCGGACGTAAGTGGACGCTTTGGGGCGGCCTTGCCTTGACGCTAGCTTCTTACGCCGTTTGGACCATATTGACCTTCACTTTCGCCCCCAATGGCTCGATGCCGATTTACGTTTATGTCGTTTTTGCCGCCAAAGGCTTTGGGATGTCACTCGTCCACATCAATTCGTTCCCGATGGTTGTTGAGCTTTGCTCGAAGAAGAAAATCGGCGCCTTCACCGGCTATTATTATGCCTCTTCCATGGCGGCTCAAACCGTTACCCCCATTGTGCTAGGATCCTTGCTTCTTATTCCGAATTTCTCCTGGAGAATCGTTCCAGCCTACGCGATGGTTTGCTTGCTTATTGCCACCATTATCTTCGTCTTCGTTAAAAATGTGAAAACGGAGAAAACCAAGATTGCAAAAGGCTTAGAAGCCTTAGGACAGGAAGACTGATGCCAGGCATTTTAGCCCATTATACCTTTGCAAAGCGTTACCTTCCCGAGGAAGAACTTCCTTGGGAAGGAGCGGTTTTAGCTGGGACCCAAGGCCCCGATCCTTTCATGGCCTATGGGACCAACCCCCTTCGTCCCCGAAAAGATAAGAACGATGTAAACCCCTGGGGAGAAATGATGCATCATACGCCCATTGAAAAAGTCTATGGTCCGATGCTATTAGAAGCCCAAAAAGTAGAAGGAGAACAAAAAGAATTCCTCTTCGCTTATCTTGATGGCCTCTTGATGCATTTTAGCTTAGACCGTATCGTCCACCCATATGTCTTTTATCGTACAGGTTTTGATGAAAACGGCAAATACGCGGGGATTTACATTTATTACCATGGTTTCTTTGAAACATTGATGGATGAATCCATCGCGAAAAAAGACGGGCTTTTTATCCGTCCGGACAAGACGATGGGGGAGTTAAGCAAAAAGCAACAGGCCTGGGCCTCCAAGCTATGGAAAGACACCGCTACCGTTCCTTTAAAAGAGACGGCTTTTGAAGAGTCTTATCGGGAATATAACCAGGTGTCTCGCTTGCTTTGGTCCAAAAAGGGGATAAAGCGCGCCTTGCTAAAACCTCTTTTGGGGGCGAAATCGAAGCCTTATTCTTTGATTTATCCCCCTTCTCTTAAGCCTTTTGAAGCCTTGGACATATTGAATGAATCCCGTTCGGTTTGGAAGGATCCCGTCAGTGGAGAAGAACGTCTTTCTTCCGTAGAAGACCTTTTTGAACAAGCCCATCAAGACTTCCTCGAAGTCCACGAATTGTTGCTTAAGGCAAAACAAGGGAAGGACATGACGCTGGATTTAAAAGACTGGGCCAAGAATTTGGACCATGACGGAACTCCCTTTGGTTCGACGAAAAAATATTATTCCAAAGAAATTTTGCCGTTACTTTGATGCGGGGGCATATGCAAAAATCATCCTCTCTTCTATAATAGAACCTGACTTTGGTAAATAAATTTAAAACATGGTGCTAAAGCTTAAAACTTAGCAACTTTTTGATGGTTTTGTCCGTC